>CBDFKU010000019.1:0-387988 GCA_965248975.1 Dehalococcoidia bacterium
TGCATGTCGGATGAGCACCTCGAAGTCGCTTTGGCCTTGTACCACTTCAGTTACACCCCACTGCAGTTATCTGAACCTCAGGGCCTGGCTCATAATCGACAGAACCAGGCATCTAGTACTCAGTCAACTCGGTGTTGGTAATTATTTAAGAAATCACTCAAAGTTGCTACCCTTTGGGAAGACAGAATCTACCCAAGGGGTGGCAGTGATGGGACGACGGGAAAAGTATAGGGTGCGCTTGGACCAGGAAGACCGGGAACAACTCCAGCAATTGATTCGAAGTGGGAAGAGCCGGGCTCGTGTGATGACCCGGGCGAGGATTCTACTAAAGAGCGATGAGGGTTGGAAGGCTCCCAAGGTGTCTGAGGCCTTGGACGTCTCCGTAGGCACAGTGTTCCGCATCAAGCGGCGTTTCGCTGAAGAGGGCATGAAGGGGGCTTTGCTGGAAAGGCCCAGGCCCAGGCCACGGAGGAAGCTGGACGACAAGGGAGAGGCCCACCTCATCGCCCTGGCCTGCAGCGCCGCGCCGGAGGGCCACGACCACTGGACCCTGCGGCTGTTGGCCGGGAAAGTGGTAGAGCTAGGGTTGGTGCCCTCCATGTCCCATGAAGGCATCCGCAAGCGGCTCAAAAAAACGTTCTTAAGCCGTGGCAGAAGAAGGAATGGTGTATTCCTAAGGTGAGCGCCGACTTTGTGGCAGCCATGGAGGATGTGCTGGACCTGTATGCCGAGCCCTATGACCCCCGGCGGCCGGTGGTCTGCTTTGACGAGACCTCGACTCAGCTGTTGAGCGAGCCACGGCCGCCCCTCCCAGCGAAGCCGGGACAGCCGCGGCGACAGGACTACTTTGTACCGAAGGGAGGGCACCCGGAACCTGTTCCTGACCTGCGAGCCGCTGCAGGGCTGGAGACACGTGGCCATCACCCAGCGGCGGACCCAGCAGGACTTCGCCCGTCAGATGCGTTGGTTGGTGGATGAGGCCTACCCGGAGGCCCCGGTGGTGCGAGTTGTTCTGGATAACCTGAACACTCATCGCCCGGCTTCCCTGTACGAGGCCTTTCCTGCCCCTGAGGCCCGGCGTATCGTAAAGCGGCTGGAGTTCCACCACACCCCCAAACACGGCAGTTGGCTCAACATGGCGGAGATCGAGTTCAGCGTCCTGGCCCGATCTTGCCTGAGGAGGCGTGTCCCCGATGAGGCTGCCCTCCGCCGAGAAATTCAGGCCCTGGAGGGGGAGCGAAACGCCGCCCGAGCCTCTATCCATTGGCGCTTCAACACCCAAGATGCTAGGGCGAAACTCCATCGGCTATATCCTTCAAATCACAGGTTGACTGAGTACTAGTAAGGAATCACTGCCCAGGCCCGCTTAGGGGCCGGAAAACGACACCTCTACAAGAGATGTCTGATGGCGATCACTTGGGCCCTAGAGTTCCCTTTGTGCGAAGCTGCTGGCGTCACCGTTTGACAGGTACTGACGAAAGCCATTGTCGAATACGAGCGATGCTTCTCGCGGACCCTTAAACGCCCTCACAACCTTCTGAAACCGCTGGAGGGCTTCCTGGGCTCCGTTTCCTGCTCCCACTAGCTGAACCCTGGCCTGTGTCGACGGCGGGACTGAGTTCTCTAGCAGGGATAAAAGGTCTTCATCTAGCCCACTGGTGCCAACGACTAGGAATTTCTCGCAGCTACCCAGGAACTCTCTGGCCGTGTTAATGTGGGACTCAGGGCATACAATGTCAGCGACGGCCTTGCCTGCAAGAGGCGCAGTTAGAAGTGGGTAGAGCCACCGGTCACCGTTCCGCCTACTTTTTCGCTGTTTCTCTTTCACGATAACCACAGTGTTATCTACAACGATCTCTTCCTCTGCCGGTTTTGACGAAATGTCTAGCTCCCTAGAGAGGGCATCCCAATCTTTGGTCTGGTGTGTTGGGAAGGTGGTGAACCAGTTAATCGATCCATGCAGCTTAACGACCTTGGCTTGGCGGCCATTAGCGACGTAATCTCCGATCTGTTCAAAACCCATTGTGGTGTCAAAGCTAGTGATGGCCTTTTCCAGTAGGTCGTCATAGTTGAGAACGAAGAATAGAACTTCATGTGGATGTTCGGCCAAGAACTCGGACAGTAGCTCAACGTAGCACCCAGGCTCGTCAGTATAGGTCGTAGAGCATCTGAAGAGTAAATCACGCAAGTACGGAGGCACTTGCCGGTAGGCTTCCCGAAGGCGCCGGTCACGATGTTGAGCATAGTGAGTCAGTTCTTTCTCTATGTTGTAGTCACCGATACCCAGATGTGACGTCAGCAGGTCGGCTATGACTCGGGCTCCTCCATAACGCTGTAACACCTCCCAATACGCTTTGTTAGCATTGAGGTCGAACAGGTCCTTCGCGAGGGGCGGTTTGAAATCCTGTCTATTAATAGGAGACGACCCATTCCAGACATCGTTAGACGCACCGGCTCCAAGAATGATGCAGAGTTTTTCCATTAGTCTGCCTCCGTCAACACTACCGAAGTCGCGAATAGGTCCCTGTCTACTTAGGTTCCTTCGTTCCCGTGTTTCTCTCGCGCGGCCTATCCCAATATGGGCTCTTGCATTTCGGGCACATCGTGGGCTTACGGGTACCACGGGGCACCCATTCATGGTCGCATCGCTCACATCTGAACCCTTTAATCATGATCTGCGGCATCACATGCACTTCCCTTCAGTTCTATGGTTTTTATTATATGGGCAGAAGGTTGACACTGACAAGAACCTACTGTTATAATAATAGTAGGTAACTCCATGCAGGAGGCGGGCCGTGACGACCTACTCCTTGGACCAGGCAGTAACCACATTTTTGGAGGCGAAGCATGCGTCTGGAGCTAGTCCCAAGACGATCCGAGACTATTCGGAGGTCCTGGGGCGTTTTCAGGGGTTCTCCGGTCACGTTACTCTCCAGCGGATGACCCCTGCTCTGCTGCGCCGCTACCTCTCCCATCTCCAGCAGGATGTCTCCCCCAACTCTGTGGCCTCCTACTACAGGATCATCCGGGCATTCCTCCGATGGTGCGCTTCCCAGGGGTACATCAAATCCAGCCCCACAGACCGCGTGGAGGCCCCCAGAGAGGTTAGGAGGGTGGTCAGGCCCTTCACCCCTGAAGAGGTCCGGGAGATGATGGAGTATCTGGGCCATAACCCCGACGCCTTCCTGGCTACCCGTAACGTCGCCCTCCTGCTGCTCCTCTTGGACACCGGATTACGAATCTCTGAGGCCTTGGCACTGGGGAGGAGCTCGCTCAACGAGTCGGGCATCGTCAAGGTCATTGGAAAGGGCTCCAAGGAGCGCTACGTACGGCTATCACCCCAGGTACTGGTGTCCATGGGGGCCTACATGACAGAAAGGGACCAGTTACCGGCCAGGAAACGCTGTCCGGCCCTCTTCACTACCTGGGACGGTAGGCCACTGGCACCCCAGGGGTTCAGGACGGTCATGTCCGAGATGGCCAAGGACCTTGTGTGGGACCATGTCCGGGTCTCTCCCCATACCTTGAGAAACACCTATGGGTGCTGGACCGCCATCGCCGGGATGGATACCGAGAGCATCAGGGTCAGCATGGGCCACAGTACCCAGGCCATGACTGCCAGGTACATTGAGTACGCAGCCCAGAGGAGGGCAATCCTGGAGCACCAGAGATACTCCCCGGCTAGGCTCCTGGAAGATAGAGTGGCGCTGGGAATGGAGGTGGGTCCCACAGACCCTGTTGTGGCTACAGCGGCCCTATCTGGGCATCCTGGTGCGTCTGCAGAGATATCTGCGGTGGAGGAAGGATGATATGGAATCTGTGATCTATAGCAGGGTGAGTACCGAGGAGCAGGCTAAGGACGTCAGAACCAGTCTGCGCTTCCAGCAGGAACAGTGCCGTGAGTACTGTCAACGGATGGGCTACGACGTATTAGAGGAGGTCACTGACCCTGGCCACAGCGGTCTCTCCTTGGAAACACCCGGCCTCCTCAGGATAAAGCAGCTTGCTGCGACTAGAGTCTTCGTACTGGTTGCTTGGAGCTCGGACCGGCTGGCGAGGGATGTAATCCGTCGTCGTCTCCTGGTGGACATGCTGAAGAAAGGTGGTGGTCGAATCGAATATGCCACCGAGAAGTACGAAGACAGCGATACCGGGGAAGCTATACAGGACATTTTGCAAGCCATCCACTGGCTGCACGCCCGAAAGAACCGAGAGAACGTATGGCGTGGTCAGTACCAAACCGCCAAGGAAGGACATTATATGCCCCGTTACGTGCGGCTAGGATATGACTGGACCGAGGTGTACCAAGATGGACCCAAGGCCGGTCGGAAGGTACCTGGAGCCCAGTTGGTGGTGAACCCACAGGAGGCACAGGTGGTCCGCTTCATCTTTGACCTTTATGAGCAGATGTCTATGAAAAAAGTGGCCATATGCCTGAATGAGCAGGGCTACAGGCTACCATGTAAATCCCCGAAGTGGTCTGCCAAGTACGGAGACCGCACCGAGAGACTGTTCCGGGACCTGGACATAAATACCATCCTGAAAGACGAGCTCTACACAGGCACTGTTACTTGGGGCAAGACCACCAAGCTCACCGGGAAGACACCACAGCCGATTAGCCGCCACGACCCGGAACTGCAGATCATAAGCTTCGAGCAGTTCAACCGAATCCAGCGCTTGATACGGGAAAGGTCGGTAATACCACCCAAATCTGTAAGCAGCCCTTACGTCTTCTCCGGCCTCCTTCGCTGCCCCAAGTGCGGGGGCCGGACCGTAGCCTGTATGGACCCCAACCACTCCTACACTGAGAAACAAAGAAGCTACAACTGCAGCAACTATCACCGGTATGGGACAACGGTCTGTAAAGGATGGGCTATTTACGAGCAAACTGTCAGGAAGGCGATAGTGTCCTTCCTTGCTGAGCTATTCACCGAAAGGTTACCCATCAACGAGTATCTGCAAGAAGAGGCCCAGGCGATGGCCCAGGAAGGGTCCCGCGACAAGGCGGATAACGCCAGGGAGACCATCCAACAGGGGAAGATGGAGCTCAAGCGCATCCAGGAGCTTGCAGTAAAGGGCATTATCCAAGCTGACGAGGCGTCTGAGTTCGTCAGGGATGCCCGCGAAAAAATCGAACGGGCCGAGGGGCACATCAAGTCTTTAGAAACCCAGGCCCATGTTAAGGGCGATCTTGCACAAGCTCTCGACCTTCTTAACCAGGACCTCACCAGTATCATGGACCACCTTGGTGACGACGCTCTACGGAAGATGTGCCGTCAGGTATTCCGGGCAGTCACTGTAAAAGCATGGGGCCGAGGACGGAACCGTAAATCTGCGGTTACTGCCTGGGAGTTCACCCCGGAGTTACAGGGACTGCTGGCGGAGGGAGTTACACATTCGCCTGAGATGGCCAGCAGGTGGGAGGTTCCGGTTGACCTGAAATCCTCTGTCACATCCGATGGGAGTCGGCCCCTCAGCCCCAGGAGGAGGGCCTGGGAAAGGGAGGCCTGGGGCTCGGGCAGCGCCCGGTCGATTCCCCGCGAGACATCACCCCTGAGGTCGTAGATGCCGCGCCGGGCCGGGTCACCCAGGCCTTCCCCGGTTACACGGACTTTCGGGAAGGACATGATGGAGTGAATACCCTGGGCGGCCAGATAGGCCTGGTAGTCGAAGTTGCCTAATTTAGGGGGAGCCTCGAGGCTTCCACTAAGCTCCAGCCTGTCCCCGTAGCGGAAGTAGGGCTCATCCCGAGCCTGAACCAGCTCAGCGGTCGGCCGCGCAACCACCTGGACCCGGCCGGTCTTCTCCTCCCAGCCCCGTCCGAGGTCCACCGCCCGGACGGACACCACCATCTCCACGCCCGGCCCGGATAGCTCCGGATCGGTGGACACAACTCCCCGGACCACAACGGGACCGGTTCCATCTGAGGGGGCGAGCCCATCCAAGTCCTGGGAGACCTCAACCCTTACCAGGCTCAGGACCAGGCCCAGTACAGCGGGCCAGGGAGAGTAGCCGGTCCTCCGGGAGATGGGAATCAGGATGAGCGCCGCCAGGCTGAACAGGGACAGGGCCGCCAGATATGGGTCCAACTCCAGACCCAATAGCAGGCCCAGGACCCACACCGCGGCCAGGACGACCAGCTTCATGGCCGTGTTCCTCGCAGGAGTTGCCTAAAGACCCTGACGCCTGAAAGGCCAGGTTTAGCTGACTCTGACCATCTGGATCACTTGGCCGATGTCCTCCACCTGGTCCAGGTTCCAGAGACGTTCGAGAAGGCGATCGGTCCGCCCATCATCCAGCATACCCCCCGCCAGTGAGCGGAACTTCTGCTCGATTTCCTGGTCCGTCATGGGGTTCTTCCAGTGGCCCCGGTAATAGGGCACCTCGATCGAGGAGATACGCTCTCCTGAGGAAGTAACAACCTCGACGGTGCTAAGCAGGGCCTCTGGCGCCCTGCGGTCGGCCTCTTCGGAGGCGGAAACCTTTACTTTCTTAACCAGGTCCAGAAGCTTCGGGTCACGGAGGTATTCGTCTTCGAAGTGGCCGACCTCGACCGGACCATGCATCAAAGCCACCGCTACCGTGTAGGGGATGCTGTGGTCGGCCGTCTCGCGGTTCGACGGGTGCCATTTCTCTGCGTCACCGGCCATGATATCCACGGCCTTCTGCAAGGTGCGAACATGGACCTCCCCAACATCCCCTATGCCAGAAAGCTTGCCGCGCACGTCCAGCGCCGCCTCGACCGCGGTCTGAGAGTACAACCCCATGGGGAACCGCTTCAGCGAGGACTCCATGATCTTGAAGGTCCCATCTTTCCTGGCCAGCTGCTCAATAGGGAACGGGCCTCCGCTCACGGCCTGGAAGAACCCGCCCTCTCCCTCGAAGATGGGCGATGGTCCTGTGAGGCCCCGCTGGGCCAGGAGGGCCGCGAAGACGGCGTTACGGCTGGCGTTGGCGTGGGCACAGCCCTTCCACATGGAAACCTCGCCGATGCGGGTCTGGTACAGTGTGACGTTGGGCGCGATGCACAGGTTCAGGACCTGGACCGCCTCGTCCCTGGACAGGCCCATGATCCTCGCCGCCGCTATACCCGACGAGATGGCTCCCAGGGTAACGTAGTCGAACCCCCGGGAGGTCACAGAAACCGCGTCGCACAGCCTGCAGAACACCTCGTAAGCCAGGACAGTTGCGGCGATAACCTCCCGGCCGCTGGCGTGGGCCACTTCGGCCAGAGGCAGGATGGCCGCCAGGTTGTCGCTGGGATGCCCCGGGTCCTTGCCTGTATACCCGTCGTTGAAGTCCAGGTACCTGATCATCACCCCGTTGGCGAAGGCCGCCATCTCGGGAGAGGTTCTCTGGCCGGACCCCAGGACGGTCGAGGGCTGGGTGCTGGACACGGTGCCGGCCAGCTCCCGCGCTATCCTGGACGGCTCGCTGGAGTACCCTCCAAAGGCGCAGCCGATGGAGTCCAAAATCATCCTCTTGGCCTGCTGTACCACCGGCGCTGGAAGGTCGTCGAAGCTCAGTGAGGCGGAATAGGAACTCAGGTCTTCTACGATCTTGTCCATAAAGGTACCCCTCGTAATGCTTGATTCTTATAGGCTACAGTCGAATCCGGCTACCTGCCGGCCCAGCTCAACATCGAGACCCTCGGCTTCCGCGATGCCTTGAAGCGTGCGGCAAGCATCCTCGAAACGCTCCCTGGAGGCGTCCAACCCCGGCTGCAGGACCTTCGCAACAGCCTCGGCCTTGGCCGTCGACTCCACCACCGATGAGTAATGGTCCAGGGTGTAGTCCAGGCGCTCCTGGAAAGCGACTCCGGTCCTTACGAGCTCCTCGTGGGCCTGGGACACTTTCGCAGGGGGGACGATGGCTCCGAGTCTGTCGATGACGGCGATCCTCCATAGCTCGGTTTCGCCCTTAAAAAACCTTGCGGCGGTCCCAGCCCTGCTGCTGGATTCCGACACCTGTGCTTCCAGAGCTGCCAATCCGTCGGCCACGTCCTGAAAAATGGCGTCCAAACGTTGGTAGTATCGGTCCAGGTCTGGTTCTTGATCTCCGCTACAACCAGCAGCCGCAGCACCGAGCGCCGACAGTAAGAGGCAGGCGACTACACCCGACAGGACTTTCAAGGTTGGATGGCACCCGTATCAGCCGGGCTGAAGCGCCCGGCTGATCTCCTCGACGGCCGCCACATCCTCCAGCCGGTCCACCAGATCGATCAGCAACTCTCGGTTTCCGGCCGGAAGGTGCCCGGCTCCCGTGTCCCAGCACCTGCGAAACTTGGCGAGGTGCTGCTCCCGGGTCAGAGGATTGTCGGGGTGGCCCAGGGCATGGTCCACGGTTGCCTCGTGCTCGCCACCGCTGCGCAGCTTGATCCGCAGCCTCACGGGCCCCATGGCATTCTCGTCGTGGTTGTCTGGGTCCTGAACCGACCGGATACGATGGGCCAGGTCGTGCACCTCGAGGTCCCGCAGCGCCTCCCCCTGGAAGTCGGTGACGAAAACGCTGCCCCTGACCAGGGCCGTGGCGGCCACGAAGGGGATGGACAGCTTGGCGTACTGGGCCGTGGGCGAGCTCCTCTCCATTGGCCTCCCCACCAAACGGTGCACCAGGGGCGGCACTACTGCCTCGGCCTCCAGCACGTCGTCGGCTGAGATCCCGTTCCGTTCTCTTAAACTCAAAGCAGCCTCCACCACACCCTGGGTCAGCCGCCCGCAGGGAAAGGGCTTGTGGCCTACCTGCTCCACCTGCCAGGTCCGGCCGAGGTTGGCCAGAACGCTATCTGCATCGTACTCTCCCTCGAAGAGCCGCAGGTAGCCGTAGCGGCCCTCCAGCACCTCAACCGGGCCCGATACGCCCTCCACTGCCAGGGAGACGGCGGTGACCGCTGCCCGGGCGTTGAACCCGGTCTGCATGGAGTTCACCATGGACCCTTCGTGGTGGGGCTGCAGGGTGCCGCATATCTGGCTGTAGAGGATGCCCATAGCGTTGACCAGGGTCGCTTCGTCGAACCCCAGGACCTTACCTGCCGCGGCGACGGCGCCAAAGGCCCCGGTGGTCCCGGGACGGAAATGGCGCATGGGGGACTGCGTAGCGACGCCGATGGAACAGGAGACGTCCACCCCGAGGGTGACCGCGGTGAGGAGCTCTCGGCCGGACACCCCGCCCTTCGCCTCAGCGACGGCCAGGGCAACGGGGAGGGCGGTGGTGAAGGGATGGATCACGGCCCGATCGTGGGCGCAGTCGAACTCCTGGTTGTGCATGATGAAGCTGTTCAGCATCGCGGCCGAGGCTGAGGGCAGCCGGCCTCCCAGCACCAGCACCGAGCTCTCCTCTTTGCCACCCCAATCTTTGAGGATCCTCTCGGTCTCCCCCACCCCGGGGGCCAGGGTGCCGACGATGGCGACCCCAAAGGTGTCCAGGATGAAGGTTTTGGCCGCCCGAAGGGCGGAATCGGGCAGGGCCTCGTAGGGCGTTTTCACCAGGTGGCCGACCAGGTCGTGGATGAAATCCTGGTCGCGGGTGGTTTTGGCGGAGCCGGTCATGGTGGACTGAATCATAGCAAAGGGGCCTACGGTCGTCAAACCTCGGATTTACACCCCTTCACGCCACGGTTATAATTGTGCCGGCGATTCTGACTGTCGGGGAGATGCGAATGATCGAGCGCGACCTGGTTGGATACGGGAAAAACCCGCCCACTGTGCGATGGCCCGGCGACGCACGCCTCGCTATATCGGTGGTAGTGAACTACGAAGAGGGCTCCGAGTACTCCATGCTGGACGGGGACTCCCACCGGGAGACCAACGGTGAGGTGGCATCGCCCATGCCCATGGACACCCGGGACCTGCTCAACGAGTCGATGTTCGAGTACGGAAGCCGGGTGGGTGTGTGGCGCCTGTTCCGCCTGCTGGACAAGTACGACATCAAGTCCACTTTCTTCTCCTGTGCCCTGGCTGTGGAGCGCAACCCCGAGGTGGGTAAGGAAATAGCCAGACGGGGCCACGAGGTATGCGGCCACGGCTATCGCTGGGAGGAGTACTACGCCTTCGACCGCGAGAAGGAGCAAGAGGCCATATTGAAGGCCACCGAATCCCTGGAGCGAACCACTGGGGAGAGGTCGGTAAGCTGGTTCACCCGTTACGGAGTGAGCGTGAACACGCGAGACCTCCTGGCGGAGATCGGCGGCTTCATCTACGACAGCAACTCGGTGAACGACGACATTCCCTACTACACGAAGGTCAAGGACCAGCCCTGGCTGGTGGTGCCCTACAGTATCGAGGTCAACGACGCCCGGTTCTGGCGCGGCGGCCTCAACAGCGTCGGAGACTTCTACGAGTACATGAAGGACTCCTTCGACTGCCTCTACGAAGAGGGAAGGGATAACCCCAAGATGATGACGGTGGGCCTGCACTGCCGTATCGCCGGCCGGCCGCCCCGGTCGATGGCCGTGGACCGGTTCCTGCAGTACGCCAAGAGCTTCCCAGGGGTCTGGTTCGCCCGCAGGGTGGATATAGCCCGCTGGTGGCTGGAGCACTACCCTTCGGAAAAGGGGTAGGCCGAGTCACCTCCAACCTTGATCCTCCACATAGAACAGGGGGGAGGGAACTCGTAGCAACGACCGGGACCACCCAACGGTCCAATCCGTATCCCCAATAACCAAGACACAAAGCCACGGAGGTAATGAGATGAGCGAAGCTCCCATGCCCGCCGAGCTGCCGGCAGACCTCTCCGAAGCGGACGTCAGGACACTGGCCCACGGGCTCGGACTCGATATTCCCGAAGAGAACCTGAGCGAGGTCACCTACAGGTTCACCGCCCTCCTGGAAGAGCTTAACAAGGTGCGGCACACCCCTCTGGCGGGGGTGGACCCGGTACCCATATTCTCCGTCGAGGGAGGTCAGACGAGATGAAAACCGGCGAGATGGTGCACGAGACTGTCACGACGTTGGCCCCCTTCATCAAGTCCAGGCAGGTGTCGCCGGTCGAGCTTACACAGGCCTACCTTGACCGCATAGAGCGGCTGAACGGGCTGCTCAACGCCTATATCACCGTCTCCCCCGACGAGGCCCTGGCTGCGGCCCGGCAGGCCGAGGCCGAGATCGGCAGGGGCGAGTACCGCGGGCCCCTCCACGGCATTCCCATGGGCCTCAAGGACCAGTTCGACACCAAGGGCATCCGCACCACCATTGGCTCCCGCATCTACGCCCACAATGTCCCCGACCAGGATGCCACCATCGTGGCCCGGCTCAAGGAGGCCGGGATGGTGCTGCTGGGAAAGCAGAACCAGGCCGAGTTCGCCATGGGAGGGACCAGGGTCCATCCCTACGGCACCCCGCGAAACCCCTGGGACCCCGACAGGATCCCAGGCCACTCCAGCAGCGGCTCGGGGGCCGCGGTCGCGGCGTCGTTGTGCGCGGCGGCCATCGGCGAGGACACCGGAGGCTCGGGGCGTATCCCAGCGGCGGCCTGCGGCACCGTCGCCCTGCGACCGACCTACGGCAGGATCAGCCGCCACGGCACTTTCGGAGTGTGCTGGTCCATGGACGCCGCCTCGCCCATGACCAAGAGCGTGGAAGACTGTGCCATCGTGCTCCACGCCATCGCCGGACACGATCCCAAGGATGCGATGTCCAGCGAGCTGCCGGTGCCCGACTACCGGATCGGGCTGAAGGACGGCATCCAGGGCACCCGGGTCGGTGTCATCAAGGAGCTCCTGCCGCCGGAGTCGGCCCACCCAGACGTAATCCAGGCCTTCCAGCGCAGCATGGAAGTGCTGGAGGAGTTGGGCGCCTCGGTGGAGGAGGTCTCGGTACCGCTGATCCCCCTGTCCGCGCCCTTCTTCGTCGCCATCTGTGACACCGACGGCGCCCATGCTCACTTCGACTCCATAAGGTCCAGACCCATGGAGTACGACAGCGCCACCAGGGCGCGGCTCATGTCCGCCAGCCTGGTGTCCGCCGGCATCTACAACAAGGCCCAGCAGGCCCGGGGCGTGCTGCGGGAGCAGATGATGGCGGTCCTTGGACGGGTTGATGTGCTGCTTTCCCCAATGTCCGGCGGGCCCTCCCCCAGGATCGACGACGAGGAGGTGGTCTTCAACAGCAAGGAGGACGTGATAGCCCGCCAGTTCGGGGCGCGGTCCTTTACCACTCCCTACAGCCTGGCCGCGCTGCCGGCTATCGTGGTTCCCTGTGGCTTCACTTCCAAAGAGGGCATGCCCATCGGCATCCAGCTGGGTGGCAGGGCCTTCGAGGAAGGAACGGTCATGCGGGTGGCCCAGGCCTACGAGTCCGCCACCGAGTGGCACACGCGTCGACCCTCAATTTAGACTGAAGCCCTGAGACGGGCCGGGGTATAGAGTGGCATAGCGATAGGTGCTCGCGTTGGCTTCAGCGCCTCCGTCCCACGATTACGGAGTAGTGTCCGCCGCGCCCGTCGCGCCCTCTGACGGGGTGCGTAGAAGCAGTGAAACCGGCGGCGCGGAGCCTGCCCTCGAAGGTCTTCTTCGTGCCTACCGACCATATGGCAAGCGCGCCACGGGGCCGCAATGAGCTGTGTATCGCGGCTAGCCCCTTCGGCGTGTAGAGCCATGAGTTGTCTGCCTGCGAGAACGAATCGACGCTGTTGTCCACATCCAACAAGACCGCGTCGAAGCGCGACTCGCTGGCCAGAATGACATCGGCGACGTCGCCCACAATGAGGTCAGTGCGGGGATCGTCGAGGGGGTGCCCGGCCAGTGGCCCCAGCGGGCCGCGGTTCCACTCGACCACCTCTGGAACTAGCTCGCTAACGACCACGGAGCCCTCAGGCAGCAGTAGATCGAGCGTCGCGGCAAGAGTGTATCCCATCCCAAGTCCGCCGATCAGGATGCAGGCACCCGCGCGGGGCTTGGGGCAGGCGAGCGACATCATCGCATCCTCCGAGCCGTGCCAATAGCTGGTCATCAGTTCGTAGCCGTCGGCTCGAATGACGTAGTTGCCATCGTGGCGCTGCAGCTCGAAGCGGGTGCCGTCAGGCGTAGTGGCGGTCGCCAGCGTCTCTCGCGGCTTCATCGAGCGCCCCCTATCTGTCATGCAACCTTGCCCCTGCACCGGCCCTCTTACTTCACTTCCTGTTCTGTTAAGAGATGAAGCGGCGCCCGGCGAATCTTCCACCCTCTATGGGCAAGTCGGGGTGGCTGATCCATCGCATCACTGGGCAAGTCGGGGTGGCTGATCCATCGCATCACTGGGCAAGTCGGGGTGGCTGATCCATCGCATCACTCCAGCGACCTGGAGACCTCGGCCAGCAGCCTCAGTGTGCGCTGCTCCGACGCCACCTTGTCCTTCCCGGCGATGATGGGGACGGCGATGATCTCGGTGGCTCCGGACGACAGCACTCCCTTGAGGTTCTCGGCCACCTGGGACTCGTCGCCCCAAATGCCCGCGGCGTCCATCATGCCGTCGCTCCAGACGCCGCTTGCCGCCTCGGGGTATCCGGCGGCGGCGAACATCCGCTGATAGAAAGGCAGGGTCGGGTGGCCGAACTGCTCCTTCATCGCCTCCCGCACCTCGTCGGTGTTCTCGTGGACCCCCACAGGCATCATCTCCACTAACGGGGGTGCCTCATGCCCGGCCTTCTGTGCACCGGCTTTCATGGCGGGTATGCCGACATCCCGTAGGTATTCCTGGGGGCATATCCAGGGTATTACCCCGTCGGACTCCGCGCCGCACACCTCGAAGGAGCTGCCTTGTAAGGCCGAGGCCATCACCGGAATCTGTACCGGGAAGGCCAGGCGGGCGTGGGCCGTGTAGTACTCGCCGTCAAAGTCCACCCGCCCCTCGTGGAGCAGCGTCCTTATGACCTGCAGATACTCCCGCAGGTGGCCCAGGGGGGCGTGAAAGTCGGTGCCGTAGGTCCTGATCTGGCTGTCCCGGTGACCGGGGCCCACCCCCAGCCGGAACCGGCCAGGCGCCAGGTGCTCCAGGACCTGGATTTGCTGGGCCACCACTACGGGATGGCGGGGAAAGGTCGTGGTGATGCAGGTCCCCAGTAGGATGCGTTTGGTGCGCATGATGGCGCTGGCGAAGAGGGTGAGGGGGTCGATGCTGGCGGCGCCGGTCACCATCCACGCCGCCGAGAAGCCCATCTCCTCGGCTTTTACTATATCCTCCAGAACCTCGGCGGCGTTAAGGTTCGCGGGATAGGTGCTCCCTATGAGCACCCCGATCCTCTTCTGGGCCATGACTCACCCCCTGAGCAATTCTTCCATTATCGCAATGAGAGGCTAGTCGCCTGGAGCCACGGCGTCAAGCCCTCTTTCGTTGACGCAGTGTAGGTGAAGTGCTAGGATACTCACGAGGCCAAGCCCCTTCAGACAGCTATCGCGGGAGGTGCATCGTGGTGAATGAAGTACGAGCCCTCGCCCCCACCGGCGTCGTCGGCTCCAGCTACCTTGAGAGCTCTTTGGCCCGGGCCATGGAGTGGGAGCCCCACTTCATCGGCGCCGACGGCGGCTCCACCGACCACGGGCCCGACGCCCTGGGCCGCGGCAAGTGCATGTTCCCGAAGCGGGCGGTGAAACGGGACATGAAGCTGATGCTCCTGGCGGCCCGCTCGGCCAACATCCCCATGCTGGTGGGCTCGGCCGGGACCGGCGGCGCCGACCTGAACCTTGAGTGGGCCGCCAACGTGCTCCAGGAGGCCGCCCGTGAGGAAGGACTGCACTTCCGCCTGGCCCTGATTCACGCCGAGCAGGACAAAGAGTACCTCAAAGAGAAGCTGCGCCAGGGCAAGATCAAGCCTCTGAACCCGGCCCCCGAGATAAGCGAGGAGGTCATCGACCGGGCGAGCCACATCGTGGGCATGATGGGCACGGAGCCCTACCTCCGGGCCCTGGAGGAAGGCGCCCAGGTGGTCCTTGCGGGCCGCTCCAGCGACACCTCCATCTTCGCGGCCGTCCCCATGCAGAAGGGCCTGCCGGCCAGCATGGCGTGGCACTCCGCCAAGATTCTGGAGTGCGGCGCCGCCTCTGTGGCGGTGCGCCGCCATCCCGACGGAATGATGGCCTGGGTGCGTGAGGGCGAGTTCGTGATAGAGCCGCCCAATCCCGAGTACATCTGCACCCCCCAGAGCATAGCCTCCCACACCCTGTACGAGAACGCCCACCCCTTCCTGCTCAAGGAGCCCAGCGGCACTCTCGACGTAACTAACGCCCGCTACGAGGCCATCAGCGACCGCGCCGTCCGGGTCTGGGGCAGCGAGTTCATCCCCGCCGACACCTACACCATCAAGCTGGAAGGGGCGGAGATGGTCGGCTACCAGAGCGTGATCGTCGGCAGCATCCGGGACCCGGTCATGATACGCCAGCTCCAGAGCTGGCTGGCGAGCATGCAGGAGCGCCTGGACCAGCGCATCAGGAACTCCTTCGACGGCATGGAGATGGGCGTCGACTACCAGTTCCACATCCGAATCTACGGCCTCAACGGCACCATGGGCCCCCTGGAGCCAGTGGACACCCCGGCCCATGAGGTCTGCCTGATCATGGAGGTCACCGCCGAGTCCCAGGAGCTGGCCACCGACCTGGCCGACGCCATAGAACACTTCGCCCTCCACTACCCGGTACCCGAGTGGCACGGCCTCATCACCGGCCTGGCCTACCCCTACAGCCCGGCGGTGCTGAACCGGGGCGCGGTATACCGCTTCAGCCTGAACCACGTGGTGGAGCCGGCAGACCCCTACGAGATGTTCCGCACGGAGCTGGTGGAGGTATAGGGATGGCCAAGCTGTGGGAAGTGACCAAGCTGGTGCGCAGCAAGAACGCCGGGCCCTTCGTCCTCACCTTCGACGTGATGTTCGACGATCCTGAGGTCTACAAACGTGTGCGAGACTCGAAGGTCCTCAACCCGGAGCTGGTGTCGCGGCTGTACAACACCCCGGTTGAGGACGTGATGTTCTTCGACTGCGACAACGCCCTGGCCATCAAGTTCAGCATCCCCCGGCCCAACTACTCCGGCGACCTCGCAGACAGCGACGTGTTCGGGGGGCAGCAGTTCGGTCCCATCGTGGACCTGGACGTGCCCGACTAAACCCGGGTTCGACAACCACCCAACTTCGCTCATCTTGAGAGCTTGTCGCAGGATGAAGGACGTGCGTGGAAGTAGCCTGTAACAGGGCTGACGGTCACCCAAGCTGCCTGTTGGGTCGTCCGGCACCGACTTCAGGAGAGGAGTATGGGTTGCGCCTCTGGCTGTCTTGCAGCGGGTGTTTGGCTGGTAGGGGGAGCAATATTGGGGCTCGGCGTTGGTGGGTATGTGGGATCGACAATAGTCCACCAATTTTTTTCTGATGAGACCTCTGAGAGCGCTGACTTCGCAGCGGTTGTTTTTGGCGGAATCGCTGGTGCAGCTATTGGGACGCTTATCGGCGCAGCGATCTTTGCCGGCTTGGGCTCGATCTTCTCAAGGCGTTCGGGCCGACGCTCCGAAAGAAGGGGCTGAAGCGTGCCTTGCACTCTCCCCGCCTAGCCCGTTACCCCATCCTGAGCGAGACCAAATGCACTCGCTAGATTCCTACAAGGAGCATTATGATGCCAGACAGACCCCTCAGGCTTGAAGGAAAGGTAGCCATTGTAACCGGGGCCGGATCCAGCGGTCCGGGCGTGGGCAACGGCAAGGCCGCGGCGATCACCTTTGCCCGAGAGGACGCCCGAGTGCTGCTGGTGGACGCCGTCGCCCAGCGGGCCGAGGAATCCCTGGCTATGATTAAAGAGGAGGGCGGCGAGGCCTCGGTCTTCCAGGCCGACGTGACCAACGCCGGCGACTGCGAGCGCATGGTAGAGGCGGCCGTTGACCGATACGGGCGCCTGGACGTCCTGGACAACAACGTAGGCATCTCTCGCCGCGGCTCCATCCTGGACGTCAGCGAGGCGGACTGGGACCACGTGATGGCGATAAACGTCAAGAGCATCGTCCTGGCCAGCCGCTGCGCCATCCCCCGCATGATCGAGACCGGAGGAGGCTCCATCATCAACGTGGCCTCCATCGCCGGCCTGCGGGCCCACAGCAGCACACCGTACACCACCTCCAAGGCGGCCGTCATCGGCCTGACCATGTCCATGGCCGCCGACCACGGCCGGGACAACGTAATGGTCAACTGCATCGCGCCAGGGCTGGTCTACACGCCCATGGTGGCCGACCGCATGGACGAGACCCTCCGTGGACAGCGCCGGGACGCTTCCCCACTGGGCACCGAGGGCACCGCCTGGGACATCGCGTCGGCCGCCCTCTACCTGGCCGGGGACGAGTCCCGCTGGGTCACCGGCGTGGTTTTGCCCGTGGACGGTGGCCTCATCACCACGACCCCGGTCACCTACACCACCCTGGCCCCGCAAAAGTACGACCGGGGCTAAACGCGGCTACCGGCCGCTTTCCTCTTTTCGACCTCGAATCCGATCCATGGCATCCTTCATCCCCGTCATCCTCGCTCCGCCGGCGTGAGAGATAAGGGACGCCTGGGCCTCGTCTTCCAGGGCAGCGTCGAAATCGGAGTCCATTGCCTTATACACAGAGTTTCTCGTCAGGGCCAGTTAGAGGGGATAGTGGCTCTCGATGCGCCGGGCCAACTCGACCACGGCCGCGTCCAGGTCCCCGGCGGGCACCACCCTGTTTACCAGCCCAATGCGCCACGCCTCCTGGGCATCGATCAGCTCCGCTGTGTAGAGCATCTCGAAGGCCCGTCCCATGCCCACGACCCTGGCCAGGTTATAGATGCCTCCCAGGGTCACCGTAGCGCCCACCCGCACCTCGGTGAACCCAAAGTGAGTCCCCTCGGCTGCGAGGCGGAGGTCGCACATCAGGGCAAGCTCGCAACCCCCGCCTACGGCATAGCCGTGGACCTGGCCGATGAGGGGCTTGTCCAGCCTGCGAAGGGCCCGGCCGATGTCCTGCATGGGATCGATCCGACTCTGCCGGTACTCCGTGAGGTTGTCGTACTGCCTGGTGCCCTCCCTCAGGTCAGCCCCGGCGCAGAAGGCCCGCCCCTCCCCACTCACCACGACGGTCCTGGCCCGAGCGTCTTGCCGCGCTTCTGCTACGGCCGCCGCCAAGTCCGCCAACCACTCCTCGTTGATGGCGTTCAGCACCTCGGGCCTGTTCAGCGTTATGTACCCCGTGGTCTCGTCACGATGATAAAGGACTGTCTTGGCCACGGTGCCCCCTTTCGATTCAATACTCGCTTTATTGTACTCCCTGGACTCCCTATTGACGCCTATCCAGCCAGCGGGGATACTGCTCTCAACGGAACCCCTGGAAGCGCTCTATTGCACGATAAGGAGGAGACGGTGGAGATCGGAGTGGCGCTGCCCACCACGGAGATAGGAGCCGATCCCGGCGCGATTCGCGAGTACGTGCAGGCCGCGGAGGACCTGGGTTACTCCCACATACGGGTAATCGACCACGTCCTGGGCGCCGACCCCGAGAGGCATCCCGAGATGGAGGTGATGCCCTACAACCACAAGAGCGTCATCCACGAGGCCTTCACCCTGCTGGCCTACCTCGCCGCCATAACCAGTCGCATCAAGCTAGTGACCGGCATCCTGATCCTGCCGCAGCGGCAGACGGCCCTGGTGGCCAAGCAGGCGGCCGAGGTGGATGTCCTCAGCGGCGGAAGGCTGCGGCTGGACATAGGAGTGGGGTGGAACCCGGTGGAGTACGAGGCCCTGGGCCAGGACTTCCACACACGGGGTCGCCGCAGCGAGGAGCAGATCGCGGTGCTCCGAGCGCTATGGACCCAGGAGGTGGTCAGCTTCGAGGGTCGCTGGCACGAAATCACCCATGCCGGCCTGAACCCCCTTCCGGTGCAGCGCCCCATCCCGATATGGATCGGCGCCGGCTGGACCTACGGTCCCGTGCCTCCCGACTATGTGCTGCGCCGGGTGGCCCGGCTCGCCGACGGCTGGCTCCCGGTGTTCCCTCCCGACAACGCGGGCCGCGAGGTTATCGAGCGGATGCGAGGCTACGCCCGGGAAGCGGGCCGCGACCCGGCGTCCATCGGCATCGAGGGCAGGATCACGGTGGAGGGCAAGGGACCCGAGGACTGGCTGGGAGAGATGGAGGCCTGGAAGGAGATCGGGGCGAGCCACGTTGGTTTCGCCAGCAGCGGGGCCGGGATGAGCCCCAGCGCCGCTGGACTGGCCTCTGTCCAGGACCACATAGACTCCATGCGGAGGTTCAAGGAGACAGTAGGAGAAGGGTAGCCCGATCTCCCGTCCGTTGACACCCCGGTTAGCGCCATCTACACTGACTTGGTCCGGTGGCCGTACTCTGGTCGGAGGCAGAAACATGAACCTGAATGTCAAGGACGTCAAGGTACACGTGGTCGCCCAGCAAGTTAGCACCCCCTTTATCTCCAACGGAAAATGCTACCTGGGTGTGCTCCGAGTCATCAGCGAGGAGGGGCTGGAAGGTCACTCCTTCGTCGGCAATCCCCAGACCGACAACACCCACTCCATCACACCACTGGCAGAGGTAATCAAGCCGTTCCTGGTAGGCAGGAATGCCGCGGACCGGGAGCTTATATGGCACGAGCTCCAGCATCGGGCCCACGGCTGGGGAGTGAGCGACGCCACCGTGATGGCGGTGGACGTGGCGCTGTGGGACCTTGCCGCGAAGGCCGCTGATCTCCCCCTTTACAAGATGCTCGGGGCATACAAGCACAAAACCCCCGCCTACGCCAGTGCCCTGTACATCGGCGACATAGAGGCCAACGTGGAGGATGCCCTGGCCGCCAGGGATCGTGGGTATCACGGATACAAGATCCACCACGCTGTACCCGACGTCAACAGGGCCGCCGAGGTGTGCGAGAGGATACGCGAGGGCGTGGGCGACGACATGGCCCTGGCCTTCGACAGCGGCTGCGAGTACGGCTTCCGCGAAGCGCTGTACCTGGGCAGGGCCCTGGACGATTTGGACTTCGCCTGGTACGAAGACCCCGTCGACCCCACCGACCTGGTCTCACTGGCAGAGCTAAGCCGAAGGCTGGAGACCCCCATCGCGATGAGCGACCGTCCCGAGTTCCGGCTGTCCCAGGCTCCCACAGCCATCGGCCAGCAGGCCGCCCGCATACTGATCGGCGAGCCGGCCAAGGACGGAATCACCGGCATAAAGAAGCTGGCAACCCTCTGCGAGGCCCATCACCTGATGATTTCCCTCCACAACGGAGGCAACTCCATGTTGAACGTGGCCAACCTGCACGCGATGTTGTCCGGAGGCAACTTCAACATGTTCCCCCTCCTGATACCACCGGAGAACTACAGCTTCGGGCTCGTGGAGGACGTGGAGATGGACGCAGAGGGGTACGTCCACGGTCCCCAGGCTCCTGGATTAGGGGTCGACATCGACTGGACCACCCTGGAACCCCTCACCGAAGCCGTCCTGTAAAGCGGCAAGTCCCCGTCTTCATCGACCCAACTCCGCCGTCACCTGACCGTCACTTGGAAGGAGAGTGTCATGAGTAGCCAGGCCCCCCGGCTGGATATCAGCCTGTTCTCGCTGCATCCCCAGGATATGCTGCCCGTGGCACAGGAGGCCGAGGATGCCGGATTCTACTCGGCCACCACCGGCGACGCTTTCACCGACTCCCTGGTGTCCCTATCGGGTGTCGCCGCCGTCACCAAACGCATCAAGCTGGTGACCAACATCGCGACCTGGACACGCACCCCGGTCACCATGGCCCGGGCCTGCCGCAGCCTCAGCCAGGTCAGCGAGGGCCGCTTCGTCCTGGGCCTGGGCAGCATGCCCCGGGTGTGGAACGAGAACTACCACGGCATCCCCGGACAGGCTCCCCTGTCCCGCATGAAGGAGTACGTCGAGCTGCTTCGCAAGCTGTGGAACGCCAGCCCGAGCTCCCCCGTGAACCATGAAGGGCGGTTCTACAGTGTCTCCGGCTTTGCTCCGCCGGAGCCGCCGCCCTACCCTCATCTGCCCATATTCATCGGGGCGACCCGCCGCAACATGATCGTGGAGACCGGGAAGTGGGCCGACGGCATCCTGCTGAACTGGGATTACACCATCCCATGGCTCAAGGACTACGGACTACCGGCCCTGGAGGAGGGCGCCAAGGCAGCGGGCCGGTCGCTGGGCGACCTGGACATGATGGGCGGCCGGAGGGTCCTGATCACCGAGGACTCCCAGGAGGCCGAACGGGCCAAAGACACCTTCCGGCGCAACACCTCGGCGACGTACTTCCGTGTCGACTACCACAAGCAGCTTCTGGCCGACGTGGGGTTCGCGGAAGAGGTAAAGGAGGGCGCCGCAGCCCTGGACGCCGGTGACACCGAGGGAGCCGCCAGGGCCGTCAGCGACCGTATGGTGGATGCCTTCACCATCATAGGCGACGCTGACCATTGTCGCAGACGGGTAGTGGAGTACACCAACGACCTGCACTGGTTCTCCATAGCGACCCCCACCGAGAACAGGAGCCGCGCGGACAAGGTAGAGTCCGCCCGCCAGGTCATCAGGACCTTCGGCCAGAAATAAAACCATATAGTTGACCGCACAATCCAGCACTACTTCTGAACAAGGGGGTCAGTGATGCCCGGACAGGAGGTTAGCTCGGCAGAGCCAGGTGCCGAATTGCTCTGCGCTGCAACCGTACTCCACTTGCGCAAATGGTGGTACCTGCTTCCTTTCTTACGAATGAGCGGGCGAGTGTTCAAACAACTCAACCAAACGCCAGGGCTAATCCGATGGCGCGTGAAGGCAGAATTAAGCACCAAGATGTTCTACACTTTTACCGTGTGGAAGGACAAGGCAGCCATGGCGACTTTCACACGCACTGAGCCCCATGCTACGGCCATGAAGCGAATCGGCACTTGGGGCGGGCCTAAGACAGGGTTCGTAGATTGGACTAGCTTTGACGGCTCCATCAACTGGGACGAAGCGAAACGAAAGCTTCAAAATGCCGGATAAATCTCCGGCCCGATACGCAAAAGGGAGGGTTAGCTACGGAGACACCGAGTCGCACCGGAATGAATAGAAACGGGTTCTCCGTGTCTCAGTGCCTCCGTGGCGAATAGCCATGAAAGGAAGCGTCCCGGTGAAGCGCGGGTTCGTGGATACGTCCCATGGTCAGGTCCACTACCGGACCGCAGGGGACGGACCACCCCTGCTACTGTTGCACCCTAACACCTACTCGTCAGAGCTATTCGCCGACGTTATCCCTCTGCTGGCAGCCAGGTACCAGGTCTTCGCCCTGGACCGGCTGGGGCACGGAGGCTCCGACCCCGCCCCGGAGTCCTTCCGGTTCATCGCCGAGTACGACGTGCCCGGCGATAAGGGACCCACCTTTCCCTACGGCGAGTACGTCGATATCGTGGTCCAGGTTCTGGGTGCCCTGGGGATACAGCGCACCGTCATCGTCGGCCAGCACACCGGCGCACACCTGGGCATCGAGATGGGCCTCCTCCATCCCCAGCTGGTGGAGAAGCTGGTGCTGATTAGCATCACGGACTGGGAGAGCCAGGAGGAGCGGGAGCAGGTCTGGCGGCGCGTGAAGGACTCCCATCGAGAGCCCGGCATGGACAGCTCCCACCTGGCGGTCGAGTGGCAGCAGAAGCTCGATTGGGCCAGCCCTTCCACCACGCCGGAGATCATGGACAGGCTGGCAATGGCGGCGTTGCAGGCCCGGCGTCCCTGGCCTACCCTACCATCCCAGGTCATCTGGTACTATCACGGCAGCGACCGCCTGCGGTCGCTGAAGGTCCCCACGCTGATCATGGCGGGCGAGCATGACTTCGCCGGCAGGTTCACCCAGCGGCAGGCCACCCTGCTGCCGGCCGGGACGCCGGTGCAGTCTGCAGTAGTAGAGGAAGTAGGGGCTTTCTTCGCCCTGGAGAAGCCCGAGGAGTTCACCCGACGGGTGCTGGACTTCCTGAAGCAGTAAAGACTGGCCGAACGATAGGAGGCACTACGATGAGCGTCAAGATTAGACGAGGGTTCCTGGACATCCCCGAGGGTCAGGTCCACTACCGCACGGCGGGGGACGGCCCACCCCTGTTGATAGTGCATCCTCACACCTACTCCTCGGAGCTTTTCGCCGAGGTCATCCCCATCCTGGCGACCAAGTACAGGGTCGTGGCCTTCGACCGCATGGGGCACGGACTTTCCGACCCGATCCCCGAAAGCTCCCGATTCATAAAGGAGTTCAACGAGCCCGGCGACAAGGGCCCCACCTATCCCTATGACGACGATGTCCGGGTGATAGTCCACGTCATGGATGCGCTGGGTTTGGACCGGAGCATCGTCCTGGGGCAGCACGGTGGCGCCCACATGTCCATCGAGCTGGCTATCCTCCACCCGGAGCGGATAGAGAAGCTGATCCTGATCAGCATCCCCGACTGGTCGGGAGAGGAGGAGCGAGCGCGCCTCCGGCAAACCGTGATCGATACTTTTCAAAACAACAGAGAGATGGACGGCTCTCACCTGGCCGACGAGTGGAGCAAGAAACAAGCATGGGCCAGTCCGTCGACAACCCCGGAGATCATGGACAAGATGACGATGCTGGGCCTCCAGTCTCGGCGCCCTTGGCCCCACATCGCCCACGAGGTCATACGCCATTACTACGTCACCAATCGGATACCGCTGGTCAAGCCGCCGACCTTGCTGATGGCCGGAGAGCACGACTTCGCGGGCAGGTTCACCCGCCAGCAGGCGGACCTGTTCACCGAGGGGACGCTGAAGAACACGGCCATCGTAGAGGGAGCGGGCGCCTTTTTCGCCGTGGAGAAGCCCCAGGAGCTAGCCGGCCACGTGCTGGACTTTCTGGAAAGCTAAGCCTGGCTGGTTCGTATCTAGTCCAGGCGGTAGATGCGGGCGGCGTTGGCCCCCACGATCTTGGCCCTTTCCTCTTCGGTGCAGTCGGCCAGGATATCCTCCAGGATCTCCTGGCTGCGGGGGAAGGTTGACTCCACGTGGGGGTAGTCGGAGCCCCAGAGGATGTTGTCCACACCTATCATGTCACGGTCCCGCATGCCCAGGGCATCCTCCTGGAAGCTGAGGAATACGTTCCGGTGGAAGTACTCGCTGGGCGTCATGTCTTCCTTGAACCGGTACCGCTCACCCCGAATCCGTTGTGTGTAGTTATAGTCCAGCCGGTCCAGGAAGTTGGGTACCCAGGATAGCTCGAACTCGATGGCGCCGACCTGCAGCCGCGGGTAGCGCTCGAACACGCCGCTGAAGATCATGTGGCTCAAGGACATACGGGGCCAGTAGTCGTTGTTGATGGCGAAGCTCAGGTGATTCCGGATGGGTAGGTAGGTCTCGAGCTCCTGGGGCGTGCCCGGACGGTTAGTGTTGGTGTGCAGGCTGAGGGGCATCCCCTGGTCCTGGGCCGCTGCCCACAGGGGCTCGTACTCGGGCTGTTCGTACCACCTCCCCATCGGGGCGGCCACCGGGATCATCGCGCCCACCAAGCCCATCCGCGCACAGCGCTCCAACTCTCCCACGCCTTCTTCGATGTCGTCAAGGTTGAGCAGTCCCACCCCCTTGAGCCTGCGGGGGAAGGGCTTACAGAACTCGGCCAACCAGTCGTTGTAGGCCCGGAACATGGCGCTCAGGTATTCGCTATCCTGTGAACGGTACATAAAAGTGCCGGCAGTGGGATAGAGTATCCCGACGTCCACTCCGTCGATATCCATGTCCTTCACGTGCTCCTCGGGGACGTAGCCCCCGGGACGCACATCTTCGTAGCTTTGCTCGATACTCATCGTCTCCGGCTCGTTGAAGCGGCTGCCTGCCTGGGTTCCTGCCTCGGCGCTGGCCCCCGTCAGCCCGTCTGAAATGCCACCAGTCGCCACCCTTCTCGTTGCGGATAACCCGGGGAGCGCGGTCCCTGAACTTCGGCTCAACCCTGCCGGTCCACAGGTCCGGCGGCTCAACAACGTGGCTGTCCGAGGAGATGACTCTGTAGCTACCCATGTCGAGCCTCCCAGGATCGGGATATTTGTCGGGCTCCGCGCCGACGGCAGGTCAATTATGCTCCCGGTGTTGGAGCAGGTCAACATGCGGCTACGGTCGGAAAGTTGACACCGTGAGGAGGGCCTGATTACACTGCAACTGTCCGGACTCTAACCTAAGCGTAAAGCAACTGTCTTGAAAGTCAAGAGGAATGACCGGCGACTGCCGGAGTCAGGTCGCGCCAGGGTGAGCGATGCTTGAGCATGGAGTTGAGGATAACGAGCAGCTTGCGCATGCAGGCTGTGAGGGCCAGCTTCTTGGGCTTACCAGCGGCCAGCAGCCGCTGGTAGAAGTCCCTGATAACAGGGTTGAAGCGACTGGCAACCAGCGCTCCCATGTACAGGGCGGCGCGGATGCGGGCGCGTCCACCCCAGACGGTGCGTTTGCCCCGCAGGGTGCCGCTGTCCCGGTTGAAGGGAGCCACCCCTACCAGGGCGGCGATCTGCCGGCGGTCCAGCGTGCCCAGCTCCGGCAGATAGGCCAGGAGAGAGATGGAGACTTGTTCTCCCACGCCGGGAACGGTGCGCAGGAGGTCATCCTTCTCTCGCCATACGGGACTCTGGCGGAGAGTCTGCCCGCAGTCCCTCATCCAGGTCGTCCAGCTCTCGCTCCAGCCATGCAATGTGGGCCTCGATGCGGGGACGGACGGCGATGGCGGCGGCGCTCAAGCGGTTCTTCTCCGAGACCAGCATGGTCATCACCTGGTGCCTGCGGGCAGCCAGGGAGTTAAGGGCCTGGGTCTCGGCGTCTCGCAGAGGGCGCACGGGTGGACGAACCGCTTCGGCGAAGTGAGCCAGAACCGCCGCGTCCAGAGCGTCGGTCTTGGCCAGCTTCCCGGTGGCCCTGGCGAAGTCCCGCACCTGGCGGGGGTTGACGACGACCACAGGCACCGCGTCGGCTGCCAAGGCAGCCACCAGCGGCACTTCCAAGCCGCCAGAAGCCTCCAGCAGCACCATCACCGGCTCAATGGCCTTCAGCCGCGAGACCAGCTGCCGGACCCCTGCATCGTCATGGGAGACCTCCCATCTGTCGTCCGTGGGACGGACGGCAACGTCCAGCTGCGCCTTGGCTACATCGATACCTACGTAGATCGCTTCCTGTTCCATCAGCACCTCCTGCGAATTATTGGCCCGTCCTTGCAAGATGCGGGCTCCGTTGGCCCAGGCAACTGTTCGGGCTCTATTCGGAAGGGGTGCGGCGACCCTCGCTTTCTGGCGGTCTTCCATAACCAAGGAGAAACCGGTCTGCCGCACCCCGATCCACCTAAGTGAAGTGATTGTTACACACCCAAACCAAGATACAAGGAGAGTGGCATGGGCAGGGCAAGTGGAATCAAAGACCGGTACGGGCTCCCCTTGAGCACCACATCCATCACCGCCGCAGAGCGTTACGAAGAAGGCGTCGACCTGCTCATGGCCCAAGACTACGGGCCCGAGGAGAAGTTCCAGCAGGCCATCGATGCCGACGAGGGGTTCGCCCTGCCCTACGCAGCCATGGCCACCATGCTTATCCTGCGGATGAAGATGGACGAGGCGAAGGAGTGTATCAGACAGGCTCAATCTCTTTCAACGGACGCAACCCCCAGGGAGCAGCGGAGCGTGGAGGGCATGGGGTTGTACGTCAACGGCCAGGGACCCAAGTCTGTCGCCCTCATCCGCGAGCACATGGCCGAATATCCTCGGGACGCGCTGATGCTCACCATGGCCTGGCGGATGTACCTCCAGGGGTGCAGCGGCGCTGGGGTGCCGGACTACCCGCAGCAACTCTTCGGCCTGATGAAGGGCCTCGAGTCCCAGTACCCCGACGATGACTGGGCATTTCTGGCCCGGTATTCCTTCGCCCACCACGAGACGGGCAGGCTGGAGGAGGCCCGCCGCCTGGGGGAGCGCTCGGTGGAGCTGCGGTCCAACGCGGTGGCGTCCCACTCTGTGGCCCACGTCTTCTTCGAGACAGGGGACCACTCGGGGGGCTCCCGGTTCCTCAGCGACTGGATCCCCTCATATGACCGTCGAGCGCCTTTCCACGTCCATCTCTCCTGGCACCTGGCCCTCTTCGAGTTGGCCATGGGCCACTACCGCAGGGCCTTGACCCTCTACGACGGTGAGATACGTGCCTCGGCGCTGGAGAAGAGCCCCACTTCCCTGGCGGATACCTGCTCCCTGACGTGGCGCCTGAAGATATACGCCGACGCCGCGCCCCCAGCCTCCAGGGAGGAGGTGCGGGATCAGGCCGCCGCACTGGTGCAGGGTCCCGGCCCGGCTTTCCGAGACGCCCACGCGGCATTGGCCTTCGCCGCCGCAGGCGACGACGGGAGCATGGGCCGGCTGATGGACATGCTGCGGGAGGCCGCAGAGAAGGGGAACGCCCAGGCCGGCGAGGTCACTCTGCCACTGGTAAGAGGCATCGACGCCTTCGCCGGCGGGGACTACGACGAGGCGGTTCGGCTGATAGAGTCCGTCTGGGGACAACATACCCGCATGGGAGGGAGCCACGCTCAGCGGGAGGTGTTCGAGGACACCCTGCTGGAGGCCTACCTTCGGTCGGAGCAGTTCGAAAAGGCAGAGGACCTAATACGGGCCCGGCTGAAGCGCCGGCCGTCGGCCCGGGACTCCTTCTGGCTAGGCCGGGCCCAGGCCGGCACCGATGGGGCCAAAGCGTCCTTCCAGGAAGCCTCGCAGCGCTGGCGGGACGCCGACCCAGATTCCCCCGAAGTGGCCGCCCTGGGCAGGCTCTCCGGCGAAGCGGGAGGATCTCGGCTCTAGAGACCCCCTCTCCCGATGGGAGAAGGGCAGGGGTGAGGGTAACAAGAGGCCCCGGACGAATGTCCGGGGCCTCTTTTCGTAGGTCGTTTGAGGTGGCTGACGGCTACTCGAAGTGGTACAGCCTGGCGAGGTTCGAGCCAGCGATCTGGGCCTGCTCGTCCTCTGGGACGCCATCCAGAATCCGGTCCAGGATCTCCCGGGACTTGGGGAAGGTGGACTCGGCATGGGGGTAGTCGGAGCCCCACATCAGGTTCTTCACCCCGACGTAGTGCCGTATCTGGATCCCTACATCGTCCTCCTGGAAGGAGATGAAGATGTTCTGGCGGAAGAAGTCGCTGGGCACGGCGTCGTTCTTGAACTGGTAGCCCTTGGAGTACCCGCCCAGGTCCTTGTAGGCGTAGTCCATCGAGTCCATGAAGAAGGGCGCCCAGGAGATCTCGAACTCCACAGCGCCAACGTCGAGCTTCGGATACCTCTCGAATACCCCTGTCATGATCATGTCGTTGATGCATTGCCGGGTCTCGATCTCTCGCAGGACAAAGTTGACGCCGTTGGTAATGACCTTCCCGGGCCGCCAGCGATGGGTGCCGGTATGGAGGCTCAGGGGTATGTCCAGATCCTGGGCCGCCGCCCATAAGGGCTCGTACTCGGGAGATTTGTATGGCAGGATGGGCTCTATGGAGATCATGGCCCCGGCCAGGCCTATCTTTCGGATGCGCTCCAGCTCGCTAACGGCGTCGGAAACCGAGTCCACGTTTACCATGGCGATGCCCTTCAGGCGGTTGGGGTGGGGACTGCAGAAAGAAGCCAGGTAGTCGTTGTAGGCCCGGAAGATGGCCGACAGCAGGTCGCTGGGGGGTATGCCCCACAACGTCAGCCCCTGAGACGGATAGAGGACGCCGCCCTGGACCCCGTCGACGTCCAGGTCCACCACGTGAGCGTCGGGATCCACGCCTCCCAGGCGGACCGTGTCCATCACGCCCTCGCGGTTGATCTTCGACGGGTCCTCGAACCGCTGGCCCGCCTGCTGGTTGGAGCCGATGTTGCCGAAGGGCTGGCCCTCGCAGTACCATTTGTCGTTTCCGTTCTCACGAACGATGCGGGGGGCCCGGTCCTTGAACTTAGGATCGATCCTCTCGGTCCACAGGTCCGCCGGCTCCATGATGTGGTTATCCGATGACCAGACTTTGTAATTAGACATCTGCTACTCCCCTCGTTATCTTAGCTATCGCTGTCGCCCTGCTACTCGAAGTGGTACAGCCTGGCAGTATTGCCTCCAGCGATCTTGGCCTTCTCATCTTCGGGGACGCCCTGGAATATCTCGTCCAGAATCTGCCTGGACCTCGGGAATGTGGACTCGGCGTGGGGATAGTCGGAGCCCCACAGCAGCGTGTCCACCCCAATCTTGTGGCGTGACTCTATGCCAAAGTCGTCCTCCTGGAACCCGATGAAGGCGTTGCGGCGCATGAAGTCGCTGGGGAACATGTCGTTCTTGAATCGCTTGGCTTTGATGCCGATGGAGGTCTGATTGTAGAACCGGTCCATTGAGTCCATGAAATAGGGTGCCCAGGATATCTCGAACTCCACCGCACCGGCCATCAGCCTGGGGAACCGCTCGAACCCCCCCGACATGATCATGTCGTTCAGACACCGGCGCACGTCGTAGTCCATGAGGACCACGTCGGGGATGGGGGAGAAGGCCTGGCCCGGGCTCCAACGGAATGTGCCGGTGTGGAGACTCAACGGCATGTCCAGGTCCTGAGCCGTCGCCCACAGGTCGTCGTAGGCGGGCTCGTTGTACCTGAGCAGCGGCCGTATGGTGATCATGGCCCCGGCCATGCCCATCTTGGCGGTCCGCTGTAGCTCGCTGACAGCGTCCTCCACCGAGTCCACGTTGACCATGGCGATGCCCTTCAGGCGGTTGGGATGGGCGCTACAGAAATCAGACAGGTAGTCGTTGTAGGCGCGAAATATGGCCGACATCAGGTCGCTGGCGGGGATCTGCCACAGGGTCAGTCCCTCGGACGGATACAATACCCCTCCCGAAACACCATCCCGATCCATGTCCTTGACGTGGGCATCGGGGTCCACGCCGCCCAGGGGCACCGTATCCATTACACCCTGGCGGACCAGCTTCTCAGGTTCCTCGAACCGCAACCCCGCCTGCTGGTTGGCGCCCATATTGCCGAAGGGGACGCCCTCGCAGTACCACTGGTCGTACTCGCCCTCGCGCACGATGCGGGGAGCTCGGGCCTTGAACTGCTTGTCGATCCGCTTCTCCCAGAGGTCGGCGGGCTCGATGATGTGGGAGTCGGAAGACCATGCCTTGTAGTCTGACATAGAGGTGGTCCCTCTTTCTTCGACTGCACGCTCCTACCGTGTTCGGGAAGGCGTTACTCGAAGTGGTACAGCCTGGCCGTGTTGTCTCCGGCGATCTTGGCCTTCTCGTCTTCGGGGATACCCTGGAATATCTCGTCCAGGATCTCCCTGGACCTGGGGAACGTGGACTCGGCGTGGGGGTAGTCGGAGCCCCACAGCAGCGTGTCTACGCCGACCTTGTGGCGGGACTCTATGCCGAAATCGTCCTCCTGGAATCCTATGAAGACGTTGCGGCGCATGAAGTCACTGGGGAACATATCGTTCTTGAAACGGTTGGCTTTTATGCCGATGGAGGTCTGATTGTAGAACCGGTCCATTGAGTCCATGAAATAGGGTGCCCAGGATATCTCGAACTCCACCGCACCGACCATCAGCCTGGGGAACCGCTCGAATACCCCCGACATGATCATGTCGTTGAGGGACCGGCGCACGTCGTAGTCCCTAAGGGCCATCTCGACGGTGGGAGTGAAGGCCACTCCCGGGCTCCAGCGGAAGGTGCCGGTGTGCAGGCTCAGGGGGATGTCCAGGTCCTGCGCGCAGGCCCACAGGGGGTCGTAGGCAGCTTCGTTGTAGCGGAGCAGGGGGCGTATCGTGATCATCGCGCCGGCCATCCCCATCCTGGCCACCCGCTGCAACTCGCTGACGGCGTCCTCCACGAAGTCCACGTTGACCATGGCGATGCCCTTGAGCCTGTTGGGATAAGGGCTGCAGAAATCCGCCAGGTAGTCGTTGTAGGACCGGAAGATGGCCGACAGCAGGTCGCTGGCGGGGATCTGCCACAGAGTCAGCCCCTGGGAGGGATAGAGTACGCCCCCGGAGATGCCGTCCAGATCCATGTCCTTGACGTGGGCGTGGGGGTCCAGGCCGCCCGGGCGCGACGTCTCCTGGAGTCCTCGTCGCTCCAGCTTCTCCGGCTCCTCGAACCGGACACCGGCCTGCTGGTTGGAGCCGATGTTGCCGAAGGGAACGCCTTCGCAGTACCACTGGTCGAACTCGCCCTCGCGGACCATGCGGGGAGCCCGCTCCTTGAACTTCTTGTCGATGCGCTCCTCCCAGAGATCCTCGGGCTCGATTATATGGGAATCCGAAGACCATGCTTTGTAGTCGGACATCGGTGTCTCCTTTCCAGATGGGCTCATGCTCGGGCTATCGCTGGACGCTAATCGAAGTGATACAGCCTGACCGTGTTCTCGCCTGCTATCTTGGACTTCTCGTCCTCGGGCACGCCGTGGAATATCTCTTCCAGAATCTCCCGGGAGCGAGGAAAGGTGGACTCGGCGTGGGGGTAGTCCGAGCCCCAGAGCAGGCTGTCCACGCCGATGTAGTCACGAAGCCGGATTCCCACGTCGTCCTCCTGGAACCCCAGGAATATGTTCCGGCGGAAGAAGTCGCTGGGAATCATGTCGTTCTTGAACTTGCCCCCTTGCCGGCCGATCCAGGTGTCCTTGTACAGGAAGTCCATGGAATCCATGAAGAAAGGCGCCCAGGAGATCTCGAACTCCACCGCACCCACCATGAGCTTGGGGTACCTCTCGAATACCCCAGACATGATCATATCGTTGATGCACTGCCGCGGGTCGTGGTCCCGGTTGGCGTAGTCCACCGAGTTGGTGAAGGACATTCCCGGCCTCCAGCGGAAGGTCCCGGTGTGGAGGGCCAGGGGCATCTCCAGGTCCTGGGCACAGGCCCACAGCTCGTCGTAGGCCTTTTCGTTGTAGCGCAGCAGGGGGCGCACCGAGATCATCGCCCCGGGCATTCCCTTTTTGTGCACCCGCTGGATCTCTCCCACGGCATCCTCGACGGAGTCCACGTTGACCATGGCGATGCCCTTGAGGCGGTTGGGGTGAGTGCTGCAGAAATCCGACAGGTAATCGTTGTAGCCTCGGAATATGGCGGACAGCAGGTCGCTGGCCGGGACCTGCCACACGGTCAGTCCCTGGGACGGATAAAGCACCCCTCCTTCGATTCCGTCCAGGTCCATGTCCTTGACGTGGGCGTCGGGGTCTACGCCACCCAAAATGACGGTCTCCATGCTACCGGGCTGGGTCAGGTTCTCCGGATCCTCGAACCGCAGTCCCGCCTGCTGGTTGACGCCGACGTTGCCGAAGGGAACGCCCTCGCAGTACCACTGGTCGAAATCACCTGCACGGACCATACGCGGGGCACGTTCCTTGAACTTCTTGTCGATATACTTCTCCCACAGGTCTCCCGGTTCCATGATATGAGAGTCGGATGACCAGACCTTGTAGCCCGACATATTGTCTCCTTTCTTAGGCCCCGTGCTCCGTTGGCCGGAGCCTTGTACAAACCTTATACGAAATGGTACAGCTTGGCCGTATTCTCGCCCGCTATCTTGGACTTCTCGTCCTCGGGAACGTCGTGGAATATCTCCTCAAGGATCTCCCGGGACCGGGGAAAGGTGGACTCGGCGTGAGGATAATCGGAGCCCCACAGAAGGTTATCCACGCCGATATGATGCCTGATCTCGATCCCCAGCTCGTCCTCCTGGAACCCCAGAAATACGTTGCGCCGGAAGAAGTCGCTTGGCAGCATGTCGGTTTGGAATGTGCCACCCTGCCGGCCGAGCCATGTGTCCTTGTACAGGAAGTCCATCGAGGTCATGAAGAAGGGCGCCCAGGAGATCTCGAACTCTATGGCGCCCACCATCAGCCTGGGATACCTCTCGAACACCCCCGACATGATCATGTCGCTGAGACACTGCCGCACGTCGAAGTCCCTGTTGGAATAGTCCACGTGGAAGGTGGACGCCATGCCGGGCCTCCAGCGGAAGGTGCCGGTGTGCAGGCTGATGGGTATGTCAAGGTCTTGCGCACAGGCCCACAGGTTCTCGTAGGCGGGCTCGTTGTAGCGCAGCAGAGGACGCACGGATATCATGGCGCCGGGCATTCCCATCTTCGCCACCCGCTGCATCTCGCCGACTGCGTCCTCGACGGAGTCCACATTGACCATGGCGATGCCCTTGAGGCGGTCGGTGTGAGGGCTGCAGAAATCGGCCACGTAGTCGTTGTAGGCCCGGCAGATGGCCGAGAAGAGGTCGCTGGCCGGTACTTGCCACACGGTTAGCGCCTGGGACGGGTAGAGCACGCCCCCTTCGATCCCATCCAGGTCCATGTCTTTGACGTGGGCATCGGGGTCCACGCCCCCCAGTGGTACGGTTTCCATGGCGCCCAGGAGGGTCAGGTTTTCCGGGTCTTCGAACCTCAACCCGGCCTGCTGGTTAACCCCGATGGCGCCGAAGGGAACGTCCTCGCAGTACCACTGGTCCAGGTCTCCCTCGCGAACAATGCGAGGGGCCTTATCTTTGAACCGCTTATCGATGCGCTTCTCCCAGAGGTCACCTGGCTCAAGGATATGGCTGTCGGACGACCAGATCTTGTAGCCGCTGCCCATGGGTAACTCCCTCGCGGTTGTCCGCTAACAGGAAGATCGTATCACACCGCTTGGCTTCGATCAAGCGATTCCCAGGAATGCAGGAGGGGCAGTCTCCTCCCCCCTTTGCGGGGGAGGATTAAGGTGGGGGGGGCGGTCCACCCCCATCCTAACCTTCCCCGTCGAGGGGGAAGGGACCTATTCATGCTCGGTGGTGCCGGAGCAACCCAGCATCGTCGACCTTGACGAACACCGGACACCCCTGCAGGCAGGACGGCTACGAACGCGAAGGGGTGCCCTTGGTCCGAGCCTCTTCCATGGCCGCTTTCACCCAGGCAAGATCGTCGGTCCTCGCCCGCTCCTTGGCCTGCTCTGGGTCTATGCCGTAGATGCGTGCGGCGTTGAGCCCCAGAATCTTGTCCTTCGCGGTGTCGGTCAGCGGAGGGTATCCGTATCGCTGGCAGTACTCCTCGGGGATCTGGAACGCCCTGAAGGTGTCGATCAGCGGCTGCTGTGGCCCGAACCATACGCAGTCGGTGCCCCAGAGGATGTTGTCCTCCCCCAAGTGCTTCAGAAGTTTGCCCATTACGTGGGCCGCCTCCCGAGGGATGGGCCATCAGCATGAACCACGTGCCGCCCATCTCGGCGTAGACGTTGCTTCCCGGGCCGATGCCCGCATCCTTCAGGCTCTTGATGAGCCGGTTCGTGCCGGTGTGGGACACCTCGTCGGAGTAGGGCCCCTCCTCCAGGTCGCCCTGCCGGGGCTCGTATCCGGAGTGGTAGACCATGAAGTCTATGTCTGGGAAGGCCTTGGCGGCGGGCCCTATATCCCGAGGAGAGGACGGACCGTCCCAGCCGAGATCGTCGCCCGCCGTGAGCCCCTTGTGCACCGAGACCCGGCGCATCCCCGTCTCCCTGACCCGTTGTAGGAAGGGCAGCCCCGTCTCTTCATCGTCGAACATCCACGCCCGGTGCTCCGAATACGCTAACCCTGCGCCTCTTTCGCCATACATCGTGTAGCATTTCCACCCTGCGGGTACGCACCAATCGCTCCAGTGGTCCATGCGGTCTATCTCTCCAGGAACGTTGGGATGGATGTTGGCGTGGTTGATGAGGCGTCCGCTGCCTCCCAGCCGCTCGATGAGCTCTCGGGTGCCCATCATCTCGGCGTTGTCCAAGGTGCGGCGGGGGTCCACTCCATCGGCCCCCGGTCCGGCGCTGAGTACGGCCACGGCGGTCTCGCTTTCGAGGTACACACAGCGCAGAAACTCGGCCAGGCCGTAGCCCAGAGGGTGCTGTTTCCGCATCAAGACGTCCAGCCCCTTGAAGCTGTCTCCGGCCACGAAATCCGCCATGCCGATGATGAACTCGTGGATCAACTGGGTGGGCGCCGTACGGTCGGACACATAGTGCGTCTGCACGTCGATGACTACGCTGTCGCCGCCCAAGGCCGCATCCGCCGCATCGCCGTCCATGGCCGCCTCGGCCGGCACCTTGTAGAAACCTCCTCCCCAGGCCTGGTCTATCTCGTGCAGCGCCGCGGCGGTGCCTCGCCGGCCGGACCAGTACTCGCCCAGCGGGAGGCTGAGGCGGGTCGCGGCCTCGGGTCCCTGGGCCAGCAGCTTGGCTATGACCGGGAGGTTGGTGGGATTGTGCGGCACCGGGTCGAACTCGTTGGTGCTGAGCCGGCGCAACATAACGGGCAATCTGGGGATACGCGGGGGTAGTTTCAGAACCATGGAGACCTCCTATGGGACGACGGATGTGGTCGGTCGGTGGATGTCTCGGGGCCTGAGAAGGAGCCCCAGGGGACGGCCCTTTATACCACGGGCGAGTTCGGAGTGTCAAGCTACGTTTGAGGTGCGATGCTCAACCCATGATGAAATAATAGTCGAATATCGATATTTTATATGCTGTTACTAACAATTCCGTTCATAGAGGATCGGCTGTGGTCGTTGCCGCCGATACGCCCGACCTGCGGCGGAAAGCAAAATGAGACCAGGCCGCCCTTGACATGCCAACGGAGCAGCCGTTATCGTTAGCTTCGGCCAACAGCCGGGTAGACTAGCACTCAGCAGGACGACCGGGTACCGTCCCATTCTCACATCCGCTCCAGCATGGGCGTCTCAATCACGGGAGGATAGGCTCTGCGCAGGGACATCACTCAGCCGATCTACGACTTCGGACTTCGACCCGACACCGCCGACGCCCCTCCGCCCGCCGTAAGCAACGGCGCGTCGGGGGCGTACGTAAGCGACTACGCCGAGCTGAAGGCGATGGTGAGAGACGCCGGCCTCATGGCCAGGCAGCCTCTCTACTACCTCCGTAGCATCCTGGTGACGGCCTGCTTGCTGGGCGCCAGCCTGGCCTTCATGGCCCTGGTGGGGAACCTCTGGCTCCAACTGCTCAACGCCGCCTTCCTGGCCTTCCTGTTCGTCCAGATCGGCTTCGTCGGCCACGACACGGGGCACCTGCAAGTCTTCCGCTCCCCCAGGAAGAACGACGCAACGGGCCTGATCGTCAACCTAGTGCTGGGGGTTAGCCCGACCTGGTGGATCGATAAGCACAACCGGCATCACAGCAACCCGAACCAGCTGCTGCTGGACCCCGACACGTTCATCCCGGTGCTGGCCTTCACCGAGGAGCAGGCCCTTTCCAAACGGGGTCTCTACCGGCTGGTGGTCAGATACCAGACCTGGCTCTACTACCCGATGCTGCTGCTGCAAGGGTTGGGTGTGCGGCTGGCCAGCTACCAGTACCTCTTGCACAACAGAGCCAAGTACACTCGGCTGGAGCCTCTGCTCATGGCCGTCAGCCTGGTGATCTTCGCTGCCTTGCCCATCTATCTGCTGGGACTCTGGCATGGGCTGCTCTTCATGATGGTGCACCAGTTCCTCTACGGCCTTTACCAGGCCTCGGTCTTCGCTCCCAATCACAAGGGGATGCCCATCCTTGAGGAAGACACCCAGATGGACTTCCTGCGGCGGCAGGTGATCACGGCCCGGAACATCAAACCGCATCCCGTTACCGACTTCCTGTACGGCGGACTCAACTACCAGATCGAGCACCACCTCTTCCCCAACATGCCCCGAAACAGGCTCAACCGGGCCCGGACCTTCGTAAAGGACTTCTGCGAGAGCCGCGAGATTCCCTACTATGAGACCGGCATCCTCCGGTCTCAGCAGGAGATCCTGTCCGATCTCCACCGGAACAGCGCTCCTCTGAGGCGCCGCCGAGCGTAAGCGCCCGGCGTGGATTCGAGGGTCCTCACGATCCGGCGGCGGCTCAACCGAAGACAGGGTGGCGTTGCCCACCGTCTCTCCGGTCCGCAGCCATCCTCCTGGAAGCGTTGCTCCCACGGATGACGAGAAACGAGGAGGTGGTGATGCGTCCCATCGCCGACGTAGCCGCTGACATGGGTCTTCCCGCCGACGCCCTGGAGTTCTACGGACGCCACAAGGCGAAGGTCCCCCTGGAGGCCTTTCCCGGCGGTCCACCTAAAGGGAAGCTGGTTGTGGTTACCGCCATGACGCCTACTCCCCAGGGAGAGGGGAAGACCACCACCTCCATTGGGCTGGTCCAGGGGTTGGCCCGGCTGGGGAGAAAGCCAATCCTTACCATAAGGGAGCCTTCCCTGGGCCCGGTCTTCGGCATAAAGGGAGGCGGCACCGGGGGCGGCCAAGCGCGGGCAGTGCCCGACACGGAGATCAACCTGCACTTCACCGGCGACGCCCACGCCGTAACTTCGGCCCACAACCTGCTGGCCGCCATGGCAGATGCCGCGGTGCACCACAGAACGGTCCCCGATCTAGAAGCCACCGGCATCGAGTGGCGCCGGGTTACCAACACCGAAGACCGGGCCCTGCGACGCATCGTTTCTGGCCTGGGGGGCCGGACCAACAGCCCGCTGCGAGAGGTGGGCTTCGACATAGACGCCGCCTCGGAGATCATGGCCGTACTGGCCTTGACCACCGACTACGACGACCTAAGAGAGAGGCTGGGGCGCCTGCTGGTGGGGTTCTCACGAGACGGAAAGGCCGTCACCGCATCGGACCTGAACGCCGTGGGGTCGATGATGGCCCTGCTCAAGGACGCCATCAAGCCCAACCTGGTCCAGACGCTGGAGGGCCAGCCGGCCCTCGTGCACACCGGACCCTTCGGCAACATCGCCCACGGGTGTAGCTCCATCCTGGCGGACCGCCTGGCTCTGGCATGTGGCGACATTGTTGTGACGGAAGCCGGATTCGCCGCCGACCTGGGCTTCGAGAAGCTCGTACACATTAAGACCCGCTCCGGCGGCCATCCCCCCTCAGCGGCCGTGGTTGTGGCGACAGTGCGGGCGCTTAAGTGGCACGGAGGGGTGGCCCAGAAGGATCTGGCCGAGCCTAACCTGGACGCGGTCCACCGGGGCATGAGTAACCTGGAGCACGCCATCGGCATCGTACGGCTCTTCGGGCTTCCCGCGGTGGTGGCCATCAACCGTTTCCCCGATGACCGTCCCGAGGAAGTGGAGGCCATCAGGGACGCGGCCGGGCAGGCCGGCGCCCACGCCGTGGCGGAGAGCCACGTCTACTCTGAAGGGGGAGCCGGCGGGTTGGAGCTTGCCGAAGCAGTTGTGTCGGCCTGTGAGCAACCCTCCGATCTGAAGTACCTATATCCGCTTGAGGCGTCGATCCAGGAAAAAGTGGAGGTGCTGGCCAGGCAGGTGTACGGTGCGGCTGAGGTCATCTGGGATGGAGCAGCCCTGCGCCAGGCCCACCGCTATACCGACCTGGGCTGGGCCAGCCTGCCCATCTGCATGGCCAAGACCAACCTCTCCATCTCCGCAGACCCGAAGATGCTGGGGCGTCCCAGGGATTTTACCTTCCCAGTGGTCGGACTGAGGGCATCCGTGGGCGCGGGATTTCTTTACCCGCTGGCCGGAGAGATCCAGACCCTGCCCGGACTGCCCCGCACGCCCAACGCCTTCAGGATCGACCTGGACCAGCAGGGCAACGTCATCGACCTGCTGTGACGGTCCGCAACTGAAAGGGCGCCGCGTCAGACCGGCGGCGCCCTTCGGTGTCCTATGGCTGGTTGGACGAAGGCTACTTGCCGCCCCTAGGGACCACGGTGATGGTGCCGGTCATGGCGGAGCCATGGATCCTGCAGTAGTAGGGGAATTCGCCGACTTCGTTAAAGACATTGGTGAAAGACTGGCTCAACCGCATCTCCGGGCTGTCCCATATCCCGTCGGGCACCCCAGGCGGGCCGGAAGTGGTGGTGTGACGGCTACCGGTGACGGTCCACTGCACCGAGTCTCCCACCTCGACGGTGAGCTCTGCCGGTGAGAAGGTGATGGAGCCGGTTACGTCCACGCCCAGGAAGTTGCCGAAGTGCCTGCCAGGCGGCGTAGGGGTGGTTCCTTCCAGTGCGGTCGGCTCCGGAGTGGAGGTAGCGACGGGGCCACCCGGTTGAGTCGCCGTGGGAGGGGTCGTGGGCGCGGCGTCTGAATCGCTGCCGCAGGCCGCAAGGACCAGTCCGGCCACCGCGATGGTAAGGACTAATAACAGCCTCATATGGTTCATCTCCTCAAGGGGCCTATCGTCGCAACGTAATGGGCCGGGATGGTCTACAATTCTACCCGGAGTATCGCGGTCAAGTCCAGTCTATGCAGGGTTAAATCCGACCGTAAGCCCTGCCAGACCCGGTTGTGGCTTCGCCTAACGGTTGGCAGCCTCGCCTCCTACTCGTTCGGCACGAGGCGGTACAGGCCGTCGTTGCGGGAGAGGATGTACAGGTTCCGGGCCTGGTCTTCCCCGAAGGACGTGATGCTCAACTCCGAGCCGATCGGCGGATCGATCAGCAGCATCTGTTCGGTCACAACGTGGCCGTCGTAGCGCAGGCCCCAGATCTTCCCCGAGCAGTAGTCCCCGTACACGTAGGCGCCCATCAGCGAGGGCATCCCGCGCCCCCGGAACACGTAGCCCCCGGTCACCGAGCACCCTTCGGTGTGGTCGTACTCCGCCACGGGCAGCACCAGGCCGGGCTGGTTGCAGGGGTCGACCGAGAAACAGTCCGATCCCTCCATGACCTTCCATCCGTAGTTCATCCCGGCCTGCACCACATCCACCTCCTCCAAGCGGTTCTGGCCCACGTCCGCGGCCCAGAGGGTTCCCATGAGCGCGTCGAAGGAAAACCTCCACGGATTGCGCAGCCCGTAGGCCCATATCTCGTCCCTGGCGCCGGAGACTCCGACGAAGGGGTTGTCGTCCGGCACCTGGTAGCTCTCTTCGGCGGACACACCCCAGACGTCGATACGCAGGATGGAGCCAAGAAGGGTGGTCCTGTCCTGTCCGTTGCCCCGAGGGTCGCCGCCGGCACCGCCGTCCCCCAGAGCGATGTAGAGGTAGCCATCGGGGCCGAAGGCTAGATGGCCGCCGTTATGGTTGGTGAACGGCTGGTCGACTTCCAGGATCACGATCTCGCTTTGCGGATCCGCCATGTCGGGATCGTCCCCGCCGACGGAAAAACGGGACACCGTCGATCTGGACGCTACCCCCGACCGTGAGTCGGGCGCTGTGTAGTAGACGTAAAAGTATCCATTGCTCCCGTAGTCGGGGTCGAAGGCCAGGCCCAGCAACCCCTCCTCGTTGCCTACGGTGGTGACCCGGCTCCGTATGTCCAGAAAGACACCCGCCTGCGCCGTCCCATGGTCGTGTGGAAAAATCAGTACCCGTCCCGCCTGCTCGGTGACGAACAGCCGGTCGCGGTCATCGTCGGGCTGGGCGAAGCCGGTCAGCCGCTGGAAGGACAGGTTCGGGAAAACCCGTTCCACCTTCATCGACGCCAGCGGGCCGGGAGCGGGCCTGCCCAGGTTCCGGGCTACCCGTACAAGGTCCAGGATGTCCGTCCGGTCGTCGCCGTTCACGTCGGCGCGGGGATCGTCGAAGGGCGGCAGCCCGAAGTTCGCCACCAGGATGAGGACGTCGCCAATGTCAACGAAGCCGTCCAGGTCGACGTCCACGGCAGCGTCGTTGGCCTCGATGACCAGCACCGCGGTGCTGGGGCTGCCCAGGACGGCGTTGCCGGTGGGCTGCCCCAGGCTCAGGCTCACCGTCTCGTCGCCTTCCACCAACGGATCGTCGACGATGGGGACGGGAAAGGTCACCTCGCCCCCTTCGCCGTCGGCGAACACCAGGACGCCCCCAGCGGGCAGGTAGTCCGACGCGACCTCAGCACTGCCGTCGGAGGCTTCGTAGGGCACGGAGACCTCCCCATCGGTCCCTCCGGAGCGGGTGACTGTAACGACGGCCTCTCCAGCGTGTTCAGCGACTGGGTAGGCCGAGGCGCTGAACCGCAGGACAGAAGGCTCGGGGGCCGTGTACTCCACCAAGAGCACGGGCCGGTTGGTCACGGTGGTGTTCTCCCGAGAGTCGAAACGCTTCGCGCTCCCCGAAGACTCGTTGCTGTCCTTAAGCAGCCAGCCGAAGTTGGTGGACGGATTGTCTAACCAGCCCTGGACGTCGGCCACCATCGGTACATTGGTTCCCCACATGTAGCTGCCGATGCTTCCCACCGAAGTACTGGCGCTGGCCGTGGGCGCAAAATCGCCTCCGGGAGAGTTCCATAATAAAGTGTTGGAAAACCGGTGGATCCAGGTGGCATCTCCTTGAGCTGCCGAGGCTCCGCCTCCTTCCCCTCTGGAAGCGCTGGAACTTCCTTCTCCCCAGTCAGCTTGGAGCCGATGCAACGTGATCGTCTCAGCCCCGGCATTAGTCCGAGACATGTGCAGTGTGAGCTGCACATGGTCAATTGTTGACCCCGCGGGGATGTTGCCTCGAATGTCGAAGGCGACAAGGCCTCTACGGGGGCCACGAGAGCTCGGCAGGCCGGCGAAGAAGTGCTTCCCTGAGCCGTTGCTTAGGGCGCCCGTGGCGCTCTCGTAGAGGGTGTTGTCCTTGATCGGGGCCAGCTCAACCGAGGTGGCGGATACGGTGCCGGCAGGCGCATCAGAAGGGGCGGAGAGGGCCAGGCCCACCGGCACCAGGGCGACCAATAGCGCGGCAACGGCGGCCGAGTACGTACGCAGCTTCATCTTGACGACGACGTTCCTAGATGGTAAGTCCAACGCGGCGTGCAGCTTGGTTATGATACGTTTCCCGGCTGCCGATGGTTTCATCGCTTTAGGATTGGACCTACCACCCCACGACGCTGGCGTCCCAGCGGGTGTCGGCTCCGCCCACCAGCACTCCCCGCTCCCGGTCCACCACGATGGCGCACAGGTCGCCGTTGGTGGGGGCAAGGCCCTCCCACCAGTTGATCTCGTGACCCATGGCGGCCAGCTTACGGGCCATGTCCTCGCCGATGCTGGCCTCAAGGGTCAGCCGGCCGGGGTAGTAGGGATGGGGCCACCCGGAGGAGGGAAAGCTCTCCGACTGGACTCGAGGCTCGTCGGCCGCACGCTGGGGGTCCATGCCGAACTCCACGATGTTGAGGAACATCTGGGCCATGGACTGGACCTGCATGTCGGCCCCAGGGGTGCCGAAGGGCATGAACAGCTTCCCGTCTTTGAAGGCCATGGCGGGATTGGGGGTCAGGCGGGGACGCCTCCCGGGACCCAGGTGTCCAGGGTGGTCCTCCTCCAACCAGTTCTGTTGCCCGCGAGGCGAAATGATCAGGCCTAATCCAGGCACGATGGGCGTCGAGGTGAACCCGTCGCTGGGCGTGGCCGAGAAGGCGTTGCCCCACCGGTCCACTACTGCGGTATAGCTGGTGTCCAGGCCCCGCGGCCCGGACGCTGCCGGGACTGACCCTAACGCGGACACCCCTCGACCCCAGGGGTCTCCGGCGGGTGGCATCTCCGACCAGGCTTTGTTGGGGTCGAGCAGCGCCCGGCGTTCGGCGGCGTACTCCGCCGAGTTGAGCCTGGCCAGCGGAACGTCGACGAAATCGGGGTCGCCGTAATACTGGTGGCGGTCGGCGAAAGCCAGCTTGATGGCCTCCACGACGGTGTGGTAGTACTGGGCCGTGCCGTAGCCCATGGCCTGCAGGTCGATCCCCTCCAGGATCTTCAGTACCTCGATGAGGGCCGGCCCCTGGCACCAGACGCCGCAGGTATAGACGGTGTAGTCCTTGTAGCTACCGGCCTCGGCATTCTGCACGTCTACACTGAACTCGGTGAAGTCCTCCATGGTGAGGAGGCCGCCCTGCTCGTCGGAGAAGCGCACCATTTTTTCCGCCACCTCACCTTTGTAGAAGTAGTCCCGGGCCGCCCTGATGGCTCCCTCCCTGCCCTTGTGGGCGTTGGCCCGCTCCACGTCGACCATGTTGTGGAACAGCCTGGCTAGGTCCCGCTGCACCAGGATCTCTCCGGTGCCGAAGGGCTTCCCTCCCGGCATGAAGATCTCCACAGTGCTGGGGCAGCTCTCGATGTACTGCCTGTCGCCTGCATACATGTGGCTGTCGTCCATACGACGACCAAGGTGATGGGAGGCGGGGAAGCCCTTCTCAGTCAGCTCCAGGCTGGGGGCAACGGCCTGCTCGAAGGTCATGGTGCCGAAGCGCTCCAGGGCCGTCAACCAGGCGTCGCAGGCGGCGGGCGTAACGCTCCTGGGTATGCCCATAGGGATAGCGTCGCCGTACCTTTTCCTGTAGTAGCTCAGATCGGCAGCCTTGGGCCAGCGTCCCAGGCCGCTGACGGTGGCGACCTCGTCACGGTCCGCCCGATACAGGATGATGGGGGCTACGCCGCCGAAGCTGGTAAGGTGGGGCAGAGTAACATTCAGCGCGATGCCCGAAGCCACGCCGGCGTCGATGGCGTTGCCGCCTTCCTCCAGTATCCGAAGGCCGGCGACGCTGGCCAAATAGTGGCCCGAGGACACCATATGCCTGGTCCCGATGAAGGGCGACCCTGACCCTGGATTCCCCAAGGGAGACATCGCACACCCCCTGCGCTGATTTTGGAGAAGCTATTGCCGGTATCCTCCCGTGGACACCACCGATAGCATACCTGCGCGCCCCGATTCTTTCAAGCCAACGGCCAGGACGGCGGCGCTACACAACGCCCGATGTATGGTGTAATATGATACCGGCTCACAGGGAGCACTTTCTCGAAGGAGGCTGGCGATGTGTGCGACATGCGGCTGCCAGAACCAGGATCCCAAGGATAAGCCCGCACCCAGCAAATAGGTCTCTACACGAGACTCGGAGACTCCGATCACGGAGTTCAGTGCCCCGGCCTTGGGTCCGGGGCACTTGCATTTCCCCCGCGTCTTGTGGCGGCCTGTCGCCCGGGGTAGAATAGGAGCACTTTCAGTACCCGGACCCCGCCGTCTTGGGCGACGAAGAGGTGGTAAAGCTGGAAGAAGTCTGAGCAGGAGGATAGGGATGCTGGACTTGATCATTCGCGGAGGCAACGTGGTGACTCCCGATGGGGCTGGGGTGAGGGACGTCGGTATCCAGGGAGAGCAGATCGCGGTAGTTGCCCTGCCAGGCGCCCTTGAAGCAGAGGCCCACAGGACCATCGATGCTTCCGGTAAAGTGGTGCTGCCGGGAGGCATCGAGCCCCACACCCACATCGGCATTCCGGTGCCCGAGACCTGGGCGGGTCGCTCAGAGGTAATGACCCAGCCACCGGAAGGAGCCAGTCGCGCCGCCGCCTATGGCGGAGTCACCACCTTCATCGATTTCGCCGGCAGCATCCCGCTACAGCCCGGCGACGCTCCCTCTGCAGACCCTATCATGAATCAGATAGAGGCACGCAAGAAAGTCTTCGAAGGCCACAGCTACACCGACTTCGCCTTCCACCACATCTTGGCCGGAGCGGTCCCGCCCAGCACCATCGGAGAGATCGGCGAGGCGATCCAGTCCGGCGTGGCCAGCTTCAAGATATTTACCACTTTCCAGGCCCGCTGCCCCTACGGATACCTGTGGGCCATATTCGAACAGGTTGCGAAAAGCGGGGGCATCATGGCCGTCCACGCCGAAGAGGACGACATCGTCAACTACATGACGGAGAAGCTCAAACGGGAGGGCAACGACCAGGGCTACAACCTCCACCTAGTGCACAACAATATCTCCGAGGACATCGCATTCCGTAAGGTGCTTCGGCTGGCCAAGCACACCGAGGTTGGCATCTACTTCGTCCACACCACCGCCAAGGAAGGGGTGGCAGCCATCGCCGAAGCCCGGGGACAGGGGATGCCGGTGTACGGCGAGTCGCTCCACAACTACCTGGAGTTCACCTACGAGGACTACGCCAAGCCCGGCGGGACGGCCATCCACACCTACCCGGCCATCAAGTACGCCGACGACCGGGACGCCCTACAGCAGGGGCTGGTAGACGGCAGCATGGCCACGACGGCCACCGACGACTACACCACCTCCAAGGAGGTGAAGCTGTGGGGTAACACCATCGAGTCGGTGTGCGGCGGGCATAACGGCATCGAGACCCGGATGCCGGTGACCTGGGCCAAGCTGGTCTCCACCGGACGGATCTCCTACGAGCGGTTCGCCGCCATCACCTCCACCAACGCCGCCAAGATCATGGGAATGTACCCCAAGAAAGGTGCTATCGCCGTGGGAAGCGACGCCGACATCTGCATCTGGGACCCCGACATGCGGAAGAACCTGACCCTCTCGGATCTCCACTCCGACGCCGACTATTCCATCTGGGAGGGGTTCGAGTGCAACGGCTACCCAGTCGTGACCATCCTGCGGGGCAACGTGATCGTGGAGGACGGCAAACTGGTGGGCAGCTCCTCCGCCGGTCGCTGGCTAAAGAGGAAGGTGGCGCCGGGCATCGTGACCCGGCCGTCGACTTAGTAGCGCGGGCAGCGTAAGAAGTCCCTCCCCCTCTATGTCGATGGGAGAGGGTTAGCATTGGGGGCCATTGCTGCTGGAGCATGGCAGCCGACCGCCATCGGAGTTGACACGCCTCGGCGCTTATAGAATAATTATTCGTGAGGAACAACACTTGAAATTAAGACCGCCGTCGATAACGCCGGGCGGCGCCCATTGATTATGGGGAGGGCCAGCCATGTCAGAGTACCGAATCATCTCCTCGGACAACCACATCTTCGAGCCACCCGACCTGTGGCTAAACAGGATGCAGAGCGAGTGGGGGGAGCGGACCCCTCGCATCGGCCGGGACGCAGAGGGCGACTGGTGGTTCGTGGATGGGAAAAAGGTCCCAGGGACAGGCTTCGGGTTCGGCGGAGCGCAGGCGGGGCTCAGGTTCGATGACCCCTCTCAGCTAACTGCCGAAGACCTGTTCGATAACGTGCGGGCGGGAGGCTACGTGCCCGAAGAGCAGGTAAAGGATATGGCAACCGACGGGGTCGACGTTAGCATCCTCTACCCCACGGTGGGCCTCCAGCTCTTCAAGCAGCCAGATGGAGAGCTCCTCAGCGCCATCTTCCACTCATATAACGACTGGCTCGCCGACTTCTGCTCCGCCGCCCCTGACAAGCTCAAGGGCATCGCCATGCTCAACGTCGACGACGTAGCCGTGGCGATCAAAGAGATGGAACGGTGCAGGAAGAATGGCTTCATCGGGGCCATGATCACCGCCTATCCCCCCAAGGGTAAGACCTACGACATGCCCAGGTACGAAAACCTGTGGGCGGCGGCCCGGGACATGGAGGTGCCCCTCAGCCTCCACGCCGAGACCCAGAGGTTCGGCTCGGGCTTCAACGACGGGAGCGACCTCTTCCCAAGGGGAATGCCCAGCCTCACCAACATGGACTACATCGTCCGGGCAACCCTGGCCGACATAATCCTGGGTGGTGTATTCGAGCGCTACCCCAAGCTTCAGATAGGTTCGGTGGAGTACGAGGTAGCCTGGGCAGCCCACTTCATAGACCGGCTGGACTACAACTACACGCAACGGACCACTCGCAACCTGGGGAGCCGCCTCAAGGACGAAGCCCTCCCCAGCGACTACTTCCGCCGCAACGTGTTCCTGGGGTTCCAGGAAGACGGCCTGGGCATGAGGCTCAGGGACGTCATCGGCGTGAACGCGCTACAATGGGGCTCGGACTACCCCCACATCGAGTCCACCTTCCCCAGGAGCCGGGAGATCCTGGACGACATCCTGGCCGACTGCACCGAGCAGGAGAAGGCCCTGATCGCCGGCGGAAACGCCGCTCGGATGTACAACCTCTAATTTTTACCGTTCGGGCCGGTCGTAGCCAGTTCATCGGCTAGACAGCTGCCGGGACCACTTCCGGTCAGGCGGCTTCTACCAGACGGCCGTTAAGGTACTTGTGCAGAACACTCGCCATGAGAGTCTGGTACGGAATCCCTTCTTCCAACGCACGCTTTTGAAGTGATTCCAGGTCCTTCCTTGAGATTCGGATGTTCACCCGCATGTCTTTCTTGAAGGTCATCCGAGCGTACTCGCGATAGCGCTCAACGTCCCCTTCTCCCTCTACTACAGATCGCCACTCGTCTCTCTCGAAGGACTCCAACAGCTCCTTCTCTTCCCGATCGAGCTTAACCATCCTCTGCCCTCCTTTTCAGGTACGTATCGGTCGCTTTACGGCTGGGAATGACTGTCTTCAGGAACAGGTCAACTTCACTTTCCACGAACGGCACAAGATATGCATAATCATCAATGTTCACGACTAAGACCCGTTGTCCCGGATATCTCTCTTGATTACGGTGTTCGACGATATCGAGGACGTGTCCTCGTTCGATATGGAAGACCACTTCTTCGAAAGACACCCCTCGTTCCCTTTTAGGCTCTCGTTCTTCTCACTGTTCCAAGAAAAGTATTTCACAACCGCAGGTTATCACGTTGTGTGCCGTTCGACAACAGAAGTAATTGGCCGAAACTTGGTATAGGCCCAGCCCAGTTGCTATAATAATAGCCGTTCCACCCACTCAGCTTCCCCGATGGGAGGTTCCGTGACTGCCCACAAAAGTGATCCCCGGGACGTATACACCCGGCTGGGAGTGAAGCCCATCATCAACGCCTCCGGGTCGGTCACCCGCTACGGCGGCACCAGGACCCGCCCCGAGGCCCTTGAGGTCATGGCCGACGCCGCCTCGGTGCTGGTGGAGATGGGCGAGCTCAACCAGCGGGCCGGCGAAGTAATCGCCGGCATCACCGGAGCCGAGGCGGCCTTCGTCTGCAGCGGCGCCGCCGGAGGACTGGTGCTCCAGGCCGCGGCCTGCATCTCCGGCGCCGACCCGGTAAAGATGAAGCGCCTCCCCAATACCCAGGGGATGAAGAACGAGATCATCATCCAGACCATGCACCGATTCCCCTACGACCAGTGCTACCGGGCTCCGGGGGGTGTGCTGGTGGAGATTGGGGACGCCAAGCGGTGCTACTCCTGGGAGCTGGAAGGGGCCATCAACGAGCGCACCGCCGCCGTCGCCTACCTCTTCTCGCCCTTCACCAATCGCCGCTCAATCCCTTTCGAAGAGGTCTGCCGCATTGCCCACCAGCACGCCGTGCCGGTGATCGTGGACGCCGCTTCGATGTTGCCTCCCCGGGAGAACCTGCACCGCTACCTGCGCCAGGGCGCCGACATGGTCATCTACAGCGGCGGCAAGGGAGTCCGGGGGCCCCAGGGCTCCGGCATCCTATGCGGCCGAAAGGACCTGATAGAGGCGGCCTCGGCCAACGCCAATCCCAACCAGTTCTTCGGGCGCGCCATGAAGGTGGCCAAAGAAGAGATCGTCGGCCTGCTGACCGCCCTGGAGCTGTTCGTGGCCGAGGACGAAGATGAGGAGACCCGCCGCTACGAGGAGATGTCCCGCCGTGTCGTAGACTCCCTGGCCGAGGCGCCGGGTCTGGAGCTGTCCCTGCGACACGACGACTACGACTACCTCATACCCCACGCGGTCATGAGGTTCACCAAGGCCTGGCGCGGCCCTCCCCGGGACCACGTGGCGGAGTCGCTAGAGCAGGGCGACCCACCCATCTACCTCCATCAGCATGGCGACCTCGACGAGCTTGCGGTGGACCCCATGAACCTCACCGACGACGAGCTGGAGATAGTGATTAACCGCCTGAGGGAGGAGTTGCTGCGATAGGCAATTTGAGGAGATACCCAATCCGATGAGCTTGAGAGACCGCATAGGATTCGACGCCAGCAGCACCCGCCTGGAGGACTCCCTCCAGACAGCTGCCGACCACGGCTTCCGCTACCTGGACTTCAACGCAGACATCGGGCCCAACCGCCTGGACGACTGGCCAGATGCCCGGGTACAGTCAGTGCGGGATATATGCGAGGGGTCCGGCATCCGCCTGTCGCTGCATACCGCCTCGGCGGTCAACGTCGCCGAGTACTCGCCGCACGTGGCCGAGGCCGTGGACCGCTACCTGGCGGCCAACGTCGACCTGGCCGTGCGCCTGGGCTGCCACGGGGTCGTGGTCCACGCCGGATTCCACTTCAGCTCCGCCTTGGATGCGCGGAAGTCGGCCTCCCTGGAACGCCTGAAGCGGGCCGTGGAGTACGCCGAGAAGGCAGGCGTTACCCTGCTCCTGGAGAACCTCAACTTCGAGCCTGCCGACGCCGAGATCCATTACCTGGCTCACACCGTGGAGGAGTGCCGCATCTACTTCGATGCCATCCCATCCGAGCGCTTCGGCTGGGCCTTCACAGCCAACCACGCCCATCTAGTGCCCGAGGGAATCGACGGCTTCCTGGACGCCTTCAGCATCGGCCGCATCGGGGAGGTGCGCCTGGCCGACAACCTGGGGGTGAAGGAGGTCCATCTGCCCCCGGGGGAGGGCAACATCGACTTCCAGGCGTTGTTCGAGCGCCTGGAGTCCGCGGGCTACGACGGCTACTACACCATGGCCTTCGGCTCCCTGGACGACAAGCTGAGGGCCAGGGAGACCTTCGCGGGCTACAAACACTAGTACTCAGTCAACTCGGTGTTGGTAATTATTTAAGAAATCACTCAAAGTTGCTACCCTTTGGGAAGACAGAATCTACCCAAGGGGTGGCAGTGATGGGACGACGGGAAAAGTATAGGGTGCGCTTGGACCAGGAAGACCGGGAACAACTCCAGCAATTGATTCGAAGTGGGAAGAGCCGGGCTCGTGTGATGACCCGGGCGAGGATTCTACTAAAGAGCGATGAGGGTTGGAAGGCTCCCAAGGTGTCTGAGGCCTTGGACGTCTCCGTAGGCACAGTGTTCCGCATCAAGCGGCGTTTCGCTGAAGAGGGCATGAAGGGGGCTTTGCTGGAAAGGCCCAGGCCCAGGCCACGGAGGAAGCTGGACGACAAGGGAGAGGCCCACCTCATCGCCCTGGCCTGCAGCGCCGCGCCGGAGGGCCACGACCACTGGACCCTGCGGCTGTTGGCCGGGAAAGTGGTAGAGCTAGGGTTGGTGCCCTCCATGTCCCATGAAGGCATCCGCAAGCGGCTCAAAAAAACGTTCTTAAGCCGTGGCAGAAAAAGGAATGGTGTATTCCTAAGGTGAGCGCCGACTTTGTGGCAGCCATGGAGGATGTGCTGGACCTGTATGCCGAGCCCTATGACCCCCGGCGGCCGGTGGTCTGCTTTGACGAGACCTCGACTCAGCTGTTGAGCGAGCCACGGCCGCCCCTCCCAGCGAAGCCGGGACAGCCGCGGCGACAGGACTACGAGTACCGAAGGGAGGGCACCCGGAACCTGTTCCTGACCTGCGAGCCGCTGCAGGGCTGGAGACACGTGGCCATCACCCAGCGGCGGACCCAGCAGGACTTCGCCCGTCAGATGCGTTGGTTGGTGGATGAGGCCTACCCGGAGGCCCCGGTGGTGCGAGTTGTTCTGGATAACCTGAACACTCATCGCCCGGCTTCCCTGTACGAGGCCTTTCCTGCCCCTGAGGCCCGGCGTATCGTAAAGCGGCTGGAGTTCCACCACACCCCCAAACACGGCAGTTGGCTCAACATGGCGGAGATCGAGTTCAGCGTCCTGGCCCGATCTTGCCTGAGGAGGCGTGTCCCCGATGAGGCTGCCCTCCGCCGAGAAATTCAGGCCCTGGAGGGGGAGCGAAACGCCGCCTGAGCCTCTATCCATTGGCGCTTCAACACCCAAGATGCTAGGGCGAAACTCCATCGGCTATATCCTTCAAATCACAGGTTGACTGAGTACTAGTACTCAGTCAACTCGGTGTTGGTAATTATTTAAGAAATCACTCAAAGTTGCTACCCTTTGGGAAGACAGAATCTACCCAAGGGGTGGCAGTGATGGGACGACGGGAAAAGTATAGGGTGCGCTTGGACCAGGAAGACCGGGAACAACTCCAGCAATTGATTCGAAGTGGGAAGAGCCGGGCTCGTGTGATGACCCGGGCGAGGATTCTACTAAAGAGCGATGAGGGTTGGAAGGCTCCCAAGGTGTCTGAGGCCTTGGACGTCTCCGTAGGCACAGTGTTCCGCATCAAGCGGCGTTTCGCTGAAGAGGGCATGAAGGGGGCTTTGCTGGAAAGGCCCAGGCCCAGGCCACGGAGGAAGCTGGACGACAAGGGAGAGGCCCACCTCATCGCCCTGGCCTGCAGCGCCGCGCCGGAGGGCCACGACCACTGGACCCTGCGGCTGTTGGCCGGGAAAGTGGTAGAGCTAGGGTTGGTGCCCTCCATGTCCCATGAAGGCATCCGCAAGCGGCTCAAAAAAACGTTCTTAAGCCGTGGCAGAAGAAGGAATGGTGTATTCCTAAGGTGAGCGCCGACTTTGTGGCAGCCATGGAGGATGTGCTGGACCTGTATGCCGAGCCCTATGACCCCCGGCGGCCGGTGGTCTGCTTTGACGAGACCTCGACTCAGCTGTTGAGCGAGCCACGGCCGCCCCTCCCAGCGAAGCCGGGACAGCCGCGGCGACAGGACTACTTTGTACCGAAGGGAGGGCACCCGGAACCTGTTCCTGACCTGCGAGCCGCTGCAGGGCTGGAGACACGTGGCCATCACCCAGCGGCGGACCCAGCAGGACTTCGCCCGTCAGATGCGTTGGTTGGTGGATGAGGCCTACCCGGAGGCCCCGGTGGTGCGAGTTGTTCTGGATAACCTGAACACTCATCGCCCGGCTTCCCTGTACGAGGCCTTTCCTGCCCCTGAGGCCCGGCGTATCGTAAAGCGGCTGGAGTTCCACCACACCCCCAAACACGGCAGTTGGCTCAACATGGCGGAGATCGAGTTCAGCGTCCTGGCCCGATCTTGCCTGAGGAGGCGTGTCCCCGATGAGGCTGCCCTCCGCCGAGAAATTCAGGCCCTGGAGGGGGAGCGAAACGCCGCCCGAGCCTCTATCCATTGGCGCTTCAACACCCAAGATGCTAGGGCGAAACTCCATCGGCTATATCCTTCAAATCACAGGTTGACTGAGTACTAGTTACCTGGGCGGTCTTTGATACTACCATTTTGTCTTTCCCATCTACTGCGATATCTAGACGGATAAGCCAGCTGTCCCCTAGGTCTTGAACGATCTCTCCCCGGACCGCCATGGAAGTGTCCTTTCTTATGTCTACGGTTCCAGATAGAACGGCATTACTTATCGTAACTGTGACATGATCTCCGACGTTTGTCATGAATTTGCACTCCCTCGGCGAATCACCCGCTCACTTCATTGTACCATGGAGACCCGGCTACACCGCCATGATGTGGTAGCCCGCGTCCACCGGGATCACCGAGCCGGTCACGCCGCTGGATAGCTCACTGCACAGGAACAGGGCCGTCTTCGCCACCTCGTCGTGAGTAATGTTGCGCTTCAGGGGAGCCCGCTCCGCGTGGACCCGCTTCATGTCCAAGAAGCCATGGATGCCCCGGGCGGCCAGGGTCTCCAGGGGCCCCGCCGACACGGCGTTTATCCTGATGTTGCGGTCTCCGTACTCGGCGGCCAGCTGGCGCACCTCGTTCTCCAGGGCCGCCTTGGCCGTCCCCATGATGTTGTAGCCGGGGAAGACCCGCTCCGACGCCTGGAAGGTCATCGTGATCACGCTGCCGCCTCCGGCCGCTACCATCAGGGGCGCAGCGTGGCGGACCAAGGGGACCAGGGAGTAGGCGCTGATCTCCAGGGCGAGGCGGAACCCCTCTCTGCTGGTCTCCGAGAAGGCGCCTCCCAGGTCCTCCCGGTTGGCGTAGGCTATGCTGTGGACCAGGAAGTCCAAGCTGCCGAACCGCCGCCCGACATCCTGGAACACCGCATCGATCTGGGCATCGTCGCCGGCGTCGCACTCCATGATGGGAGCGCCTTCCAGGGTCTCCGCCAGCCTGGCAACTCTGTCCCTTAGCCGCTCGTTCTGATAGGTGAGGGCCAGCTCCGCTCCGGCGTTGTGGAGGATCCGCGCGATGGCCCAGGCGATACTGCGGTCGTTGGCGACTCCGAAAACGATCCCTTTCTTTCCTGCCAGGTCGATGGGATACACGTGGACCTCCAGAAACGGTGAGCTCAAGAGCCAAGGGGTCGGCCGAGGGCGTCGGGCTATGTAGTTGGGCTGGGCAGCTTTATCTGGGTAACCGCCGCTCGGGCGGCCGACTCGAGGAACCTGACGTCGCTGACGATGGGCAACCAGAGGAACCCCTCTTCGATGCGACGGTTGGCCTCCTCGGGGCCGCTGCAATGGATGCCTACCGGGATGTTGAACCGCCTCCCCGTATCCAGCACCTGCCTGACAGCCGCCTTGTGGTCAGGGTGGGGGTTGTCGTAGCCCCCGGGCACTCCCAGGCTGGAAGCCAGGTCCTGGGGCCCGATGAACAGGGCGTCCACGCCGGGCACGTCACATATCTCGGCGATCCGCCGGACCCCGTCGGTGCTCTCGATCATGAGAACTACGGCGATCTCTTCGTTGGCCTTCTCCAGATAGTCCGGGCCTCCGTACAGGCGGCCCCGGGTGCTGCCGACGCCCCGGAACCCCTCGGGGGCGTAACGACACGCCTGGACGGCCCGCTCGGCTTCCTCCGGGGTCCTGACGTTGGGCACCACCACCCCGTAGGCGCCGATGTCCAGGACCCGCTTCAGTATCTGAGGGTCGTTCCACGGCACCCTGACAAAGGGCACGGTGTCAGTGGTCGAGATGGCGTAGAAGCAGGCCAGCAGGCTCTCCATGTCGATGGCGTTGTGCTCCAGGTCAACGGTGAGCCAGTCGAACCCGGCATGGGAGAGGACCTCGGCCATCAGCGGGCTGCCGCTGGAGACCCAGGTGCCGATGGACGGCTCGCCCCGGCCCATCTTTTCCTTCACTATGTTTTTGCGCATCCTGGTCCCTCTTCCTCACCTGATAGGTGGGCTACCGCACGCCACCCCACATCCCCCTACCCGCCTCCGCGGCCTCGCGCTCCAGGGCCGCAAAGCATCCTGCGTAGGTGATGTCGGGCTCGAAGGCGGTGGCCTCGGCGAACCCTTCCCGCACTAGCTCGGCGTTGACCAGTATACCATCGGCATACACGAAACGCAGCAGCCTGCCGAACCGGTCCTCCTTCGAGACGTCCTTCACCAGGGAGACGGTTCGTCCCTCCACCAGCCTGCGGTTGTAGTCGGTGGCCTCAGGCCCGAAGACGTCGGGGATTCCGCGGACCTCGGGGGTATCGATGCCGATGTACCTGACCCGCCGGCCTCCCGAAACGACTATGGTATCGCCGTCGATCACCCTGATGACGCGCACCTTCTCCGCGCCGTTGCCATTGGAGAAGCTGCACCCACCACCGCCGACGGAGACAGTGCCGCCGCCCCGGCCGGTCGGGTCTAAGATAGCCGCGCATCCGGGAGGGGCGGCCTCATCGACGCCGGAGGACTGCCAGGCCACGGACAGCATGAGCACGCAGGCTAGTAGGGGCAGGAGCAGTCGGGCCACGGGGAGTTTCAAGACTCTGTCAGACGACGGGTCAAGATCCGTGTGCCGTTAGCCCTCGGATGTCGGGCCACCCGTAAGCCACCTCGGTGAGCTGGACCCCACCGATCTCGATGGGAGCCTGTTTCACCTCTCTACTCCCTAGAGCTTCGTAGAAGGAGCGGGCAGTCCGGTTTTTCGGCCAGGACCCAGACCAGCATCGACTCGAGGCCGAGCTGCACCAGGCGCCCGGCCGCGGCGGAGACAAGCCGCCTTCCGATTCCCTGGCGCTGATGGCTGTCGAGGATGTAGATTGCATAGAGCTTGCCTTTGTGGGAACTCTCACCGCTACGTTCAGGGCCGACGGACGGGAACCCGACCACGGGTTCCGTGGTATCTTCGGCAATACATACGAAAGTCGTATTCTCGCTCTGGACCAGCTGCCGTTCCCAGACTTCTTCGCGCTGCTCGTAGGAGAGATCATCCAGATAGTGGTCAGGCACGATGCCCGCGTAGGTCGTCCGCCAGGAGTCGACGTCCACCCTGGCGATGGCCGCTGCATCAGACACCTTAGCAGACCGAATGGTTACCGCCATCTTCTAGCTTTCCAACGACTTCGGACAGTGAGCAAAACCCCATTACCCGGCCGCCAACTGCTGCAGCGCCCGGCGTACCTTCTCCTCCAGCGGCTGGCCCGCCAGGCCGTCCAGGGACGCCAGGGTGCGGCGGGACTCGGTGGCGGTGTAGCCCAGGGCCATCAGCGCCGATATCACGTTCCCATCGTCGCCGCCACCGAGTGCCGGAGCCCCCGCCAGCACCAGCTCGGAGAACTTGCCCGACAGCTCCAGCACCATGCGGCCGGCGCTCTTCTTCCCGACGCCAGGCACCCTGCTGAGGGAGTCCAGGTCGCCTGTGCCTATGGCTTCGATGACGGTCTGGGGACCCAAGGTCGAAAGTACGGCCAGGGACGTCCGGGGGCCGATGCCCGACACGCCGTTGAGCATCTGAAAGATACTGAGGGCCTCGGGGCTGGAGAAGCCGTACAGCACCGCCTCGTCGTCCCTGACGTAGAGGCGGGTATATAGATGCACCTCGTCGCCGATGTCGCCTAGCTCTTCGATGGTGGAGGCTGGCACCGACACCTGAAAACTCACGCTGCCACCGATAAGGACCTGGACCCAGTCGGGTCCCCTGGCCTCCAGGATGCCCCTGACGCCGGCTATCAACCTCTCATCCCGCCACTCGATGATTCTCTAGAGTGCGCTCATGGTGAGCTTGTCGAACCATGAGCGTATTAGATGAGCTCACCATGAGCGGGTCGGCCATCGCTCAGCCTGAGCTAGTCGAAGGCTCCACACCGCGGATAGACCGGCTGGTCGTGGGCGGGTGGACCTCATGGCCCGATCTCCCTCTGCAGCACGTCCTCCAGCTCCCGCTGTCGTATGTGGCACAGCGCTATGGCCAGGGCGTCGGAGGCATCCAGGGGCGAAGGAGCGGTCTCCAGACCCAGCTGAATCTGTACCATCTCCTGGACCTGCTCTTTAGAAGCGGCGCCGTAGTCGGCCACCGTCCTTTTCACCTGGGCGGGTGAGTACCGGGAAATCGGGACGGCCTGTCCGGCGGCGGCGATAAGGACCAGGGCCTGAGCCTGCCCGACGGCCAGTGCCGGGCCGACGAACTGGGCCTCGCCTTTGCCCACGAAGGGCGACTCCACGGCGATCACGTCGGGGTGCCAGATGCTTATCATGTTCATGACGTGGGTGTAAAGCTGGTACAGGCGCTCCTCGATGGGCAGCGACGCCGAGAGGGAGATAACCCCCCAATCTACGGCCTCGGTCTGTTCCATGTGCTCCACCAAGCCGTAGCCCATTCGGACGGTGCCCGGGTCGATGCCCAGTACACGGATGCCCCGCCCCTTCCCATCACTCGAGTCGGCCAAGGAGACCCTAACCCTCTCCGCGGTACTTTTCCAGCACCTCGTCGGGGAAGTCAGCGTTGCTGTACACCTTCTGAACGTCCATCAGCTCTTCCAGGTTGTCCAGCAGCTTGAGGGTCTGCTCGGCGTCCTTTTCCTCCAGGGACACCGTGGTCTTGGGCATCATGGAGATCTCGGCGGAGGGGGTCTCGATCTCATGGCGATGGAGCTCGTTGCGCACCGCTTCCAGGGACTCTGGGTCGGTGTAGATCTCGACGTAGCCGTCCTCGATCTTCACGTCCTCCGCCGAGGCGTCGATGGCCAGCAGGGCAACATCTTCGGCCCGGTCTCTGTCGATTTCCAGGTTGATCACGCCCTTTTGCTCGAAGTTCCAGGCCACACAGCCGGCCTCGCCGAGACTGGCTCCCGCCCGGTTGAAAACCGAGCGGACCTCTGCCGCCGTGCGGTTGCGGTTTGGGGTCAGAGCCTGGAGCATTATGGCGGTCCCTCCGGGACCGTAGCCCTCGTAGGTGACCTCTTCCAGATCGTCGTCGGAGTCCCCGCCGCCGGCGGCCCGGCTGATGGCCCTCTCGATAGTGTCCATGGGCATATTACTGCCCTTAGCCTTGTCCACGGCCAGCCTGAGGCGGAAGTTGAGGTCGGCGTCGGGCCCGCCTCCGGCCCTGACGGCCAGGGCGATATCGCGGCTGAGCTTGGTGAAGAGCTGGCCCCTGCGTGCGTCGGTTGCGCCCTTGGCGCGTTTGATGGTGGACCATTTAGAGTGTCCGGACATGGCTCCCTCCCGTGGCTGTGACAGAGGTGGTTCAACCTGAATTTTATCACCGCCCGTTAGGCCGGTCAAAGGAAGTAGATGGCAACTCTCGACGGAACGGTCCCGCACGGCGCCAGGTCCAGCTTGACTCGCCCTGATGAGCCCCATAGAATGGGCCTAGCTGGTGGGTACGCGAGAAGCGATGACGGAACGAATGGTCACGGGCAAGGCCGTCCAAGAAGACGATGCGCTGGACACCTCCCTGCGCCCCAGGCGTCTGGAAGACTTCGTGGGTCAGGAGAAGGTCCGGGAGAACCTGGCCATCTCCATGAAGGCCTCGAAGATGCGGGGCGAGCCCCTGGACCACGTGATGATCTACGGGCCGCCGGGCCTGGGCAAGACCACTCTGGGCCACATCATTGCCCGGGAGATGGACGTCAACATCAAGGTCACCTCCGGCCCGGCCATCGAGCGTGCGGGGGACATGGCCGCCATCCTGACCAGCGTGGGCCAGGGCGACCTGCTCTTCATCGACGAAGTCCACCGCCTCAGTCGGGTCGTGGAGGAGGTGCTCTACCCCGCCATGGAGGACTTTTTTCTCTCCTGGGTGATGGGAAAGGGTCTGGGTGCACGAAACATCAACCTTCGCATCAATCCCTTCACGCTGGTGGGCGCCACGACGCGCTACGCCATGGTGAGCCCGCCGCTGAGGGACCGATTCGGGTCCGTCTTCCGCCTCGACTTCTACGACACCGACGCCATGGAGGTGATCGTACAGCGCTCGGCCCGCATCTTGGACGTCGACATCGACGATGCAGGAGTCCGGTACGTAGCAGGACGCTCCCGTGGCACCCCTCGCATTGCCAACCGGCTTCTGAAGCGCACCAGGGACTATGCTCAGGTCATGGCCGATGGTAGAATAACAGGAGATTTGGCACTGGAGGCCCTGGAGAAGCTGGAAGTGGACTCCCTGGGCCTGGACGAGGTGGACCACAAGCTGATGCGGAGCATCGTCGACAAGTTCGGGGGCGGGCCGGTGGGCCTTGATACGTTGGCGGCCGCCATCGGAGAGGACGCGGATACCATCATGGACATCTACGAGCCCTACCTGCTCCAGTTGGGCTTCCTGGACCGGACGCCCCGTGGCAGGCTGGCCACCCGCCTCGCTTACCAGCACCTGGGGATAGAGTACGCCGGCAAAGGCGAGACGCCTCAAGGCAAGCTGCTGTGATAGGACCTGGGAGGTGCCGGGTTGCTGTATGAGCTGCGCGTCTACGATGTGATGCCCGGTCGGCTCCCCGACCTGCACCATCGGTTTACCAGTCATGCCGTAGGGATGTTCGAGAAACACGGCATCGGTCTGATGGGGGTCTGGACCGACGATATCGGGACCAGCAACCAGCTCACCTTCATCCTGACCTACGAGAGCATGGCCGACAGGGAGACCAGATGGAACACCTTCCAGGCGGATCCCGTCCAGCAAAGTGTGCGGGCCCAGCCCGATGAGAAAGGGCCTCTGGTTGCCAAGACCCGGAATACATTCATGCGGCTTACCCCCTACTCGCCGATGCCCAAGGGTAGCGCCGCTGTCCAGGAGCTTCGCATATACGATGCCGTGCCGGGCAAGATGCAGAACCTGCACGACCGGTTTTCCAACCATACCCTGCGTCTGTTCGAGCGGTACGGCATAGAGAACACCGCCTACTGGACCGATGAGGTGGGCACCAACAACCGGCTCTTATACATGCTGGGTTACTCCAGCGTCGCAGAGCGTGAGAAGAGGTTCGGCGCCTTTCAGGCGGATCCCGACTGGCAGCGAGCCAGGGCGGATTCGGAGGTCGGCGGTGCCCTGGTCTTGAGGGCCCAGAGCACCATCCTCAGGCCGACGGAGTACTCGCCCAGGTCCTAGGCGCCCATCTGCCGGAGGGGTGCTCCCCGACACATGGGGAGGCGATAAGGTCGGGGACCGGTTAGCAATACGGTTGGAGGAAGCTCGTTCAGGTGATATCCAAGACGTGGCTCTAGGCAAGATGGGCTCGCAGCGGGGTGCAGGCGGGCAGGCGGTCGCGTTGCCGGGCCTGGCCGGATTCGAAGAGCTGCTGGTGGACCGCGATCCCCTGCAAGACCTGAGTAGCGGCCTGGCGGAGGTCGTCGGCAGGGCCCTGGAAGGGGAGGATATCCCTCGTGAGGAGGCCTACCGGCTAACGGAGTCGGGACCTCGGGACCTGGCCCCCCTCTGCCGTGCCGCCTCGATGTTGCGAGACAGGGGCCGGGGGCGAGACGTAAGCTTCTCCCCAAAGGTGTTCATACCGTTGACCAGGCTGTGCCGGGACTTCTGTGGCTACTGCACCTTCAGGCAGTCCCCCTCGGAGGCGGACGAGCTTTACATGAGCCCGGAGGAGGTCCTCGCGGTGGCCAGGGCCGGTGAGCGGCTGGGGTGCACCGAGGCCCTGTTCACCCTCGGGGAGAGGCCGGAGCAGCGCTATCCGGAGGCCAAGGAGTGGCTGAAGGCCCGCGGATTCAGGACCACGCTGGACTACCTCGGCCACGTTTCCGACCTGGTTCTTCGAGAGACTTCCCTGCTGCCCCATGCCAACCCGGGCACCATGAGCCACCGCGAGATGGAAGGGCTCAGGCCGGTGAACGCCTCCATGGGCTTGATGCTGGAGAACGTAAGCCCCAGGCTGTCCCAGGAGGGCGGTCCCCATGAGCTGGCTCCCAGCAAACGTCCCACGGTCCGTATCAAGACGCTGGAGATGGCCGGGGATCTTAAAATAGCCTTCACCACCGGCATCCTCATAGGGATCGGAGAGACCCTGGAGGAACGGATCGACTCCCTGCTGGCGATACGCGGTCTGCACTGCCGTTATGGTCACGTCCAGGAGGTGATCGTCCAGAACTTCAGGGCCAAGCCCGAAACAGCCATGGAGAGTCACATAGACCCCACCACCGAAGACCTCCTGTGGACGGTGGCCGTGTCGCGGCTGTTGCTGGGACCAGAGGCCAGCATTCAGGTGCCTCCGAACCTGAGCTACGATGACTACCCAGCTTTCCTGCTGGCGGGGATCAACGATTGGGGCGGCATCTCGCCGCTGACCATCGACTACGTCAACCCCGAGGCGCCCTGGCCCCAGATAACCGACCTTCGGTGGCGGACCGAGGAGCTGGGCTTCGTGCTCAGGCCCCGTCTGCCCATATATCCCGAATACGTGGTCGAGAAGGACGAGTTCCTTCCCGGGCCGCTGGCAGACAGGATCAGGTCCCTCGCTGACAGTGAGGGGTACGTGAAAGGGGGCATAGATCGATATGCCTGCACCACCTCTTAACTGGGATCAAAACGGCGGCGGGACCGCCCTGGAATATATGCTGAAAGGCATCAAGCCGGAGATGGCCAACGTACTCAACGCCTCCCTGGAGGGTCGGGACCCCTCAGTCGAGGATGCCCTGGTGCTCTTCGAGGCTTCGGGCCTGGAGCACAGTGCCCTGATGATGACGGCCGACGAGCTGCGCCGCCGCCGCGTCGGCGACGTAGTCACCTACGTGGTGAACCGCAACATCAACTTCACCAACGTCTGTATCAAGCGCTGCGGGTTCTGCGCTTTCAGCAGAGACCACCGGGAAGAGGAGGGTTACTTTCTTCCGGTGAGCGAGATCATCCGGCGGTCCAAGGAGGCCTGGGATCTGGGCGCCACCGAGGTGTGCGTCCAGGCGGGCCTGCCTCCGCAGATGGAGGGAGACCACTACATACGCCTGTGCGAGGCGGTCAAGTCCGAGCTCCCAGACATCCACATCCACGGCTTCTCCCCGGAAGAGGTGCTCTATGGCTCCGTGCGCTCCAAGTGGAGTATCCGAGACTACCTGATCGGCCTGCGGGATGCCGGAGTGGGGAGCCTGCCGGGCACCTCAGCCGAGATTCTGGACCAGGATATGAGGGACAGGATCTCGCCGGGCCGCATCACCGTCGATCAATGGATCGAGGTCATCACCACCGCCCATGAGCTCGGCATACCCACCACCTCCACTGTGATGTACGGCCACGTCGAGACCAACGAGCACATCGCCCGCCACCTGGCCCTGATCCGAGACATCCAGAAGGACACCGGCGGCTTCACCGAGTTCGTGCCCCTCAGCTTCGTATATACGGAGGCCCCGATGTACAGCCGCCGTCTCGTCGACGGAGTGCGGGAGGGTCCCACTGGCAACGAGGTTCTGAAAGTCCACGCCATCTCCCGGCTCATGCTGGATAACTGGATTCCCAACCTCCAGGTGTCGTGGGTCAAGGAAAGCCTGCGGTTCTCCCAGGTCCTCCTGAACGCGGGAGTCAACGACATGGGGGGTACCCTGATCAACGAGAGCATCTCCACCTCCGCAGGCGCCCAGTACGGCCAGCTGGTGAAGCCGAGCCAGTTCCGGCAGATGATCCGGGATGCCGGAAGGGTGCCTGCCGAGCGGCACACTACCTACAAGATACGCCGGCTGTTTGACGACGGCGACGACCCCATAGACCCCCTTGACATGCTGGAAGGGAGCCCGGAGGACCGCTTTGGGTCGTACCAGCGCTTGATCAAGATGGACTCCTTCCGGTTCCAGCACCCCAAGCGTGCTACGCAGCCCAGTGGGGAGGCCACCAGACCCCCAGAGGCCTGATGTAGATGGCAAACCCTGAACACGTTGCGCTGCTTCAGGAAGGCGCCGAGGCGATCGAGGAGTGGAGGCGGGAGAACCCCGAAGAGCAACTCGACCTCGGAGAGGCAAAGCTCCGTAAGGTGAATCTGTCCTCCGCCAACCTGTCCAAAGCCAATTTGGTGGAGGCGGATCTGAGGGAAGCCGATCTCTCCTGGGTCAACCTGAACGAAGCCGACCTCTCCGATGCCGACCTCTACAGGGCCGACCTCTCGGGAGCCGACCTCCTCGGCGCCAAACTGGTGGGCGCCGACCTTTTCCAGGCCGACCTCTCCCAGACAAATCTGTCCTTCTGCAACTTCTCCATGGCCGGGCTCTCCGAGGCCCGGCTGATAGCCGCCAACCTGTCCTTCGCCAGCCTCCTCAGGTGCAACCTGCGGGGTGCAACTCTGTCCAGGGCGAACCTCACCCGGACCAGCTTCACTGAAGCGGTGCTGGGGGGCACCTCGGTCAACACCTGTGACCTCAACCAGTGCACCGGTCTGGCCGCCGCTACCCACGACGGACCCAGCGGCATCGGGACCGATACCCTGGTCGCTTCCTTCAGGGGAGCGGGAAACTGTTTGACCGAGGACCTGGAGCGGTTTTTCCGCGCCGCCGGCGTCCCTGGAGAGCTATTGGCCGCCCTCCCGGATGTCGTGGAGAATATCCGGTATCACACCTGCCTTATAAGCTACACCCAGCCGGACCGGTCCTTCGCCGAGACGCTGCAGCGAGACCTGATTGCGCATGGGGCCTCCTGCTGGCTGTTCGCAGCAGACCACACCCCTCAGGAGCGGACCCGCACCGGCATCGTGCAGAGGCGGCAGACGGCCGAGCGGGTCATCCTCCTGTGCTCACTGGCGGCCCTGGCCCAGGACGGCTTCCTCAACGAAATCGAGGACCGCATGGAGGAGGACGATGATAGCATAGCCGTGGTGTCGCTGAACCAGCTATGGGACCATTACGGCAAACTGGTCATGCGCAGCGGCCGGGACCTGGCGCCCTTTCTGAAGGATCGCAGCTACGCCGACTTCGGCGACTCCACCCCCTACGAGGAGTCCCTGACGGACTTGCTCCAGCGCCTGGAGCGCGGGGACAAGCTGGGGTGATCTGATGGCGAACCCTGAGCATGTGGCCGCGGCTGAGAAGGGCGCCATAGGCATAGCGGAATGGAAGAAAAACAACCGGAAGAGGAAGCTGGACCTCTCAGAAGCTGAACTTACGGGCTATTATCTAAGAGGCGCCAAACTTTCCGGATCTAATTTTTCTCACGCCAACCTCGAAGGGTCCGGGCTTGATCATGCCAAACTGATAGGATCAGAGATGTCAGGCTCTTGTCTCGACGGGGCGAGCTTGTTCAGAGCAGATTTGTCGAAGGCCCGGCTTTCTGAAGCTTCACTTACCGGCACTATTCTTATTTTAGCCGACGTCGCGGCCGCAGATTTCTCTAAAGCCGGGCTCATTGGTGCTAATCTTCTACTGGCCAACCTCTCTCGGACCAGCCTGCGCGGTGGGAATCTTTTAGGCGCAAGTCTGTCGTCCACGAATCTCCATGGTACCGACTTTTCTGGTGCCATATTTAGCGGCACATCTTTTGGGAGATGCGATTTAAGCGAGTGCGTAGGCCTTGAACTGGCGAATCATGAATCACCCAGCAGCATCGGCATAGATACATTAATCGCATCGTTCCGCGGGGCTGGGAACAAGATGACACCGGAAATGGGGACGTTCTTCCGAGCGGCAGGAGTGCCCAATGAGTTGCTTGAAGTTCTGCCGAAGATGGTCAGTGAGATCAAGTACCATAGCTGCTTCGTTTCATATGGGGAGCCCGACCGGGAATTTGCAGAGAGGCTAGCCGGTAACCTAAAGGCAAGTGGCGTCTCCTGCTGGCTGTATTCGATGGATGCTACTCCTGGAAAACGCACATGGCAGGAAATCAGGCAGAAACGAAGGGAAGCGGAAAGGATGATAGTGCTCTGCTCAGGTAATTCCATGGTCAGAGATGGAGTTAGGAAAGAGGTTGAGGAGCAGATAGACGAGGACTCTGAAAAACTGGTACCAGTCTCCTTGGATAATCTCTGGAAACATGATGGTTTTGAGATCAGGCGTGGGAGTCAGGATCTGAAGCCTTTTCTGCTGAACAGGAACTATGCGGACTTTAGCCATCTTGAAGCATACGATAAATCGCTTGAAAAGCTACTTGTTGGTTTGGAACGGGCGGACGATCAGTGACCGGTCCCGTCCTCGCCCTGGCGGGAGGAGTGGGAGGCGCCAAGCTGGCGCTGGGCCTCTCGCGGGTGCTTTCCCCGGAGGAGCTTGTCATCGTGGTCAACACCGGTGACGATGAGGAGTTCCACGGGCTCCACGTCTCGCCGGACCTGGACACGATGATGTACGCCCTGGCAGGCCTCACCAATCAGGAGACCGGCTGGGGCGTGGCCGACGAGAGCTTCCAGGCCCTGGCGATGCTGGGACGCTACGGCGGTCCCACATGGTTCAACCTGGGCGACAGGGACCTGGCCACCCACATCAGGCGCACCCAGCTCCTGCGAGAAGGGAAGCCCCTCTCCGAAGTGACACTGGAGCTGGCGGGTAGCCTGGGCATTGGCCATCCCATCGTGTCCATGAGCGACGAAAGCGTGCGCACCATGGTGCAGACAGACGAAGGAGAGCTGAGCTTCCAGGTGTATTTCGTGCAACGGCGGTGCGAGCCGGTGGCCAGGGGCATCCGCTTCCTGGGGGCCGAGGCTGCCGCGCCCTCGCCCGGCTTCGATGCCGCTCTCGGAGAAGCGTCCGCCATCGTTTTTTGTCCCTCCAACCCATTCCTCAGCGTAGATCCCATCCTCGCGATCGTCGGGGTGAGGGACCGCATCGAGTCCTTCTCCGGCGCCAGGGTGGCCGTCAGCCCCATAGTGGGCGGCGAGGCTCTGCGGGGCCCGGCGGCCAAGCTCCTTCAGGAGCTTGGCCACGACGTGTCCTGCGTGGGAGTGGCCGAACGCTACCGGGGCCTGTGCGACGCGTTCGTGATCGACGAAGTCGACCGGTGCTACGCCGACGACATCGCCGCCCTGGGTTTCCGCGTCGAGGTGGCCCCCACGGTGATGACGACCGACCAGGACAAGGTGGCGCTGGCGGAGCGTATCTGTCGCTTGTTGGGGGTCTGAGGAAGCCTTGCCAGCCTCCGAAGTCGTAGCCCTGGTACCGATGAAGCCCCTGGCCCTGGGCAAGACCCGTCTCTCCGGGCGTCTGACGCCTCTCCAGAGGATGACCCTCAGCCTTGGCATGCTCCGCAGGGTGCTGAGGGCGTTCGTGCTGGACGGCCACTACACGCCGAACGCCGCCATGGTGGCGGACGTGTGGGTGCTGGGAGGAGACCCAGAAATCAGCCGCCTCGCCAGCCAATGGGGGGCGACCTGGTTCGAGGAGGAAGGCTCGGACATCAACGAGACCCTATGGCTGGGATTTCGCCGGGCCTTCGCTTCGGGCAAGGCGGCCCTCTACCTGCCGGGAGACCTCCCCTTCCTGAATCAAGGGGACGTTACTACCATGTACGAGGCGTCGGGGCGCCTGAAGAACATCGTCCTGGCTCCCGCCCGGCAGGACGGCGGCACCAACGGTATACTGGTGCCTCCGGGCCTCCCCCATCCTTTCCGGCCGCTGCTGGGCCCGGACAGCTTTCAACGCCACCTGGCTCAGGTCGAATTCCTGGGGCTCCCCCTGGCCATCTGCTACACTTCCGGGCTGGCCAGTGACCTGGACACAGCCGAGGACCTGGAAGCCTACGGGGACATGGAGCCCGGCTTCCTGGCCGGGCTGACCGAGACGACGAAATCTCTCGCTGAATGAGTTCGAGGAAGATAATTATGCAGGACTCCCAGGATTCCAAAGTAAAGCTGGGTATCCTTCTCCCCACCCGGGGCCTGGTGATGACCGGCGGTGGCCCGAAGGAAGTCGCAGGTATCATCTCCATGGCCGAAGCGGCTGAGGCGGCCGGGCTGGATTCGGTCTGGGTGGGCGATAGCCTGGTGGCCAAGCCCAGGCTGGAGCCCCTCGCGGCGCTGGCGGCGGTGGCCGGACGCACCAGCCGGGTGCGGCTGGGCACTGCAGTCATGCTGGCTGGGCTCAGGCATCCCGTTCTCCTGTCCCAGACCCTGGGCACCCTCGACCTGATGTCCGGAGGACGCGCCGTCCTTGGCGTGGGAGTCGGCGGCGCCTTCAATGAGGACCAGCGCCGGGAGTGGGCCGCCGCTGGCGTGGACCCCTCCCGGCGCGCCCGCCGACTGGAGGAGCTGGTCGAGATCGTGAAGCGCCTGGGTAGAGGAGAGGTGGTCTCCTACCAGGGACGGCACTTCAGCCTGGACTCGGTCAGCATGGAGCCCAGGCCTGTGCAGAGGGGCGGTGTACCCGTCCTCATTGCCTGCCACCGCAGGGCCGGCCGGGACGCTCAGTTCCGACGGGTGGCCCGCCTGGGAGATGGCTTCATCTCCATATCCGATACTCCCGAGGAGTACTCCCAGGTCGTCGATAAAGTGCGGGCCTTCACAATTGAGGAAGGTCGGGACCCCCAGCAGATGGAGGCCGCCTTCTACATGACAGTCAATCTTACCCACGACTCGGAAAAGGCTTCGAAGGAGGCCGAGAAGTACCTGACGATGTACTATGGCGCCAACATCTGGGGGGACCGTTGGGGCCCCTTCGGCCCGCCAGAGCGGACCGCGGAGCGCATGCGTCGGTACGTAGACGCCGGTGCGGGCACGCTGGTGGTGCGCTTCGCCTCCTTCGACCAGAATGGGCAGCTGGATACGTTCCTCCGGGAGGTAGCCCCGGCCTTCGTGTAGATGGCCTGGAGCGTACGTTGGATTGGGCTTATAATAGATAGTACGACATGTGGGTAAGTTGGATCGGGAGTCATGCCTGAGTTCAAGATAATGGCGGACTTTGGGGCCACCGGGGACCAGCCCCAGGCCGTGGATGAGCTGGTACGCGGCGTGGAAGAGGAGCTCCGCTACCAGACCCTGCTGGGAGTCACCGGCAGCGGCAAGACCTTCACCATGGCCAACATCGTGGAGCGGCTGCAGCGACCCACCCTGGTGCTGGCTCCCAACAAGACCCTGGCGGCCCAGCTGGCCACCGAGTTCAAGGATTTCTTCCCCGAGAACGCCGTCGAGTATTTCGTCTCCTATTACGACTACTATCAGCCCGAGGCCTATGTCCCCCAGACGGACACCTACATCGAGAAGGATGCCGCCATCAACGAGGAGATCGACAAACTGCGCCTCTCGGCCACCAGGTCCCTGCTGAGCCGCCGGGACGTGCTGATCGTGGCCTCCGTGTCCTGCATCTACGGCCTAGGAGATCCCGAGGACTACTACAGCTTCGTGGCTCGGCTGAAAACCGGCGAGCTCCAGAACAGGAGCCAACTGGTGCGCCGGCTGGTCAGCATGCAGTACGAGCGCAACGACATGGACCTCGCCCGTGGACGGTTCCGCATTCGGGGCGACACCCTGGAGATCCTGCCGGCCTACGAAGAGGCGGCGGTACGTATACAGTTCTGGGGGGACGAGATCGAGCGCATCGCGGAGATCGACCCACTCACCGGGGAGATCTTGGGCCAACGAGATGAGCTGGACATATACCCCGCCAAGCACTTCGTGACCTCCAAGGAGAAGCTGGAGATGGCCCTCGAGGACATCCAGGTGGAGCTGGAGGAGTGGCTGAAGGACCTCCGCGGCCGGGGCAAGGTCCTGGAGGCGGCGCGGCTGGAGTCCCGCACCAAGTACGACCTCGAAATGATGCGGGAGACGGGGTTCTGCTCCGGCGTCGAGAACTACTCCCGTCACCTGGCCCGCCGGGCCGCCGGAAGCACCCCCTGGACCCTGCTGGACTACTTCCCCAGGGACTTCCTGATGTTCGTCGACGAGTCCCACATGAGCATCCCCCAGGTGCGGGGAATGTATCACGGAGACATATCCCGCAAGCAAACCCTGGTGGACTATGGGTTCCGGTTGCCTTCGGCCCTCGACAACAGGCCGCTGAACTTCCGAGAGTTCGAGGGGCACATTAACCAGGTGATCCTGGTTTCGGCGACGCCCGGACCCTACGAGATGGAGGTCAGCTCCCAGGTGGTGGAGCAGGTTATCCGCCCCACCGGGCTGCTGGACCCCACCATCGAGGTGAAGCCTACCCAGGGACAGATCGACGATCTCCTGGAGCAGATAAGGGAGCGGGTGGATCGGGGGGAGCGCTGCCTGGTGACCACTCTTACCAAGAGGATGGCCGAGGAGCTGGACGACTACCTCCGGGAGATGGGCATTCGCACCCACTACCTCCACTCGGACCTGGAGACCCTCAAGCGCAGCGAGATCCTCCGGGACCTGCGGCTGGGGATTTACGACGTCGTGGTGGGGATCAACCTGCTGCGAGAGGGCCTGGACCTGCCCGAGGTGAGCCTGGTGGCCATCCTGGACGCCGACAAGGAGGGCTACTTGCGCTCCTCGTCCTCCCTCATCCAGACCGTGGGCAGGGCGGCCCGCCATGAAGACGGCCACGTGATCATGTACGCCGACATAGTAACGAAATCCATGCAAAAGGCGCTGGACGAAACATACCGCCGCCGCGGCATCCAGGACGCCTACAACACAGAGCACGGCATCGTTCCCCAGGGAATCCGCAAGGCCGTCAAGGACATCACCGAGCGGGTCAGAGCCATGGCGGAGAACCGGGCTACCTACACCACCGACCGCAAGAGCATGACCAGGGACGAGATGTTCCGGGTGGTCCGGGACCTGGAGTCCCAGATGAAGGCCGCGGCCCGTGGCCTGGAGTTCGAGAAGGCGGCCATGCTCCGAGACGAGATCTATGAGTTGCGGCGTATCCTGGCCGTCGACGAGAAGGCCCCGGACCTTAAGGCCCGCGCCACCGTTTCCGCCGACACGTCCGATTAGAAGCGATTCCCTCCAGTCTAGGAAGCCTGGGCTATAAGTTGAATAGTCAGTCTCCTTTTGATACAATCGCCTTATAGCTATACATGGACAATTTCAGGAGGCGAACATGGCTGAGGGCACGGTTACCGCAGATGAGGTAAGGGACGCGCTAAGAAACGTCTACGATCCCGAGATTCCTATCAATGTGCTGGACCTGGGTCTCATCTACGACGTTCAGGTGGGCGAAGGCAATGTCTTCGTGCAGATGACCCTCACCGCGCCGGGCTGCGGCATGGGTCCCATGATCGCCCAGCAGGCCGAGTGGGCGATCTCCGAGCTGGACGGGGTAGAGGAGGTCGAGGTGGAGATGGTCTTCGAACCGGCCTGGAGCCCCGACCTGATAACCGATGACGGCAAGAAGCTCTTGGGCATCGACTAGTTCGCCCCAATTCGAGGCTCGATTACTAATGTGGTGTGAGGGATGACGACTCCACAAGAAAAGGCCCGGCTGGAGGCCATAAAGCGCACCTGGGAGCAGAAACGCCAGGTGACTCGGCGTCTGGCCGGCATCAAGTCCAAGGTGGCCGTTTATAGCGGCAAGGGTGGAGTGGGCAAGACCACCGTTGCCGTCAACCTGGCCACCGCACTGGCCCAGCAAGGTAACAAGGTGGGCCTGCTGGACGTCGACATAGACTGTCCCAATGTCACCAAGGTGATGGGCATCTCGGACAAGCCCTTCTACCAGGACGGGGAGATCGTTCCCGCCGAGCGATTCGGCGTGAAGGTGGTCTCCATGGCCTTCTTCCAGCAGAACGAAGAAGAGGCGATCATCTGGCGCGGCCCGATGATCCACAACGCCATCAACCAGTTCCTGCAGATGACGGCCTGGGGAGACCTGGACTACCTGGTGGTGGACCTGCCCCCGGGCACCTCCGACGCTCCCCTAACCGTGATGCAGGCGTTGCCTCTGGACGGCTTCATCGTGGTGACCACACCCCAGCACCTGGCCAACCTGGACGCCAAGCGGTGCATCAACATGATCAGGAAGCTCAAGGTGAACGTCCTGGGGGTGGTGGAGAACTATACCGGGGAGATGTTCGGTCAGGGGGCCGGCGAAGACCTGGCCACAGAGATGGACCTGACCTACATGGGATCCCTGGCCCTGAGGCCCGACTACCGCGACAACTCCCAGCCCACAGTCCTGGCCAATGCCGAAGTGACGGAGGAGTACCGGGGGATCATAGAGAGCATGAAAGGCAGTCTGATGGCGCTCAAAAAAGACGATTAACGTTGTCCATTGGGTTTCAAGCGCGGCTACAAAAGGACCCCCGTCTAGGGGGTCCTTCCAGTCTCGGGGGTATTGAGTAGAGTAGCTCGCATTGACATCCGTGGCCGGATGGCATTAGTATTTTGCCACATATTATGTCTGTCAATCGAAAGTATTAGGAAACATAGGTAGATTAAATGGGAAGGTGCGCCAATGGCCCATAACGAAATAGCCCTCATGGCACATCTCATGAGAAGAGCCGGTTTCGGCGCCACCCGAGACGAGCTGGAAGAGCGAGTGGCTAAAGGCTATGAAGCTACGGTGGAGGAGCTGTTGGACCCGGACCTGCACAATATCCCCGTGGTCGACACAGACATCCTTTACCGATATTTCCCGGAACTGGAGACTCCACCGGGACCGTGGTCCAGCCGCTCCAACGTAGCGTACTACTTGATCACCTCGAAACGTCCGTTGGAGGAGAAGGTAACCCTCTTCTGGCACCAGGTGTTCGCTACCGGGGATGGAAAGGTAGACAACGGCTGTGAGCTACTGGAACAGTTGGCTATGTTCCGTGAAAAAGGTTTGGGTAGCTACCAAGAGCTATTGATGGAGCTGGCCAAGAACCCTGCCATGATTTACTGGCTGGACAATAACGAGAACCACAAAGGGGCCGTCAACGAGAACTGGGGTCGGGAGCTCCTGGAGCTCTTCTCAATGGGGGTGGGCAACTACACCGAGGAGGACGTATACGAGTGCTCGAGGGCCTTTACCGGGTGGACCATCAGCCCCAAGCTGCCCCGGCAGCCCTACGGGCGGTTCCACTGGAGTTTCGAGTACAGGGAGGACGACCACGACGCCGGCGAAAAAGTCTTTCTGGGTGAGCGGGGCCGATTCAACGGAGAGGATATCATAGACATCATAGTACGGCAGCCCGCTACGGCCCGGTTCATAGCGCGGCACCTGTACAACTTCTTCGTGGCCGACGAGCCCCAGGTGCCAGCCTGGGAGACCGTTTCTCCCCAGGACCCGGATGCCATCGATACTTTGGCCGAAGCTTTCATCAAATACGACTACGACATTCGCTCGGTGCTGAGGGTGCTGTTCAACTCCGAATTCTTCAAGTCCGAGTCCGTAAGGTGGGCCAAGGTAAAGAGCCCAGCCGAGGTAGTGGTAGGCACGGTCCGGTTGGCGGGGGACTTCCAGTTTCCCAGGCCCGGCCTGCTGGCTATAGGGGAAGAACCCGGTTATCAGGGGCAGGTGCTCTTAAGCCCGCCTTCGGTGGAAGGCTGGCACACCGGGACCGAGTGGATAAATAGCGGCTCCCTGGTGGGACGCATCAACTTCGCTGCCGATCGGTTGTCGAATGTTGGGTTGCCCGGGGTACAGTCCATCATCCGCCGTATAAAGGCCCTGGGTAACATGAGCCCTAAGGACTTTGTGGACAGCTGCCTCGACCTCGTGGGTCCTCTAAAGGTAGAAGAAAGCACATACAGGGAGCTGTTGTCCCTTGCAGAAGGCAGCGGCGAGTTGAGATGGGACGCGGAAGGAGCATCCGAAACCTCGGCCAGAAGGATCGGGGACATGCTAGCCCAGATTTCCGCCTCCAAGGAATATCAAATGGCTTAAATTGGCGTACTGTTCCCTGCGGAGTCATGCCTCGAGCCCAGCTACTACGAGGGAGGCAACGTGCTTACACGATTTGCGTCTGGCCGCGTTTACGACTACGACTACTCCATTGGTAGGCAGGCCCTAGCCGAGTACGGATTCTGGCGGCCCGTGGATTTCGCCAGAGGCTCGGCAAGGAGCCTTTATGTGTTGAATAGGGGAGGTGAGTACCTCGCATCTCGCGGACTGACCAAATGCACCCTCGACCATGAGCTAATATGGGAGGACCGGGGACCCGAGTTCGCGGGTGGGGAGTCCCTCTGGCCCACCTCTGTGGCTTTGGACAGCGACGAAAAAGTTTACGTTTCCGACGAACATGTGAACCGTGTCTTCGTCTACGACAAAGATGGTAACTTCTTGGGTAGCTGGGGCACGTCAGGCTCGGACGACGGGCAGCTTATGGGCCCTTCCGGGATAGCCTTCGATAGAAAAAATAACATTTACATTGTAGACAGCCTTAACCATCGTATCCAGAAGTTCACCAAAGACGGCAAGCACCTCGGCAAGTGGGGCCGCCATGGCAGTGGCGAGGGCGAGTTCGATATGCCCTGGGGGATCGCTGTCGGCGGTGATGGGGACGTGTATGTGGCCGACTGGAAGAACGATCGAGTGCAAAGGTTCACCTCCGACGGTGAGTACCTGGCTACCTTTGGCTACTCGGGTACTGGCGATGGTGAGCTAAAGCGTCCCTCCAGTGTGGCTTTAGACGACGACGGAGATGTCTATGTGGTGGATTGGGGAAACTGGCGGCTCAACATCTACGCCACAAACGGCGACTTCGTCACCGCCTTTGTGGGCGACGCCGACCAGCTATCTGTATGGGGACAATGGCTGGTCGACGCCAATCCGGACATCGCCAAAGCTCGACGAAGGGTAGACCGAACGCCCGAGTGGCGCTTCAGGAAGCCGGCGGCTGTCAACGTAGATGGCGATGGGCGAATCATGGTGCTGGAGTCAATGTCCGCGCGCATCCAGATTTACGTCAAAGAACGGGCCTTCGTAGAGGCACCCCTGAATTTGTAAGCGGATCACCGCTCCCAGAGTTAGGCTCTCCTGCCTTGCGGTGATTCATTAGCTAGATCTTGCCCCCGACCTCCTCGACGGTTCTCCGGAAGACCGGCGCTACCGTGTCTTGGTTACGTCAGACGCTGACCGGACCGCAATGAACACCAACTCAGGCAATCAGGCTTTTGTCACCGTAGGAGTGTGGGCGTTTGCTTGGGACTCCACGGCGCCGTTAGTGGTCAGGAACGGCCCGATCGACGCTGCTGGGCCATGGAGTCCAGCAGCGGCTTCTCCAAGCCGATCTAAGCAAATGGAAATAAGCAGGCTGGCCGGGGACTAGCCGGTTCCCCGGAGTCGGGGGTCCAGGACGTCGCGAAGGGCATCGCCGAAGAGGTTGACGGCCAGCACCGTCAGGGCGATGGCGACGCCGGGGAACACTGCCAGCCAGGGCGCGGTCTTCACGTACGAAGTGCCCGCCTGGGACAACATGCCTCCCCATGTGGCGATGTTGGGGGGGACGCCCGCTCCTAGGAAGCTAAGGGATGCCTCCACGATGATAGCCAGGCCCAGGTTCAAAGTGGCCAGGATGATGAAAAGGGCCAGGCAGTTGGGCAGTATGTGGCGGAAAATGATCCTCCACGGAGCCGCTCCCACAGCCTTGGCTGCCAGTACGTAGTCCATCTCTTTGACGGCCAACGCCTGGGACCGCACCGTGCGCACAGACGTCGGCGTCAGCACGAACACTATGGCTATGATCACGTTGGTGATGGACGAACCCAGGCCCGCAACGATCCCCAGTCCCAGGATAATGGCGGGGAAGGCCATGAAGGCGTCCACCAGGCGCTGCATCAGAAGGTCGAAGGCCCCTCCCCAGTAGGCGCTGACGATTCCAAACAATGATCCTGCGGTTATCCCGATCAGGATGCTGACCACACCGACATAGAGGGAGATGCGTGCGCCGTGGAAAAGCCGGCTCATTACGTCCCGGCCCAGCTGGTCGCCTCCCAGTGGCAGGAGGGAGTCTCCGGGCGACGCGAATACCTTCAGATGTCCGTGGACCGCTTCGGGATCGTGGGGCGCAATCCAGGGCGCGAAGATGGCGATCAGACTCAGGCACAGGAAGATGAACGCTCCCGCCGCCCCCAGGGGCTTGCGCCTGCTGAAGCCGACAACTCCCGACAACAGGGATTGGGTCCGAAGCAGGCCTTGCCGAAGTGCGTCGAGGCTGCTCTCAGCGACCCCTCTTTCTATTAGCACGTTGTCTCTCAGGTTCATCGTCTACTACCCGTAGCGGACCCTGGGGTTTATCCAGCCATACAGCAGGTCGATGACCAGGTTCAGGACAAGGATGATGGTCGCCGACATCATGATTATCGCCTGGATCACGTTGAAGTCCCGACGGTTGATGGCTTCCAGCAGGGACTGCCCGATTCCCGGCACCAGGAACACCTTCTCTATGAGAACCGCCCCTCCCAGGAGGGCGGCGAACTGGAAGCCCGAGACGGTCATCACTGGGAGAAATGCGTTCTTCAGGGCGTGACGGAATATCACTATCATCTCCCTGAGCCCCTTGGACCGCGCTGTCCTTATAAAGTCCTCGCGCAGGACCTCAAGCATGGCCGACCGCGTGACTCGGGCCGTAAAGGCGGTGTTGAAGTAGCCCAGGGCCAGAGCTGGAAACACCAGCTGCTTCATGTTCTTGGCGGGGTCCTCCCACAATAGGGCGAACCCTAGAGGCGGCAACCAGTTGAACACCTGGGATAACATGAACACCAACAAGATCCCCACCCAGAAAGAGGGCATGGCTACCCCTGTGACGGTGAAGATTTTGGAGAAGTGGTCTACCCAGGTATCCTGCTTAACGGCCGACATGACTCCCAGGGGCACGGCGACAATGAGGGAGGCGATGATCGCCATGACCGTGAGCTGTAAGGTTATGGGAAGCCGGAACTTGATCGTCTCGGTTACAGGGCGGTTGTGCCAGAAAGAGTCGCCGAAGTCTAGGCGTACGGCGCCCCAAATCCATCTCCCGTATTGCTCGAAGATGTTTTTATCGGTGCCGAGTCGAGCTTGTAGCGCTTCAAGCTCCTGTTGAGTGAACGTTCCCTCACCCGACTGTCCTACCAGGATCACCAGGGCAGGGTCACCGGGCAGAATGCGAATCACGAAGAACGCTACAAGGGAAACAAGCATCAGGGTGGGAATGAAGAGCACCAGCCGTTGTATGACGTATGCTTGCATTTGCCCTTACAACGCTCTCCGCAAGGGCGAATAGGGGGATGGGCCCTCACGATTCATCACTAGGAATCCGCTTTGCAAGTGCCCGAACCTCGATGCCTGGCGAACGGACCGGACTGGCCGGGCCCCTCACCCTGGTCTTGTCAGATATGCCGCAGCCCTCTGCCGGATGCAACCCGCCTGGCGGTAGAACCTCCTAGCGAAACTCGGACGGGTTGTCAAGCCAGAGGCTCTCATGTACCAGGTTCGCGAACTGTATCTTACCTACGTGGTAGTTTTTGACCTTGGTGTTGACTGGTAGGGCGTACCTGTCGATCCAGGCGATGGCTAACATGCTCTGCTCGCCCTGGCGCAGGACCTCTCCCGCTTCCCAGATCAAGTCCTGACGCGCTCCCGGATCAGACTCTCGGCTGGACAGCTCGAATATCTCGGTTATCCTGGGGATCTCTATGTTCTCCCATATGGGGACCCCTCCCGGGAGGTAGTTGCCCAGGAGTAGCTCGTCCGAGTCGATAATGTGGGTCGACCGGGTGATATGGAATATCTGGTAGTTACCTTTTATTAACTCGGCGAAGCCTGTGGACACGTCCCTCGGCTCAAGGGTGGTTTCTACCCCGAAGGTTCTGAACTGTTGCTGCAGAAATTGTGCCACGGTGCTGTGGTAAGCAAGACTGAAGTTGTTGAAGGTGATCTTCAGCGGGTTATCCTCGGTGTAGCCCGCCTCGGCCAGTAGCGCCTTGGCCTTCAGGAGGTCCAGGGGGTTCTTCACCGCGTCGTCGTTGCCGTAAGGGACCAGAATAGGCTCCCCGGTGTGCTTGTCCACGTAGCGGAAACCAGGCCAGGTTCCCACCACTTCGTTGGACGGGGTCATCCAGGTGTCGGGGAACAAGGGGGTGCCCAGCCTTCCACGACCGGCCACGATGGTCTTGATGTGCTCCAGGCGGTCGATGCCCAGGTAGAAGGCCCTGCGTACTCTGGGGTCGTCGAAGGGAGGCGCCTCGAAATTCACGATGATGGTGTCCATGTTGGTGCTTCCCAACCAGTGCAGCTTGATCTTGGATCCCCACTGCTTCTCCGCGTTGAGCAGGTCCCGGACACCCATCCCGGTGTCTGCGAAGTTGGGCATCAACACCTGCTCGGCCTGGAAAGCCGCTATCAGCCGGGTATTGTCGGTTATCTGGAATCCTTCGATCCCGTCAAGGAACGGCATTCCATCCTTCCAATAGTTGGGGTTCTTCACCCACTCGTACGAGACGCCTGCCTGGTAGTCCTTGAACATGAAGGGTCCGGAGCCGTTGATGTTCTCGGATAGGTTGAGATGGTCCTGAAGCGCTATTTTATCGGTAATGGTGTCTGCCAGGTGTTTGGGGACTATTTTGTAGGTTTCGAAGGCGAGATATTGGAGAAAAGCCGGGGAGCCGGGGATCTTGAGGTTTACCTTTAACGTCCTGTCGTCTATCACTTCGGAGCTGTCATAGTAGCGGCGCATCTTGCTGCCCACCAGGGGCCTCAAAATCCCCTCGCCCGTCTCCACAATTCGGTCCAAGCTGTACTTTACATCGTCGGCGTTGACCGTCTCGCCGTCCAGGAACGTGGCTCCCTCGTAAAGGCTGAATATATAGCCGCCCTCTGGGGTCAGCTCCCAGCTCTTGGCCAGGTCTCCCGCCAGTTTGGTCCGGTCCTCGTAGTCGTATGTCATGAGCTGGTTGTAGAAACCGGAGCTCAGGGTTGCCTCGGTTCCTGTGGACTGCTGGTGTGGGTCCCAGTTGATGTCCAGCCTCAGTGCCGACATCCGCAGGATGCCCCCATTCTTCCCGTTCTTGACGAAGGCCGGCGCCACCCACTCCAGAGAAGGGGCCGCCACAGGCAGGGGCGTGGGCGTAGCCACGGCCCTGGCCACGATCTGTTGCACTTCTTCGGCGGTAAGCTGGTCCTCAGAGGCGCCGGCTACGGCCTCGGCCACGAGGCCGGCAACGTCTTCCCTGGTGAGGCCCTCCCCAGAGGTGGCCTTCACTGCATCCTCGACCATCTGCCTGATTTCCAAGGGGCTGGTCCCTTCTGGGACCGAAGCCTCTACGGCCCGCTGTACGAGGGCCTGTAGGTCTGCCTGGGAGATGGGCTCCTGGGCGTCGCCCGCCTGCTCGGCCAGGGCCTGCTCAACGGTCTGTTTGAGGGCCTCCTGGAGGCTGCTGGCGATGGCGCCCACGTCCACGGGAGTGGCGGTTGGCGCGGGGGTGGGAGTAGGGGCCGGGGTGGCAGTGGCCCCTGGCCCGGGGGTCGCGTCGTCGCCACCACAAGCGACCGCCGCCATCAGCAGCGCTAGCAAAGGCAAGATCAGCAAATACTTGGGCGATGCTAGTCTTCTGTAGGACATCTCGATACCTCCGCGCCAGTCAAATCATGTTAACGGTGATTCTATGGGTCAAGGGAGGTCGACGGCACTAGCCCAGGCTACCCTGGCCGATCCACCAACCGCCCTCCAGTGACATGCCCTGGAATTATCCCAGGGACTCTAGCAGACCCCCATTGGTTTGTCAATTTAGATCCCGGTACAGGTCAGATGGACCGTGGACCGGCCACAAATACTGGGAAGCGAAGGCCGCCCCGGCCCTGAGGTCTGGGGCGGCCTTGTCGGACTCAACGTCGGCTAATCGAAGTCGGGGAACTCGGATGGGTCGCTGAGCCAGATGCTCTCGTGCATGTAGTTCTCGCCCAGCAACCTGCCAATGCGAAAGTTTTGGATCTTGGTGCTGACGGGCATGGCGTACCGGTCGATCCAGGCCAAGCCCAGCATGCTCCCCTCGCCTTGCCGCAGGATCTCTCCTGCCTCCTGGATCTGCTTCTGGCGTTCTGACGGGTCCGCCTCCCTAGCGGACAACTCGAAGATCTCGTTTATCCTGGGGATGCTGATGTTCTCCCAGATTGGAACCCCTCCGGGCATGTAGTTGCCCAGCAGGAGCTCGTCGGAGTCCAGGATGTCGGTTGCCCTGGTGATGTGGAATATCTGGTATCTACCTGCCGTGATCTCGGCAAAGCCGGTGGCCACGTCCACGGGTTTGATGTCGGTCTCGACTCCAAAGGCTTTGAATTGTTGCGCCAGAAGCTGGGCCACGCTCGAGTGGTAGGCGATGTTAAAAGCGTTGTAGGTGATCCGCAGGGGGTTGTCCTCGGTGAAGCCCGCCTCGGCCAGTAGCGCCTTAGCCTTCACGAGGTCGATGGGGTTCTTCACGGCGTCGTCGTTGCCGTAGGGCACCAGGATATCCTCGCCGGTGTGTTTATCCACGTAGCGGTACCCGGGCCATGTCCCAATTACTTCGTCGGAGGGGCTCATCCAGGTATCGGGGAAGAAGGGAATTCCCATCTTGCCACGGCCTACAAGCAGGGTGTTGATGAGCCCCATCCGGTCGACGCCGAGGTAGAACGCTCTCCTTACCCTGGGGTCGTCGAAGGGAGGAGCCTCGAAGTTTACGATCATGGTGTCTAGGTTGGTGCTCCCGATCCAGTTCAGCTTGTAGGCGTTACCCCACTCCTCGGAGGCGCTGAGGACGTCCCTCACACCCAGGCCGGTGTCGCCGAAGTTGGGCATAAGCACCTGGCCTGCCCGGTAGGCTGCGATTACCCGGTTGCTATCCTCTATCCAGAATATCTGGATGCCGTCCAGGAAGGGCATGCCTGTCTTCCAGTAGTCGGGGTTCTTGTCCCACTCGGCCAGGACCCCTACCTCGGCGCTCCGGAATTTGAAGGGGCCGGAGCCGTTTATGTTGTCCGAGTTCTGCCAGTACTCTTCCAGCGCGGCGTTCCCTTCGTCGGTGCCAAGGTCAAAGCCTTGCTGCTCGGCCACGTGCGAGGGCACAATCTTCATGGTCTCGAAGGTGAGGAACTGAAGGAAGGCCGGCGACCCCAAGATCTTCAGGTTTACCTTTACGTTCCTTTCGTCTATCACCTCGGAGCTTTCGTAGTAGCTCTTGAGCTTACTGGTCTTGGGCCTGGGGCGGCCCTCCTGAACCATTCGGTCGAGGCTAAATTTGACGTCGTCGGCGTTGACCGTCTCCCCGTCCAAGAATTTGGGCCCCTCGTGTAGCGTGAAGGTGAAGCTACCGTCGGGATTCAGTGTCCAAGTCTTGGCCAGGTCGCCGATCAGCTTGTCCCGGTCGGTGTAGTCCCAGCGCAGGATCTGGTTGAAGAAGCCGGAGCTGACGGCTGAGTCCAGAAGCCCGGTCTGCTGGTGGGGGTCCCAGTTTTCCCGCCACAGCAGGGAGGACATCTTTACTACCCCGCCGTACTTCCCGTTCTTGACGAAGGCGGGCGCCTCCCACTCCAACGTGGCTGCGGCCACCGGGAGGGGCGTGGGTGTGGCCACGGCCTTGGCCACGATCTGCTGCACTTCCTCGGCGGTTAGCTGGTCTTCGGCGGCGCCGGCCACGGCCTCGGCCACCAGGCCGGCCACGTCTTCCCTGGAGAGACCTGGCTCGGAGGTAGCCTTCACTGCTTCCTCCACCATCCTCCGGATCTCCAGCGGGCTGGTCCCTTCGGGGACCGAGGCCTCTACGGCTCGCTCCACTAGCGCCTGCAGGTCTGCCTGGGAGATAGGCTCCTGGGCATCGCCGGCCTGCTGGGCGAGGGCCTGCTCAACAGTCTGTTTCAGAGCTTCCTGGAGACCGCTGGCGATGGCGCCCACGTCGACGGGGGTAGAGGTAGGCGCGGGGGTGGGGGTAGGCGCGGGAGTCGCCGTGGCCCCCGGGACCGGAGTTGCATCATCGCCACCGCAGGCAATGGCGGCTATCAGCAGCCCAACCAACGCTGGTAGCACCAGGTATTTCGGACGGAGCAATCGATGATAGTTCACGGTCCCTCCTCTATAAGTGTTAAGCCCAGCCTAGCTATGTGGCCCTTGGTTCATTCCTCCAGCCACAGGTGCTCATGGGTCATCCCGTAGTCCAAGGTCAGATTCTGGTGGTAGTTCTTCACCTTGATGTTGACGGGAACCGAGAACCTCTCGATCCAAGCGATTCCACGCCAGTAGCCCTCGCCCTGGCGGGCGATCTCGCCGGCTTGCTGCACTAGCTGTTGCCGCGTGTCGAAGTCGGCCTCCCGGGCGGTCTTGTCGAAGAGGTCGTCCAGCTCGGCAGTCTGGTAGCAGCTACGGTAGCTGGCGCAACCGGGCTGGAAGTACGCCAGGAAGATCTCGTCGGAGTCTGAGATGGTTATTGGGGCCGTAACCATGCCCATCTGGTAGTCCCCAGACCTGAGTTCTGCGAAGCCGGTGGGGATGTCCTTCGGGGCGATGGTTATATCGGCGCCCAGGGCGGTCTTCCACTGCTCTCGCAGTAGGGCGGCCACGTCGGAGTGATATGGCAGGGTAAAGGCGGTGTAGGTCCAGCTAAGCGGGTTATCGGCCCCGTAGCCAGCCTCGGCCAACAGGGCATTGGCCTCAGCGATGTCCCTCGGGTCCTTCATGACGTCGTCTCTGCCATAGTAATCGAGTACAGGCTCCCCGGTGTCCTTGTCGACGTAACGGAAGCCTGGCCACGTGGCGACTACCTCATCTGGTGGTGTCATCCATGTGCGGGGCAAGAAGGGAGTGCCCATCTGCCCGCGACCGGACAGCAGGGTCTTGATGTACTCCAGGCGATCTATCGACAGGTATAGTGCCTTCCGGACCTTGGGGTCGTCGAAGGGAGGCCGGTCGGGGTTCACGAAGGTCCCATCGAAGCCGTTCGGCGGTACCCAGTGCAGTATGACCTGGCCGGCCAGTTCCTTCTCCATCTCCTCCAGGTCTCTCACGCCGAGACCGATGTCGTCCTGAGCGGGCATTAGCACCTGATTGGCCTTGTAGGCCGCGATAAGCCTGGTGCGGTCGGTGATGGTGAAGACCTTGAGGCTGTCTACTAAGGGCAACCCGTCCTTGAAGTAGTTGGGGTTGCGCCGGTGCTCGTACTCCACTTCCGGCTCGTAATTCACCAGCAGGAAGGGACCGGAGCCTATGGCGTTCTCTTTCTGACCGAAGTGATCCTCCAGCGCTGCAACACCTTCGTCGGTCGAAAGGTCGAACCCATCGGCGATGTGCTTGGGCAGTATCTTCATCAGGTTGATGCCCAGGTATTGAAGGAAGGCCGGGGATCCGCCGATCTTCATGTTGACCCGTACGGTGTTGGCATCGATGATATCGGTGCTGTCGTAATAGGGCTTGATTCTCCCGACCTTAGGCCTGGGCCGCCCCTCCTGGACCATTCTGTCAAGGCTGAACTTCACGTCATCCGCGGTGACGGGCTCGCCGTCGGACCACACGGCATCGGGATCAAGGAAGAAGGTAAAGCTGCCGTCGCCGTTCAGCTCCCAATTGTACGCCAGGTCGCCAGCTATCTCGTCGGGCTGGACCGGGTTGAATTTAAGCAGCTGGCTAAATAGAGGGGACGACGCGGAAGCTACGAGCGATCCGCCACCCTGGTGGGGATCCCAGAGGTCTTGCGATCCCAGGGTCGACTGCAGGAGGACGCCGCCCTGCTTTCCATCCTTGACCCAATCCGGCGCCACGAAGCCCATTACGGGGGTCGCGGTGGGTTCCGTAGTCGGGGTGGGCCGTGGGGTCGATGTGACCTGGGATTGCGGGGTTGCCGTAGCCTGGGCCGATTGTGTTGCAGTGGGTTCCGGGGTGTTGGTGGAGGGTACCGCCGTCGCAGTAGCGGTTGGCCGTGGCGTGGGTGTGGCGTCGTCTCCGCAAGCCACGGCGGCTATCAGGAGGATCAGCAGGGGAGCCAGAATCATCACCCATGGGCTAAGAAATCGCCTGTGCGTCATTTGTACCCTCCACGCTCCAGAGTGGTGTTACTTTACCGGTTTGCCGGGCCTACGGTTGGGTTTCCGTCCATACCCGAAAAACATGATAAAACACCCACGTTGGTTTGCCCACGGACTGTATCAAACCCTGCCTAGGTTTGTCAATATACACGAAAATTTGCGATCTCCTTCACAAATGGTGCTTGTCGTGCACCCCGCCGCCTTGTGACGAGAGGGCTCGGCGTGAGCGCGGTTGAGGCGCCCACAGGGACCCGATCACCGTTGACAGACAATGGGGGCCAGATTACACTAGCATGTGATCGACACAAGGAGGCCCTTCGGGGTTTCGTGCCTTACCTCAATAATATGCGCTCTACATAATGGTCCCGTGGATCCCTCAATCCTGACGTAGTGGAGGGTTACTTTGGCTGAGTACGATCTGGTCATTCGCGGCGGTACTGTAGTGGACGGGACCGGCATTCCACGGTACAAATCGGACCTGGCTGTCAAGGACGGAAGGGTGGCCAGGATAAGCGGGAAGATAGCTGCCGGCGGTGCGAAGGAAATCGACGCCACCGGCTGTATCGTGGCTCCCGGTGCCATCGACCTTCACACCCATTACGATGCCCAGCTCAACTGGGACTCCTACTGCACGCTATCGGGATGGTTCGGCGTAACCTCCCTGACTATCGGCCAGTGTGGGTTCGGCTTCGCACCTACCCGCCCCGACGATCGGGACCTGAACATGAGGATGATGAACCGGATCGAGGCTATTCCCCTAGAGTCGATGCGCAAGGGCATACGATGGGACTGGGAGACCTTTCCCGAGTTCATGGATAGCCTGGAGCGCCAGGGACTGGGCCTCAACGTGGCGCCCCTGTTTCCCTTCTCGCCCATGCGGGGATACGTCCTGGGGATGATCGAGGCGCGACAGCGGACCTCGGTGACCGAAGTCGAGCTTAATAAGATGAAAGAGCTTTTCCACGAAGCGATGAAGGCCGGGGCCTTCGGCTTCTCCGGCAACAAGGACCTCAATGACCGCCCCGAGGACGGCGGCTACTTGCCCAGCCACGTGGCCTCCGACGAGGAGTTCCTGGCCCTGGCCGAGGTACTGGGCGAGTTCGGGGTTGGCTGCATGGGCTGGACCATGGGCGGGATGCAGGACTCAGATGAGGCGCGGTGGATGCTATCCGAGATGATGAGGCGCAGCGGCCGGCCCCTCACGGTGGGAGCAAACAGCGATGCCGATGGCCTGGAGTGGCTGGAAGCCTGCCGCGCCGAGGGCCTCCCTTTGATAAACCAAGAGATATCCATGAACTTCATGACGAGGTCCGGGGATGGCTCCGAGTTCACCCTGGCGGAGTACAACCTCTTCGACTACATGCCCCACTGGGTGGAGCCCCTGGTGGGCAGCGCCGAGGAGCGGGCCGCCAAGCTGAGGGACCCCCACCGGCGGGCCCTGATGAAGCAGGATGTGATAGACAACCCCAATAACCGCAACAACTACGGAACCCTGCAGGTGGTTCAGGTGATGCAGGAGCGCAACTACGACTACGAGGGGATGACGGTCGAAGAGTTGGGTCAGGCCGTGGGCAAGCATCCGTTGGACGCAATGCTGGACCTGGCGCTGGATGAAGGCCTGGAGACCTACTTCAGCCACCCCTTCGGCACCTCCGAGGACGACGCCCGCCAGAAGTTGATCACCAACCCCTATTCCCACGTCTCTGTTTCCGACGGTGGCGCCCATACCAGGTACCTAACCTTCAGCACGTGGCCCGTCCACTGGCTGGCCCACTGGTGCCGGGACAAGGAGGCCGTGACTCTGGAGCAGGCCCACTACAAGATCAGCACTCTGCCTGCCTGGATAGCCAGCATGAAGGGTCGAGGAACCCTCAGGGTTGGCAACTGGGCCGACATCATCGTCTACGACCAGGAGAAGCTGGGTTATCTGTACGAGAAGCCTATCTATGCCAACGACTTTCCGGGCGGCGAGCGTCGCTTGGTCCAGAAGTCCACCGGAATCCACTACACTATAGTGAACGGCACAGTCACCTTCAAGGACAATGACTGTACCGGCGCTCTACCCGGGAAGCTCCTCCGTAGCTACGACTCGGTCGGCTAACGGCCGTAAGTGGGTCCGCGCCTTGAAAATGTGGGCGGCGAAAAAACGTAAGCGGAAGGTCAGGCATGGCGAGCTACAGGGTCTTATCGTCGGATAATCATATATTCGAGCCCCCGGACCTCTGGGAAGGCAGGATATCGCCTCGCTTCGGAGACCGAGGGCCGGTTATGGTCCACGAGGAAGGCGGCGACGTCTGGTTCTGCGACGGAACCAGGCTTCTGGGAGCGTCCACCGGGTCCCAGGCCGGCGTGAGGTTCGAGGACGCCGAGAAGATGGTCAGTCAGGACGTCTTCGAGAACGTGCCCCCGGGCGGCTACATCCCCGAGGAGCACGTAAAGGACCTAGACCTGGACGGCGTGGAGGTGAGCGTCATATACCCCTCCGTCGGGCTTTTGCTGTTTCGGGTACCCGACAGTGAGGTCCTGTCGGACGTGTTCAGGGGATACAACGATTGGCTAGCCGAGTTCTGCCAGCCCTTCCCCCAACGGCTCAAGGGTATAGCAATGGTGAATGTGGATGACGTGCAGGTCGGGGTGAAGGAGTTGGAGCGCAGCGCCAAGTTAGGGCTGGTCGGGGCCATGATCGCCTGCTACCCCCTGGACGGACAGAGCTACGGTTCGCCGGAGTTCGAACCCTTCTGGGCAGCGGCCCAAGACCTGGGTATACCCATCAGCTTCCATGCCGCCACCAACCGGGTTACCAGCATGAGCGTGGCCCAGTTTAATCAGCCGTTCTTGATCAACATGGATTTCTGGGCCCGAATGGCCCTGTCGCAGATGATCCTGAGGGGTGTCTTCGAGCGGTATCCCAAGCTGCGGGTTGGGGCGGTGGAGTTCGAGCTTGGCTGGATACCCCACTTCCTGGACCGTATGGACTATGCCTACACCCAGAGGCCGTCTCCCGAGGACAAGATCAGGTTCAAGGACGGCATGGTCCCCAGCGACTTCTTCCACCGAAACATTTTCCTCAGCTTCCAGGAAGATGCCCGGGGAATCAAGGACCGCGACATCATAGGCGTCGATAACCTGATGTGGGCAGCGGACTATCCTCACCAGGAGTCCACCTTTCCCAGAAGCCGTCAGATATTGGCGGAGATACTGGCCGATTGCACCGAGGAGGAGAAGGCGAAGATCTCCGGCGGCAACGTCGCCCGGCTGTACGATCTTTAGTAAACGGGGCCTTAGCGACCGGGGCTTTAGGTAACCAGGGCTTTAGTAAACAAGGACACTCCGGCCGCTCACAAGTTGCCGCAGGAGGACCGGACATGGCTGGCTACAGAGTCATATCTTCCGACAACCATATATACGAACCGCCTGAGCTATGGGCTGAAAGGATCGCCCCAAAGTTCAGGGATAGGGCTCCCCGTATGGATCGAGACGATACCGGCGACTTCTGGCACTGCGATGGGACCAGGGTGAGCACCACAGCTGGTGGAGCCCAGGCCGGCCTCAGGTTTGAGGCCCCCGAGAAACTTACCAGGGGGGACGTCTTCGAGAACGTCCGGCTGGGGGGCTACATCCCCGAGGAGCACGTCAAGGATATGGACCTGGACGGGATCGACGTGAGCATCGTCTATCCCACCGTCGGCTTGATCATGTTCCGGGTACCCGACAGCGAGCTGCTGACGGACGTGTTCAGGTCGTATAACGACTGGCTGGCCGAGTTCTGCCAACCCTTTCCTAGCCGGATCAAGGGCGTCTGCATGCTAAATGTCGACCATGTGCCGACGGCGGTGCGGGAGATGGAGCGGTGCGCCGGGATGGGCCTAGCCGGGGCGATGATTACGGTGTACCCTTCGGAGAGCAGGCCCTACAACTCCCCGGACTACGAGCCCCTGTGGGCCGCGGCCCAGGACCTGGAGATGCCCCTGAGCTTGCACATCGGCACCAACCGCCTGGGTGTGGACGACCGATGCACTACCGTAGACCCGGGCACCATGAGCTACCAGTGCAACCGGGATCACTGGGCCCGGGCGTCCCTGGCCCACCTGATATGCACCGGGGTTTTCGAGCGGTATCCGAAGCTGCAGGTGGGGTCGGTGGAGCATGAGCTGGGCTGGATACCCTACTTCATGGAGAGGCTGGACTACTACTATACCCAGACGGCAATTGGCATCAACTCCTACCGGTACAAAGAGGACATGCTCCCCAGCGACTACTTCTGTCGTAACGTATTTGTCGGGTTTCAAGAGGACCTCAGCGGCATACGGGACCGTCACATCATAGGCGTGGACGCGCTTCAATGGGGATCAGACTATCCCCACGTGGAGTCCACTTTCCCCAAGAGCAGGGAGATCCTGGAAGAGATCCTGATGGGTTGCACCGAGGAAGAGAAGGTCAAGATCGCCGGAGGGAACGCTGCCAGGGTTTACCACCTGGATTAGCCCCCGGCCGCCAGTATCCCGGTTTCCCAACTTACCTAGCCAGATGAAGAGGAGGCGCGCCCATGGACCTGGCCGCCGCGGACCATCTGCTCACCAACACCAGGTCGGTCAAGAAGCGGATGGACTTCTCCCGCCCGGTGGAGCCGGAGGTGCTGGAGCGCTGCATCGAAATCGGCCTCTACGCCCCGACGGGCGCCAACTACCAGGGCTGGAGTTTCGTGATAGTCACCGATCCTGACAAACGGGCGGGCCTGGCAGAGTACTATAGGAAGGGGCGGGAGACTCTCGGAGCCGGCCGGACGCGGGAGCATAGTCCTCCTAGGTGGCGGGAGGGGGACGTTCGCCGCCGGCAGCACAAGGGCATGGTGGACGCCAGCGACTACCTCCACGACCACTTCCACGAAGTGCCCGCACACATCATCGGCTGCATCGACCGCCAAATGGAGGAGATGGGAGCGGTCTACCATAAGGAGCTGGAGTCCTTCCACAACGCGTCCATGTACGGATCAATCCTGCCCGCGGTTTGGTCCATAATGCTGGCGCTGCGTGCCCGTGGCATCGGGTCCGCCTGGACCACTGCTCACCTGGTGTACGAAAAGGAAGTCGCCAAGCTCCTGGACATCCCCGACCATGTGCTGCAGGCGGCGCTCTTGCCCGTCGCCTACTTCACCGGCACCGGCTTCAAGCCCACCGTGCGCCGCCCGGTAGGGGAGCTGACCCATTGGAACGGTTGGGGTAGAGGGCGATAGTCTTAGAACATGCGATAGTCTTAGAACATATGGAGGTATGCCCATGGACCTGAGCACCGTGGACCATCTGCTATCCAGCACTCGCTCCGTGAAGAGGCGTATGGACTTCTCAAGGCCGGTGGAGCCGGAGGTGTTGGAGCGCTGCATCGAGCTGGCCCTCTACTCGCCGACGGGTGCGAACTACCAGGGGTGGAGCTTCGTGGTAGTCACTGACCCCGAGCAGCGGGCCGGCCTGACCGAATATTACCGCAAGGGACGCGACGCCCTCAAAGTCGGCCGCCCCGGCGACTACCATCCCCCCAAGTGGGCGGAGGGAGACTCACGCGGGGAGCAGCAACAGGGCATGATAGATGCCAGCGATTACCTCCACGACCACTTCCACGAGGTGCCGGCCCACATCATCGGCTGCATCGAGCAGAACATGACGGAGGTGTCCGACGCCTACCAGCCCAGGTACGAGAATTTTTACCGGGCGTCCTTCTACGGGTCAATATTACCTGCGGTGTGGTCCATTATGCTGGCGCTGCGGTCCCGTGGGATCGGGTCCGCCTGGACCACGGCCCACATCGTATACGAGAAGGAGGTAGGGCAGCTGCTGGGGATACCCGACAGCGTAATGCAGGTGGCCCTGCTACCGGTGGCCTACTTCACCGGTAGCGACTTCAAGCTCACCAAGCGCCGCCCCGTGCAGGAAGTGACCCACTGGAACCGCTGGGGCATGGGGCGATAGCTTACATAAAATAGGAGGGTTGCAGATGGACCTGGCTACCGTGGATCACTTGCTCACGACCACCCGGTCGGTGAAGAAAAGAATGGACTTCTCGCGTCCGGTGGAACCCGAGACCCTGGAGCGGTGTATAGAGACTGCGTTGTGCGCCCCGACCGGCGGTAACTACCAGGGGTGGCATTTCGTCGTAGTCACCGACCCGGAGAAGCGGGCCGGCATTACCGAGTACTACCGAAAGGGGCGCGACGCCCTGGCCACCGCACATAAACCCGGCTACCATCCACCTCAATGGAACGAAGGAGACCCACGCCGGCTGCAGCATCAGGGCATGATCGACGCCAGCGACTACATGCACGAACACTTCCACGAAATCCCTGCCCACATCATCGGCTGCGTTGAGGCGCAGATGCAGGGAGTGGCCAGCGTCTACGAGCCGACCTTCGAGTCCTTCCACGTGGCATCGCTATATGGGTCCATACTGCCCGCGGCTTGGTCAATAATGCTGGCCCTGCGCGCCCGGGGCCTGGGATCGGCCTGGACCACCGCCCACCTGGTGTACGAGAAAGAGGTCGCCCAGCTTCTGGGGATTCCCGACAACGTGAAGCAGACGGTGCTCCTGCCCGTCGCCTACTTTACCGGCACAGATTTCAGGCCCCTCAAGCGCCGTCCTCTTACGGACGTTACTCACTGGAACGGCTGGGCCCAGAGGCGCTAGCTTACCCGATCTGGAGGTGAACCTGTGGACCTGGCGACCGTGGACCAGCTGCTCACCACCACTCGCTCCGTCAAAAAGCGGATGGACTTCTCCCGCCCCGTGGAGCCTGAGGTGATCTCAAAGTGCATCGAGACCGCGCTGTACGCTCCAACCGGCAGGAACTTCCAGGACTGGCACTTCATCGTGGTCACCGACCCGGAGAAGCGGAATGGCCTGGCCGACCTGTACCGCAAGGGCTACCGAGCGCTGCTGGACACCCAAGGGACCGACGCTCCGCCGGCTCCCTGGCCCGAGGGCGACGTTCGCAGCGGCCAGCACGACGGCATGATGGACGCCAGCAACTACCTCTACGACCACATGCACGAAGTGCCGGCCCACGTGGTCGCCTGCGTGGATCGCAGGGAAGGTGACATGGCCAACATATCGGACTCCAGGTTCGAGTCCTTTCGCCTGGCCACCTTGTATGGCTCTATACTGCCGGCGGCCTGGTCCATCATGCTAGCCCTGCGGGCTCGTGGCCTGGGGGCGTCATGGACCACAGCCCACCTGATATTCGAGGACGAGGTCGCCGATCTGCTGGGAATCCCGGATCACGTTATGCAGGCGGCACTGCTGCCGATAGCTTACTTCAAGGGGACCGCCTTCAAGCCCCTCAAACGCCGCCAGGTGGAAACTGTCACCCACTGGAATGGGTGGGACGGTAGCCAGTAAGGAGAGAAGGAGCAGAGATGTCGTTCGTCCATCCGGAGTACCTGGTTACAACCGAATGGCTCCAGGAGCATCTGAAGGACCCGGACCTGCGTATTCTGGACTGCAGCACTACCCTCCGTCCCGATCCCGAGGGTGGGTCTCGGGTCGAGAGTGGCCGTGAGGCCTGGGCCCTGGAGCACATTCCCGGCTCCGGGTTCGCCGACCTGCTGCAGGACCTATCCGACCGCAACTCTAACCTCAGGTTCATGATGCCCTCAGCAGAGCAGTTCGCCGAAGAGATGTCCCGCCTTGGTGTGGGCCAGGGCACCCGGGCGGTGCTGTACGATGCGTCCACCAGCATGTGGGCCGCGCGGGTATGGTGGATGCTGCGCGCCTTTGGCTTCGACGATGCGGCGGTCCTCGACGGGGGATTGCGCAAGTGGAAGCTAGAAGGAAGGCCGATGTCCGGCGAGCCACCGTCCCACCCACGGGGCCACTTCATCGTCCGGCCTAGACAGGGCATGATCGTGGGCAAAGAGGAAGTACTGGCGGCCATCGGACAGGACGCCGCCTGCATCGTCGATACCTTGAACGAGCAAGAGTACCGCGGCGCCGAGGGCGCGAGGCGGTATGGCCGTCCAGGCCATATTCCGTCCAGCGTAAACGTCCCGGCTCAAGATATCGTGGACCCAGAGACTAACGCCTATCTGCCCGCCGATGCCTTGCGGGAGAAGTTCGCCGCGGTGGGCGCAACCTTGGCAGAGCGGGTGATTACCTACTGCGGCGGTGGGATCGCCGCCAGCAGCGATGCGTTTATCCTCACCCTGCTGGGCCATGAGAACGTCGCCGTATACGACGCCTCCATGTGGGAGTGGGCGGCCGACCCATCGCTGCCCATGGAGGTCGGGTAGTCCAGCCTAACACACGGCTGGGAGGTCCCATGGCCGACAACGCGATAGTTCGTGAGTTCGGCGCGGTAGTTATCGACGTAAGCGACCTGGTGCGCATGGGAGTTTTCTGGGGTGCGGTTCTGGGGCAGTAACCAGGTCCACCCCGTAGTGGCGGCGTGACCATGGCGGACCCTAAAGGAAACGAGTTCTGTATCGGCGCGTTTCGGAGGACGATCGAGGGCAAGAGGATTCCGCTATAGTTGGTGCCGTCCGGACGCCAAGGGCGCAAACCACCGAATGGCCGTTGCTGCTAGTGAGCACTGACTTTGAGGGGAGACTGTATGGGTTGGTTAAGTAACCCACTGCACGTCTTCCTAGGGGACTATTACTTTGCGGACGGTATCGGCTGGAATCCTGCTAAGTGATAACAAGATCCTGCTTGGAAAGAGACGTACTGACCTCAAGTTCTACCCTGGTGTTTGGGACATTATCGGTGGTCACGTAGAAGACAATGAGACCCCCGAGCAAACCCTTTTCAGAGAACTCCGCGAGGAATTAAGCGTAACCCCAATCCGCTTCACCTCTATTAGAGTTCTCCGCTTCAGTGACACGAGCACCGGGGAAGTTTATGACTACCACATCTATCTAGTGACGGAGTGGATGGGAACACCCCGAAACACAGCTGATTATGAACATTCAGAAGTGAGCTGGTTTGGAATAAGTGATGCTCTCCGTTTAAACCTTGCCCATCCAGTGTACCTGGAGATCTTCAAAAGCTTGGACGTTAAGCCCACTGGACTGAACCAAGCAGCGTTGCGTAGAATCAACTCCGAGGCCAGTGATCTAACTGTGGCCAAGGTTGAACGAAATAACGCTTTCGGTTTGGTGATCTTCGACTGCGATGGTGTTCTCGTCGACACCGAGTTCATCGAGAGCCAGGCTGTCTTTGCCGTCCTGAAGGAGCTAGGGCCGGAGATCGAGCCCGACGAGGTTGCGAGAAGGGTGACCGGGCTCTCCGACAGAGATTTGTGGGCCATCTTCGAAGGCGAGCTGGGCCGCCCTCTGCCCGGCGACATCGTCGAGCGACACACAACCCTGCTTATCGAGAAATACCGGCGAGGACTATCGCCAATACCGGGCGTAATAGAAGTCGTGGGGCAATTGGCGGCCGCAGGGGTTCCCATATGCGTGGCCTCCAACGGGACGCTGGATAAGATGGAGGTGACACTAGGAGTCACCGGTCTTTCCCGGTACTTTGGAGCTAACGTGTTTAGCGCCACTCAGGTGGCCAACGGAAAGCCGGCGCCGGACCTGTTCCTGATGGCCGCCGAAACCATGGGGCTGCCGCCAAGCCGGTGTGCCGTCATCGAGGACAGCCGTCCGGGCGTCAAAGCCGCCCTTGCCGCCGACATGGCGGTATTCGGTTATTGTCCCACCGGAGATATCTGGGGCCTGAACGAGCTTGGCGTCCAGACCTTCCGAAACATGAGAGAGCTCCCAGGACTGCTACGCCAGGCCTGTTACGAATGAAGCCGACAACTTGAGCATGGGAGTGACCATCATGCTAGGCACTATCGTCGGTGCCGTAATCTTCGCTGTGACCTACGACGCATGGCGGATCGGAGTTGGCGTCGTCATCGGCTCGGCCTTACGACAAAGGCGGAATGGGTAGCTCGGTGGCTAAGCCAATTCAGGTAGAAAAGGAAAGGGGACCCTCGTTGAGGGTCCCCTTTCCTTACGAACGCATCTCAGTGAGGTCTATCCCACCATTTCGGTGCTGCGGAGCAGCTTGCCGGGCAAGGCGCCGGTGCAGTCGTTGCCGTTGAATGTAACGGTGCCGTTGACCAGGATATGGCGGAATCCCTTGGGCTTCTGGATCAGGCGCCGCTCGCCGCCAGGGAAGTCGTTGGCATAGATGGCCCGGTCGTAGAGGAAGCCCAGCTCGGCCTGGTTGTAGACCAGGATGTCGGCCCAGTTACCTACCCTGAGGGTGCCCCGGCCGTTGAAGTCCGTGAGCCATGCGGGCAGGGCGCTCATCTTGTAGTGGGCCTCCTCCAGGCTCATGATCTCTCGGTCCCGGACCCAGTAGGCCAGCCACCACATAGGCCAAGTGGTGTTGGTGGAGTAGCGAGTGTGGGCGCCCCCGTCGGACACGGAGATGTGGGTGTAGGGGTCCCTGATCTTCTCTGCCCTTTGCCGGATGTCCTCTTCGCCTTCCAGGGGCGGTATCTCGAACTCGGTCTCCAGGGCCTCGTCCAGTGCCAGGTCCAGCATGGCGTCCAGGGGATCTTTGCCCGTGGCCTGGGCCAGTTCCCGGATAGTCATGCCTTCGTACTTGTAGTTGCGCTCGTGGGCCACCACCAGCACGTTCACCTGGTCCCAGTTGGTCCGGAGGAATGGGTAGTCCTCCACGTCCTTCTTCATGGCGGCGCGGCGGGCGGGGTCCCGCAGCTTGGCGGCCCGCTCCTCGGGGCTGCCCACCAGGGGCTCGACCCAGCTGGGCATGTAGTCGTACATGTTGAACTCGGACAGCTTGAACTGGGTCAGCAGCCTGGAGACGGGCATCTGGAACAGTATCGGCAAACCTTCGTCGTGGACGGATTGGATCCATCCAGGGTTCTCCTCCTGGTCAATAATCACATGGAGGGGCCGGCCGCTGGTCCTCATGATCTGGGTGAGGACCTCCCTCATATACTCCCGTTGATCCACGGTAAGGCCGATGCCCACGGCCTGTCCTACGTGTCCCACGCTGAACTCGGACAGAACCTCGGCCAGCGCCAGGTATTCCTCCCGGGAGGCCACGTGGCTGGGCAGCGAGCCGCCGTCCTCGGGTCGGTCCTCCATGTTGTAGTTCACCGAGAAGCCGAAGGCTCCCGCCGACATCGCCTCGTGGAAGATCTTCTTCATCTGGTTCAGCTCGGCCTCGGTCACCGAGGTCCGCTGCCGCGCCTCCAGCATCCCCAGGACGTACGCTCGCATGGGCGAGAATGGGAACAGTGCGCCGACGTTGACGCCCAGGCCCTGGTGGTCCAGGCTGTCCAGGTACTGAGGGAAGGTCTCCCAGTCCCAGCGCATGCCCCTGCGCATGGACTCCAGGGGGATGGCCTCGATGCGGTTCATCATTCTCATGTTCAGGTCCCGGTCATCGGGCTTGGTGGGCGCGAAGCCGAACCCGCACTCGCCAATGGTGACCGAGGTGGACCCGAACCAGCCCGACAGGGTACAGTAGGGATCCCAGTTGACCTGGGCGTCGTAGTGGGTGTGGAGGTCGATGGCCCCGGGCGCGACGATGCATCCGCTGGCGTCGATCTCCTTGGCTCCCCCGGCAGGAATCCTTCCACTGATTTTGGCGATTTTCTGGTCTTTGATGGCCAGGTCCGCGTTGTACCGCGGGATGCCAGTCCCATCGACTATGGTACCGCCGCGGATGACTACGTCATACTCAGGCACGATACTACCTCCATTTTTCTGTTGCAGCGGGGCAATTATACCACATGGGAGTGTGTTTGCCACGGACATCGCGAACCGTAGTTGCGAACCCGGCGCTATGCTATAATTCCGTCCTGTCCGGGAACCACGCTATAACGACAAGGAGGTAGACATGTTCGCCATCATGGCAATCATCACCATACTTCCCCAGCACACGGAGGCGTTCTTCAAGGCTCAGGAGGAGAACGGCGAAGCCTCAGTACGGGACGAACCTGGCTGCATGGCCTTCCACGTGCTACGGGGAACCGCTCATGGTACCGTCTGGGACCCTCAGACCGACAAGCACGACCGCAACCGAATGATGGTGTACGAGGTGTTCAAGGACAAGGCAGCCTTCGAGGCTCACCTGGTGGCGCCCCATTACGCCAAGTTCCGCGATACAGTGGGAGACATGCACGCCGCGCCGGTGCAGCTCTACTTCTTCGAGACCACCTTCCCAGACGACTCGCACTTCACCAAATAGAGCAGGGCCCGCTGGTTATGCTAGCGCTTCTCCGCTCGTGGTTCGACAAGCTCACCACGAGCGGAGATCGGTCCCTGAGAGGAAATCGCCGCTCACCCTGAGCTTGTCGAAGGGCATCCCAATTTCTATTGCAGGCTCTGGCCCAGGGCGCTAGAACATCGCTATCGGGTTGGCGGGGGAGCCGGTGCCGCCGGCCACCTTCAGCGGGGCGACGACCAGCATGAACTCGTAACGGCCCTCCTCGGCGCAGGCCTCTGCCAGGGGTTGCAGCAGCGCGTTGTCCACCAGCGCCAGGCCGTAGGCGAAGATCGATGAGTGGACCGACCAGGGGATGTCGTAGGGGATGGGGCTGTAGTCCATCATGTCCCACACCAGCACCGAAACGTCGTTGTCCCGTAGGAAGGGCAGGCAGGAGGTGTGGAGGCCGGGCCTGTCGGGGTCTGTCGAGCCGTAGGGAGCGTTGGCCTCCTCCCACTTGTCCCTACCGCTGTAGACCACAACCGCGTCGCCGGGCTCCAGGGTGACTCCCTGAGACTTGACAGCATCCTCCAGCTCCCAGCCGTGGACGGGCGCCTCGTGGGCGACGAAGGGCTCACCCCTGTGCTTGGGCACGTCGATGAGCACGCCCCTCGTGATGATCCCTTCCGACCACCTGTCCACCGAACCGAACTTGGCGCCGCTAAAGGTGATCTCCTTGCCGGGGTCGCGCCCGTTATACAGGCCATCTTCGTCCCAGAGGTGGCACAGGGCGTCGATGTGGGTCGCGGCCTGGCCGTGGTAGGAGATGCCGTAGTAGTCGACGGCCACACCTCCGGACTTCTGTTGCCACGACTGCATGTAGTGCTGAGCCGGGTTGTCGTTGCCGGGACGGGGAGTCTTGGGGAAGTACCGGCTCAAGGAGACGCTGCGGCCGGTTTGCACCAGACGAGTTGCCGCTATCCGCTTCTCGGCGGTTATGAGGTTCACCGCGCCCACTTCGTCGTCCTTGCCCCATCTTCCCCAGTTGCGGCGGTCCTTTATGTAGGATCTAACCTCGTCATCGGTGGGAATCCTTCTCTCAGCCATAGCGTCTCCTTTCCCCATCGTGGACTTACGCCGTATTCTAGGCTCATCGAGGGCGTTGTCAAGGTGGCTGGGCCGGGGTATAGTGGGGTGGGCCGTCAGCGTGTGGCCCACCGTTAACCTGCTGATCGTAGCTGATAATTAACAAGGAGGTGATCCATGAGCCTGGAGGATATCGAGAAGAGACTCAAGGTGGTAGAGGACGTCGAAGCGATAAAGAAGCTCAAGGCCCGCTACTGCGCCTACTGCGACGATAGCTTCAACGTGGAAGGGATAGTGAGCCTGTTCGCGCCCGACGGAATCATGGACGGCGGCGAGAACGGGCACGCTCAGGGAACGGAGAACCTGAAGGCCCTGTATGCCACGGCTCCAGGGATGTTCTCCTTCGCAATTCACATGGTGCTGAACCCCGTGATAGAGGTCAACGGCGACACCGCTTCGGGCTCCTGGTATCTCCTTCAGCCATGCACCAGTCCCGACGGCAAACAGGCGATGTGGGGCTCGGCCAAGTACGACGAGGAGTATGTCAAACTCAACGGTGAGTGGAAGTTCAAGCGAGTGAAGGTCAACCCCATCTTCTGGACGCCCTACGACCAGGGATGGGCCAAGGCGCCCTTCGGTGGCGGGATGGCCGGCTAAACTCGAACTAAGGAGAGAGCGATGAGCCTGGAGGAACTGGAGCGCAGACTCAAGGTTCTGGAGGACGTAGAGGCCATCAAACGGCTCAAGGCCCGCTACTGCGCCCACTGTGACGGCGGTTACAACCCCGACGCCCTGGCCGAGCTCTTCGTGGAGGACGCGGTCTGGGACGGCGGCGATCTGGGGCGGAACGACGGACGGGAGGCTATACGGACCTTCTTCTCCAGAGCCTCCAAGAGGCGTCCCTTCGCCATTCACATGGTGATGAACCCCATCGTCGAGGTGAACGGCGACAAGGCGACAGGGATCTGGTACCTGTTCCAGCCCAATACCCTGGCCGAGGGCAATAGGGCAGTCTGGGGGTCCGCCCGCTACGACGAGGAGTACATCCGGGTCGATGGTGAGTGGAAGTTCAAGAACCTGAAAGTAACCTCCTTCTTCTGGACCCCCTTCGACGAGGGGTGGGCCAAGACCCCGTTCATGTAGGCACCTGGAAGACTTGGAGGTCATAGAGGTCATCATAGGGAGGAGGAAGCGTGAGCAACGGAGACCTTGAAAGCAGGATTAGAGCGCTGGAGGACGTCGAGGCGATCAAGCAGCTCAAGGCAAGCTACTGCGTCCACTGTGACGAAAACTTCGACGCCGACGCCCTGACCGACCTGTTCGTGGACGACGGGATTTGGGAGTCGGCGGGTCTGGGCAGGCTGGAAGGCAAGGAAGCGATCCATAAGTTTTTCGTGTCAGCCTCCGAGAGCATTTCCTTCGCCGTCCATATGGTGACGAACCCGATCATCAAAGTGGACGGGGATAAGGCGACAGGTATCTGGTATCTGCTTCAGCCCAACACCCAGTCCGAGGACAACAGGGCCTTCTGGGGATCAGCGCGGTACGACGAGGAATACGTCCGGGTCAACGGCGAGTGGAAGATCAAGCACCTGAAGATCGCGACCTTCTTTTGGACACCCTTCGACGAGGGCTGGGCCAAGCAGCGGTTCAGAAGCTAAGGCCCGTTGACAGCCCCGGCCATTGCCGTTAGCATATCGCTAAACCGGTGCGTCCGCAGCGGCAGGCGTTCACCGGGTGAATCATACCCACCCGCCGCGCATCTAAATTTGCCGAGAAATAATTTCTGGAGGTAGTGCTGTGGCCGATTACGCGCATCCTGAGTCTCTGGTAAGCACCGAATGGGTGGCCGAACATGGTAACGATGCCAACGTCCGTCTGGTGGAAGTGGACGTAGACACATCCGCCTACGAGCAGGGCCATGTCGCCGGTGCCGTGGGCTGGAACTGGCAGAGCCAGTTGCAGCAGAACGTGAGCCGCGACCTCATCTCCAAGGCGGACATGGAGAAGCTGCTGGGCAGCTCCGGCATCGACAACAATACCACGGTGATCGTGTACGGCGACAACAACAACTGGTTCGCCGCCTGGGCCCTTTGGCAGCTCAGGTACTACGGTCACGCCGACGTGCGGCTCATGAACGGCGGGCGTGCCAAGTGGGCCGCCGAGAACCGGGACATGACTACTGACGTTTCCAGCCACGCCCCAAAGAGTTACACTGGGAAGGAACCCAACGACAATATCCGAGCCTATCGTGAGCAGGTGCTGGCCGCGGTCAAAGCGGGGAACATCTCCCTGGTGGACGTACGTGCGCCGGCGGAGTACAACGGCGAGCTTCTGGCGCCGGCCAACCTTCCCCAGGAAGGCGCCCAGAGGGGCGGCCACATCCCCGGTGCGGCCAACATCCCCTGGGGCCGAGCGGTGCAGGAGGATGGCACCTTCAAATCCGCCGACGACCTCAAGGCTCTGTACGGTGGGAAGGGCATCGACGGCAGCAAAGAGACCATCGCCTACTGCCGGATCGGCGAGCGCTCCTCCCACACCTGGTTCGTGCTGACCCAGCTCCTGGGCCATCAGAACGTACGCAACTACGACGGGTCCTGGACCGAGTACGGCAGCATCGTCCGGGCCCCCATCGAAAAACCGTAACCGTCTTCTTGCCTCCAACCGTAACCGTCTTCTTGCCTCCAACGGAATAGCCCAAGTGTATTTACACAGGGTGGTCCTTCAGCGGGCCACCCTGCGTACCAGTATCTGATGCGTATCCTTCATTTCGCCGACCTCCACATAGGCGTCGAGAATTACGGGAGGCCCGATCCCGAAACGGGCCTCTCGACACGGCTGCTGGATTTCCTGTCCACGCTGGATGAGCTGGTGGAGTTCGCCCTTACCCAGGACGCGGACCTGGTTCTCTTAGCCGGCGACGCCTACAAAGGGCGGGATCCCTCCCAGACCCACCAGCGGGAGCTGGCGATACGCCTGGCCCGGCTGTCCGGTGCAGGCATCCCGGTGTACCTGCTGGCCGGCAATCACGACCTCCCCTACGCCATCGGCCGGGCCACGGCCGTCGAGATTTTCCACACCCTGCAGGTGCCCAATCTCTACGTAGGTGATACCCTCCGCACCGACGTCGTGCCCACCCGAAAGGGCCCCCTCCAGGTCCTGGCGTTGCCCTGGCCCAACCGTAGCAAGCTCCTCACCCAGGAGGAGTCCAGGGGGCTGACCATCGAACAGGTCAGAACGGAGATCGAAGAGAGGTTAACCGACCTGGTGGCCCGACGGGTCGAGACTCTGGACCCCGATGTTCCGGCGGTGCTCGCCGGCCACGTCACAATCAACGGGGCGGTCACCGGGTCGGAGCGATCCATGATGCTGGGACGTGACCACGCCCTGTTCCCGAGCGCGGTCCACAAGCCCCAGCTGGACTACGTGGCCCTGGGGCACATCCACAAGCATCAGATCCTCCGAGAGGACCCCATGGTGGTCTACTCTGGGAGCCTCCAGAGGGTGGACTTCAGCGAGGAGGAGGACACTAAGGGCTTCTGCGTAATCGACCTGGACCCCGCGCGGCCGCAGGGCCGGCGCATGACCGACTTCCGATTCCAGTCGGTGAGTGCCAGGCCCTTCCTGACAGTCGACGTTAAGGTCCTGCCGGGCGACCGGGACCCGACCCGCACCGTGATCGGCGCGATCATGCGGCGCAATGTGGCGGACTCCATCGTCCGGCTGAGGGTATCCCTGCCCGCCGGGCTGGAAGTGCAGGTGAGGGAGGGGGAGATCCAGGAATCGCTGCTGGGGGCCCACTACGTCGCCGCTATCTCCATAGAGGTGGAACAAGAGAGGCGTACCCGGGTGGCACCGGACCTGGCTGAGGGGCTGTCGCCCATGGGCGCCCTCAAGCTCTATCTCGAGAGCCGGGACGTCGAGCAGGAGCGCTTGAACAAGCTGCTGGACTATGCGGAGGAGCTGCTACCGGCTGAGTCTCAGGAGGATGTCTAAACTAAAGCCAAAGTGGAATCTGCATGGATGGCTATGGCGACTTTATAGGATTCACGTTGGCGTTGGATTGGGATTCCCGTCACACCGGCGAAAGCCGGTGTACAGTTCTGGCCGTGGATTCCGGCTTACGCCGGAATGACGAGTTCCGCGATGCCTATTGCGACTTTGCAGGTTTCACCTTGCTTAAGGTTAGGCCGCTACTTTAGGCGGGCGACGATGGCCTCAACCCCTTCTACCAGCCCCTGCACCACTTCGGCGGCGGGCAGGATCTCCGATACCAGTCCCACTCCCGCGCCGCAATAGGAGATGCCGCTGAGATCGCCCTCGAGCAGCGCCGCCCTGACCTGAACCGGTCCCAGCTCTGCCTCCCAGAAGGAGGACGGATCGGTCTCGTTGGGAGGGGCCGAGTCCTTCATCTTACGGGCCATTTCACCCCTGAGCACTCGAGTGGGTCGGTGATATCTTCCGGTAATCACCGTACCGGTATCTATTGCACCCATCAGCGCCTCTTTGTATTTGGAGTGAGCCACACACTCCTCGGTGGCGACGAACCGGGTCCCCATCTGCACTCCCTGGGCGCCGAGGGCCAGCGCCGCGACATAGCTCCTGGCGTCCATGATGCCCCCGGAGGCGATCACAGGGACGGAAACGGAGTCGGTTACCTGGGGGAGCAGAACCAGGTTGGGGATTTCGTCCTGGCTGCGTATGCCGCCTCCTTCGAATCCCTCCGCGATTATCACGTCGACGCCCTGAGCCTCGGCGCCCCGTGCGTGCCTCACGGTGGACACCTGGTGCAGCACCGTCACCCGGTTTTCCTTAAGGGTGCCTGTGTAAAGGGCGGGGCTGCCGCCGTAGGTCACTGCTATCCGGACCCCTTCTTCCATGGCCACCTCGATCAGCTCCGATATCTGGGGGTTGACCAGGTAGAAGCTTACGCCGAAGGGACTGCTGGTAAGACGGCGTACTTTTCGGATGTTCTGACGCAGGTTTTCCACCATGTTGTCTTCAGGGGCCATTCCGGCCGAAGGGTGTAGGATGCCCAGGCCGCCGGCGCTGGACACCGCCGCCACCAGCTCCGGATTGGAAATCCAGGGCATCCCCGCCTGCAATATCGGGTAGTCGATGGTTAAAAGCTGAAGGGCTCTCCTGTCCTTCATCCGCATCTCCAGACAAGCTAGTGGCGAATCCCAGAGATTGTATGAGTAATCCACCTAGCTGTCAACCGGAAAGTGCCGATACTCTACGTGGCAGGTCAGGGGGCGTCGTTTCACATCATATATAATGGGGGAGATATCCCGTATTTCCATGCCCTGTTGGAGCCAACTCTTGTGCGGAGGAAGCGTAATGGAGTTCAGGATCGCCGTTTTGTCCGGGGACGGAATAGGCCCCGAGGTGATGGCGGAAGGTGTGAAGGTGTTGGAGATGGTGGGCAAGAGGTTCGGCCACCGCTTCGAACTTAGCTATGACGACGTCGGCGGCGCAGCCATCGACAGATATGGTGTGGCCCTGCGGACGGAGACCCTGGATATGGCCGCCGGTTGCGACGCCATCCTCTTTGGCGCCGTGGGAGGCCCCAAGTGGGACGACCCTCGCGCTAAAGTGCGCCCCGAGGATGGGATCCTCGCCATCCGAAAGGGTCTGGGCGTGTTCGCCAACATACGTCCGGTAAAGGTGTTCCCCGAGCTGGTGGACAGCGGTGTGCTGAAGCCCCATGTGCTGGAAGGCGTCGACATGGTGGTGATCCGCGAGCTCACCGGAGGGCTGTACTACGGGCGGCCCAAGGGCCGACGCGAGACGAAACGCGGCTGGACCGGGGTGGACACGCTGCGCTACAGCCAGGCGGAGGTGGAGCGGGTCCTCCGGGTGGGGTTCGAGCTGGCCAGCGGGCGCAGAAAAAAGCTGGCTTCGGTGGACAAGGCCAACGTGCTGGAGACCTCCCGCCTATGGAGGCAGGTGGCCACCGATCTGTCGGCCGAATACCCCGAAGTAGAGCTGGAGCACATCCTGGTGGACAACTGCGCCATGCAGCTGGTGCAGCGGCCGTCCAGGTTCGACGTGATCGTCGCAGAGAACACCTTCGGCGACATCCTCTCCGACGAGACGGCAGTGCTGGCCGCGTCCATGGGACTGCTGCCCTCGGCCAGCCTGGCCGACATACCGCTGGAAGGGAAGACCGCCCAGGGCCTATACGAGCCCATCCACGGTACGGCGCCGGATATAGCCGGCCAGGGGATAGCCAACCCGGCGGGCATGATCCTCAGCGCGGCCATGATGCTACGATATTCCCTGGGCCTTACCGAGGAGGCCGCCGCGGTGGATCGGGCCGTGGCGACTGCCTTAAAGGACGGCTGTCGCACCCCGGACATCGCCCCTCTGGACGACGCGAAGGGTCCTGTGAGAAGAGTGGGCACCGTGGAGATGGGCGATGCGGTGGTAGGAGCCCTGTGACCGATGGTGTGGGTATCCTTAGGCCAGAACCCGGTCTATGACCTTCTCCAACACCCGCCGCGTCTCGGTATCTTGGAGTAGGGACGCCGCCTCTCGCAGAGTATTCTCGTAAGCTAATAGGAAGTCGGCCGGGACCTCGTCGTCCTGGACCCGTTGTCGATATAGAGCTACGGCCTCTCCCATACGGTCCTCCAGCCAGCTCTCTCCGCGGTCCTGTAACAGGCGCTCCAGGAACCGTCCGTCACCCTCCAGGGAGATGGGGAGGCTGGGGTAGGTCTGCAACCTCCGGGAGTCGTAAGCGAAATGGACCAGGGCTTCACGAACCAGCCGGTCATTTCCCCGAGCGTCCAGATGGCCGACCAGCGTGGCCGCGAACCCGGGGTCCAGGTGGATAAGTCGATACACGAACCTGGCAGGGGAGAATACCACCGGGTCGCTGCCTATCACCATCTCGGCGGTCAGGCCCAGGTCTCTGCCCAGTATTGCCACCGCCCTGACTGGATGAAGGGCCATGAAGCGCTCCATAGGCATGAGGGAGCCCGCTATGACCCGGAGGGTTTCCAAGGGAGCCCTTCGTCCCCGGTCGGCTACCACCAGGTACATCTTGTCCAGGAAGGGCTCGTCGATGATGAAGTTCCCCGACGGGTAGGTCACCATGTCGTCGATGCCCGGTCCGATATCCTTGGCGGAAGCGTCTACTGTTATGTCCAGGAACTCCAGGAACCTGCCGGGTTCCAGCAGGCCTCTGAGCTTGGCCGGCACCGGGACCAGCAGCCCCCGCAGGGTGGAGTTATCGAGGGCCGCGACGATGCTCCGGGCCCCATCGTCGTCCGAGCCTTGGAACACCTCGAAGAACAGGTTGAGGTCGTTCTTCTCTGCGAAGTCGACGGTTTTCAAGAAGCCCGCCAGCTCCCCGGCGCCCATCGACGGGTCGGCCCGGCCCGCCTCCAGGATGCGGGTGATCTGAGGGGTGAACTTCTCCAGCGACTCAACGAAGGCCGAGGTCCCCTTAAGGGTCGCCCCCGAGGGGAGCTCGGCACCGGAAGCGAAGAGGTCCACTAAAGTTCGGTCATCCAGAGCCGGTAGGAAGTGCACAAGGAAGGGTTGTGCCGGAAGCTCCCGGATGATCCGGTCGGACTTCTCGGAGGGCCCGATCCCCTGGAGGCCCTGTATGAAGTCCAGGGCCGTGTCCATCTCTGTTGCCCTGGGGTGGACCATGGAGGCCACCAGCCCGGGGTACTGCCGGTGGAGGTCAATCTTGTCCCGCAGGTAGCCGCGCCAGAACCGGAAGTTTTCCTCGTGCTCCGGCGTGCCCAGCAGAAGATCGAACAGCGCCACGAAATCCTTAAACGTTGCCGCTCTTCCCCGAAAACCGCATCGGAAGAGGCTGAGACTACCCTCGTAGCCTCCAGTGACCCGGGAAAGATATAGCGGCGCATGTCGAAGTGCTCGAACCCCACGTATTTGTTGGCTGTCCTGACCTCTTCTGTGGGAAGCCCCCTGTACCAGCTAAAGGCCTCCTCCCAGGTGTGAAAGGGCCCAGGCTGCAAGAACTGGTCCCAGTACTTGCGCAGAATCGGCGGCAGGAGCTCCAGGTCTCCACCGGTGGTGTAGATGGCGTCGGCCTCGATGTGATGGAAGAGGGGCTCGGTGTTGTCCCGGGAAACCTCGGGCAGGTTTCGTAGCCGTCCCCGCAGCAGCTCATATAGGTCCGGCGGCTGGGCCATGAACTCCAGCACGTCCCGGTGGTAGCGGGCGATGCCCGAAGAGACCTCCTGCCCCTCTTTCCGGTCCCAGCCGAGCTCCGGTAAGCCTGTCACCGGGAACAGGCCGAAATATGCGTGGCTCAGCTCGTGGATCACGCCGATGGGCTTAGCCTCGCCCACCCCCGTCCATCCCCGGAAACCGAAGCTCCCGAAGAAGCCGGGCTCGTCTCGCATCCAGCGGAAGTCCAGGCCGCGTATGGCCCGGTTGCCCGCGGTGGTGATGCCATACAGCGTCACCACCGCGCTCAGCCGATCGCTGACCCACTCGGTTTCCTCGGTGATGGGTACCTCAGTAGGGAACGGGGTGGCCACGGGCAGGCTTCTGGAATCCGGAGCCGGAATGATGGATGGTGTGGTCGAGGTGGCAGGCGCGGCGCTCATGGCCTCGACTTCGGGCGACGCCTTGGGCGCTGCAGCAGAGGTGGTGGATTCTGGTTGCATCTGGTCCGGTGCTTCTGCGGTGGCCGTGGCACGAGTCTCCGGCAGGGGTGTAGAGGTCGTCGGCGAGCCACTGCAGGCCGACAGGGTCAGCACTATAACAGAGGCCGACGAGAGGATCAGGGTTCTGACTATCGGGGAGCGCACCCTGGCACACTCCTGGAGGTTTCGAGGCGGTGATGTCGAAAGCTCGAAAAAGCGACGGGCGCCAACCTACACAACCTGCAGGTCCTCTTCTGATACTGTCCCGTCCACGATCCGGAAGGACTTCGCAACCGGATTCTCCTTGTCCATGAGGGATACGATAATATAATACGCCTCGGGCCAGGCCGCCAGACGTATGTCCGTGCTGGACGGGTAAGCTTCCGAGTGGGTGTGGGAGTGGTAGACGGCCCGTTGCTCCCAGCTGTTGTCCTCCATCTCGTTCCATGCCTTGATCAGCTCTTTGGAGTCCCAGCTGAAACGGTATGGGCTGTTCTCCACGTTGGTCATGCGGAAGAGCTTCTCGAAATGCCCGTTGGTTCCTGCCAGGATGCCGCAGCATTCGATGGAGTCGTCTTCCAGGGCGTGGGCCACCATTTCTTCGTAGAATCGCCTGTCGATCTGGACCAAAGCGCGTATCCTCCTGGACTTAGTTGATATAAGTTAACTCGCGGCCCCGGCACTTGCAACCCCGGAGGTATCCGGCTCTGGATACCTGATAGCTTGTCATGGAGTATAATTTAGTAAGATGCCTAAGTACCTGATTGGGATCGGGAAGTCAAGGCCGGTGGTCATGGCGGCCGCCGCCGGCCTCATTTTCGTCCTTCTTCACCTCTCCCCTCTCCTGGGGTACGCCGCGGGAGACGGGATCCGTGTCCTGTCCGACGAGAAGGAGGTCCGGTTTCCGGGGGACGTCACCTTCAACTTGGAGGTGGAGGGGGAGGCCGATATCGTCGAGGTCAAGCTGTTCTTCCGGGTGTCCCCCTCCGACGTCTGGACTTACACCTACCCTGATCTGGTACCCTCGCGCCGCCTAGAGGCCAACTTCGACCTGGATATCTCGGGCGCCAATTATCTACCGCCGGGGACCGAGTTGGAGTACTACTACTCCATCACAGATGCCCGCGGCGGTACCCTGGATACCGTACCAGAGTCCTTCTTCTACGTGGACGACAGGTATCGCTGGCGTACTGTGGAGGCCGGTCCTCTAACCCTGTTCTGGCACGACCTCCCGGAGTCGCGGGTACTGGACGTGGCCCAGCTTGTGGAGGAGTCGTTGTCCCAAATCGCGGACTTCCTGCAGGTCAGCCTGGACGAGCCGGCGAGGGGAATTATCTACAACACTCAATCGGAGGCCAGGCAGGCCTTTCCCATCCAGAGCCGTACCACCACCGAGGGTCAGGTGTTTCAGGGGTTCGCTTTCCCAGATCGGGGCGTGTTTGTCGGGGTGGGTTTGCAGCCCGGTCTAATCGTCCATGAGTCGGCCCATCTCCTGATTCGGGAAGCCATCTCGTCGCCGGGCGCCACCGTGCCGGCCTGGGTCAACGAGGGATTCGCCAGCTACGTAGAGCCGGGCGTCCAGGGCTTCGGATACAGCTTTCCCCGGGGGCTAAGTCCCGACCTGATGCGCCTCCGGCACATGAACACGGTCTCGGGAACCCCTGAGGAGATACGCTACTTCTACCAGAAGTCCGAGAGCGTGGTGGGCTACCTGCTGGAGAACCACGGCGCCGCCGGTTTTCGGGAGTTCCTGGCGCGTCTCGACGAAGGAAATAGTCCCGACCGTGCGCTTCAAGTCTCCTATGGACTTGGCCTCGACGATCTGGATGCCCGTTGGGCCGCCTCCCTGGAGGAGGCGCCGCGTAGCGTTCCCGACGGCGGCCCTCCCAACTTCGGCTATCTGGATACGATGGTGATAGCCCTCCTGGCGGTGGTAGTAGCCACAGTGGTGCTAGGCCGGTTCGTCATCGGGAGGCTACGGAGGCGGGTAGTGGGACCCGAGGACTGGGACGGGTTGACCGACGAGGAGTGGGAGGGCCGGCCCTAGCCTCCCGGCGGCTCCGGAACGACCCTGTAGACTTCGGTCTGACCCCTTGACACCCCTCGAACTATACTTTATCATTAACCTCGGCGAAAAGGGCGCCACCGGCACTTTAACAGCTGAATAGTGGAAGGAAGGTAAGGTTCACTGATAGAGAGTTTGATCTTGGCTCAGGGTGAACGCTGGCGGCACGCCTAATGCATGCAAGTCGAGCGAGCCAACACCGATTCGTCGGTGTTGGAAAGCGGCGGACGGCTGAGTAACACGTGAGTAACCTGCCCTTTGGTGGGGTAAAACCCCGAGAAATCGAGGCTAATACCGCATAAGGTCCTCCGGCCCTGGTTGGAGGAAGAAAGTTCTTCGGAATGCCAGAGGAGGGGCTCACGGCCTATCATGGTAGTTGGTGGGGTAAAGGCCTACCAAGCCGATGACGGGTAGCTGGTCTGAGAGGACGACCAGCCAGAGGGGGACTGAGACACGGCCCCCACTCCTACGGGAGGCAGCAGCAGGGAATCTTGGGCAATGGGCGAAAGCCTGACCCAGCGATGCCGCGTGGGGGATGAAGGTTTAAGGACTGTAAACCCCTTTTCCGAGGGAAGAGTAAGGACGGTACCTCGGGAATAAGCCCCGGCTAACTACGTGCCAGCAGCCGCGGTAATACGTAGGGGGCAAGCGTTACCCGGATTCACTGGGCGTAAAGAGCGCGTAGGTGGCAAGTCAAGTCTCCTGTGAAAGCTCCCGGCTTAACTGGGAGAGGTCAGGGGATACTGGCTGGCTCGAGGGCAGTAGAGGAAGGCGGAATTCCCGGTGTAGCGGTGAAATGCGTAGATATCGGGAGGAACACCAGTGGCGAAAGCGGCCTTCTGGGCTGTCCCTGACACTGAGGCGCGAAAGCGTGGGTAGCAAACCGGATTAGATACCCGGGTAGTCCACGCCCTAAACTTTGGACGCTAGGTATGGGGGGTATCGACCCTCTCCGTGCCGAAGCTAACGCGATAAGCGTCCCGCCTGGGGAGTACGGCCGCAAGGCTAAAACTCAAAAGAATTGACGGGGGCCCGCACAAGCGGTGGAGCGTGTGGTTTAATTCGATGCTAAGCGAAGAACCTTACCAGGGCTTGACATGCTGGTGGTAGAAACCCGAAAGGGCAACGACCTGGGGGTAACTCCGGGAGCCAGCACAGGTGCTGCATGGCTGTCGTCAGCTCGTGCCGTGAGGTGTTGGGTTAAGTCCCGCAACGAGCGCAACCCTTGCCGCTAGTTACACTCTCTAGCGGGACAGCCCCCCACAAGGGGGAGGAAGGTGGGGATGACGTCAAGTCAGCATGGCCCTTACGTCCTGGGCTACACACACGCTACAATGGCCGGTACAATGGGTCGCCAAAGCGCAAGCTGGAGCCAATCCCACCAAAGCCGGCCTCAGTTGGGATCGCAGGCTGCAACTCGCCTGCGTGAACGTGGAATCGCTAGTAACTGCAGGTCAGCACACTGCGGTGAATACGTTCCCGGGCCTTGTACACACCGCCCGTCACGTCATGGAAGCCGAGAACACCCGAAGTCGCTGAGCTAACCCGCAAGGGAGGCAGGTGCCGAGGGTGGGCCCGGTGACTGGGACGAAGTCGTAACAAGGTAGCTGTACCGGAAGGTGCGGCTGGATCACCTCCTTTCTAGGGAGTGCCGACGGGTCCCATGGCCGGAAGCTTCGGCTCCCGGTCCGGATAAGTCCATCTCCTAGGTCGTTCGGTGGGTGTTCTGCCCACAAGAGACCGTCGGGTTGAGCTATGCTCCCCGCGATCTCCGAAGGCAGTCCCCTGAGAAAGCTCACCGTCTTAACATCGCACATACTCTTCCTTCCACTATCCAGAGGTTAAGGTGCAACCTAAAAGCCGGGTCCGATTGGGTCCGGCTTTTTTTCTTGGGCCGATTTCACTCCGGGGCATCGTGGGACTGTGGGAAGATGAAGTACGACGTCATCATCGTCGGGGCAGGATCGGCGGGTAGCATACTGGCGGCCCGCCTTTCCGAGGATCCGGGACGGTCCGTGCTGCTCTTGGAGGCGGGACCCGACTACCCCGACTTCGACACCCTCCCCGACCGGCTGAAATACAGCCACGGCGCCGGACTGACGCCTCCCCTCGGTGATCATGACTGGAACCTGGTGGGCAAGTTCACCCCGCAGCAGGCCCAGAAGCATGTTTCCCGCGGCAGGGTCACCGGAGGCTCCAGCGCCATCAACGGCGCGGCCCTGATCCGGGGCGTCCCCGAAGACAACGACGCCTGGGCCGCCGCCGGCCTCTCCGAGTGGAGCTTCGAGAAGTGCCTGCCCTACTTCCGCAAGATGGAGACGGACACCGACTTCCAAGATGACTATCACGGCACCGACGGCCCCATCGTGGTGCGGCGCTACAGGCCCGAGGAGTGGTCCGTGGGCCAGGAGGCTTTCTACCAGTCCTGCCTCGCCGCCGGTTATCCCCCCAATCCCGACTTCAACCATCCCGACGGCACCGGGGTCGGCTCTGCGCCTTTCAACAACCCCGGAGGCGTGCGCCTGAGCACGGCCCTGGCCCATCTCGGCCCCGCGAGGCACCGGCTGAACCTGACGGTAAAAGCCGGCTGCCTGGTGCACCGCGTTCTGTTCGACGGTAATACCGCCACCGGCGTGCTGGTGGAGAGCGGCGGCCGGATGTTCGCGGTCCAGGGAGAGGAGATCATCCTCAGCGCCGGGGCCATCGGCTCACCCCACCTGCTGATGCTCTCGGGCGTCGGCCCATCGGACCAGCTGGAGGGCATGGGTATTACGGTGTTACAGGACCTGCCCGGCGTCGGCCAGAACCTGAAGGATGACCCGAACGTGGCGGTGATCTGGAGTACCCGGCCGGAGGTCGTGCTGGACCCGGCGAGGCCCCGAATACAGCTGTACCTGCGCTACGCCGATCCGGTTCTGGGAGGCCAGCGCGACAGCATGATGATCGGGATGAACTCCGGATTCGCGACCCGGGAGGACCCCGACACTATCCTGGGCATCGGCATGACTCCCATGATGTACCTGCGCACCGGGTCGGGAGAGATCAGGCTGACCTCGGCCGACCCCCGCGTCCAGCCCTCCCTGGATTACCGCTTCCTGGAGCAGGACATAGACCGGAAGCGGATGCGGGAGGCCGTCCGTCTCTGCATCCGGCTGGCGGAGCACCCGAGCTTCCGGGACATCGTCCAGGAACGGCTCCAGCCCAGCGACGCCGACCTGGCCACCGACGACGCCCTGGACGCCTGGCTCCTGCGCAACGTGACCTCGGGGTTCCACCTCTCCTGCACCTGCAGGATGGGCCCGGCCACCGACCCGATGTCGGTAGTGGACCAGCACGGCAGGGTACACGGGTTGGAGGGACTGCGGGTGGCCGACGCGTCCATCTTCCCCGACCAGCCCCGGGCCTCCACCGCGTGCCCAGCTATGCTGGTGGGCGAGCGCATCGCGGATTTCATGAAGGAGGGGCGGTAGGACTTGGCAACGTCTGTTAAAGTGAAGCTGAACCGCGTGCGTCCCGACTTCGCTAGTCTTCCTTGGCCCAAACCTCGCATCCTTGTATCGGTAGTTCTGTTAGTGGTTGTTTTTGTATTTAGCGGTGCCATCTGCGGCGAGACGCCTGATGAGTCACTGGACCATAGAGGACCTGTCTCTACTATGAGCCCGGAAGACAGAAAAGAGGATTGCATAGGACGCTTTTGGAACGAATACGAATATGGCGACCTTTACTCTGTGTCTCAAGTGAGACGATCGGCACGAGAGCCATGGTGCGGCTTATCACCCTCTGAAACAGGAAAACTCATACAACAGATGTGTGTCCGAGACCCCTTGAAGTTGGAAGGTTGCTAGACATAGGACGCAGCAATAACCGACGACAGACCCTCTCGGATGACGAGCCGACGGTAATTGCCCCCTTACGTGCCATTAAATGACCTGGTTTCACTGGTTGGTGGTAAGTGCGTTAGAATGGAGACAAACCTCCGACTGGCTGAAAAGGAGATAGAACAACGTGAGTGAATTACCGAAAGGCCGACGCATTTATTATGATCCCGACTGGCCCGAATGGTTTCGCAATTAGCTGGACCGACTTGACGGTGCCACGTTTTCGCGCTGGAACGGTGGATTAGATCCGAACGCTCAGATCGCTCGACAGCAGCAGGAAATAATCCTTGCTGCTATTGACGAAACCTATCGCCAGTCCCTAGAGGTTGACGAACAGGTTAACGTCAAGCTCTTAAATGAACTTAAGCATTTCATTCAGGATTTGGATAGGTTAAATGAGACGGTTGCTGACTTAGATTACTGCTAGCCCTGGGAAAGTCTACGGGCTCCGAAATCGACCACATCTTACACCCCAAGGTTGGGGGTTTGACTGGATTCCTGGCTTTCAGCCTCATTCTAGCCCTTAGGAGCTCTCGTGATGGAGTGGCTGTGATCGGTGTCGCAACAGTCGTGGCGGCATTACTGGGCGCGTTAAAAGGCGGACAAAGGAACCCGTAACTCAGGGAGGCGGTAACTAGTACTCAGTCAACCTGTGATTTGAAGGATATAGCCGATGGAGTTTCGCCCTAGCATCTTGGGTGTTGAAGCGCCAATGGATAGAGGCTCGGGCGGCGTTTCGCTCCCCCTCCAGGGCCTGAATTTCTCGGCGGAGGGCAGCCTCATCGGGGACACGCCTCCTCAGGCAAGATCGGGCCAGGACGCTGAACTCGATCTCCGCCATGTTGAGCCAACTGCCGTGTTTGGGGGTGTGGTGGAACTCCAGCCGCTTTACGATACGCCGGGCCTCAGGGGCAGGAAAGGCCTCGTACAGGGAAGCCGGGCGATGAGTGTTCAGGTTATCCAGAACAACTCGCACCACCGGGGCCTCCGGGTAGGCCTCATCCACCAACCAACGCATCTGACGGGCGAAGTCCTGCTGGGTCCGCCGCTGGGTGATGGCCACGTGTCTCCAGCCCTGCAGCGGCTCGCAGGTCAGGAACAGGTTCCGGGTGCCCTCCCTTCGGTACTCGTAGTCCTGTCGCCGCGGCTGTCCCGGCTTCGCTGGGAGGGGCGGCCGTGGCTCGCTCAACAGCTGAGTCGAGGTCTCGTCAAAGCAGACCACCGGCCGCCGGGGGTCATAGGGCTCGGCATACAGGTCCAGCACATCCTCCATGGCTGCCACAAAGTCGGCGCTCACCTTAGGAATACACCATTCCTTCTTCTGCCACGGCTTAAGAACGTTTTTTTGAGCCGCTTGCGGATGCCTTCATGGGACATGGAGGGCACCAACCCTAGCTCTACCACTTTCCCGGCCAACAGCCGCAGGGTCCAGTGGTCGTGGCCCTCCGGCGCGGCGCTGCAGGCCAGGGCGATGAGGTGGGCCTCTCCCTTGTCGTCCAGCTTCCTCCGTGGCCTGGGCCTGGGCCTTTCCAGCAAAGCCCCCTTCATGCCCTCTTCAGCGAAACGCCGCTTGATGCGGAACACTGTGCCTACGGAGACGTCCAAGGCCTCAGACACCTTGGGAGCCTTCCAACCCTCATCGCTCTTTAGTAGAATCCTCGCCCGGGTCATCACACGAGCCCGGCTCTTCCCACTTCGAATCAATTGCTGGAGTTGTTCCCGGTCTTCCTGGTCCAAGCGCACCCTATACTTTTCCCGTCGTCCCATCACTGCCACCCCTTGGGTAGATTCTGTCTTCCCAAAGGGTAGCAACTTTGAGTGATTTCTTAAATAATTACCAACACCGAGTTGACTGAGTACTAGTCTGATCATTCCCGCATCACCCCATGGGAAGACTGGTTAGGAATGGTCTTAATTCGCAGCCCCCTTGGCGCTTTGGGGGCATTAATGGTACTGCTGGAAGGTATAGCCGCCGCCGCGCTAATCCCCTTAGAGTCGTAGCCAGACCTTCAACGAATATTGGTGTGGATGATGGTTGGTGTCACTTCTGCTATCGCGCTCGTCGTGATATTTGTAGTTGTATGGTTCACGCTTAAGAGACCAGGATTATTGTTCAACCCACAGGACATAGACCCAAGAGTTCATCTCGATTTATACGCATCGCCCCCAACTAGTCCACCGCCTCCTGCTCAAGACGGCATTTTTAGGGTTGAGGAAGAGCCCAAAGACACCAGTAGTCCTTATCGTGGCTCCAACGCCTACATCCGCTCCGGGGTTTCCATCCCCATGAGGCGGAGGGTGTTGGAGAGGACGATCTGGGCCGCCTCCACCAGCTTCAGTCGCGCCAGGGTAAGGGGATAGTCGGCGGGGTCGCTGGAGAGGACCCGGCAGTTCTCGTAGAACCAGTGGAAGGCCGTTGCCAGATCCAGCGCATAGTGGGGCAGATGGTGGGGTTCCAGAGTCCGGGCGACGCTCTCCACCAGCTCGGGAAGGAGCACCATCTTACGGATGAGGGCGAGCTCGGTGGCATCGGTCAACAGAGATAAGTCTCCCTCGCTCCAGTCGATGCCTTGCTCCCTGGCATTGCTGAGGATGCCGGCGATCCTGGCGTGGCCGTACTGCACATAGTACACCGGGTTTTCGGACGATTCCTTTTTGGCCAACTCCAGGTCGAACTCCATCTGGGTGCTCGGGGCCCTGGCGAGGAAGAAGTATCGGCAGGCGTCGGCTCCCACTTCGTCCACCAGCTCCCGCAGCGTGATGAACTCGCCGGCCCGCTTCGAGGCCTTGACGGTTTCGTTGCCGCGTCTCAGGGTCACCATCTGGGAGATGATGATGGTAAGCCGTTCCGGGTCCACGCCCAGGGCACCGATCACGGCGCTCATTCGCGGGACGTGGCCCTGATGGTCGGCTCCCCAGATGTTAATGGCCCGCTGGTAGCCTCTTACCAGGAATTTGTTGTAGTGGTAGGCAATGTCCGAGGCGAAGTATGTGGGGGCTCCAGTCGACCTCACCAGCACATTGTCCTTGTCCTCCCCCAAGGCCGTGGAGGTGAACCACTCGGCGCCTTCTCGCCGCGAGACGTAGTCGCTATCTCTCAAGGCGCCGATGGCCTTTTCGTAATCGCCACCCCGAAATAGGGATTCCTCGTTGAACCAGCTGTCGAACTCCACTCGTGTGCCAGCGAGGTCGTCCTTTATCAGCCTGACCATCTTCTCCTGGCCGATTCGCCCGACCTCTCGCAGCGCTTCGCCCTCGTTCATCCCAAGGAAGCGGTCTCCTTCTTCGGCCGCTATCTCCTGCGCCAGGTCCACCATGTAAGAGCCTTTGTAGCCTTCAGGAGGCAACTCGGCCTCCTGACCCAGGCACTGCCTGTATCGAGCATAAACAGAAGCATTGAACGCCGCCATTTGACTGCCGGCATCGTTGACGTAGTACTCCCGCGTCACCGAGTAGCCCGCGGCCTGCAGCACGGCGGCCAGTGTGCTTCCCAGGACAGCGCCTCTGGTGTGGCCAACGTGAACCGGCCCGGTGGGGTTAACGCTCACGTACTCGACTATGACCCTTTCGCCGTTGCCCGCGCTGATCTCTCCATAGCTCTGCCCTTCCCGGCGGATGGCCTCCACCTGCTCGACGACCCACCGGTCTCGAAGGCGGAAATTGACGAAGCCCGGCGCAGCCGTCCATACCTCGGCCACTTCTTCCCCAGGGACAACGAACTTCTTGAGCTCCTCAGCCAGGCTCATGGGGTCGATCCGAGTGGCCCGTGCCAGACGAAGGGGGAGGCTGGTGGAGAAGTCGCCATGCTGAGGGTTAGACGGGTATTCCACGGCAATGGTCGGCAGGGTATCCAGATGCAGGACGCCCGCCTTGCGGGCCTCCTCCACCGCCTGCTGGACCTTGGCCACTATTACGTCACGGATAATGAGTCCCATGTCTGGTGCTCTATTTCTCGCTGTTCCCTTTACTTAAAGTGGCTTTAGCCCGGTATCGCCCCAAGGTTTATGGCGAAGGGGAAAATGCAACGAGCAGAAGCAGGGCTTCCGCTCGTTCGAAACTAAATGGACGTCCGGCCCATTAGGCCCGACGAATCGGACCTCAGCGGACCGGTTACATCACCTCAATGGAACTGAATACCGCAGTATTGCGGGGAAGAGCGCTAGGCCTTCCCTATTCTGAAAACCTTGGTCTTGCAAACTGGACAAGTCCCCTGAGTCGCCGGCCGGCCGTTCTTCATGGTTATGGACTGTGCACCCTGGATCTCCCGCTTTGCCTTGCACTTGACGCAGTAGGCCTCCACTGAACACACCTCCCCAAATATTGGTGCCCACTATTGTAGATTCAGAGCACCCAAATGTCTACCCCTTCGTGGAAGAATCACCATATTGGGTAGTAATCCAGCCAATCCGACGTGGCAAGCTACGGGCGGCTGGCCGTGGCGGCGAGGATGGGGTTGGCGAGCTGGAGGGTCTTGGCCAGGATTGGGTGACCCAGCAGCTTGCCGATGACACCGCTGTGCCAGTCGAAGGAGGCGGCCGCCGAGTCCACCAGCTCCTGGTGGAAGCCGGTCCTGGCGATGGTGTGCATCACGAAGTCGATCTGGCAGTCCCTGGTGAGCTCGAAGAGGCGTCTTGCCGAGTAGCCCACCTCGATCTCCCGGGACAGCAGCGCCTTCCAGCTCTTTTCGTAGCGGCTCAGCCGGGAGGCCGACAGGTCCCCCTCACGCAGGGAGGAGTGTAGGGTGTCGGCGGCTATCTCGCTGGCCAGCAGGGCGTAGTAGATGCCCCCGCCGGTGGTGGGCTTGACCTGTCCCGCAGCGTCTCCCACGGCCAGCACCCTGGGGCTGGGGCCGTAGGTCCGGGGCAGGGGTCTCAGTGGTATTCCCCAGCGGGAGGGGGCCTTGGTGACCCCGGTGACCACCCCCTAGGCCTGCAGCCTGAGCAGCAGATTCTCCAGGTGGGCGTGTCCCCGATGCCGGCAGAGCAGACCCACCAGGGCCCGGCCCTCCCGGGTGGGCACCAGCCAGGCGAAGGACCCCGGAGCTGTGTCCCGGCCGAAGTAGACGTGGATGCGGTCCACCTCGGGGGCCATCACCTCGGCCTGCACCGCGGTGGCGAAGTCCCCCACCTTGCCCAGGCCCATCTGCCCCGTAAGATCGGACCCGAAGCCGCTGGCCAGCACCAGGGCCCTGGCCCTCAGGGTGCGCCGGCCCTCGCCATCGCTGACCTGGACGCTGGCCCCATCATCGTCGGTGGACACCTCCAGGACGCGCTGGCCCAGCATGTACTGGGCTCCGGCCCTGATGGCCCTGATGGCCCTGCGGGCGAAGGAGGCCACGTAGGAGACCCGGTCCAGGACGTGGGCCTGGACGTCGTCCCTGACGAAGTCCAGGCCTTTCCGTCGGGGGCCACCAGCCGAGCTCCCCTGGCGTCCCGGTAGACGGTGGAGCCGTCCAGGGGGAAGCGCTGCAGGCACTCCTTGCCGACGATGCCGGTGCACAGCTTGTCCCCGATGCGCTCCCTCGAGTCGACCACGGTGACGCCGTGGCCCAGGGAGGCAAGCTCCAGGGCCAGGTTGTTGCCGGCGGGCCCGGCTCCCACCACTATCACATCCTGCAAGTCCAGGCACCTCCTGAAGGGTAGCCGTGAGTACACGCCCCCTGGGGCTTTCAGAAGCATGATTATACTATGCGTCCCCCATTATTAACCAGGGCAAAGGGTGTGTCCGTGACGAAGTTAACAAAAATACCGGCGCTGCTAAACGAATATTACTCAGGCATCGGACACCCGAGACGGGTTATCACCGAAAGTTACACCCATCGTCTTTCGATTTTGCTCCGGGGTAGATCTTTTCCGCTCGCCCTGAGCTTGTCGACGGGCACCCCCATGGTTCGACAAGCTCACCATGAGCGTTAGACTCCTGCCTGTTAAAGCTAATCGAAAGGCCCTGAAGTACACGCCTGAGAGTTGATGTGTGCCTACCCGGATGATATGATAGATATCCGAGGGGCCTGGTACTTACGCTCTCGCGACATTGAGCGAAGGGCGGCGGTAGAAACAGACACCTCACGTATGTGTGATAACAGAGATAACTGCGGACCGACCATTGGGACATGGCATGCCGAGTCCCGAGGGGTCGGTCCGCTGCTTTTCAGCCTGGCCTGCCACATTTGGCCACCATATCAGGCGTCCGGAGTAGCTGATGGACACCGGTGACTTATGGAAGCTAATCCTTTTCGTCATCTGCCTGGTCTTTTCGGCCTTCTTCTCCTCATCTGAAACCGCTTTTATCGCCCTCTCCAGGACCCGCCTCCTGCACCTGCTGAGCATCGGCAAGCCAGGAGCCGACCGGGTCTCTCAGCTGATCCAACGGAGAGAAAAGCTCCTTGCCACGGTGTTGCTGGGAAACAACCTGGTCAACACGGCGGCCGCCGCCCTGGCCACCGCAATAGCCATCAGCCTGATGGACAGCAGCGGCTACGCGGTCCTGGTAGCAACGATAGCCACCACGGCCATCTTGCTGGTCCTGGGGGAAACCTTCCCCAAAACCGTGGCCTGGAGCCGGTCAGAGGGGGTGGCTTTCGCCGTGTCCCGGCCGCTGGTGGTCATAGGATGGGTGCTCCTACCGCCGATACAGCTCCTCAGGTTAGTCAGCTACCTGTTCAGCAAGCCTCTGGGAATCAACCTCAGCCAGGCCCAGGTGACCGAAGAGGAAATACGGACCCTGATCTCGGTGGGGGCCGAAGCTGGTGCAGTGGAACCCACCGAAGCCGAGATGCTGGAGAAGGTGTTTCACTTCGGCGATCGGCAGGTACAAGAGGTGATGACTCCCAGGACAGAGATCGTCTGGGTGGAAAAGGATGCGAATCTAGAGCAATTCCTGAACGTCTACAGCCAGGAGAATCACACCCGCTTCCCGGTTTACGAAGGCGATATGGAGAACGTAGTGGGGACCCTTTCCGTGAAGGACGTGCTCCAGAGCGTGGCCCAGGACGGGCTCGGGCCGGACAACACTATAGTGGACGTCCTCAGGCCTGCCTACTTCGTGCCGGAGACCAAGCTGGTGGGTGCGCTGTTTTCCGAGCTCAGGCAGCAAGGACAGCAGATGGCGGTTATCGTGGACCAGCACGGCGGGGTGTCAGGACTGGTAACGATCAAACGCCTGATGGAGGTGATCGTCGGACCGGTGGGTGAGGAGGGGGAACCGGTCCGGGAAGAGTTCGTCGCCATCGGGGAGAACGTGTACGACGTGGACGCCAGCATGGGAATCCAGGAGGTGAACGACGAACTGGGACTGGACGTGCCCGAGGGTAACTACCAGACCCTCGCCGGCTTCGTTCTGGAGCAGCTGGGACGCATCCCCCAGCGGGGAGACCACCTCTACTTCAGGGACCTGTACCTGGAAGTCACGGAGATGAAGACACGGAAAATCGAGAGGATGCGGATACGCCGGGTCGAACAGACGGCCGACAAGGCGTAAAGGCCTCGCGTCAAGGGGAGATCGCCAGTCTCAGCGCCTCTCCGGTCCGCACTTCGGTAATCTCCAGTATGTTCTCGTCGGGGATCTTGACCTGAGAGATCTCCAGGACTGCCTCCGATGCTGCGGCGAAGCCATCGAGCACCCGGAACCGTACGGTCGCGAAGAGCCCCGCCACGGTGGGGGGATCGGTGGGGCCCACCCTGGCAGCGGCGTACTGAAAGACGCCCTGGACCTCGTCGATTATAGGCCCGGCTTCTATCGGCGCGATACCCAGCAGGCTCCCCGGCTCCACGCCCACCGGCTCCACCAGAGCCGGGTCGTACTCTATCCACACCTGGACACCGCTGATTCCCCTTCCCATGGGATCGAGGGCCACATCCACGTCGAACTCCTGGCCGGGCCGTAGCTCCGTCGTTTCGGTCGCCAGGTCGACTGTCACCGACGTGGAGGCTGACGGATCGGTGGTCGGGCCTGCGGTAGCCCCGGGAGAGGGGGTCTCGGGGGCCGTACCGGGCGCTACCGTTGGCGTCTGGGTTGGCGTCGGGTCCACGGGCTGCCGGGTGCCTTCAACCGGAGTACCGGTCGCCTGCGGGGGAGCTGCCGCCGTGGGCGTAGCCGGGCTCGTGGAAACCGTGGTAGCGGTGGGGGATCCGCCGCTACATCCCACGACCAGCAGGCAGACCACGAGTACGGCGCCTATCACAGCTCCCATGCCACATACGCCTCCTGTCTATTCATCGAGGGCCGCGGCACTGGAGTCGCCGGCGTGCACCAATGTGCCGAGGTCACCGACGTACTCGTTTTCGCCCGTGGGGCTCCAACCGAAAAAGTCCACCTCCTGGAGATCGTCGACCAGGAAGCCTGCGAGCACAATGGCTTCCAGCTCTAGGCCCTCGCTGAAGGACCTGCGGAGGAAGATGAGATTCAGGGGCGGCGTGAAGTCCTTGACCAGCGTCGTGTCGACGATGATCTTATGGGAAGAGAACTCGCTGTTGGCGTGCCGGAAGTTGCCGGTCCCTTCGTAGAACTCGTAGGCGCCGCTGTTTATCAGGAACCGTGCAGAGCCCTTCTCTCCTGTGACCTTGATGAATTCCTCTTTGAACGAGAGTCTCTCGCCGTCCTTCCGGAAGCCCACCGCACCATAGACCACCTCGATGGGGACCTCGGGGCCACCCGCCAGCAGCGCCAGCCAGTTGTCCTTGGCCACCTGGACCGGGTTCGCCGTGAACCGGGCGGCGTAGCGCACCTCTACCTCATCGAACTCGTACTTAACGGTGCCTGGCTGGTGGTCTTCAGCAGGCTGGACGGCAAGAGGCGTAAACAGCTCCCCGTTCTCGTCCAGCTCCGTTTGGATGGCCTCCTCGATGCGGTCCACCACCTCGCTGCCAGGCCGGGGAACCTCCCATGGGCTGGCGCCCTCGCCGAAATTATTGCCCGTTATCGCCAGGTCGGTCACGCCCACACCGTTCCCGTCGACGTCGCCCCACCGCAGCTCCACAACAGGCAGGTCCAGGTCTCCTTCCACCGGCAGGCCCTCGACATGAGCCGGGAGGAAGCCGTCCTTGGCTACCAGCAGGTCGTAGAATCCCGAGCTCAACCGTACCTGGAAGCTGCCGTCCACGGGATCGCTGACGGTCTCTCCGACCACGGTGCCGTCCGGCGCCCGGACCACGACGATGGCGCCGGTGAGGGGCTCGGGCATACCCTGGAGGACCACCGTACCCTGGACCAGGTGCAGGCTGGAGGGGTCGATCACCTTTACACACGAGGAGAACTCCGAGGTGTTGCCGTTCGGGTCTGTTGCGGTAGCAGTGATGAAATAGCCAGCAGGTACAGGGGGGGCATTTGGGATGAAGCCGAAGCCTGTGTTCCCATTCTCACCCGTGATGAGCGTTACAGCCGCCAGGAAGCTCTCGCCCTCGCCATGGCCCGAGGGGTCGCATACTCTGTTGGAAAAGTACTCGACCCGGAACTCAGTGTCAGGTTTACTGTTGAAGGTCCCTCGTATGAGGGTGCCGCCGTCCATGACGGCCGAGACCAGCGTCGGGAAGTTCTGCAGGCCGTTGGGCCCGCCGTCGCCGTCACCATCGTCGTTAAGGGTAACTCCGTCGGGGATCAGGTCGATGCCCAGGCCCCCGTTGGAGAAGATGGAGTTCCCCGAGATGTCGTTGTCCACCCCCGAGAACACCGCCACCCCGTCCCCGCCGTTGAAGGCGATTGTGTTGCTGGCTCCATCGGTGATCCCGCCGATGGTGTTGCCGTCGGCGTTGCGGATCTCGATACCGTCGCCGATGTTGGGCAGAGGCGCGGTGCCGGTGTAGTCGGTGCCGACCATGTTGCCCTGGACCAGGTTGCCCGTGGCGCCGTCGCCACCGATGTAGATGCCGCTGTGGTTGCCCGACAGCAGGTTGCCGGCACCGGGGGCCGTCCCGCCGACCAGGTTATCGGGGGAGTTCTCGATCTCTACGCCGTCGAACCGGTTGCCGACCTCCTGTGTTCCAGTGCGGTCGGTACCGATGTAGTTGCCCTGGACCAGATTATTCGTGGAGCCTGCGACGATGCTGACACCGTAGTTGGCTCCCGAGATGACGTTGCGTGCCCCCTCGGTCGTCCCGCCCACCAGGTTACCCGACGCCGCCTCTATGATGACCCCGCTACTCGTATTGCCCAGGTCGGAGGTGCCGCCGACGTCCAGGCCCAGGAAGTTGCCCTGCACCAGGTTCTCGCTGGCCCCGGTTGCCCGAGATGACGTTCCCGGCCCCGGGCTCGGTGCCGCCGACGGTGTTCCCCCGAGCGCCCCTCAGCACGACCCCTTCCTGGGTGTTGCCCAGGGCCGAAATACCATCGACGTTGGTGCCTATCAGGTTACCCAAAACTACGTTACCCGTGGCATCGTGGCCGTCCTGGTCTGCTTCGCCCAGGATACTCGCGCCTCGGGCCTCGTTCCCAGAGATCAGGTTGCGATCCTCGGGCGCCGTCCCTCCAATGGTGTTGTTCGAGGCGCCGCGGACCTGCACACCGTCGGTCAGGTTGCCCCGGTCCAGGGTTCCGGTCACGTTGGTCCCCAGGAAGTTACCCTCTACCCGGTTTCCTGTGGCCCCGGCGCCGAAGATGGCGATGCCGTTGCCGCTGAAGCGGTTGATCGCCAGCCCCCGCACCACGCTGTCTGGGGCGTTGATCAGGAGCCCGTGCACGAAGTTCTCCCCCGCGTTGCTCCCATCCAGCTCGACCACCAGCACGGCGTTGGTTCGCTGGTCAGGACCTTTGTTGTTTGGGCTAGCCCCGAGCTGAGTGTAGCCGTCTATGATCGTCGGGTCGGTGATGGCCGGCAGGCCGGACTGGGGCTGGATTGTGTGGGGGCCGTCGCCGAGAATGCCGAAGGCGACGGTCTGAGTCCCCGGCAGCGCATTGGCCTCCTCGATGGCCGCCCGCAGGGTGCAGTTGCCGTTGCCGTCGTCGCAGGTGCCGTCGCCGGGGTCCGTGTCCCCGCCATCGCCAACGGAGTCCACGGTGAGTGTACCGACGGGCCCCTCCAGCTCGAAGGCGCCGATGTCGCAGGCGGAACCCTGCGGCCGGGCCACACCAGGCTGGTCGGTGTCGGGGCAGGCATTGTCGAGGTCGGCTGGGTCGACGGCATCTACGGCCGGGCTGCCGGGCAGCAGCGCGTGGGTCAAGGTTGGGCCGCCGTTGTCCTGCAGGGGTCCCAGCAGTGGGTCTACCGAACCCACGTCGGCCGGGGCAACGGGTATCAGCGTCAAGGGACAGCCGGCGATGTTGTACCCCCGGGAGTTAATCGTCCCCGAGCAATCGGGATCGCTGGAGGCGCTGTTGCCCGACACGATGGAACCGATCAGCGTCGTGGAACCCGCATTATTGGAGATGCCGCCTCCGATGCCGTTTCCGATTACGGGAAGACCAGCTGTGTTATCCGTGACGGTGCTGTAGTTAACGCTGGATTGGCCGGCATTGGATATTCCGCCGCCCCGTGCAACAGCAGTATTACCGCTAATAGTGCTATTGGTCACGGTCAGCGAGCCGTCGGCATCGTTTCTGATGCCACCGCCGAACCGGTTTGTCCTATTATTGCTGAGCGTGCTGTTGGTCACGGTTAGCGTGCCGCTGTTGAATATACCGGCGCCATCGTCTTCAGACGTGTTGCCGTCGACCGTGCTGTTGATGAGGGTCACCGAGCCACCGGTGATGTTGATACCACCACCTGCATCCACGAAGGGGCTTGTTGCGCTGTTCGCGGTAAAGGTGCTGTTGGTGATAGTCACTGAGCCCTCGAAGGCGAAAATTCCACCGCCTACCTGAGCCTGGTTGCCATCGAAAGTGCTGTTGGTGACCATGAGCGTGCCACGGTTCCAAATGCCACCTCCAGGGGCTGAGGCGATGTTCCCGATGAAGGTGCTGCCAGTGATCGTTACTGAGCCGCCGGAGTTGAAAATGCCGCCTCCGTTGGCCGATAGGTTACCACTGATCCTGCTGTTGTGGACGGACAGCGTACCTTCGTTGCGGAAGCCACCGCCTGAGGAGTCGAAGCCATTTCTGACGGTCATTTCGGAGACGACAACGTTGCCACTAGTTATGTTCATGATGCGGAAGTTCGCCAAGCCGGGCAATGCGGCCGCTTCAATAATCGTCTCCTCCGCGCCTGCACCCTCCACGGTCAGGTCCTTGTCGATGACCAGCTCCGTGCCCTGGGTCAGGGTGTAGGTGCCGGGGGGTACCTGCACCGTGTCGCCGGGGTCGGCCGCTGCGATCGCCTCGCGCAGGGAGCAGTCGTCGGACAGGCAGGCGCCGTCGGTGTCCTCCTCCTTGGTCACGACGATGGTCCTGGGGCCGTGCACGCCGAGGCCGGAGATGTCCAACTTGCCGCACCCCCAGGTGACGTTGCACTGCGCGCCGGTGAACCCGTCCTTCAGGGCGTTGTTCTGCAGCAGCGCCTTTATCTGGTCGGCGTCCAGGGTTGGGTCCTGGGCCAGCAGCAGGGCCACGGCCCCCGATACGTGGGGCGCGGCGAAGCTGGTGCCCTGGACCACCGCATGGATTCCATCGGGGTTTATCACGTCCTGATCAGAGAACCCGGCGTCCACGGACCGGGCGGAGGCGATGCCCTGCCCCGGGGCCGCGATGTCCGGCTTCTGCCGTCCGTCCCTGGTAGGCCCGACGGCGGAGAAGCCTGAGATGAAACCCACCTCGGGATTGGGAACCGGTATGTCAAAGCACCAGACGTTGTTATCAATAGCCGCCCAGCACCACCTGGTGACGTAGGACGCCACCGCGATGGCGTCGCGGGCCACGGCAGGCTCCCCGACGGTGAGCAGGCTGTCGCCGGAGGGGAAGTCGCAGCTGTTGCCCAGGCAGCTAATCCAGGCATGGAAGCTTCCGTCGCTGACAGACGCACCGTTCAGGGTTACCCGCCAGGTACCTGCCTCTACGGTGTTAGAGCCCTGATTCGGTTCGAGTTGAACAAAGACCTGGACGTCTCCGTTCATTTCCAGAGGAGGAGAATGGTGTACCCCATAGCAACCGCCGGGGGCCGGGAAACAGTCGACGTTGGAGGTGCTCTGCGGTACACCGTTCACCTGTCCACCACTAGGACGGGAGAGGTCCACGGTGAAGGTGTCCTGTCCCTCGTACCAGATGTCCAGGAACACCGTGGTGACGCCCTGGGGCACGTCGAAGGCGACCTCCGAGGACCCTCCCGGCGTGACGGTGCCGCCCAGGTGGATCTTGTCGTTGCCCGAGTTGCCGGCGGCCACCACCACCGCCTTGCCGGGCACCCCGGACCCCACCAGGTCATCTATCGCTTGGGAGAGGGCGTCGCTGCCGTCGTGGGGGCCGGTATCCGAGCCCAGGCTCAGGTTAATCACGTAGGGCAAGCCCATGGCGGTGGCTCGCTGATCGATGAAACCCATGCCGTTGACGATGTCGCTGGTGAAGAAGCTGGTCTTGATCATGATGATGGGTGCGCCGGGGGCCATGCCGGTGAAGACCTCGCCGTTGCCGGCCGCGACTCCCAGGACCCCGCTGCCGTGGCCGCTGCGGTCCCGTTGGGTGACAGGGCCGCCGCTGGCCATGCTGGCGTTGATGTCGTCGGCGGTCCACAGGGTTCCGCCGTTTGGGTCGCCGCCGCCTCCGGGGCAGGTCTGGCCGCCCCCGGGAGGCGTGGTCTGGTCGCAGAGGAGCAGGATCCGCGTCGTGCCGTCGGGGTTGAGGAAATCCGGGTGGGTGAAGTCGACCCCGGAGTCGATCACCCCGACGATGACTCCCGAACCGTCCAGGCCGGTATCGTTGCGGAAGATCGGCGCGCCCGTCTCCGGCACGCTGAGGTTCGTGAGAGGTGACAGACGCTCGACGGCCTCGGCGAACTCCACGGAGGGGAGGGCCGTCACCGCTCCCAGGGAGGTCACGGGAATACGGGCCACAACCACGTCCCCGAGAACGCCCCCGACCAGGACGCCCAGCTCCTCCAGGCCATCGATGGAGCCGTCGTTCGTCACCACCAGGGCGCCCACGTAGACCGTTCCCCCGTCGCCTACGTGAAGGGGTCCCAGCCTGTCGCTCCTACCGAAGGCGGCCCCTATGTCGTAGGGAGCGGCGGGCTCGATGCGGCTCTCCTGATGGGCCAGCAGGTATCCCAGGACGGCATCCAGCTTCTCTGGCCTGGATTCCGGAGTCGAATCCTGGCCTGCGACGCCGCTCAGGGTGGCGGCCAGAAGGCCCGCCGCCAGGAGCGACGCAACGATGCCCAAGTAGAGCCACGTCCGCTTTTTACGCATAAGGAGCTCCTCAGATAGGGGGGATTTGGACCATCCTATAGCTTACCCAACGGTAAAGTCAATGATAGTTTGTCGCTCCCAGGTTGACACGCCAGGGCCCCGAAAACATAATGAGGTGCCACCGTCATATGCCCGTAACTAAACCGATATGCGGGGTTCTGCACGGGGGCTTAAGTAGATGTCGTTGTTTCGAAAGTAGAAGCGGTGGTTTGGGTCACTAGTCTCCTCCCCTCTCTGCGGGGGAGGATCAAGGTGGGGGCGGTCCACCCCCATCCCGACCTTCCCCCATCAAGGGGGAAGGGAACCGTATGCACGATCGTACGCGGCCAGCCGCGCTTCCAGTGGACCTTCCAACGGGCCTAAAAGGAGAGCTTCACGATGAGGGCTGACGAGCCCGGCCTTCTCACAGACCTCTACGAGCTCACCATGGCCCAGGCCTACTACCGGCAGGGGATGTTTTCCCCCGCCACCTTCAGCCTGATGATCCGCAACTACCCTCCGGACCGGGGCTACTTCGTTTCCGCCGGCCTGGAGGACGTGCTCCGGTATCTGGAGGCGTGGAGCTTCCCTCCTCAATCCATCGAGTACCTGGCATCCACCGGGATATTCTCCGCCGACTTCCTGGACTACCTGGGAGTACTCAAGTTCAGCGGCGACGCATGGGCCATCCCCGAGGGGAGGCTGTTCTTCAAGGACGAGCCCATCCTGGAGGTCACAGCTCCGATCATCGAGGCCCAGATAGTTGAGACCTACGTCATCAACCAGATAAACCTCCAGAGCCTCATCGCCACCAAGGCCGCGCGGTGCACCTGGGCCGCCCGGGGCCGGGCACTGGTGGACTTCTCCTTCCGCCGCACCCAGGGCATCGACGCCGGGATAAAGGCAGCCCGGGCCGCCTATGTGGCAGGCTTCCAGTCCAGCAGCAACGTGATGGCAGGCAAGCAGTACGGTATCCCGGTGTCCGGCACCATGGCCCACTCCTTTGTCAGCAGCCACGAGGACGAAGCCGACGCCTTCCGCCACTACGCGTCCAGCTTTCCCTATGGGTCCACCTTCCTGATAGACACCTACGACACCATCGCCGGAGCCGGGAAGGCCGCGAAGGTTGCCAGGGAGATGGAAGCTTCGGGCCACCGCCTCCAGGCGGTGCGGCTGGACAGCGGAGACCTGGCCGCCTTGAGCCGTGAGGTCAGGCGTATTCTGGATCGCGAGGGGCTGGACTACGTCCAGATATTTGCCAGCGGTGGCCTCGACGAGTACGATGTGGAAGGGTTGACCGGCGGGGGAACGCCCATAGACGCCTTCGGCATCGGCACCAAGCTAGGGGTATCCGACGACGCCCCCTGGTCCGACATGGCCTACAAGGTGGTGGAACACGCCGGGCGGCCCGTGCTCAAGCTGAGTACCGGGAAGCTATCCCTTCCGGGCAAGAAACAGGTTCTCCGGCTGCAGGACAACCAGGGAGCTTTCGCTGGAGATGTCATCGGCCTCAGGGAGGAACCGCAGGCCCGTGGCGAGCGGCTTCTGGAGAAGGTGATGGAAGCCGGGCAGATCCTGGACACTCTCCCCTCGCTGGACAAGATCAGAGGGCGTTTCAAAGAGGACTTCTCCCGGCTGGACGATCGGTTCAAGGGTTTACGGAATCCTCCCGAGTACCAGGTTACCCTGAGTCCCCGGCTCCAGGAGCTTGACGCAGTCGTTCGGATGCAGCAGGCGAGCAAGTCGGGCGGGGAACCGGGATAAGGACGACGTGCCATGAAAATAGCCGTGTGCATCAAACAGGTCCCCGTAGTCTCCCGCATACAGTTCGACTACGAGACCAGGACCATAATAAGGGAGGGCGTCCCCCTGGAAGTCAACTCCTTCGACCTGCTGGCCGTGGACGCGGCGGTGGAGCTGGCCGACCAGGATGGCGGCGAGGTGGTGGTTTTCACCATGGGGCCGCCGCAAGCCCGGAACGCCCTGATCCAGTGCCTGGCCATGGGAGCGCGCCGGGCGGTCCACCTGACCGATCGGGCTATGGCGGGCTCCGACACCCTGGCGACCGCCCGGACCCTGTCCTTGGCGCTAAAGCGCGAGCGGTTCGACCTCATCCTGTGCGGCAGGAACAGCACCGACGCCGAGACAGGCCAGGTGGGCCCGGAGATCGCGGAGCTGCTGCATCTCCCCTATGTGGGCAATGTGCGACGGCTGGAGCCCCTGCCGGGTGGCGGAGGCATCCTGGCGGAGCGAGTCACCGACGAAGGCCACGAGCTGATCCGCTGCCCGCTGCCGGCTCTGGTGAGCGTGGCCGAGGGCATAAAGGAAGAGCGGTTCCCCTCCCGGCAGGAGATGGAGGCCATCCGCCAGGACCCCGCCATCGAGGAGGTAGGTACGGCCCAGCTATCGGCCGACGGGTCTCTATTCGGAGCTTCAGGCTCGCCGACTCTGGTGTCGGAGATCCGATTCCTGGAACCCCAGCGCTTGGGTGTCGTCATCGAGGAGGAGGACCCCAACGCGGCGGCGCAGGCAGTCGCCGCCGGCCTGCGAGAACGGCTGGCCTCGGCCGCTCACGCTCCCACCAAGAGGCGGACCGGCTGGACCAGGTACCCCAGGCAGGCAGAGGGAGCCGTCTGGGTGGTCGCGGAAAGGGCCGGCTCGGGCCTGCGGAAGACCACCTTCGAGCTTCTGGGCAAGTCCAGGGAACTGGCGGACCAAACCAGGGGTGGGGTGGTCGCGCTGCTCCTGGGCGGCGGAGACACCGAGGACGTAGAAGAGCTGGCGGCCCACGGAGCCGACAGGGTGCTGGTGCTGGGGGATGACTCGATGGGGCACCCGACGAGCCTCGCCGCCACCGCTGCTCTTGCCGGTGCCATCGAACAACGCGGACCTTACGCCGTCCTCTTCCCCTCCACGGCCAACGGACGAGACCTGGCCTCTCGGGTCGCCGCACGTTTAGGATTGGGCCTAACGGGCGACTGTGTAGATCTGGAGATAAACGAAAATGGGGAGCTGGTCCAGCTCAAGCCGGCTCTGGGGGGCAACGTGGTGGCCCCCATACTGTCCAGAACCCGCCCCTACATGGCCACGCTGCGGCCCGGGCTGCTGCTCCCCCTGGAACCGGACCGAGGCCTGGAGACCGAAGTGGAATCCCTGGCAGCACCGGCATCCGGAGAACCGGACATCGAGGTTCTGGAAGTCCGGCGACAGGAGGATGCAACGGGGCTGGCTCTGGAGGCCGCCACTACGGTCATAGGCGTGGGCATGGGTGTCGGGGGGCCAGAGAACCTGTCCGTGATCCAAGAACTTGCCGCGTCCATCGGAGCTGCGGTGGCCGCCACCCGCAACGTCACCGATGCAGGCTGGATGCCCAGGCAGGTACAGGTCGGTCTAACGGGGCGGGCCATCGCTCCCCGGCTGTACATCGCCGTGGGAATCAGAGGGGATTTCAACCACACGGTGGGGGTCCAGAGGGCGGGCACGATTGTGGCAGTAAACAACAACCCCAACCCCCGCCGCTCCCCGATCCTGCAAGCCGCCGATTTTACCGTCATCGGCGACTGGCAGACCTACCTGCCGCCGCTGGTGGAGGCATTAAAGCTTATACTGGCGGAATAACCGATCGGGAACTCATGAGCGACAACGGAAGCTACGGGGAGGGCTATTTATGAATTACAGACGGCTTCGGGCAAAATACCAAGAGAACGTGCTTAAACCGGAACGTCCCCTCGATCTGCCTGAGGGAGCCGAGGTAACGGTCGTGATCCTTCCGGCTTTCCGATCTTTCTGCGGGATTCTAGCAGAAGTCAAGGCGGATAGTGTGACACTCCAGCACCAGGTGAAGGAACACTGGGGGCCAGATGTTAATTGATACCAACATCTTCCTTGAAGTCTTTCTGGATCAGGATCGAGCAACGGAATGCTTGAACTTCCAAGACAAAGCAGAAAGGGGTGAAGTTCAAGGTTTCATGACAGATTCCACCGCTCATAGCCTTGCCGTCGTTCTAGAAAGAGCTGGCATGAGTCACGTCTCACCAGATCTGTTCGACTCCCTTTCAGCTTTTCAGGGCCTCAACCTGTTACACGCTTCTTTACAAGAGCACTCAGAGATCGCCCACCTCGCCACGAGTATGGGGCTGGATTTTGATGATGCCTACCAGGCCTATTTCGCCCTAGGATGAAGGTGCCGATCGTTGGTTTCGACCGACATTTTGATGCTGTGAGCGACCGGCGTGAGCCCAAGGATTACCTCTCGTAAAGATGACTTACGTTGGTAGCCCAACTAAGGAGGACCTATGAGAGTCGGTTTCGTGGGGCTGGGCAGGATGGGCATGCCCATGTCGAGACGGCTGTTGGACCGGGGATTCCACCTCACCGTCCACAACCGCAGCCAGGGGAAGGTGGACGAGTTGGCCCGGCTCGGTGCCTACCCCGCCGGGTCACCCGAGGAGGTGGTCCGCGACTCCGACCTGATCCTTACCTGCCTGCCCGACGTGCCCACGGTGGAGGAGGTGTATTTCGGCGAGGCCGGAATCCTGCTGGCCGCAGTGCCCGGCCAGGTTATGGTGGACCACAGTACGGTGGCTCCTTCGACATCGAAGAGGATTGCGCAGGCAGCGGAGAATCGGGGCACCCGTTTCCTCGATGCCCCGATAAGCGGGGGAGTCGAGAGGGCCGCCGATGGAACCCTTACCATCATGGCAGGCGGCGACACCGATGCCTTCCAGCGGGCCCTGCCGGCCTTCGAGGCCTTCGGGACGAACCTGCGCCACGTCGGTCCCAGCGGCTCCGGCAGCGTCGTCAAGCTGGTGAACCAGCTACTGGTGGGCATCCACTCTCTGGCGGCAGCGGAGGCGCTGCTGCTGGGGACCAGGGCGGGAGCCGACCCCCGGGTGCTGATGGAGATACTGGGGACCAGCTGGGGAGCCAGCTTCATGCTTTCGCGGAATTGGCCGGTGATGGTGGAACGTGACTTCGAGAACGCCAGGGCGCCCCTCCGGTTGGTTGCGAAGGACATGGGGCTGATAGAGGACTTCGCCAGAGACATCGGGTCTCCTATCCCGCTGGGGGACCGAACGCTAGAGGTGATACGGGAAGCCATCGCCGGAGGTATGGCGGAGCTGGACGTATCCTGCCTCGTCCTGCCCCTTGAGACCTAGCCCTCGAGCTTCGGCGAATCCAGTGTCTTTGTCAGTAGCTCGTGCAGGCGCCATAACGCGTGTCCATGCTCTTCGAGGTCCATGCCGTCCACGGAATAGCGGCTTTCCCCCAACACGCCGTCCACGGCCCCCAGGTCTACGATTCGTCGTATCAGGGCGGTTTCCTCGCCCGGGTCCGGGAGGCAGTTCCGGCCGATCAAACGAGACAGGGCCGCCACCAACCCATAGCCGCCCCAGTTGGAGGTGCTGGAGATCACGAGATGGGTTGTGCCTATGACGGCCGGCTGGGGCGGCAGGGTGGGCACTTCCGGGATGCACCACGCCAGGTTTCCCATGCCGATCTCGTTGCCCCCGTCCCCGATACCTATGGTGCGGGGGTGGCGCGAAAACAGGTGGTCGATCCTGGCGGTATGGGGCGATATGTCCACGCCACGCATGTTGAGGTACTCTCCACTCCTTGTGGGTCCGCACCTCTCGATGGATATGAGCAGGGACGGGTTCAGCTCCCCCAGCAGCACCGAGGCGAACCGGGCGCTGACTTCCTCGTCACCTATCGGAAAGTCCACAACCTGGGCCTTCGAGCCCACGAAGGGCTCCAGGACAGGCAGGCTGTAGCGGTCGGTGACATAGACTACCTTCCTGCCCAGGGCCTCCATGGCCCTTCCCAGGGCCAGCGCGCCGGGAGGGCCGTCGGTCTCGGGTGCCCCGGCGGCGAAGATGTAGAATCCCGTGGCTATCATCACGAGTCCGGGGCTGTCCATGGCGAACGCCGCCGCCCGGGTGCAGTAGTCGGACGGCAGGTGGGGCCTCAGCGCGGCCACCCCCCGTTTATCGTTATCCAGGATGATGTCTTCGATGGTCGGCATGCTTTTCCTGATAAGACCACTGAAGCCCAAAGACGCTGAGGCAGTATTTGAACCTCTCCAGATCTCGGAGTCTCTGTGGCCAATTCCGAGCCTAAAGTACGGCCAGGTCCTCGTCCCGCCTGTCGGTGACGAACATGTGGCCCGGCGAGTGGGTGATCATGAAGAGAGGCTTGCATTTGAGAGCCACCGCCTGGGGAGTGACGCCGCAGGCCCAGAACACGGGCACCTCACCATCTCTTATTTCGGTGGGCTCCCCGAAGTCGGGCGTAGCGATGTCCCGCACGCCGATGGCCGATGGGTCTCCGATGTGAACGGGGGCCCCATGCACCGAGGGGAACCTGGAGGTAACCTGGACCGCCCGCACTATCTGGCTACGCTGGATCGGGCGCATGCTCACCACCAGCGGCCCGGAGAAGGCGCCGGCGGGGGTGGTCTCGACGCTGGTGACGTACATGGACACGTTCTTTCCCTCCTCCACGTGGCGGAGGGGAATCCCGGCGTTCATCAGCGCATTCTCAAAGGAAAAGCTGCAACCCAGTAGAAAGGACACCAGGTCCTCTCGCCATAAGGCCTGGACGTCGTCCACCTCTTCCGGCTCTCCCGCACGATAGACCCGGTACCTGGGGAGATCGGTGCGCAGATCCGCTCCCGGAGCCATGGACGTCGGTTCGACCCGGCCCGGCTCAAGGACCTCCAGCAGCGGGCAGGGTTTGGGGTTGCGCTGGCAGAAAAGGAGGAAGTCGAAGGCCTGGTCCCGAGGCAGGATCACCAGGTTCGCCTGAACGTGGCCCGGCGCCAGACCGGCCGTCACCCCCTTCCATTCACCGGAGCGGACCAGCCTCCTTACTTCAGTAGGAGTCCCGGGCATTGTCTTCGTGCTCATGCGATGCCCCCGTTTTGAATTCCCTCGAGGTTCCGGCGGCGCCATCCAGCGGATGCCAACATGCTTCTGGTTGGCATCATATCCCCGGACCCAAGGCACGGTCAATCCCGACCGATCCAAACCTCGTCCGTCCAGGCTCATTCGCCGAGAGCTGCGGCCGGATCCGAGCGGTGTTGTGAATTTCGATGGCCCCTTTGATATACTACCCTTGAGTATCTGCTCGCCGACATCGAGAAAGAGCCGTGTACCACGTATTCATACTAACAGGCCGTCGGTCCGAGGACGGGGTCTTGCGTGAGGCCGTCGAATCAGAAGGCATCGCCTACGAGCTCGGCATCGAGGACGACCTCGACCGCCTGGGAAACGGCGCCCTCGGCTCGGGCCCGGACGCGGTGTTGCTGGACCTGGACTCTCTGGACCAGGACTGGAGCAAGGACGCCGCCGCTCGCTGCAGACAGATGGGGTTGCCGGTGATCGCAGTAGTGTCGGAGCGCGCGTCGGGCTACGACTTATCTGTGAGCCTCGACGATTTCATTCTGCAACCCCTTCGCCCCGGCGAGCTATCACTGCGGGTTGGCCAGGCCGTGGCCAAGACCTCGGGCTCTCAGAACAATCACGTGCTGAAGGTGGGCGATCTTCTTATAGACACAGAGCGCTACGAGATCCGGGTCGCAGGTAGGAAAGTCGTCCTCACCTTCAAGGAGTACCAACTGCTGCTTGTACTAGCATCCAACCCGGGCAGGGTGTACACGAGGGACTCCCTGCTCAGCCAGGTTTGGGGCTACGACTACTTCGGCGGCACCAGGACGGTGGACGTGCATATACGACGTCTGCGCTCGAAAATCGAAGACGCCGGCCACTCCTTCATCGAGACCATCTGGAACGTGGGCTACCGCTTCAAAGGACCCTCGTAAAGCACCGAGACCCCCGGTACTACAACCTAGCGCACCCGCCGACCTCCCAGGTACACCGCCCAGATGTTACGCAGGGCACCGGGGTCGGAGTGGGGATCGCCGTCGATGAGGACCATATCCGCCTGCTTGCCCACCTCGATGGTCCCAACCTGGTCCTGGATTCCCAGCAGGTTGGCTGCCACGCGGGTGGAGGACTCTACGGCGGCCTTAGGGCTCATCCCGGCGTCCACCATATACTCGATCTCCTGTACAATGAAACCGTGGCGGGCGTGAGAGCCGCCGGCATCGGTGCCCGTGGCTATCTTCACTCCCGCGTCCATGGCTCGGCGAAAGCTGGCCCGGTTGGCCTCGCTCATGCTCTCTCGAAAGGCGATGGCCTCCGACGACGCTCCCGAGATCTCCTCCAAATGGCGGGGCATCACCCAGGGCGACATGGTCGGCACGTAGTAGACACCTTTCTCTGCCATCAGGCGCACTGTCTCGCCCTCCAGGTGAGTGCCGTGCTCGATGGAGTCGACCCCGGCCTCCGCCGCCTGTCGCGCCGCTTCGGCTCCCAGGCAGTGGGCCGCGATCTTCAGCCCCGCTTCGTGGGCCGTGTTAGCGGCTGCCTCCAGAATCTCCACTCCGATAGTGCCGTAGAACTCCCCATCGGGTCTGCGCCCGTTAGCTCCCACCTTGATAAGCCCGGCGCCCCGTTCGATCATCTCCCGTATCGCCAGGATCAGGTCCTCCCGGGTCTCTGTGAGCCTGGTCAGGGCCGCGGGCCAGGTTCCGGGGAACTGCAGCCACTCTCCCGCGGCCAGAATCCGGGGCCCCAAGGCAGCCCCCGAAGCGGTGTCCTGGGCCACCTTGATGCTGACCCCGAACCGGGAGCCCACGTCCCTGGCCGAGGTTACGCCCGACATCAAGGCCCGCCGGGCATTGTCCGTAGCCCTGAGGGTAAACACCTCGGCGCTGTCTTCCAGCAGTCGATTCATGTTGTCCAGGCCACCGTCCCCGCTTAAATGCTCGTGGCAATCGATCATGCCGGGGATCAGTGTGAGACCTTCCCCGTTGATATCTTCCAGGTGCCCACGGCTCCTGGGGCGCGCCGTCTCCTCGCCGATCCAGCTGATCACCCCGTTGGTGACCACCAGGCTGACCCTGGCTTGGGGATCGGCTCCTGTGCCGTCGATGAGCCGCGTGTTCCGGATCACCAGGTTCATGTCACCCTCCCTCGGGCCCTGACCGGGCATCTAGCGGCATGTTACTATCACCCCTGATCGGGGTCAAGGGCCGGTATCTGGTATATTGACCGCCGTAACTCGATGGGGTACCCTCTGTCCAGCAACGAGAAGGAGGCAAGCCATGGCGTTCCCGGTGGTGACCTGGGAAGACTGGGGTAAGACGGGCCAGTATATCGATCTGGAGGACGGCAAGCTATTCTACGTCCACCGGGGAAGCGGCTTCCCCGTCATCATGACCCACTCCTTCGGGCGCAGCTCATGGTGGTTCTCCCGGGTGATCGACAGCTTCGCCGAGCATTTCAGCGTGTACGCCCTGGACTTGCCCGGCTGGGGCCGCTCTGACACACCTCCACTGCCCTACAGCATCCCCGAGTTCGCCCTGGCAGAGAAGGAGTTCATGGACAAGATGGGCATCGACCGGGCCCATCTTGTCGGGTGCAGCGGCAGCACCCAGATGAACACCCACTTCTCCACCACCTGGCCATCGCGGGTCGGCAAGCTCGTGCTGGACGCCTTCACTCACTGGACCCGGGCCGAGGCCAAGAGGTACTGGCTGGACCGGTTCCGGCTGGTGGAGCCGGAGCTGGACAAGCCCTACAGCGAGTGGTTCAAGGCCGTTGGGACCGTCAGCGACGCGGAGTTTCAGTGGCTGCCCGACGGCGTTCGAGAGATGGCCATCGAGCGCAATGTCAGGGGCTTCGAAGACCATAGGCAGTGGTGGATCGACGCCCTGAAGTTCGCCCAGCTGAAGTACGACGTCAACACCCGCCTGCACATGATACAGGCGCCCACCCTGCTGGTCTCCGGCGACATTGGACCCGAGTATGTGATCGGTGGGCTCCAGAAGAAGGCCGATGCGATTCACGGGTCCCGCCTGGAGTTTATCCCGAAGGCCGGGGTCCTGTCGGCCTTCGAGCAGCCGGAGACATACACCAACATCGTCCTGGGGTTTCTAAGAGCGCCGAACTAGTGTCCTGAGTCAGAAGTTTGATTAACAATATAAAAGGCCTTCGACAGGCTCAGGCTGAGCGGATAGCCGCCTTTCGCCGCTCGTGGTGAGCCTGTCGAACCACAAGACCGCGCAAGACAACGACGGAAAATTGTGCAACGAACTTACGATTCGGGACACTAGCTGGCAAGAAGCCCTCCTCCCCCCTTGCGGGGGAGGATTGAGGTGGGGGCAGCCATCCCCATCCTAACCTTCCCCCTTAAAGGGGGAAGGGACTCTTCCCTCCCACTCGATGGGGGAGCATCCGCGTGAAGGTAAAGGCCGGGTACTAGGCCCGGATCCAGTCGGCCACCCGCTCGGCGATCATCATGGCGGGGACGTTGATGTTGCCCCGGATCACATCGGGCATGACCGAACAGTCCACCACCCGGAGACCCTCAAGCCCCCGAACGCGGCAGTACTGGTCCACCACGGCCATCGGATCGGTTTCGGGACCCATCTTGCACGTCCCGGCGTCATGCTGCTGGCTGCGGACCCGGCTCAGCATCCATGAATCCAGGATGCTGTCGTCGGCCAGCTCCTCTTCGGTGGGCGTCGCCAGGCCCTCGATCAGGTCGCTCAACGGCGCCTGGTGGCTGAGGTGCACCGCCAGGCGCACCCCGTGGCGCATTCGCTCAACGTCCCAGGGGTCCGACAGCAGCCGGTAGTTCATAGACAGCTGGACGTGATGGTCGGCGGACCGTAGCCGGAGCCATCCGGCGGTGCTGGCCTTGCGCAGGGCTACGCCTATGCTGAAGTAGGTCCCATTGGGGTCGCCTTCGATGCGGTAGGTGTGGTAGGGGAGGGCCGAACCCCGGAGCACCCGCATGGGTTCCAGGATCATGTCGTTCCGCACCGGCGACCCCGGCGAGGTATAGCGCATCGCCACCTGGACGATAGGGGCCAGCGGCTCAGCGGGGGCGGCATTGGACCGGAACACCACCATCAAAGTCTGATGGTCCCGCAGGTTCTCCCCCACTCCAGGGACGTCGCATATTACCGGAATGCCCAGGTCCCTTAGCTGTGCTTCGGGACCGACTCCGGACAACAGCAGCATCTGCGGGGAGCCGATGGCGCCGCCGCAGATGATGACCTGGTCACCTTCGACCTGGAACACCTGACCCCCACTTTCGGCTTCGACGCCCGTCGCCCGTGTGCCGTCGAAAAGGACCCGCCTAACGCCAACGTTGGCCTTGATGGTCAGGTTGAGCCGGTGGCGGGCCGGGGTAAGGTATGCCAGCGCCGAGCTGATCCGGACACCTTCCCGGATGTTCCGGGGCAGCGGACCTACCCCGGTGCCGTCGGGGTCGTTGTGGTCGGGATCATCGGGGAATCCCTCGGCCTTGCAGGTACGATAGAAGGCTTCGGTAGGCGGGAGCCACTCTTCTCGCGGATAGCGCCAGGCTAGAATCGGCCCGTCGGAGCCGTGGTAGTCTCCGCTGAAATCCAGGTCGGTTTCCAGCTTGCGGAAATAAGGGAGTACTTTGCCGAAGGACCACTCGTCGTTGCCCCATTCGGCCCACTGGTCGTAGTCCTCCGGGGCGCCTCGCGCCACAACCTGGCCGTTGATGGCGCTTGTGCCGCCGACGACCTTCCCCCTGGCCTTGGGCACGGGCTCGGACTGGTGGTCGTTGGGCGTGTAAACGTAGCCCCAGACGTGGGGGCCGTCCAGCGCCCGTTCGGCGCTGGAGTTCATGTTGTTCCCCTGCTTCAGGTCGTCGGGCAAGAGGTCGAATTCAGGATAGTCGGGCCCGGCCTCCAGGAGCAGCACAGAGCGATGGGGATCCTCCGAGAGGCGCCCGGCCAGAACGCATCCCGACGAGCCCGCCCCGACTACTATTACGTCGTACCGCATGTCTCCCCGCTTTGAGTCTTACAGGAGCTCGGAACTAACGCAGAGATATAAAGGCAGAGAGTTTGTTTATGATAGCACCCTAAGCCGCAGGTGAAGGGTCTGGAGGGGTTGCCAGGAGACCAAGCCGTATTGGCCGACATACCGGCTCATCAGCGCTCTGCCTCACCGGAGCCGTCCGTTAGATATAGGAGACGGCCAGCTCGCCTCGCTCCAGATCGTCTCCGACGTGGGCCTGGATCACATCCAAGGCCGGGAAATCCCATTCCGACACGAAGGAGATGGCGGTGCCGAAACGTCCCATCCGCGCCGTCCTGCCGATGCGATGGACGTACTCCTCCAGGTTGTCGGGCATGTCGTAGTTGATTACGTGGGACACCGCGGGTATGTCCAGCCCACGGGCGGCGACGTTCGTGGCGACCAGGATGCGTAGGCCGCCGGAGCGGAAGCGCCCCATCACGCTGTCTCTATGGGACTGGGTCATGTCGCCGTGGATGGCCTCCGCATCGAAGCCACGGCGCTGCAGAAGGCCAACCAGCCTGTCGACCCCTATCTTCGTCCTGCGAAACACCAACGCCTGGGTGACGAGGCCTGGTTCGCGCAGCAGCTCCTCCAGGGCCGAGGGGCGGTCACGGTCGGCTACCTCATAGTAGAGCTGCCTGACCTGCTCTACCGGCTCGGCATCGCCGCCGACACGGACCCATGCAGGTTCCCTGAGGTACCTTCGCGCCAACGCCATTATCGGGCCGGGCATGGTCGCGGAGAAAAGCAGGGTCTGGCGGGAACGGGGCGTCCGGCGAAGGATTCGGTCGATGTCGTCGGCGAACCCGATGTCCAGCATCTGGTCCGCCTCGTCCAGCACAACGGAACGGACGTGCCCGATCTCCAGGGTGCCCCGTTCCATGTGGTCCATGAGACGGCCGGGCGTGGCCACGATAATATGGACACCCTGACGTATCGCGGATAGCTGGCGGCTCATGGCCTGGCCACCGTATATGGCCACGACGTGTACACCGCAAAATTGTCCCAGACGGGAAAGCTCCCCATTCACCTGGACGGCCAGCTCCCTGGTGGGCACCAGCACCAGGGCCTGAGGTGCACGAGCGCCTCGGTCGATGGTCTCTACCAGGGGAATGCCGAAGGAGGCGGTCTTCCCGGTGCCGGTCTGCGCCTGGCCAACCACGTCTCGCCCCTCCCGCACCAGCGGGATCACCTCCATCTGAACGGCCGTAGGTGCGTCGTATTTCAGGTCATCCAGGGCCCGGCCCACCCCGGCCGAAACGGGCAACTCGCCGAACAAAAGCCGCTCGGGACGATCTTCCTGCGGCGCAGCGGTTCTGGACGGTGGGGGACGACGGGAGGAGGATTTAGGTCGAGACGGCGGATTCGGTGCCCGGGTTGGCGACACTGGCTGCCTGGGTGGTGCATCGATAGCCTGCTCAAGGGAACGTGCTTCGGGACTCTCGCTAACCTGTGGGCCTGGGGGCGGGGGTGCCGGGGGGGTACTTTTCTGGAGGAGGGCTGTGAGTTTACGGATCAGTGTGCCGAGAATGGGGGATTACCTCCGATACTTTGGGCTGGTGACGGGCCATAGCGCAAATCGGAGGGCGCACCGCCGTTTGGTGGGCGCCATCCTGGAATTCGCGGCTGAGTACTGACGCGGATCTCCATCACTTGTGAAAATCTTAGCACACAGTTGGAGAATTGTACATCTTCTGAACTCACGTCTAGCGTAATATTATGCCCAAAGGGTACCCGGGATCAGCAGCAGACGTGTCGTGTGTACAAGGCGAATGTCACACTGGCTAGGTAGTCTTCGGACAGGATCGGCAGGACGGAAGTGAGAACCTTCGGCCTGATCTTGATCATCCTGGGCTACCTGACCGGCGGCCACATGATCCAACCACGCCGGCTGGTGTTGCGGACGCGAAAGAGGTGTCCCCCGAGGGTGGTTACGTAAAGCGTACGCTGGTCCGGGTCACCGAAGGCGCAGTTCGTGGGCACGTCCACTCCCACCGGCATCGGTTGAGTCTCCAGCACGCGGCCGGCCGGGGTCCAGATATAGATCATGGGGCCCGGGCCGCTGGCCCACGACCCAGCAGTGGCTACTATGTTCCCGTCGGAGTCCAGGCACATACCGTCGATGCCCCGCTGGTGCCCTCTGTGGTCCGTCCCGAACTGGTGCAGCACGATGTACTGTCCCAGCGAACCGTCGTCCAGGATAGGATACGAACGGAGCTCTCGGATTCCTCCGGGTTCGTTGTCGGTCTGGATGATGTACAGGCTTTTCTCGTCCGGAGAGATCAGCAGCCCGTTGGTCCCGGTGGTGTCGTATGTCATGCGACTACAGGACCAGCTGCCGTCGGGTTGAGGGTCCGCCCTGAGGATATCCCTTTCGGCCATCTCGGGTTGCTCGCTGGGGTCGATGTTCCCTGCGTTCCATGGATTGCTGAACCAGATACGTCCTTGCCTGTCTATGGCCAGATCGTTGGGCGTATTGAGGCGCTTGCCATCGAGCCTGTCGACGATGGTGGTCGTAGTCCCGTCGGCCTCGAAGCGCACTATGGAGCGGCCGCCGGCGCAGCAGCCGTATAGATTGCCCGTCACATCGAAGGCCAATCCGTTGACGTGAACGGTGCCGTCTCTGTAAACCGTACACTCCCCGGTCTCTGGACTGTACTTCATGATACGGCTGGCCGGGATATGTGTGAAGAGCAGATGCCTGCCGTCCCAGGCGGGACCTTCGGTCAGATAATCAAAGGGTCCTGCGACTAGCTCCCATTCCCAGTCCATGGCATTCCTCCACGATGGTCTTGCGTACAACGTGACGTATCGCTAAGAATAATAGCACGGCACTCCAGGCCGGGAAAGGGAGGTCTCGCTTCCCCCGATCGGTAGTCGTTATTGGGCCGAAGAGGTACAATTGATCTTGACTACCAGTTGGGAGCCGAACGCACGTCGCGGCTCCTGAGGCCATCGCCATGGGTGCCGAAAGGCCAACAGTGACAAGAAATATAAGGTAAACCAGGCCCTTGATGCGAGACTCAAGGGTGGGGGGGGTTATGAACGCGCAGTCGTGGTTTCAGTGTAGCCAAGGATGTGATGAACGCTACGAGCTAACGGACATCATCTACCGATGCGCTCGTTGCGGCGGGCTCCTTGAAGTTCAGCACGATCTTCCCAGCTTGCGGCGCCGAAGCCCGGCATCGTGGATGAAGCTCTTCGACGAACGGTACATGAGGACCGAGTTCCCCTACGGCAGCGGGGTTTGGGGGAAAAAGGAGTTCGTGTATCCCCAGATCGACAACCGAAACATCGTGTCCTTGTATGAGGGGGGGTCCAACCTTTATTGGGCCGACCGCTTCGGCAACTCCATCGGGCTACACGACCTGTGGATAAAGCAGAGTGGCAACAGCCATACCGGGTCTTTCAAGGACCTGGGCATCACCGTGTTGGTCTCCGCTGTCAAAGGGATCATCAGCCAAGGGACGGACATCCAGGCCGTGGTATGCGCGTCCACGGGAGACACTTCATCGTCTCTCGCTGCTTACTGCGCTGCGGCGGGTATCCCCTCCATAGTCATCCTTCCTAAGGATAAAGTGTCCAGAGCGCAGCTGATTCAGCCGATCGCAAACGGCGCTTTCACCTTGGCTCTGGATACGGATTTTGATGGGTGCATGGCGATAATCCAGGAGCTTACCCAAGATAAGAGCTTCTATCTGGCCAACTCCCTGAACCCATTGCGGATCGAGGGCCAGAAGACAATTAGCATAGAGATCGTGCAGCAGTTCGACTGGGAGGTTCCTGACTGGGTGGTAGTTCCCGGGGGGAATCTGGGGAACGTTGCAGCCATCGGACTGGGGTTTCTGCTAATGCGCGACCTGGGCATCATACAGAATTTGCCCCGCCTCGTTTGCGCCCAGGCGGCGAACGCGAATCCCCTCTACAGAAGCTACATGGACGGATTCAAGTCCTTCGAACCGGTCGTGGCCCAGCCCACCCTGGCCAGTGCTATACAGATTGGAAACCCGGTCAGTGCGCCACGGGCCATCCCAATACTGAAGGCCTTCAATGGAGTCGTCGAGCAGGCGACCGAGGATGAGCTGGCCAACGCCGCCGCCCTGGCAGATAAATCTGGCCTTTTTACGTGTCCCCACACCGGTGTCGCTTTGGCTACCCTGCTTAAGCTGGTAGATAAAAAGGTGATACTGCCCGATGAGAGAGTGGTTGTCATATCGACGGCCAACGGTCTGAAGTTCGTAGACTTCAAGACAGGTTACCATGAAGGGAATCTGCCCGAAGTTCAGTCTGGGTTGGCAAATGGACCCGTAGAGCTTCCGGGCGACTATCGGGCCGTGAGAGACGCGATAGCCTCCAGGTCGAGAGACCTGAAGATAAAGATTTGAACACCGGCCAAGCCGCGACCTCGCCTACTCACAGTCTCCCGGAGGCCCCACGCTGAAGTGCGCCGCCACGATGGCCTTGAACTCCTCCGAAGCCAGACTCTTCTCCGTCTCGCAGAAGATGCGCTCGGTCGCAGGGCCGACCCTCCTGGCAGGCTCATGGTCCCCCTGGGCGGCCGCGCCGGCTATCTCGTCGACCAAGGCCCCGATCTGTCGGAAGTGATCGACGAGCCGGCCGTGGTCGTCCCGGAACTCTGCCGGAGGGCTCAGCGCTGCCAGCTCCGACAGCAGGTCGCCCACCAGGGCCTCGATCCGCGGGGCCATCTCTTTCGTGATGCTGATCAGTTCCTCGGGTGTCAGGGACAACGGGAACACCAGAAGAGACGCCGCTGACCCCAAACCGGGCTCATAGCGGCGCAGCAGCCCGTCGAGCTGCCGGCCGTAGTCGCCTCCGGGCAGGGGCTCAAGTGAGGGACATAGCGGGTGGCCGGGGAACGCTCCGTGGCAGAGCTCGGCCGGCAGTGAGGCGACAAAGGAGCCGTTCAGCTCGGCCGACCGGCCGTTGATCATGCCGAAGGCCGCCAGGTCTCCCGCCCGCACGGCCTGTCCCATCTCACGGTCCAGCCGGACCATCTCTCTGTGCACTTCCACCAACCGGTGGTGCTCCTCCGAATACCGGTCTGGAGGGTCAATGTCCTCCAGGGCCTCCAGCGTGTCAGCGAAGACCGTTCCGATGCCCGCCTCGGTCAGCGCCTGGGTGATCCGTTCCCTGGTGGGGTAGGTCTGGTTCAAGGCCGCTCCGAACCTGGCGAACTTGAAGTTCGCCAGGTCTAGGGCCTCCCTGACCTCTTTAAAGTACCCCTGATCCAGGGTCATGGCCACCTCGACCGGACGTATGCTGTCCAGCATGTCGGCCCACACCCGCCTGGAGTCGTCCAGGGCGCCCTCTCCCGACGCATTGATGGTGAACAGATAGGCCTCGCCGCCCACGAACCCCATCAGGGCGATCCCGGAATCACCATACCCATTTCTCAATCGACGACAAAAACTGAGGTACTCATGGGCAGTGGGCTTGGATGCCGCTGGGAGTGGTGGAACTGGAGTTGGCGGCTAATCCCCTGAATGGGAAGAGTCGCTTCTCTAGGGCTTAGCTACAGACTCCGGTCGTTGCGGTTACCTCTGCGCCACCCCACTCGCCTTTGTAGATCTGGCCGTCCGCGTATGCGCTCACGCGGAACTCATAAGATGTGTTGCACACCAGTTCGCCTACGGTGTAGGTAGCGCGGTAATCGTGCCCACTCAGTGTCGCCGCTCACCCGGTACCCGGTGTTGAGGGCAACGACACAGAAGATTGCGGGGCTCGTAGGCGGTGAACCTGAATACCGTTGTCGATGTCATGGTCCAACCAGAGTAACTCCAACTCCCTCGTTTATGGCCATCGCCAACACAGGACCGCGCCATCGTCGCGCAGAGCGCACCCGTGAGAGCGGCCGCTGCTGACGGACGTGAACTTATAACCCTCTCCGGGCGAGGCTTGATGACCATCCAGCTTGCTGCCCCAGCACAGCACAGTGCCTTCCTCCCGCAATGCGCACCCGTGGTACTCTTCACTGTTCATGGGCGAGAGCCAATAGAAACAAAACTCTGCGGTACTCGTTGGCGGTGGGCGTAGTTAGCGATGAGTAGCGCTAGGGCCTGGGCGGTAAGGTCACGGCCAGCGATACAACCGCTGTGAGGGCAACACCGTCGGCCTTAGTGGTCGCTACGCTCCATGCCTCTGTAACACCCGAGTTCCAGTCGATCCACTCGAACATCTCTTTCTTCACGATGTCCGGTAATCCACCTCAACGCCGGACCGCATGATGGTTCGAGCCCTCCTTGGTGGGCCGGACTGGACGAAATCAAGAACCGAGGCCAATTCCGACGTCACACCATCGTTCGGCATGGGGATGGTGTAGATCAGCGTGGCCTCGTCTCCATTGACCTCGATGCCCTCCACGAAGTTGCGGATCAGCGCCTTGCGCTCGGGGAACGTCCCCTCCTTCAGGAACTCACGGAAGTCGGCAACGTACCCCTTGATCTCCTCGGTGGAGGGAAGCTCCACCCTGCGCTGCTCAAGCTGGCGCTCGGCTTCTTCTCTTGCAGCCTCCAACTGCTCCTCCCGGTGCCTCAGAGACAGGATGCGGGGCGATAGGACCTCTAGGGTCAACTCGCTGGTTTCCAGGGCCTCGTAGAGCCTCTGGAGCCTGCTCTGCACGTCCCCTAGCTCGGCGTCGATGACCTCCAGCCTGCCGGCAAGCTCCCCGGCCACCTTGTCTATCTCCTCCGCCACCAGGGTCACAAGCTCGACGATGGTCTCTTCGGTCAGAATCCGTTCCCTTATCTTCTCGACCACGAAGTCCTCCACCCTGGGAGCGTTCAGGTAGCGGGCGCTGCACGTCCCTGCACCTTCCCTGAACAGGGTGCCGCAGACGTAGTAGGCGAACTGGCCGCTCTTAGCTCCCTGGCCGGAGTAGGGCCTGTCGCACACGCCGCACTTGAGGAGCCCGCTCAGCAGGAACCTGCTCCCCACTCTCGCGGGCCTCCGCACCTTCGGCGCACGGTCCCGCATAGCCTCTTGAACGGCGTCGAACAGCTCCCTCGAAATCAGGGCGGGCCACGCTCCCTCAACACGCACCGGGTCATGTGCCTTCTCCCCCTTCGTCGTCCGGCCCCACACGGCAGTACCCGTGTAGGCTTCGTTGTTCAGCAGGTAGTGAAGTCCTCCCTTGTACCAGCGCTTGCCCCTGTTGGTGACGCCCCGGTCGTTCAGGGCCTTGCATATCTCCTTGAGGCCGTTGCCATGAAGCGAGCTCTCGAATATCTCCCTCACCACCGGAGCCGTGGCAGGGTCAACCTCCAGCGTGGGACGCTCCTTCACCCCGTCGCTGACCTTCACCCGCTTGTAGCCGAAGGGGGCCTTGGAGCCGAGGAAGAAGCCCCTCGAAGCGGCCTCCCTCATACCCCGGACGACGTCCTCGGCAAGATTTTCGCTGTAGAACTCGTCCACGCTCTCGATGATGGCTTCCATGAACTTGCCGGTGGGAGAGTCGTCGGCGTGCTCGGTGATGGATACCACCCGGATGCCCTTTCGCCGTAGCATGGACTTGAAGGCGACCGCGTGCTCCCGCTTTCTGGTGAAGCGGGAGAATTTCCAGACGAGGATTACCTCGAAGGGAGCCTTCGGCTGGCTGCCTTCCTCGATCATCTCCCTGAACTGGGGCCGGTCCGCCACACGGCCGCTCTCGGCCTCGTCCACGTACTCGCGGGCTACGGAGTAGCCGTTGGACTTGGCGTAGTCTTTGAGCGCCCTCAGCTGGGCGGACACGGACAGGTCGACGTCCTGCCTGTCGCTGGACACCCTGGCGTACAGCGCTGCCGGTGTGAGCGGCTGTAGTTGCCTCTTCATTCTGCCCTCCTGATATTACCGAGTCTTACTCTATATTCTGAGACATCCGGCAGGCCGTTGTCAAGGGAACGGAGCGCGTGCTCGCAGCAGCAAACATCACCCCACCAGCACTAACAGGAACCGGGGGGCGTTGAGGATTCTCGCGCCCCGATGCTCCTCAAGGGGCAACAGATGCCGCCGATCACCGGTCACCAGGTAGTCGGCGGAAGCCTCCACAGCACACTCCAGGATGCGGTTGTAGGCGTGGCCGCCCTCGATCACCTCCGGAAGCCTGCGGGGTTCAACGACGGTGGCGGCATCCCCCAGTGCCCTGAGAGCCTGAGTCGAGCGTTCCTCGGTCCAATCGAACTTGCGTCCGAGCACCCCGGCAACCTCCTCCAGAATGAAGGGGGACAGGCACAACTCGAACCGTCCCCTGAGAGCCAGTTCGAGGACGAGACGCTCGTTGCCGGGGAAGTTCAGGCCGGAGACGATGACGTTGGTGTCGAGGACGACTCTCATGTACGGGAGGAGCCGACCTCGGCCCGGTACTCCTCCACCAGACCGGCCACGTCCTCAGGGCCGATGCCCTTCTCCCTGGCTTTCTCCTCTCCGTACTGGAGCAACTGTCTCCACTCGCACTCCTCGATGTAGCGAAGCAACGCCTCCCGTAGGAACTCGCTCCTGGATCGTCCCTGCTGCTTCATCACCTCGTCCACCCGGTCCGCCATCTCGGGCGGCAAGGAGAAGGTGATGGTCTTGGTCGTTCGTGGCATGTTCACCTCTTGTTATCGAGTCTTACCAAAATATTGCGTCATCGGCTGCGGTCCTGTCAACCGCCTTTCGTCTTCTGCTAATGCCTACCGTCCTCATGTTGTGACAGGAGTGTTTGAGCATGTCACGCGAAGGCATACGTTGGGTCCCATGTGTCGGTATTGCGCCATGTCTGTCCCAGGGGGCCGACCCGTTCCAGCGCCTCTCTATCGGAGACCCAAAGGGGCACGTTGACCCCGGTGCGCTTCATCTCGTTGCGGGCCACCCTCAGGAAGTGCGCCGGAGCCAGGGAATCGTCGAAGACGACGAGAACGAGGGGCACAACGCCGTGGTCGTCCAGGGGCTGCTTGGACGAGTAGTAACGCAGGTAGGGCGCGAGACGAGCCGACATGGTGGAGGGATTCACGGCCCGCCGCTCCCACTCCAGGAAGAAGGGGTAGGTCCGGTCCCCGGCCTGCGCCACACCGAACCCGTCGGGGTGAATGGAGCGAAGCCTCCCTCGGTGCCGGAAGTAGCGGGCGGCGTGATGGGGCGGGCTGACTTGCAGGACCCGGAAGCCGTAGTGCCGCTTGGCCTGTCGGGTCAGCGCCGCCATGAAGTGGTGTACCCCCTCGGTGTGCTCGATGGCGCGGGCCAAGGGACGGCTGCGCGCCCCCGGCACGCTCCGCCAACCCGAGGAGGCCTGTCCTTCAGCGGGTTCGACGCTCCATCGCCGAATGGCCCTGGACACGGAGGCCCGGTCCCTGCGGGCCAGGAGCGCCAACCCTCGGCGGCTCAGTGCCAGCCGTCGGTGGCCGCTCAGGTGCACGCGGGAGATCAGACCGAGCCGGCCAAGGCGGGAGGTCAGCTTGGACACGGCGGAAGGCGAGAGTTCCAAGAGGCCGCCCAGGTCGTCCGCCGTGACCCAGGGCCACTCGGAAAGCCAGTCCAGCAGCCGCTTGTCGGCGGGCTTGAGCGCGGCGGGAAGCAGGTGGCCCGGAATCCTCTCCGGTTCTTCGGGGACGAAGAGGCCCCCGGGCAGGGACAGCCGGGTCAGCGGCGGCTCAGTGGGCAGCCGACCGCCCGGTTTCATGTGGGCCAAGGCCTCGCTCAGGGACAGGACGGCGGGCGTGGCCGTTAGACGCCATACCCTGTCGTCGGCGCTGGCGTTTGCGACGTGCTCTTCCTGGGCCAGGAACACCGGGCCGGGGTAGCGGGCCAGCAACCTGCGGGACTGACGTAGCCGCGCCTCGTCGGGCATCAACCCCAGGAGGGCGCGGGGCATTGGTTGGTTGGGGTCCGGCAGCCACCGCACCCGGTCGGAGAAGGCGGTCCGGTCAGTGGTTGCCCCCTGCCGGATTACGCCCAAGGTCCTGCCGTCGGGCAGCACCATCGCAGCGTCCAAGGCCAGCCCCCGGTACCACCGGAAGATCGGTGATCGGCCTGCACCCGCCACCGCCGAGGCCAGCCGATAGATGACAGCCACGGCGTCCAGCCGCGCCAGCAGGAGGCGCTGCCATCGGGCGGAGACCGGATGGGTGCGGAGAAGCCGTTCCACCGCAGTCCCGTTTTCCAGGGCCAGACGGCGTATTCCCTCGGCAGTCGGATACCAGCGGCGAGTGGATGGGGTGAGGGGAGCGGCGTGCCTGATGGAATCCGCCAGTCCCTCACGGCGCAACCTGCCCAGGGCATTATGGGCCGCTTCCTCGTACATGCCCATAAGGGCAGCCAACTCCAGGCGGTCCAAGAAGGGCATGGCCGCCAGGCCCCGCAGCGCCAGCCGGTCCCACTCCAGGGCTCTCATTCACTCCCGTCACCAGCTTCGGCGGGTTTCGGGGTTCCCTCGCGCCGCCGCCTCTGCCGCTTCCTCTTCCCCGGCGCGGCTTCCCCGGCGACGCCGTTGGGGGACGACTTTGCAGAGCCGGGGGCCGGATGTTCGGAGGCCCCGTCGTTTTCAACCTCCTCCAGCTTGTCCCGGAACTCCTGCACCAGCCGCTGGGCCTCGGCGTCCTGGGAGGCGATGGTCTCCGAAGGAGTGGTGTAGGCCGCCGCTCCGGCCAGGACGCGCTCCGCCGCCGCAGGGTCTCCCTCTTCCGGCTTCCTCACCTTCATGGAGTAGGTGGCCATCCGCTCCCCGTCCACGGTGGCCCGCACGTAGCAGTGGTGCACGGGCAGGGACACCAGGTCCTCCTCGGTCACCCGCTCCCGGTCCACCTCCCCGATGAGCTGCCGGGCGTCGGAGGCCGCCACCTGGAACACCGCCAGGCACCCCACGTTGGCCAGGAGCGTGTCCTGCATGGTGGGGGAGAGGTCCGCCAGCTTGGCCAGGCTCTGAGTGGCGAGAATGAAGCTTGCCCCGAACTTGCCCAGCTCGCTGAGCATGGACTCGTAATCGACGCCGGGCATGGCCTGCATCTCGTCAACCACCACCAATGCGCCGCGCCTCTGGTCAGACGGCAGCCGCCCCTGCTCCCTGATCACCGAGTCCACCAGGTTGAGCAGGGACGCGCCCACGAGGGCCGAGACCTCAGGTCCCGCCGTGGCCTGGGAGGTGGACACCAGCAGCACGCCGCCGCCGGCGATGACCTCCCGCAGGTCGATGGTGGAGCGGCGCTGCCCCAGGATGGCTCGGGCCTTCTTGGACGATGCGTAGTAGGCCAGGCGGGTCTGCACTGGCGCGATGATCTCGGACCGGAACTGGCGGGTCCAGCTGATGAAGTCCCGCGCCCACCACCCCAGCACGTAGGGGTCGTCCACCCGCCGCTGCACCTGCTTGCGGAACTCCGGCTCCGCCAGCAGCCGTTGCCCGTCCAGGATGGTGAGCTGCTCGTCCTCCCTAGTGTCGGGGTGGGCGTTGTACTCGTGGAGGCTCTTGACGGTGTGCTCCAGGACGGACTGCATCCGGGGTCCCCACTGCTCCCACACGCCCTTGGCAATCCTGACCACCGAGTCGGCGGTGCGGTCCCGGTCGGCGAAGACCTTGGTGTCCAGCAGGTTGATGCCCGGAACCCGTTCCTCATCGGCTAGGTCTATCAGCCGCACCCTGTCCGCAATCTCATCGGGCACATGCCGCAACAGGGCGTCCACCAGGTCACGGTGGGGGTCGATGACCACGATGGCGTCGCCGTCCCTGCCCGCCGCCTTCTCCCGCAGCTTGTGGGTGACGATGTGGTGCATCAGGGTTGACTTGCCCATGCGGGTGCGGGCAACGTAGAGGTGGTGGCGGCGCAGCAGGTCATCGGGGAAGTGGATCTTGCGCGGCCTGCTGGCCACCGTGTCCCCCACGTGAGCGCCGCCGGCGACGCCCTTGGCCGAGGGGAACAGCACCCTGGCCCCGGAGCGGGCGACCATGGGCAGGTCGTCTCCAGCCCCCAGGGGATGCCACAGGGCCGCCGCCTCCCGCACACCCAGGACATTCCGGCTCTGCCACATCCCCCGGTGGGGCGGCCACGGCTCGGTTGCCGGAACAGCGGGCCGGACCTTCCCCGCCTTGAAACTGGCCCCGGCGGGGTTGTCGTAGCCCCGGTAGGCCGAGGCCGCATTGCGCAGCAGTTCTTTGGCCCGGCTCTCGGTGCCGTGCTGCGACAGGACGGCGGTGACCTCTAGCTCGGCCTCGTAGGCGATGCGGGAGACCTTCTCCTTGATGAGCAGCGGATCCTGGTGCTTGCCCCCGGAGCGGGCCTTCTTGATGCGCCACCAGGCCCAGCCCACCAGGGAGGCCAGCGACACCATCCCCAGCCCCAACAGGACCGCCTTCCATGTCTCCCCCCGCTGAATCCAGACGTAGCCCATCAAGCTCGGCAGGGCGATCAACCCCAGGATGGCCATGGCCACCCCGTCGTTGCGGTGGATTTGGGTCTCGGCGTTGTAGGGGGAACTGGATGGGTTGGGCTGGGGCCTGCGGTCGGCCTTCTCCAAGTGGGCGCGGGACCAGTCCGGCCCCAGGGACAGCAGCTTCATCCGAGCCACCAGCCGCTCCCCCTCCTCCAGGTCGGACAGGGAGCCGATGACGGAGATCAGGGGGTCGGATCCCTGGTCCAGCAGGTCGTCGTCACGGAAGGTGCGCAGGGGCAGGTACTCCGGCCCCTGGAGCCGCAGGTTCATAGACCAAGCCTGCTCTCCCTCGGCCAGCAGCAACGGATCGTCTTCGGAGGAGACGTCGCTCACACGGGCCTGCGGATAGTGGACGCCCAGCTGTTGCTTCACGAAGGAGCCCTCCCGGCAGCGGGCCAGCAGGGTGACGCCGGCGGCGTCCCCGGCGATCTCCAGGGAGAAGGGTTCGGGGACGGCGATGGACCCCAGCAGGTTCTCCACCCCCAGCAGGGTGCGCTCCCCGGTGCGGGGCGGCGTGACGGCCAGCAGCCGGGTGGCCGGTTGGGGTCTGCCCTTGAGCATCCCGGTAATGAAGTTCCATCTCATGTCGGCTCCTCCTTTGGGCCGGACCGAGTGCTCTGCCCGCTGGGTTCCCCGGCGGAGAGTCGCGGCGACGGCCTGTTGATAAGCAGGTTGAGACCCGAAGAAAACATACGTTCTAATAGTACCGCATGGGAGTGGGCGGCGCAAGGTCCGGACGTCAGTTTCCGGCCATCCGGGAATGCCCGAAACTACAATCGGTCCGGGGCGACTTTCGCAGTGGCAGCCCTGTAAGGAGATTTAGATTGCATTGCATAATGCAATCGGGTTAGGTTCCAACGGGAATCAGACAGGGTCCGGGGTTGTGGGAGGCGGGTTGGGCCGGGATTTTATTGACGGCCTGTGTCGGATTTATTGCAGTTGTTGTATTGTAGGAATTGCACTTTGGACGTAGGGAGGCCGCGAGTATGAGCGTTAGACAGCAACCCGCGACAGGGGACGGCGACTCCGGCGACGAGCGGGACTTCCCCTTATCGGATGCCCCCCTATTGGACCTGCTGGACGCCCTGGTCAAGGACCGGGGCCGGGTGGCCGCAGCCGAGGCCCTGGGGGTGAACTACCGCACCATGATGGCCTGCTACGATTCCCGGCGTGTGTCCCGGCGGATGCGCAAGGCGCTGGAGGAGTTCCGCGACGCGGGTACGGAAGCCGGCGGGACCGAGGTTGACGATGACGGCGCGGCGGACGAGGTAGAGACTCTGCGTCAAAGGGTAGCCGAGCTGGAGGAGGAAGCCAGAGGACTGCGTGGGTCGGTGGAGACTCAGGCTGGTCAACTGGAAGAGTTGGGGCGACGGGTCGCCCAACTGGTGAGGGAGGCACAGCAGCGCGGCGAGTCTGAGCCTGTGGTTGGTGATGACCAGCCGTCCGTGTGGCGTCCTCCCCGGCGGCGTCACGGGCTGCCTGACGCCGGTGTGGTCACGTTGGAGGAACAGTCAGACGAAGAGCATGCCTTCGGCCCAGCTGCGCCGCTGGTGACCGAATGGCGGAAGCTGCGGTCCGGGGATGAAGGTTTGGGCAGCCAGGTTGACCGGGCCAGGGCCGTGATGCGCCGGTGGGAGTTGGAGACGGAGTTGCTGCGGGACTTTCACCTGACGTTGCCGCCGGAGACGGAGCCGCTGGACGAAGCGAGAAGGGCGGATCATCTCCGGTGGCGACATGAGGCCCTGGCAGCATCCCGGCGGAAGTTGGCGAAGGCTAAGCGGGTTCGCTGGCTGAGACGGGTGGTCACCCTGGGCCTCTGGTGGAAGTAGGCTCCGGCCTATCTTAGCCACGGCATATCAAGCAATCCGGTTCCAGGGTTCCTTCCCCGGGGATGGGGAAAAAAGAGCACGGGCAGGAAGGTGTGGCGGACGATGAAGCCAGTCATCAAAGAGAGGGGAAGCGTTGAGGACGTTCACCACTTACGGCTCATGGCGCTGCTGCACGAGTTGGTGAGGCAGAGAGGACCCAGAGGAGCGGCAACGGCTCTGGGGATCGACCTCCGGACAGTGGTTGCGAGCATGGAAGCGGGAACCCTTTCCTGACAGGTTCAGGAGGCGTTGGAGCGGGGGGTAGGGTCCAGGGTTGGCTCCGGTGGGGCGGCACGTGGGGCGCTGAGGGAGGATGCACAGAAGCAGTGTCGAAGAGTTGGGAATGACAGCGAAGTTATTGATAAGTGTACCGGAACACGGTATAATCCTTCTATGATCAGGTCGTTTCGCCATCGAGGACTGAGGCGGCTCTATGAGCGAGGCGACCCCAGCAGGATAGGTGCCGACCAACTGGATCGGATTACTCTCGCCCTGGCGGACCTCGATGTCGCCAGCAAGCCGAGCGAACTTGATTTGCCGGGGTACAGACTGCATCCCCTCAGGGGTGACCGGAGAGGTTCGTGGAGTATTTCGATTTCGGGCAACTGGCGGATCACCTTCCGATTTGAAGATGGTGACGTGTATGACGTCGATCTAGTCGATTATCACTAGCGAGAGGGAAGAGAGCATGGCTATGAAGAATCCACCCCATCCGGGCCGAGGCATCAGGGGAAACTGCCTGGAGCCCCTTGGTCTAAGTGTAACCGAGGCGGCGGAGGTTCTGGGCGTTGCCCGCCACACCCTTTCGCGGGTATTGAATGGCCACGCCGCGATCTCGCCCGACATGGCCATTCGGCTTGAGAAGGCTGGATGGTCCAGCGCGGATTTCTGGCTGCGCCGGCAGACTTCCTACGACCTAGCGCAAGCGCGCAAGGGCGAAGACCTGATACGGGTCGAACGCTACCAGCCACAGCCCACAGCGTAGGAAATTGAAGCCTCCGGTCCCGCAGTGCCATAGGTCGGGGGACGGACGGTATCGGTGCTCTGGGGTACGCAGACGAAGCGATCAGCTGTTGAGCAAAGCGAACGAACAAAAGGTGGCAAAGGAGAATGACAATCCAGGCAGGCATAGCTTTTACCGAGGTGATTCACTCCTGGCATGAACAACTGTCGCTGAAAAGGACCGCAGCCAAGAAAGCATCATCAATGATACGCTGGCCCGGTTCCTCCGGGGACGGTGCAGCCTGTCCGCGGTCGCTGAAACGCTGCACGACGGAAGGCGTACGGACATCATCGTCCGTCTGCCCGAAGGCGCTGTGATTCTGGAAATCGAGCTTGAACCTGCCTTGACCGTGGAAGCGGACGCCCTCTCCCGCTTCGGTATGGAGATGGACGGTCAGAAGGTTCAGAACGTCTTCGCCATCACGGTCCCAGGGAGGCTGCACTCGACGAGCCAGCAGCACCTGTACGAGCGCATGGCAGGCGCGACGCTGGTGTGGCAGGAATAGCGCATCGCCGGCACTTCCGGCCCCAAGCTCAGTGGGACTGTAATAGAGCTTGGGAACGCGGTCCAGCGGACAACCCCTCCTGCAGACAATCTGGACGAAGGGGCAAGGCGCGCCGGTTCCAAACTCTACTCCTCCCTAGGGACGCTGGGCCGGGTCTCAAAGATCTTTGGGGTCGATCTCAGCGACGAAGCAGCCAACATGGCCGCGCTGGTCATCATCAACGCGATGGTCTTCAAAGAGCGGCTGGCTAGCAACGAGGTGGCTTTCCGGCCAGGTGGACGTTCACCACCTGCGGCTCATGGTGCTGCTGCACGAGCTGGTGCGGGAGAAGGGGTACAAGGGAGCGGCGAGGGTGTTGGGCATAGACTCCAGGACGGTGGCCGCGTGCACGGCAGAGGGCAGGATGTCCTGGCGGGTGTGGGAGGCGCTGGAGCGGGGCTACAGTCGGGGGCTGGCTCGGCTGCGGCCCGGCAGCGGGAGCTCAATGAAGCCTTGGAGCAGCGCATGAAGACGTTAGAGGAGAAGACCCGAAGCGGCCTCGAAGATGCCCGGACAGCGATGAAGGGCGATGTCCAGGCTCTCCGGGAGGAACACGCCAAAGTGATGCGCCAGGTCGAGCGGCGGCTGGTGCGGTTGGAGGCGGACAAGGGCGCTCAGGACGGGACTGAGAGGGCGTCTTCGACTGGCGTGGACAGCGGGCCGGGGCCGAAGCGGAGATACGCGCCAAGCAGGGTTTATCCCCAGCTGGTGACCTTGGAAGCTGAACCCGACGAGGACCTGGTGTACGGCGATGGGACGCCGGTGATCGTGGAGTGGTGGCGGGCGCGGGCCGAGTTTCTGAAGACCCTGCAGGCCGGGACCGTGCTGACCAAGACCATCGCCGAGAGGCGCAAGTTGGAGCTGGAAATCGCCATCATCAAAGATCACGAGCTGACGCTTCCTCCCGCCACGATGCCCTGGGGCTGGGCTGATTAGCGGGATCAGGTCTGACGGCGGGAGCGGTCCCTGAAGGAGGCGAGGGTGAAGCGGGACCGGGCGTTCCTGCGGCCGTGGCTGTGCCGGGTCCTCACCCTGGGGCTGTAGCGGAAGTGGGCCCCCCATTGGCAGGTGTCTGGCTGTTGGCAGCTATGCCTGCTCCATGGTAGAATCTACCCTAAGATCATCTGCTATTTCTTACTCACCACGTCCTGAAATCCAGTTTCGCCGAGGGCGACAATTTAGAGCTATTACCCCGAGCGCCGCTGGAGGTGCCGCAAGGAGGATACAGTGACCCGCAACACTGAAATTCTGGGTGAAGTGCGATGGGCGGCGAGGGCAGTAGTGGAGGTAGGTTGGTGACATGGACTTCATAGGCGAGGTGCGAACCCGTTCGGGTCGATTCGCTAAGCGTATCGAACACCTGGAGACCGAGGAGGCTACCAAGAGTTCTCTTGTGCTTCCATTCCTGCAGATGCTCGGATATGAGATATTCGATCCCACCGAAGTCGTACCGGAATACACAGCTGATGTAGGGATAAAGAAAGGTGAAAAGGTCGACTACGTATTGATGCAGGGCGGCAAGCCCGCCGTTCTCATCGAGTGTAAGCGATACGGCAGTAATCTTGACGACTCGGAGATATCCCAGCTCCTCCGCTACTTCACTGTCACCGAAGCCCGCTTGGGCATCCTCACAGACGGCATCACCTACCGGTTCTTCTCGGACCTCGATCAACCCAACGTGATGGACCCGAGACCCTTCTTCGAATTCAACATGCTTGAGTTCACCGAGGCCCAAGTCGAGGAGTTGAAGAGATTCACAAAGTCATCCTTCGACTTAGGAGAGATCGTTGACGCTGCTTGGGAGCTCCGCTATACGAACGAGATCAAGCGAGTTTTGGCAGAGGAACTGGCCAGTCCATCCGAGGAATTCGTTCGCTTCATGGTCTCCCGCGTCTATGGGGGTCGAGCCACTCAGACCATACGTAGGCAGTTCGAGGCACTCGCAAAGTCGGCCTTTGCGCAATTCATCAACGACCGTATCAGCGTCCGCCTAAAGTCCGCTCTCGAGCAAGAGGAAGGGCGAGCCCCTCAAGATGATGGGAGCCCAGACAAGCAGGAGCCAGAGCAGTCTGAGTTCGTACCCGTTGAACTGGAGGCGCTGTACATCATCAAGGCCATCTGCAGAGGCGCGGTGGATGTGCATCGCATCGGTCTGCGAGCCGGGAGCCAGTATTGCAGTGTCCTGCTAGACGATACCAACCGTAAGAATATCTGCCGGCTGCGGGTCAGGACTCACAATCTGATACTTGGTTTTCTCGACGAAGGAAGGTACGAGCAGCGGCACCCACTGAAGGATCTTGATGACCTCTACACCTATGGAGATAAGCTGCGAGCCGCCGTAATAAACAATGCCTCTGATGACAAGGGCTCAGTAGAAAAGCAATCTGATGGCAATGAGTCTGTCGAGTGAGCGGCCATAATAAAGACCAGCTCCTAGCAGGCCGATAAAGAACGGGCGTTTGAGGTGTGGTGTGATCGGGTCGGTGTCGAGATTCACGTCGCTGTTGGGCCGGATGCAAGGCTAGGAGGTTCCGGCGCTCTGTTGGTATCTAGGAATCGGCCGCTTCCTCAGCATCACCAGAAGACTCGCGTTCCCAGCGGAAATATAATCAGCCCCGCCAGTAACACGGCGCCGACCAACAACACCACGAAATGAGCGATGTCGCGCGCGTTCCCAGCATCGCCCAATGTTCCCGGCACGACGGCCCTGAATAATCCGGTCAAGGCGTTCAGCGGATTGGTTCCCCCTCCCCCCGCTAGGGGCACCAAGCAGTATGAGCAGGACACCGCCCAAGAGGAATGCGGGTGTGATCACACTCAACTTGCGGAATAGAACCACCCCTAGCGCCACGAAGATGACCCCTAACCCTATGTGTATGGTGTCCACATCTGAATTGCGCTGGGCCGACTCGTTGCTCAGTTCCATCAACTGCTGTTCGGACTCGAACATGGTCTCCAACTCCGTGACGGGAATGGCCGACGGCCCGTGGAGGCTGTAGTTGCGCTAAAGATTAACATCATCAGGACAAGTCCAAGGGCCACCTGAGCAGCCCTTTGTGCCAGGCCTACGCTGCCGCCCAGGTAGGTAGCAAGTAGTACCGCGGCGATGACGACGGCCAGCACGAAACCAGATCGAGGACCAGACTCAGCCAAAATATCGGTGCTCGTCGTTAAAAAATCCCCCCCAATCTCATGCCCATTTCACTCGGCTCTGGAGCGTTTGCCTCCGTTACAGTACCAACCTAAATCTTAGCACGAAGGTTCTTGATTTTGTGTAGTTTGGTGGGCCTAAGTTGACGGTAGGCAGAACCATCTTTGAGATGCGTCTGGAACTGTGAGCCCACCCTAATCGCTTGATTACCTAGATGACAGGGTAGAAGGCTGAGGTTCACCGCCTCACGGCCGTAGTAGCTGTACTGCTCGATGCCTATCGATCCTCCTTGACCTGCCCCCTGAAGTAGGTCCAGGGATTCCTGGAATCCGACCGGCGTATTCCTAGCCACCTGTTGTGCGAACTCCTCGGGCGTTCGGTTGCCCAGTGCGCTGTGGGGCCGGACGGCATTGTAGTCGTCCCGACAGCTCTCCACGATGGTCCGGGCTGCAGACAAGCTCATGAACCAGTGCTCGTTGAGGCACTCGTCGCGAAGCCGCCCGTTGAAGCTCTCGATGTACGCATTCTGTACGGGCTTGCCCGGGCTCGATGAAGTGCAGATGCACCCCGTGGGTGTACGCCCAAGCGTCCAGGACCCTCCCGGCGAATTCGGGACCGTTGTCCACTGTGATGAGATCTGGCAGGCCACGGTCGATGGCCAGCCGGTCCAACACCCTCGTCACGCGGAGGCCGGGCAACGACGTGTCCACCTCCATGGCCAGACTCTCCCGAGTGAAGTCGTCCATCACCGTCAGCACTCGGATCCGCCGGCCACTGGCGAGCGCATCGGACACGAAGTCCATCGACCGCCGCTGGTTCGGGCGCTCGGGTGCCATCGTGGGGACTCGAGCGACGCCCGCCATCCGCTTGCGCTTCCGACGCCGGACGGATAGCCCCTCCTCCCGAAGAGCCCGTAGACCCGCTTGTGGTTCACGCCGAACCCCTCCCGGCGCAGCAACACCCACAACCGACGATACCCGAAGCGCCGCCGCTCCGCGGCGAGCGAGCAGAGCCGTTGCCGCAGCTCCGGCGTGTCGTTCCCGACCTGCCGGTAGCGTGCGACCGATCGGTGGATGCCCATCAGCCTGCAGGCGCGACGCTCGCTGAAGCCCCACCGTCCTGGACACGGTGAATGGTCTCCCGTCGCGCTGCAGGCGTCATGCGTTTTTTCGGAGCAGCTCCCGCAAGACGTGATTGTCGAGCGGCGCCTCCGCCAGCAGCTGCTTCAGCTTCCGGTTCTCCTCATCCAGCTGGCGCAGCCGCCGTGCCTCGCTCACGCCCATCCCGCCGAACCGCGCCTTCCCGTTGTAGAAGGTCGCCGGTGAGATACCATGGCGGCGGCACAGATCGCCGGTCGCCGCTCCCGCATCCGCCTGGCGCAGTACTCCGATGATCTGCTCGTCCGTAAACCTGCTTCCCCGCATGCTGTCCTCCTGATTTCGCCCGGAGGACTCTAAGTATCCCTGGACCGGTTTTCGGGGAGCAGGTCACCGAGCTCATTGGCAAGAAGGTCGGCTGCGGAAATCTCCAACTTTGTCAGGTCCGGGTTCCCGGGGTTGTCTTCCGGTGCTCGGCTGACCTCGGATGTGAGGCAGGCTACAAACGCTGCAAGCGTGAAAGTGGCGCATAAAACGGCTAGCTCCCTTGAGTCAATTAGGGCTCTCGTTCTATCCCCCTCCGCATTGTCGTCTACCTCCCTTAACCGAGCCTGCGCTGCCGCATCACGACGTATGCCCCTCCCCCAGCTATCGGCACAACCACCAAGATGATGGGTACGATGATCCACCAGTTCATCCCGCCATCATCTTCCGGTACCTCTGGCGTAGGCGTAGCCGTTGGCACGGGTGTAGGCGTAGCCGTTGGCACGGGTGTGGGTGTGGCCGTTGGCACGGGTGTGAGTGTGGCCGTTGGCACGGGTGTGAGTGTGGCCGTTGGCACGGGTGTGAGTGTGGCCGTTGGCACGGGTGTGAGTGTGGCCGTTGGCACGGGTGTGGGTGTGGCCGTCGGCGGAGGATCGTCCGCCACGACTCTAGGGAAGGTGAGCGAGACCGCTGTAGTGTTGCCTGCAGCGTCTGTGGCGACTATGGTCACAGTACGCCTTCCCGTAGCACTCCTCGCCCAGCCGGTGATGCTGCCGGTCGACTCATCTAAAGACAGACCCCACGGCAGCGAGCCGCTCTGAAGCGAGTAGGAGATGATATCGTCGTCGCTCGTCACCGGGTTGATAGCTCTGATGCGCCTGCCCACGGTCATCGACCTAGGCGCCGTGTACGAGACCACCGGCGCGATGGTGTCTATGGTGATGGTAAAGGTTCTTTCGGAAGACAGCGGTGGGAATCCATCGTCGGTGGCCGTGACGCGGACTGTGATCGTCCCGTCGTCGCCGGTTTGCGGCGAGGTAGTGAACATTCGTGTGGCAGGGTTGAAGGTCACCCACGACGGAAGGGGAACGCTGTCGTCCGGACGGATGAACAGGCGCATATTCGGATGGAGGGCCAGCGGCGGAGGTGAGACGCCGTCTCCCAGTGCGGCGTATGTCACCCCATCTCCGTCTGGGTCGGTGACGGCGCCGAATCCGAAGCTGGACGTCCCCACCGCTAACAACCGGTCTGCAATGACAGGCGCCGCCGGTGTCCGGTTCACCGTCAGGGTCTTGAGATGGCGATTGCTGAAGTCGTCCAGCAAGGGCACCGGATCCTCCAGAGGGTTGCCGTGGAGGTAGAGCAGCCGCAGCCCCTGGAACCTGCTGAAGTCCCCCGGGTTCACACTGGAAAGCCCGCTGTGGGATAGGTCCAACTCGGTCAGGGTGCCGGGAAGGTTTTTCAGAATGGCGGTCACCTGAGCGCCGGACAATTTCCCATTTCCCAGCCCTAGTCTCTGAAGATGGGTGAAACGGCTGAACTTGCTCGGTTCAACGCCGCTCAGCTCGTTACCGTTCAGGTACAGCCACTCCATATCGGACAGAATCCAGTCAAGGACACTGCTCACCTGTGCGGAGCTTAGCTGTCCGTCCACGAGACGGAGCCGCCGCAGAGAGGTAAGCCGCTCGATGTTGGCCAGCTGGACATCCGTCATGCCGCTCAGGTCGTTGCCGTCCAGATACAGCAACGTCAGGTCCGTGTTGACACTCTCTAGAATCGTCGTAACGTCGTCTGCGGTAAGTCCAGCTTCGTAGACCTGGAGTTCCGTGAGGTTGGGTAAGTCCCTCCACGAGAAGTTCTCGTTGGCCAACCCACTCATGTCGTCGCCGCCGCCCAACCGGAGTCGTTCAAGGCTGTCCCTTTGTGCAATGAGGAGTCGTCGCGCCTGGTCCACGTTCAGGCCAGTGCCCGCGATGCGCAGTTCCCTTAGGGCTGTGAAGTGGGTGATGATGGTATCGACGTCGGCTTGGGTCAGGCGAGGCCCTCGTGCGGGACTGGGGTACTCTAATTCACGGCCTCCGAGCCCCAGAAACTCCATCGCGGCGGGCAGATCATCCAGGAATCCTTCGGGCAGCGTACCCAGAGGGTTGGAGCCGACGCTCAAGCTGTGGAGTGTCGCGGGAGGACTGGCGACGAGACCGGCCGGGAGCGAAGTGAGCTGGTTTTCGCCAATCCACAATGTCTCAAGCTTGGTGAGGCTGGTGAATGCGTCATCCTCCAGGCTCACCAGCAGATTCCCGTGTAAGTAGAGCTCAATCAGCGCTGTGAGGTTGTCGAACACCCCATCGGGCAGCGTCGTTAGCTGGTTGTTGTACAGACGGAGCTCAATCAGCGCTGTGAGGTTGTCGAAGACCCCATCGGGCAGCGTCGTTAGCTGGTTGGTGTGCAGACCGAGGTACGTCAGCGCTGTGAGGTTGTCGAACACCCCATCGGGCAGCGTCGTTAGCTGGTTGGTGTGCAGACCGAGGTACGTCAGCGCTGTGAGGTTGTCGAACACCCCATCGGGCAGCGTCGTTAGCTGGTTGGTGTGCAGACCGAGGTACGTCAGCGCTGTGAGGTTGTCGAACACCCCATCGGGCAGCGTCGTTAGCTGGTTGGTGTGCAGACCGAGGTACGTCAGCGCTGTGAGGTTGTCGAACACCCCATCGGGCAGCGTCGTTAGCTGGTTGGTGTACAGACCGAGGTACGTCAGCGCTGTGAGGTTGTCGAAGACCCCATCGGGCAGCGTCGTTAGCTGGTTGGTGTGCAGACCGAGGTACGTCAGCGCTGTGAGGTTGTCGAAGACCCCATCGGGCAGCGTCGTTAGCTGGTTGGTGTGCAGACCGAGGTACGTCAGCGCTGTGAGGTTGTCGAAGACCCCATCGGGCAGCGTCGTTAGCTGGTTGGTGTGCAGACCGAGGTACGTCAGCGCTGTGAGGTTGTCGAGGACCCCATCGGGCAGCGTCGTTAGCTAGTTGGTGTACAGACCGAGGTATGTCAGCGCTGTGAGGTTGTCGAAGACCCCATCGGGCAGCGTCGTTAGCTGGTTGTCGTACAGACGGAGCTCAATCAGCGCTGTGAGGTTGTCGAAGTCGCCCGATTTTAGAACGGTGATGCTCTGTTCGTTGAGGTCCAGCTCTGTGATGGTGGCCAGATCCGTCGGCGTAATACTGCGGCAAGCATTCGAGTTGTCCGGGTCCAAGCCCAGCTTGGTCAGGATGCCGTCGCGCACCTGGGGCGTGCGGTTACAGATGTTGTAGTCGGTGAATGTCACGGTCGTGGTAGCCCCGGCGCCCGTGACGCCAACCACGATGGTCTCGTCACCCTCCACACTGTTGTCAAGGATGGGGTTAATAGTGAGATCCGCCGTGGCGCTGCTATGGTTAACGGGAATGGTAATGTCGGTTGTCGTGGCGGTGTAGTCAGTGCCCCTGGTAGCGCTCCCGCTTAGGGCCAGCGGAAGGGTCAGCCCCGACCGTGAGTTCCTGCTCAGCGTGGCGGTCACCGTCACCGTCGTCGCATCATCTCCCTCGTTTACGCTGGATGGAGCAACGTTGAGCGCCAGGCCTGGGGCGTTCACAAACAGGTAGGCCGACCCGGAGTCCGTCCCATTCTCGTCATCCCCCCGTGCCCCGACCACCACTGTGTCTCCGCTGATATCCAAAGCCCAGCCGAAGTAGTCGTACGCCGCGCCGTCGTCGGTCGTCAGCTTGACAGCTGTTGATGTGTTGCTCCATCCCGTGCTGGGCTTGGTGAACACGTAGGCTGAGCCGGAGTCCGTGCCGTTGTCGTCGTCCTGATACGCCCCAACCACCACCGTGTCGCCGCTTGCACTTGAGGCTGTCTCAGAAGTCAGGGACCTGGTGAATGAACCCGTGTTAGGTGTACCTTAGAGGCGACATCAACGAAGGAGAGATGGAGATGCCGCTTCGAGATATGGACCGCGATCAGATGTGGCTGCTGCCGCCTTCTCTTGACGAACTGTTGCCGTTAGACCATCCATAGCAAGCACCGTCCATTCGAGACTCTAGGCCGTGGATACTTGAGTGGAGAGGCAGGCTTGGGGTCTCCACGCCTTCCAGAGGGTGCGGAGGTTGAAGGCGATAGCAAGCACCGTCCATTCGGCCTTCACGTTGGCAAGGCCACGCAACAGGAACCTCCGTGCCCTCAGTTGCTCCTTAAAGATTCCGAAGACGGGTTCGATCAACTGCTTTCTCAGATTGTAAGCCGTCCTGGCTGCCTCGGTAGACATCCATTCTCTGTGATCCCGCAGTGCACGGTCGTATGGTCCGATTTCTAGTTTGCGTCCCCGTTGGTAGTCCCTGGTGCAGACTCCAAAAGCGGGGCAGTTGCGGCAGGCGGAGACAGAGACTGGTCGGTATACCCGGACCGGCATTCCTTTGTTTGTCGACGAACTGGAGAAGCGCAATCTCTTTCCCTGAGGACAGATGTAGCTGTCGTTATCCTCGTCATAGGTGAATCGGTCCTTATGATAGGGGTTGTCCAGAGGTCGGGCCATATCCGGCATTGCCACTTGCTGACCTTTACGGTGACTCGCCTCCAGGTGCCCGCCTCCACAATAGCCGGCGTCAGCCAACGTCACCGGAGTCCTGGTTCCTGTAACACCCTCTGCCTGTTCCATCATCGGGGTCAACTGGAAGGCGTCATTGGTTTGGTCCACAACGTCCACGGCGGTCAGCAGCATGCCGGTCGTCTTTCCGCCTGATGCCAGCGGTGAAACCATAGCCTGGGCGTTGTAGCTGGGCACGAATCCCTGACGGGTCTTCATAAGTCTTGCGTCCCAATCGGTCAGGTTGATGCGCTTGCGATTCTGCTCAGAAGCCAACTCGTCCATTGCATGACGAATCTGCTCCCTCAGCACTCTCTTGTTGGCTAACTCCTCCGGCAGATGTAAGGCAGGGGTATCCTCACCTCCTTCGTTCTGATCTTCAAGGTCGGCTATCGCCTTCCCCACCCTGTTCAATAACCGGCCCAACTCCTCGGCATTGTAGGTCCTATCTCTGGCCGCATTGGCACCCACCTTAGTTCCGTCAACCGCCTGAACCGCCAGGTCCACCAGTTTCATAGTTACCGCCGTGCGCACTGTGCGCTCGAACAGCTTCCTCATGGCTCGGCGATGATCCCTGTAGAACCGCCACAGGGTGTTGTGGTCGGGATGCTGCCACCCAGTCAGCCACAGGTACGGTATCTGGTCGCGGCAGGCCGCCTCCAACTTGCGGCAGGAGCGCATCCCGGTCATGAACCCGTACAACCACACGCTTAGCAAAGCGCGGGGATGGTAGGCCGGCGCTCCCATCGGGTCGCCGTCTATCTCCACGCCGAGCTCGGCCCAGCCTTCCCTATCCAGTGCGTCCACAAACTCGGCCACGAATCGGGCTGGATGGTCTAACGGCAACAGTTCGTCAAGAGAAGGCGGCAGCAGCCACATCTGATCGCGGTCCATATCTCGAAGCGGCATCTCCATCTCTCCTTCGTTGATGTCGCCTCTAAGGTACACCTAACACGGGTTCATTCACCAGGTCCCTGACTTCTGAGACAGCCTCCTGGTGACCGCCGACCTGCTTCGCTACGCCCTGGGGCCTCGGCGCTACGCCGGGACCCCGGCAGAGCTGGTGAGGAACGAACCCCCCGCACCCGTCGAGACCAAGCCCGGTCCGCTGAGCCTGATGGTCAAGAAGGCGGGTCGCGGCCTGCGCAAGCTGCGCAGGGTCAACAAGAGCAAGGAACGAGCGCAACGGGCGAAGACCCTTCCGTCCCCACGGCTGGTTCGGGAAGCGTCGGGCCGTAAAGGGGGAGAACGACAAAGAAAACAGGACGCAGCAGCAGGAGGCCGGCCGCAAGCCCAAGCGCCGGAAGGCCAAGCGCACCCTACTGAGCCTGGTTGCCGTGGCGATGCTGGTCGTCGCCATACCCCAGGTCGCCCTGGCCGACGGCCACTGGGGGTTCGACTTCGAGCCCCCGGAGCCGGTCCACGGACGCAGGCTCTTCATCGAGAGGCTGAGCGTCTCAGGCGACCGCGCCGAGGTGACCCTGCGGGCTGCTACGAGCCTCGACCTGCGGGTGCGGGCCTACGGCGGCTGGCAGGGACGCCAGCTCCGCTTCTACAGGGCGGCCGACATGAACCAGGGAGAGACCGTCACCTACGACCTGCCGCTGTCCGGTGAAGCGCCCTCCTTCACCTTCTCCTGGGAGGACACCCTGGGGCAGGCGGGCGCCCTCACCCTCAAGGACGAGCAGCTCCCGTACCCCCTGCCCTCGGTGGAGGGGGAGCTCTGCGACCTCCGCGTCGCGTCCCTCGGCTGGAGGCCGGGGCGCATCAAGGGGGTGATCGCCTCCGACTGCGTATCCACGACCTTGGAGACCATCAGCCTCCAGACGGTTGCCGGACATGACAGCGTCACGGAGCTGGCCGTCATGGACGCCGCCGTCACCGCCATCACGGGAACCGTCAGCGTCGCGGTTAGGGGTTCTCGCGCGACCGCATCATTCGTCCCAAATGGTGAGACGAGCTTCTCCATGTCCATCGGGGACGGGGAAGCGGTCCACAGCGTTGCCATAAACGCCGACCTTCGGGCCGGCCTGGAGGTCGCCCTGCCTCCGCTGGTCCAGCTCACCCATCACCCGGAGCGGACGGAGCAGGTCATCCGAACAGTGAGCATGGTGCGTCCTGGGGCCAGCGACGGCGTCAGCGAGACGGTGACGTTGACCTGCGAAGACGGAACCACGGAGGAGCACACCGTCTCGGCCTCCGTCTCCATCCCCAGCGAGGTCTTTCACAGCGACGTGACCATCTCCATCCTCCACCCAGAGCACGTCAAGGCCGAGCTGGTGGAGCGAGAGCCCCTCACGCCCAGCAGGAGCGAGGCGGCAGCCCTGGCTCTCACCATCGGCTCCGACGACCCCTACGAGGCCCTGGCGCTGCCGGAACCCGAGCCGGAGCCGGACCCCTCTGAGCAGACCTCCCTCAGCGATGAGGAGGCGCGGGACATCTTCGACATCCTGGGATGGTGGTGGCCGTGGTAAGGCGAGTCATCACGACCCTGCTCCTCACCGGCGCGGCGCTGGCGTCTATGGGCGCTGCGCCGGTGGGGGAGTACGAGATGCTCTGGGCCTTCAACAGCGCACTGACGGCGATGGTCTATGCCGCCACCGGCCTGGCGTTCTTCGCCATCGCCTGGGCGGGCTTCGTCCTCATGGCGGAGGGAACCGAGGAGCGGAGCTCAGGGCGAGCGAGGAACGCCGTCCTGGGGGCGGTCATCGGACTGGTGCTGGTGCTCTCCGCCAAGGGAATCGCCGTGGCGCTGCTCTCCGGCATCGTCCCCATCCCATAGCAAAGGAGAACCCATTTGAGAACATCATTGGAACAGACGAAACGCGTGGCCTTGCACATGGTGCGGAAGGCCAAGGAGGGCGCTTCCAGGCTGAGGCTCAGTCCCCATTACGCCACCCGGGGATGGACGGCGCTGCGGGCCATACGCGGAGTCCTCCGCAGACCGCGCCCCCACGCTGTCAAGACTACGGCCGTCGCCGCGCCAAAACCGCCGCCCCTGCTGCCCCGCGCCTTCATGCTCTCACACCTGGAGAACGACGGGCCGGTGCGCCTGGACCGGGTGAAGCTGGGCGTCTGCGAGGTGCTGGGCCTGGAGCTGGACGAGCCCAAGGTCGGGGCCTTCGCCGGTGCCCTGAACGCCTGCGACTTCCAGGTGCAGCTCCTCGTGCGCCAACACCCGCCCGGCCTGGAACGGCTCCGCAGGGAGCTGCTTGCGGCGCAGCCGGCGGACCTGCCCCAACAGGCGCGAGAGGCGGCGGATTCGCTGCAACGGTTGTTGACCGAGCTTGAGACCCGCGACGGCATCCTGGACCGGCGCTTCTACGCCGTATGCGCCTTCGAGCGGTCCGACGAGCTGCGCTCGCTGCTGGCCAAGGCGGGGCTCTCGGTGCATCCCCTCGGCGGACGCACGCTTCGGATGCTTCTGCTGGCCTCAGCCCTGGGCGGCTCGCCCTCGGAGATCGACGAGGACTCTCCCATAGAGGTCGAGGTGAACCGACGCCACCTCCGCATCGGGGGACACCTGACCCGATCAATGCACCTGGGCCGCTGGCCCCGCTCGCTTGCGCCAGGGTTCCTCCAGAGCCTCATGGCGACCGGCGTCCCGATGGACCTCTCCATCCACCTGGGACCCATACCGGCAGAGCAGGCATCCCGCACGCTGGAGTGGCAGAAGGTCAGGTTCGAGTCGGCCCAGTCCTTCTCCATGCACCGGGGCCGCACCCTCTCCCCCGAGGCGGAGGTCGCCCTGGAGGACGTTTCCCGCCTGCGTGACGAGGTGCAGCGGGGCAGGGAGCGCCTCTTTCATGCGTCTCTGTCCGTCACGCTCCATGCAAAGGACGAGACATTCCTGAAGGAGATGACCCAGCGGGCGAGGGCGCATTTCGCGGCGACCCTTGGCAAGCTGGACCTGCTCACCTTTCGGCAGCGCGAGGGGCTGCTGTCCACCCTTCCTTTGGCGCTCAACGCCGTGGCGGTGTGGCGAACGTTGGACACCTCGTCCCTGGCTAGGCTCTTTCCCTTCTCTCCCCCCGACCTGGACACGAGGAGCGGCACCCTCATGGGCATCGACCTTCGGGCCTGCTCGCCGGTGGTCTACGACGCCTTCGACGGCACCCACCTGAACGCGAATACGGCAGTCCTCGCGCGGTCAGGGTCGGGAAAATCCTTCGCCACCAAGCTGGGAGTGCTCAGGGGCCTGACCCGTGGCGTCACCGCCTACATCATCGACCCCGAGGGAGAGTACGCGGACATGGCCCGCGCCGCAGGCGGCCGGGTCATCTCACCAGGCATCGAAGGCCAGGGGATGAACCCCTTCGTCATCGCGCGGGGCGATCCGGAGGAGCTCCTCCAGCGCATCGGCAGCCTCAGACGGCTCATCGAGGTGATGGTGGGCGAAAGACTCAGCGCCGAGCGCCGGGCGTCCCTCGACCACGCCCTGGCCTCCTACTACGCCGAGCCCAGGGAGCGCACCGGCTTCAAGGACTTCTATGCGTTCCTCGAAGGCAACGACGGGAACGACATGGCCAAGCTGCTCCAGCCCTTCGCCACCGGCAGCCTGAAGCACCTCCTCTCCGACGAGGGGGACGATCTCCTCTCCAGCGAGGCGTCGGTCACGGTCTTCGACCTGCGCCTCCTGGAGCCGGAGCTTCGCCCCGCCGCCGCAATGGTCTGCACCGAGACGGTGTGGGCGGCGGCCCAGGACCCCAAGCCCCGTCTCCTGGTGGTGGACGAGGTTTGGAGCATCATGCAGCACGCCGAGGGGGCCGCCTTCATGGTCTCCATGGCCAAACGCGCCCGCAAGCACCGCCTCGGGCTCCATTTCATCACCCAGGACGTGCAGGACCTCCTCTCCGAGGATCCCTCCCAGCCCATATCGGGTCATTCGGGACGGGCCTTGCTCCAGAACGCCGCCTTCAAGCTCCTGCTCCAGCAGGACGCCGCGGCCATATCCACCGTAGGCGACGCCTTCGACCTGCCCGCCGAGCAGCAGCGGTGGCTCCTGTCGTGTCCCAGGGGAGACGGGCTCCTCATCGCAAGGGGAGGCAGATTCCCCATCCGCATCGAGGCCACCCCGGAGGAGAAAGAGGTCATCGAGTGGCGGCCTGGTATCCACAGATAGCTCACGCAAAGAAAGGAAGGCACACCCATGAAACTCAATCCCATGAACATCCTGTTTGGAAACGATCGCAACAAGAAGCCCGCGGTGCTGCTGGCGGTGACGCCGCCCCGCACCGGGGAGCGCACCCTGCTGGGCGTTGAGAACCTGCTCCAGTCCATCCCCGTCCCTGAGCCCTTCTCCCTGGAGATAGTCGGGCACATGGACGGGGTGACCCTTATGGCCCGCTGCCAGGGCGAGGAGGCCGTCAAGGGCCAACTCACGGCCCACTACCCCCAGGCCCGCATCCAGGAGGTGCCCGAGGAGGAGGACCCCCTGCGCCTGGGAGAGGGCGAGCAGGCGTGGTCCATGACGCTGAGAACCGACGGACCCGAGTACCTACCCCTACGGACCTTCCGGGACGACGACCTCCTCGACCCAGGCTCAGACCCCCTCATCGCCCTCCTGGGCGCACTGTCGGCCCTCAAGGAGGGAGAGCGGATCGTTGCCCGTCTGCTGCTGCGATCCCTGGGTCCCGACTGGTCTGCCGCCCATCTGGAGAAGGCCCACAGGCGTCCGGGCATGGAGCCCAGGGACCCCTCCTACACCTACACCACCAAGCCCCTCCAGACCGACGGGGTGACGATGGCCCTCCTGGGGGTGGGAGCATTGGCCGCCCTGCGGGGCTACTTCTGGATACAGGCAGGGGAGACCTGGAAGGCAGCGGCCCTGGGCGCTGGCGCGGTCTTGGGTATCGTGGTGGCGGGCTGGGCCTGGTGGCGCTGGAAGCGGGCTCGCTCCCGCGTCCACGACCCTCTACTAATAAAGGAGAAGGTCAGCCGCATCGCCTTCGACGCCGAGCTTCAGGTCACCACCATCCTGCCCCCGGACACGCGGCCCCAGCGCGGCAAGGAGCTGCTGGACCCGGTGGTTGCGGCCTACCGCCACTACGACAACCCCGCAGGAGCCCGCCTACAGGTGGGCAGGATCCGGCCCGCCACACCCAACGCATCCCTGCATCCCCCAGGCCCCGGACTCTTCGGAAAGAGAAGCGTCCTGGGCGTGCGTGAGGTGGCCGCCCTGTGGCACCCGCCGGGGGCAAGGGACGAGACGCCCCTGGTGGAGCGCTCAGGGGCGAAGGTGCTCCTTCCCTCGGCCAGGGGGGTCAAGGGAGGCGCTCTGGTGGGAGACGCCACGGCGGGAGCGCCGCGTCCCATCCACTTCCCCGGCGACCTGCTCAGACGCCACCACCTCTACGTGGCAAGAACCCGCATGGGCAAGTCCACCCTCATGCACCACGTCGTCGCCCACAAGCTGAGGGAGAAGGCGGCGGGAAGGGACTCAGACGCCATCGTCGTGATAGACCCCCACACCGACCTCGTTGACGGGCTGCTCCGCCACGTCCCCGAATCCCTCGCAGGCCAGGTACGCCTCATCGACCTGGCCGACGACTCCCAGGCCCCCGGCATCAACCTGCTGGACACCCGGATATTTTCCGATAGAGACAGGACCGCCGACTCGGTGGTCAGGGTCGCCAAGGGCCTGTGGGACCAGTGGGGGCCGAGGATGCAGTCCATCCTGGAGCAGACGGTCAAGACCCTCCACGAGGCCAACGAGCACACCTCGACGGACGCAGATGAGCAGTACACCATCCTGGACGGGCTCAAGCTGCTCTCCGACGAAACATTCAAGGACAGGGTGCTGGCCAAGGTCAGCGACCCCTATCTGCTGGAGTGGTGGAGCCGCGACTTCGGGCAATGGCACCGCCAGTACAAGGCGGAGGCGTTGGCCCCCGTCCAGACCCGCCTCTCCTACTACGCATCCTCCAAGCGGGCTCGCGCCATCCTCGGTCAGTCCCGCTCCACCATCGACATGCGCCAAGTGATCCTCGAAGGCGGTGTGCTCCTGGTCTCCACCTCCCAGGGGACGGCGGGCAGGGACGTGGCCGCCCTGGTGGGCGCGTCCCTCCTCAATCTGGTGGACGCAGTGATACGGGAGCAGGGCGGCATGCCCATTGAGAAACGGCGCGGTGCGCTTGTGGTGGTTGACGAGATGCAGTCCATGCCCGGCGTGGACTACGAGACCATGCTCAGCGAGCTTGGCAAGTTCGGGGCCAGCTTCATCCTGGCCACCCAGAGCCTGGCGAAGCTCTCCGACCTCTCCCGCACCATGCAGGACACGCTCCTGGCCAACATCGGCTGCCTCTGTGTCTTCCAGGTGGCCGGAGCCGACGCCCGGACGCTGGTCTGGGAGCTGGGCAAGGACCGGGTGTCCGAGGACGACATCACCTCCCTGCCCGTCCACCACTGCTACGTCAGGGCCACCGTGGGGACCGAGCGAATGCCCGCCTTCTCCATGATGGTGCGCAAGCCCGAGCCGGGCAGTCCTGAGACCGCCGCCCGCATCCGCGCCGCCACGTCCCGTTACACCACCTCGGCCCAGCACATCGCCGACAAGGACGCCGGGCCGCAGAAGCTCGTGGACGACTACCACGCCGGCCTCGAGGCCCTCAAGAACGGCCATGCTCCCACACAAGGAGGGAAGACCGCCTCTGATGAGACCCCGAAGCGAAAGGACCAGCGTTCCAAGCGGGACCAGGCCGCCGAAAGCGCCGAGGCGGAGGCTGCGGAGGAGGAGCAGGACGCATGAGATCTCACCTCAGAGAGAGGGAGCTGCTGCGGCATCTGGCCTCGATGCCCTTCCTCGACCGGCTGGAGCTGGTCGCCCTCTCCGGTTGGTCGAGGGGCTCGGTCTACGAGGGCATCGAGGAGCTTATGGGTTGGGGATTGACCGCCTCGGTCCCCCACGCGACGCCCCTGGTCCCGCCGACGCGAAGGTTCTATCTCACGACAGACGGACTGCTCTGGCTGGCCCATGAGGAGGGCATCAGCCTGGACGCGCTCCTGCGCAGCCGTCCCGTCTCCGCCAGGTGGCGGCGCACCCTCGCCGAGCGCCTCGACGCCGTATCCGTCATCTACCGGCTCGCCGCCACTATCTCCAACGTCGCCCACCCCATACGCCTGCGGTGGTTCCGAGCATCACCCATCGACGCCGCCATAGCGCTGCCCAACGGGGCAACCATCGGTGTCGTGAGACAGGGACTCACCTCGGACAGGACAGGCTTCTCCAAGCGGCTCTTCACGTTGAGGCAGGGGACGCTCCCCAGCGTTGTTCTCCTGCTCATGCCCGATGAGGTGCGGCTGCGCCATGCCCGCAGGCTGCTCCTGAGCGCTTCTGTGCCTGCGCTCCTGGGGCTGGAGCAGGACGCGGCTTCCTGTAGGCCCGCAGACCCCGTATGGCGCCCGCCCTCCGTCGCCGCGACCCTGGACCTTCGCTACGTGCTGTCCCACCTGAAGCGGGGAGGCCCAATGCCATCGGAGCCTGCGCCTTCTCGGGCGTCTCTGCCCGCTGACATCGCCGTGGAGGGAGACGGGCTCAGCCTTCCCGACCATATGCTTCCCGCCATCTTGAAGCCAACGGAGAAGCGCTGCATCGACCTGCTCTCCGACTGGCCCTGGCTCACCCTGATAGACCTGAGCGGGCTGCTGGGCGTCTCAGGCCCCCGGGTCTCCCAACTCGTGACAAGGCTGGAAGCGTTGGGCCTTGCGACCCGCACCGTTGTTGCGGGACGCCGCCGGATTGCCCTCACCGACCGGGGGCTGGCGCTCCTGGCCCGCAGGGACCGCGCCTCCCTGTCCACCGCAAAGAAGCGCTGGGGTGTGACGCCCCTGGACCCGGAGGTCCCCGCCGATTGGCGCAGCGTCTCCGGAAGGCGAAGCGGCCAACTGCTCAGGAACGTCGAGCACACCGAAGCGGTGCATGGGTTCATCGCGGCGCTGGCCTCCCAGTGCCGCACCCAGGGCTGGGAGGCGGTCCAGCTCGACCCGCCCCGAAGGGCGTCGCGCTATTTCCGGCACGACGGCAAGCTCCACTCGGTCCGCCCTGACGCCTTCGGCATTCTAACCAACGGCGACCGCACCCGCCCGTTCTTCCTGGAATGGGAGCGGCGGGCGGTCAGGCCCACCACGATGGCAGTCCGTCTCGCCCCCTACCTCCGCTACTACTCCTCCCATAGGCCCACCGACGACCACGGCGCACAGCCCATCGTCCTCGTCGTCTTCCACGAGGACATCGCGGCCACCCACTTCCTGCGGGTGGCGCGGGAGGAGATGGAACGGGCGGGGGTCCAACTTCCCCTGTGGGTATCCCAGAAGGCTGTCTTGGCCGCGCTGGGACCCTTGGGAAGGGCCTGGCGCACGCCCGGCGGCTGGGACCCCGCCTACGCCTTCCCGGGCCGCTGAATACAAGGAGCACAACAGGAGATATGAGAACCATGCGTCTGTACTACATCGACGAGTCCGAAGGACCCCGCTACTACGTCCGCTCAGCCCTGGGGGTGGACGCCGAGAGTTGGAACGAGATGTTCGCCGACATCTACGCCTGGCGGGTGGAGCTGCGCGACCGCTACGGCATCCCAATCGCCAGGGAGCTTCACGCCTCAGACCTGCTGGCGGGCCGGGGCCTGCTGGCCCAAAACGGCGATACCAACGAACGGGTCAGCCCACGCCAGGGGGCCGAGGTCTTCCTCGGCGGTCTGAGCCGCCTGGAAGATGCCGCAAAGAGCATCGGAGGCGTCGAGGTCATCAACGTCTGCCTCCACAAGCCCGAGAGCAGGAGGTACGAGCAGACCAGCCTCGACCGCCTGCTCACCCGGATCAATACGTCCGTCGCTTCAGCGGGCCGCCACTCCTTCCTCATCTTCGACGAGGGGCGCGAGGAGATGGTCTCCAGCCTCTACCGAAGGCTCAAGGTGCGCAACCACGTGCCCAGCCGCTATGAGCAGTGGGAGGACGGCGGGAAGACCAGGAACATGCCCATAGAGCGCGTCATCGGAGGACCCGCATTCAGAAGCTCTGAGGGTGACCACTTCCTCCAGATGGCCGACTTCATCGCCCACTCGCTGCTGAAGCAGGAAGAAGCCCCCGTCCCCAGGGTGGAGGACTTCGGCATCGACGGCGCTTTCTCCATCCTGGATGCGGCGCTGAACCGGCAGGCGTCTGGCCGCGACCCGCAGGGGGTGGTCAGAAGATGAAGGCTTCCACTCATTCTTCAGCCCTATGCCCTCCCCCGGCGGCGCGCCCGCACGAACCGGATGAACTCGTGGATCGACTCCAGGTCCTCCCTGGGGAGACCGGCGGTGGCTTCGCTGAAGGAGGCGTCCGCCTCCCTCAACAGCTCCGCTTCGACCACATCCCGGCACAGGAGCCAGTCGGTGCTCGCCTCGCAGCGGAAGGCCAGCTCCACCAGGTGCGCATGGGTGGGCTTCGATTTGCCCGCCTCCCAGTACCAGATGGTGTGCGGGGTGACCCCCAGCAGCTCGCTGAGCTGTTTCTGGGTCAGGCCCGCCTTCTTCCTGGCCTCCTTGATGCGGGCTCCGATGGTCTTCCACCGGTAGCCCCGGTCGTCTGCCATGAGCGTTCGTCTCTCCTTGTAGCGGCGTTGGGGATTGGTCACCGAACCCCATGGTAGTGCATGGGTTCGCGGGCGAGATATATCCGTATTGTTTAACACGTCATTATATACATTACTTAGGGTACAAAGGGAGGTTTGAGATACCCGATGAGGCGTCCAGGACGGACCACGGTCCGAGTCAAGACAGAGGCGCTGTGGGCGCGGTTGGCGCTGCTTGGCCGCTCCCAGAACTGGCTGGCGCGGGAGGTCGGGATCAGTCCCGGCTACCTCTCCATGCTCCTCAGCAAACGACGCGCTCCTTCGGGGCGTGTCCGCCGCCGTATGCAGGAGGTCCTGGGGGTTGCCGAGTTTGGTGAGCTGTTCGCACTGGAGCGCCGGGATTGACTTCCCGACGGTCCTCCCCGCGTCCTCCAAGCGACGCCGATGGACTCACCATCGGGGGGCGTCCCGTTGCCTACGGCAGCGGCCTCCTGCCCGAGGACTTTGCTCGCCGCCTCCATCTGCTGAAGGAGCGCAGCGGACTCACCTGGAACGGGGTCGCCGAGGTCCTGGGTGTGGACGTAAAGCAGGTGCTCAGGTGGCGTGAAGGCACCGAGCCCTGCGGTGGAGCCATGCTCTCCCTCATGCGCCTGTCGGCCCAGATACCCGGCGGCTTGGACACCCTCATGGGTGAGGGTTTTCTGCTCCTTCTCGTGCGCCTGGCGCTCCAGATGCCCGGCGGCTTGGAGGTCCTCCTCAGCCAGGGCTTTCAGATCTCCCTCAAGGAGGGTTGAGCCGATGCCACGTCAACGGATGGACCACAAATGGGCGGCCAAGAGCTTCCCTGAAGACTTCCCCCTGTGCCTGGAGCGCTTCAAGGACGCCTCCGGGCTGACCTGGAAGGACATCGCCCGGCGTCTCGGAACCAGTCCCCTCTCCCTGAGGCACTGGCGGGGCGGAATAAGGCCCAGCTCTCTCCATCTCCTCGCGCTGATGGACCTGGCGGACGAGCTGGGCCTGGCTCACCTGCTGCCCACATGGAGAGCGCGGCGGGAGCAGGATGGGAGAGCCTCGTCGACATGGGACGGCTTGCAGCCGAGGCTGTTGCCCTGACTCAACGGGCAAAGGCGGTCCCGGCGTCCCCGACGACTCTTCCAATGAATCCGACTCCTCTATATTCCTATAGGGGAAGGGGCAGGCATGGTTCCGCGATGGAAGGCTTGGAGGCAACAACGTGTGCGGGACGTACCCAACGAGCACAACCCGTTGACAACCGTGGCCCCTAATGATACTGTTTGCCTACCACCCCTATCGCTTCGCCGGTAGGGTCGAGACCGCCCTCGTGGCGGTCTCTGTCTTTTTAGTGAGGGTAGCGATTGAACACCAACCTCTACATAGACGGCTTCAATCTCTACTACCGCGCCCTCAAGGACACCCCCTTCAGGTGGCTGGACCTCCGCAAGCTCGGTGAGACCCTCTTTCCCCAGGACAGCATCTGCCGGGTCTGTTACTTCACCGCCCTCCTCGATGCGCGTCCCGACAATCCCAATCAGCCCCGCCGACAGCTCGTGTACCTGAGAGCCTTGGCGACTCTGCCGGGCTTCGAGGCTCACTTCGGTGCCTTCCGTTCCGGTACCAAGCGCCGCCCCCTGGCCGAGCCTGTGCCGGGGCTGCCGTCCCACGCCCTGGTGAGGGATTCGGAGGAGAAGGGATCGGATGTGAACCTGGCCACCCGCCTCCTGGTCGATGGCTTCAACGGGAAGTACGAGCAGGCCGTCGTTGTGTCCAACGACGCTGACTTTGCTGGTGCGATGCGCTACGCACGGGACGACCTGGGCCTTCGGGTCACCCTGGTGAATCCCGACTCCAGGAACGCGAGCCCCAGGGAGTTGGCCAGTGCCGCGACCTACGTGAAGCGCCTCTGGAACAGCCATTTACGGCGCAGCCAGCTTCCCGATACGCTGACGGACGCGGTGGGCACCATCACCAAACCCGCCGCTTGGTGACCTTTTCGCGCCGCAGAGACGCAAACCCTCACATAGCCCGACGAGGAGTGCCCCACGGCTCATGGCAGAGGGTCGTTGGCGCGGTTGACGAGATAGGTTAGCAAGTCCCGAAGACAGCAGCCCTTCACTCCACAAGCAGAGGCAACTGAAGCCGGACCATCTGGTCTGGAACTCCGAAATGCTCCGCCACCTCCCACGACTCGGTGAGGTGAGCCGCGAGCGCCTCCCTCACATCCATCAGAAGGGCGGCAGTGAAATCCTCCGCCTCCCGCTCGATCCGGCCGCCGAATCTGGTGTGCTTGTATATCCAGAGGTGGTTGCCGGGATGCATCTGAATGTGCCCTATGGCGTGGGCGACCATCCACCGCCGCCAGTCGGGCTCCAGGTCCTCGGCGACGCAGATGTAGCGGTCGATACGCAGCTCTTGGTGAACCTGCATCGGCCATGGGATCACCTCGTATCCCAGGATGTTGGCCGCCCCCTCAGCATCTACCTGGCTGCGCAGCCCCAGCTTGCGCCGAAGCTCCACGGCCTTGCGGCGAGCCTTGTTCATCCCTCAACCTAAGTCCTCCTTCGACGCCGCTCCCGCACGAAACGGATGAACTCCTGGATCGACTCCACGTCCTCTATGGGTAGGCCGGAGATGGCGTTTCTGAAGGAGACATCGGCCTCCTTCAGAAACGCCGCCTCCAACACGTCCCGGCCCAACAGCCAGTCAGTGCTGACCTCACAGCGGTAGGCCAGCTCCAGCAGGTTCTCGTGGGAAGGCTTCATCTTCCCCGACTCCCAGCACCAGACGGCGTGGGAGGAGACGCCGATCAGCTCCGCCATCTGCTTCTGGGTGAGGCCCACCCTCGTCCTGGCCTCCCTGATGCGAGACCCGATCTCTTTCCACTTGTAGCCCGTGTCATCTGGCATGACGATCACCCTATATTAGCACATATATTCTAACAAGCCATCTGGTATATGCATACAATAATATCATAAGCAAAACTTAGTGTACAGAAGGAATCCTGTAGGTATGAATCGCCGGTGAGCCGTTCGTATCGGAGAATAGGGATGCCAGCCCATAGCTCTGCCCCACGTTTGCGCGACGATCACGATGGACGCACCATCGGGGGTCGTTCCGTGCCCTACGAGTCTGGCGTGCTTCCCGACGATTTCGTCGAGTGTCTCCACCTATTCAAGGAGCGCAGCGGCCTCACCTGGAGCGGCCTGGCCGAGGTGCTGGGTGTGGACATCAAGCAGCTGCTCCGGTGGCGTGACGGCACCGAGCCATGCGGCGGAGCCTTCCGCTCCCTCGTCCGTATCGCCAGGTGGATTCCAGGCGGCCTCGACCTGTTGGTCGGAGAGGACTTCCTGATCTCACTGAGGGAGGGCTGGAGCGATGCCTCGTCAGCGTACCCACCATAAAAGGACGGTTTACGTCTTCCCAAAGGACTTGCCCCTAAGCCTAAAGTCGTTCAAGGACGCCTCCGGTCTGACCTGGAACGAGATTGCCCGGCGTCTCGGCACCAATGCTCTCACCTTGAGGCGTTGGCGGGCTGGAGTGCAGCCCAGCTCACGCCATCTATTGGCGCTGTTGGACCTGGCCGGGGAGCTAAATCTTGCACACCTGCTGCCAACAGCGCGTGGCCGCCGAAACCAGCACCTAGTGGGGTAAGTAGACCACTGGGTGAGCCTGCTATTGCTCGCTCCTTTCCCCGACAGGACATGAGGCGCTCTCACGCGCCTTTTTCCACGAGGTTTTCCTCGGCCGATCGCAGGGTTGCTCCCCGGCTGATTGAAAGGTAGTCCTCTGCCAATCGGAGGGAGGAGTCACCCCCTTCACCGGACCCCTTATAAGGGGGTGCGCCGATGAACTCCCCTATGAGGGAGTGCCCTCAGTATTTCAAGCGTTCACACTGGCATATGGGCAACGGGCGCTCGAGCTTTGTGTTCAAGCGCTCAGGCCACGTAACGAGAGGCCAGTGGCTCCGAAAGACACCAACAGACGCAGCGCAGGCTCGGTGCAACCGGCCCACATGGTCAGCGTCGGCGTCACTGAAAGACCGATATGGAAGAGACCAAGAACCAGCACAAACCCAAAGGCACCGGGAAAGACCCCGGTGAGCTGCGGGTCGTGAGCATCGACTTCAACCCCGGCCCCGACGCCCAGGACCGGCTGCGCCGCCTCTTCACCCTGCTCGTCAAGTACGCGACCAAGGACATGCTCCCTGCTCCCGACGCGGACTCTTCATCAGAGGACGGCAGCGAGGTAGAGGGCTGATGCATCCCGCGCACTCGTTGACGGTCATCAGCCTGGGCGGAGGAGTACAGTCCTCCGTCATGGCGCTCATGGCAAGCCAGGGAGCATTCGACGCCATCCCCAACTGCGCCATCTTCGCCGACACCCACTGGGAGCCTCCCAGTCTCTACACTCACCTCGATTGGCTCGCCGAGCGTCTCGGCTTCCCCGTGTACGTCGTGGACAACGGGCGGAGTCTCCGCGAGGACGTCAAGTCCCTCACCAACCACTCAGGCAACCACGGCTTTGTAGACGTTCCCCTCTATCTGAAGGGACGTGACGGAGGGAGCGACGGGATGGGTCGTCGCCAATGCACCGAGCACTACAAGATAAGGCCGATTCAGCGGAAGATACGCGAGCTGCTGGGACTCACAAAAGGACAACGTGTTCCGTCCGGCACCGCCGTCGAGCTGTGGCTGGGCATCTCCACCGACGAGGCCATCCGCATGAAGCCCTCTCGCGATAGATGGATACAGAACCGTTACCCCCTCATCGAAGCTGGGATGTCCAGGAAAGACTGCCTCCACTGGTGGAACACCCGCTACGACCGGCCACTGGAGCGTTCAGCCTGCATTGGCTGCCCATACCAGTCACGGCAGCGGTGGGTCGAGACCAAGCGCAGGTGGCCGGAGCTGTTCGCTGAGGCGGTCGAGATTGACGCCAAACTCAGAGGACGGCTGGCCTTCGCCAAGGAGCCCTACCTGCATCCACGACGGGTGCCCCTCGCGCAGGCGGTCAGCCTCGTTGACGCGGAGTTGGGAACGGACGGGCAATCGGACGGGTTCGGAAACGAGTGCGAGGGGCACTACGGGCTCTAAGGGGCCGCATTCACGACGAGACGGCGGGGAGCCTATTTTCTAGTCGCCAAGGCGCTTCACTGCTGCGGAGAGGAGGGCGCTATGGCAGAAAGAGCGGAGGAACGGGTCATGAAGAAGACGGTCGCAGCTGGCGAGCTTGATGCTCCGTATCAAGTGGTCTTTGGAGATGTGTCGAAGATTGTCGATGCCGCCAAGGACTCGGCAACCCGTTCGGTGAATGCCGCCATGACCGCCGCGTACTGGTTGATCGGCCATCGCATCGTTGAGTTCGAGCAGTCAGGAGAAGAGCGGGCTACGTACGGGACCGCGCTCATGGAAAGACTGGCGGCGGACTTGACCCAGCGGTTTGGACGCGGCTTCTCCCGTCAGAACATCCAATACATGCGTCTCTTCTACGTCTCATATCCGTCCGATCAGATTCGCCAGGCGCTGTCTGGCAAATTGACTCGATCCACTCAACGTCGGATACGCCAGACGGCGTCGGGCGAATCCGACACCACTTCCATTGAAATACGCCTGGGAGAGCTTCTCGCGGCCTTCCCGCTGCCCTGGTCCGCCTACGTGCGGTTGGTATCAGTCAAGAACACCAGCGCCCGTGAATTCTATGAAGCCGAGGCCCTGCGAGGAGGGTGGTCGGTTCGCCAGCTCGACCGGCAGATCAACTCCCAGTTCTACGAGCGCACGGCTCTATCGAAGAACAAGGCCGCCATGCTGACGGAGGGGCAGAAGCCCCGTCACGAAGATCGCGTGGAGATCAAAGACCCGTTCGTCCTCGAATTCCTCGACCTCAAGGACGAGTACTCCGAAAGCGATCTGGAAGAGGCGCTCATCCGCCACCTAGAGACCTTCCTCCTGGAACTGGGCGGTGACTTCTGCTTTATGGGCCGCCAAAGGCGTCTGCGCATCGGCGACAAATGGTACCGGGTGGACCTGCTGTTCTTTCACCGGCGGCTGCGATGTCTGGTAGTCATCGACCTCAAGATCGGTGGTTTCACTCACGCCGACGCCGGGCAGATGCACCTCTACCTGAACTATGCGCGGGCGCGGTATGCCCTCGAAGGCTTGCCAAACAACGTGATGGCAGCGGAGTACCGAATTACCCTGCCCAACGAGGAGCTCCTGGCAGCGGAGATTGACCGAACGCGGCAGGTGATAGAATCGCGCGGCTCGATAACGTCAGAGGCTCCGCCAAGTAGCGGCACCTGACAGTAGAGAATCCGAAAGAATGAGCAAGGCAACGCAACAAGCGGGAACGGCAGACCCATTAGCAACTGTGCCAATGGCATTCATTGGCGAGTCCGTGGAGCCTGCGATGCAACAAAGGGGGCCTGGCGCAGCGCATTTGAGAATGGCCCTTTGACGGCGCCCCGGCCACCGAGTAGAATGCTGGGTAGAGGTTGGCCCGGCGATGCTGCAAACACCCCGGGCCGTGGCTCCACCTGAAGGGTCAGGTGATGCGAAGTGATTGTACTACTCGCAGACCCGCTCCCGACAGGAGGCGGGTCTCTTTCATTTCAGGCAGGTACAAACAAGGAGGCAATCATGGCGAGAACCAAGGCACTGAGGCAAGTCGACCGCAAGAGGGCGGCCATCTACGCCCGCGTCTCGGACAAGAGCCAGGACACGGAGGACAAGACCTCCATATCAGAGCAAATAGGTGACATGGAAGCCTACTGCGAGGGCAAGGGCATGACCATCACCGCCCGCTATCAGGAGGTGGGCAGGGGTTGGTCCAAGAAGCGTCCCGAGTTCCAGAGGATGCTGGCCGCCGCCAAACGGGGACGCTTCGACACCATCGTGTGCTGGAAGTCCGACCGGCTCAGCCGGGGGATGTACCCCGCAGCCGCCCTCATGGAGGTCGTCGAGGCGTATCAGATTCAGCTTGAAGCGGTCATGGACGCCATTGACATGAAGACCTTCGGCCTCATGGCCGCCATCGGCAAGATCGAGCTCGACAACTTCAGGGAGAGGGCCTCTATGGGCAAGCGCGGCTCGGCCAAGCAGGGGAGAATGCCCGTCGGCGCACTCTCCTACGGATACCGCATCGGAGACGACGGCAAACCGGAGATATACGAGCCCGAGGCAGAGGTCGTCCGGCGCATCTTCCATATGTACGTCCACGAGGGAATGTCCGGGTCGACCATCAGCCGCCAACTGGCCAGGGACAACGCCCCTACTTTCAATCCGGGTTCTCGATGGCATAAATCCTTCCTCAGCGCTCTTCTGGGGAAGGAGGTCTACAAAGGAAACTGGTGGTACGGCAAGTCCCGCTGGGTTGCCACGGAGGGCGGAGAGACGGTATACGCCCAACCGCAAGACGCCTGGATCAAGGTGCCCTTCCCGCCGCTGGTGGACGAGCAGACCTGGGACCGGGCGCAGGCCATCAAGAAGCAGAGGAAGACACAATCCACGCGCAACACCAAGATATTCTACCTGCTTCAACACCTCGTCAGGTGCGCCGAATGCGGGCGGCTCTTCGCCTGCAAGTCAACGACCCGCAGGACCGTGAAATCCAATGGCAGTATCTACAAGTACAACCTGAAGACCCCTTATCGGCACTATCACTGCTACGGAATGCTGAGCGAGGGCCTTCGGTGCAGGGAGCGGTCCCACATCAAGGCCGGACAGTTGGAGGAGCTGGTCTGGAGCCAGGTCAAGGAGATGATCCAGAATCCCGAGCTCATCGTGGCCGGAATCGAGGCTCTGGATACACAGGGAGAGGACGGGCTGGGAATGCGGATCGCCAGGGCGGAGCGGGATCTCCAGAAAGTCCAGATCGAAGAGGAAAGAGCCATCAGGCTGTATGTGTCGGGGAAGATTAAGGAAGACCAACTCGACCAGCAACGCAAGTTCATCCTCGAACGGCTGGAAACCGCTCGGGAGAAGCTGGACGACCTCCGGGCCAGGGAGTCGATGGCATCTGAGAAGCGGGGCCTGATGGAGAACCTTGTCCAGTGGGCTGGGAAGTTCGGCAAAGGGTTGGATGACCTGCCCGACGAGAAACGCCGGGATGTCCTGCGGCTGCTCGTCGACCAGGTCTTGGTCGATCGTAACAACAACGTCAGCATTACCCTGGGTATTCCAACAGAAGATTTTGTGTCGATTGAGAAAGAGGAATCACCTTCCCTCTGTCGGACCTCGACCATTAAGGCAGGGGCACCGAAGGCGACGATCTCGGAGCTGCTCAAGACCTCCCATCCGAAGAAGCCGCCGTTAAGTTCCAGCAAGTCCTCCAGAGTCGGGTCCGTTGGAAGGCCCAGGGCATACATCGCATCGACCTTCCGGTGGTCCAGGACCACCGAGTAGCCGCCCTCCCGCCTGGGGTCGTCTTCCGGAAACTGATATATCAGCGTAGCCGGCCCGTCGGACTCGGCAGTCCAGCCCTGGGGGTAAGCGACGCTGAAGGGAAAGTCCCCGAAAACCTGCCGCTGGCTCAGCTCCACGTCCTCGGCATCAAAGGGAGCTGGCTCCTGTGTCGGCTCTGGCGTGGCCGTGGGTGTCACCGTCGGCGTAGCCGTAGGCGGGAGAGGAGTAGCGGTCGGCGCTGGCGTGGGGGTGGCACTGCCACCACACGCCACCAGCAAGGCGGCGGCGATGGACATCGCAGCAAGAAAAGGACCTTTGAGGCGACCGGCCTTCATCGAGCCCCCTTTTTTACCCAAGTATGCTGACATCTATGATGACGCATGGGGCTCAGAAGGTTCGCAGGTCGGGCGGGCCGCCGGGAAAACTCGTAGGAACGTCGCGGTCGTGGAAACGTGGGACTTTGCGTCAGGAACGGGGCAAGATGCATCCGAGTAGAGGGGTACAAAGATGCGCGCCGAGGTTGCTCCAGAGTTCCTGCTGAAGAAACCGGGCCTAACGCGCCGCTTCTTCCAACACCGCACGGGAGGGCTCTACACGCACCGTGTCGCCAACCCTCAGGTTGCCGCCGTTCAGAACCATGGTCACGATGCCCCGGCGCCCATCCAGGGCTTCCCGCAGGCCGGGACGTATCTCGTCCATGCGGACGCAGGGCTCACAGGGGCCGGTGGCCTCCAGGGTCACCTCGTCTCCTATGAAGAACACCTGGCCGGCCCTGACCGACGACAGGTCCAGGCCTTCCACGGTGACGTTCTCCTTGATGGTGCCGGGGGTCAGGCCGAAGGCGCTCAGCGTCTCGGCGTCCATCACCAGCACCTGGCGGGCGCTGCCTTCTTTGGCGTGCCTGTCCCCTTCCAGGCCCAGGTCCGAGACCGCCAACGCTTCCGAGACGGGAGTCATTGGCTGGCGATGTCCTTCACAGATGTGCAGAGCGACTACCTTTCCATTATCCATATCGCCTCCCTCTGACCCCGAGTAATCAGCTATCCCATTATATGTCCTCGGTGATAAAATTGTCACGTTCACAGCCTGCAACCAGGGTCGTTCGATCATCTGTGGCGGGAGGAAACTATCGCTCACGGTGGGCCTGTCGAACCATGGCGGAGCCCTTCGACAAACTCAGTGTGAGGGAAGCGACCTTCCTGGTAGCAAGAATCGATGGACCCTGGCCTAGACCGATGGGAGGGACCATGGCATACCAGTTCATCCTTGTGGAGCGGGACCAGGGCATCCTTCAGATAACATTGCACGACCCCGGCACCCGCAACGCCATGGGCACGGATATGGTCCAGGAGGTCCTACAGGAGCTGGACCGCTTCGAGCAGGACTCAGGGGACCGGGTGCTGCTGATCACCGGCACGGAGCCGTCCTTTTGCTCCGGGGCCAATGTGCGGCGGTTCGACCGGGACATCCAGGAGCGAGAATCAGAGGAGGCGGAAGCCGCCCTTCCATGGGGCAGAATGGAAGCGCGCCTGGGCTCCCGGGAGACCCTTGAAACCCAACTGGCCCCCCAGGTGATTCTGCGGATCCACGAGCTGCAGAAGCCCTCGATCGCCGCGGTCAACGGCCACGCCATCGGCGCGGGGATGGGCCTGGCCCTTGCCTGCGACATCCGTATCGCCTCGGAGAAGGCCGTTTTCTCCGAGGCCTTCGTCCGTATGGGGCTGGTGCCGGGGGACGGCAGCTCCTGGCAGCTGCCCCGCCTTATCGGCCTGAGCAACACCCTTTTGCTGCAGTACACCGGTGACCGCATCGACGGCAACGAGGCCTATAGGATGGGTCTGGCCAGCAACGTGGTCCCCCGGGAAGAGCTCATGTCCACGGCCAGGGAGCTGGCGTCTCGAATCGCCCGAGGTCCGGCCCTGTCCCTGGTAAAGTACCTGGCCCACAGGTCCATGGAGACCGGCTTCCAGGAGAGCATGGAGATCGCCCACGCCGCCCAGGGGCTCGCCAGGCAGACGGAGGACCACAAGGAGGCGGTTCGAGCCTTCCTGGAGAAGCGCGAGCCTCATTTCAAGGGGCGATGAGGCCAATGAATATAAGGCGACCCAGCGTCGGGGTCAGCTTGCGGTAAGCGTGAAGTGGGCGGTATCATAGCGGTACGGCAACATGCCTCCGGGAGGAATCATGCTCTTCAACCTTTACAGGTACTCCAGGTGGGATGGGACCCAGAACGTCTTCGACGTTGACGTCGAAGAGCTGATGGACCACCTCTCCAACGACCTCCTGAACCATGGCGACCTCCATAAGGCACTCCGAGAGATGATGCGTCGTGGCATGCAGAACCGCGACGGACAACGCATGCCCGGGCTGAACGACCTGATGGAGCAGCTCAAGGGCCAGCGACGGGAGCAGCTTCAGCAGTACAACATGGACTCCGTCATGGAGGACATCGCCCAGCGCCTCGAGGAGATCTTGAAGACCGAGCGAGAGGGCGTCCAGAAACGGGTGGACGAGGCCCGGCAGGAGACCGCCGACGCCGAGGGGCCGGAGCGGGTCCAGATGGAGTCCCTAACCAAGCTGCTGGAGGACCGGGCGGCCCATAACATCGAGAAGCTGGATGGGCTGCCCTCCAGCACCGGCGGGGCCATCAAGGAGCTGATGGAGTACGACTTCATAGACCCCGAGGCCCAGCGCATGTTCCAGGAGTTGCTGGACATGCTGCGGGGCCAGATGGCCCAGAACGTGTCCCAGGACATGATGCAGCAGATCCAGAGCATGACTCCCGAAGACATGGCCGGCCTCCGGGAGATGCTGCGCCAGCTCAACCAGATGCTCGAGGATCGGGCCATGGGCCGTGAGCCCGACTTCGACGGGTTCACGCGGCAGTTCGGGCCGATGTTCGGCGACAACCCGCCCCAGAATATGAACGAGCTGATGGAACGGCTGATGCAGCAGATGGCCCAGATGCAGTCCCTCATGGAGAGCATGTCCCCCGAAGCGAGGCGGGAGCTCGAAGAGGCGCTGAGCTCGGTGCTGGACCCCGAGACCCAGCGGGAAATGGCCCAGCTGGCATCCTGGATGGAGCAGCTAATGCCCATGGACGACCTGCGCCGCCAGTACCCCTTCATGGGGGACGACAGCCTCACCCTGGACCAGGCGATGCAGCTGATGGGCAACCTCCAAGACATGGACGAGCTCGAGAAGGCCCTCCAGGACGCCCTCCGTAGCGGCAACCTGGACGAGATCGACCCCGACCAGATCGCCGAGCTGCTGGGTGAAGAGGCCCGCCGTACCTGGGAGCAGCTACAGAGCCTGATAGAGGCCCTGCGGGAGGCCGGCTACATCAAGGAGGGAGAGGGAGCAGAGCTGACCCCCAAGGCCATCAGACGGATCGGCCAGAGGGCGCTGAGGGAAGTCTTTGCCAACCTGAAAAAGGACCGGCTGGGCAACCACGAGCTTGCCAACCGGGGAGGCGGCGGAGACACCCTAGCCGACACCAAGCAGTACGAGTTCGGCGACCCCTTCCAGCTGGACCTGAACACGACCGTCAAGAACGCCATAGTCAGGGCGGGCCCGGACGTGCCGGTGCGCCTCACTCCCGAGGACTTCGAGATATATCGCAACGAGCACATGACCCGGGCAGCCACGGTGGTCCTCCTGGACCAGAGCCGGTCCATGGGCCTCTTCGACAGCTTCCAGGCCGCCAAGAAGGTGGCCGTCGCGCTGTTCGCGCTGATCCACAGCCAGTTCCCCCGGGACAGCCTCTACGTCATCGGCTTCTCCGACTACGCCCGGGAGATAAAGGAGGAGGACCTGCCCAAGCTCAGCTGGAACGCCTGGGTTTCGGGCACCAACATGCACCATGCCCTGATGCTGTCCCGCAAGCTCCTGTCCAAGGAGAAGGGAGGATCCCGGCAGATCATCCTCATCACCGACGGCGAGCCCACCGCCCACCTTGAGGGGGACCGGTCTTTCTTCAGCTACCCACCCAGCTACAAGACCATCACCGAGACCCTGAAGGAAGTCCGGCGCTGCACCCAGGAAGACATCCGCATCAACACCTTCATGCTGGAGAATAGCTACCAGCTGATGGACTTCGTGGACAAGCTGACCCGCATAAACAAGGGCCGCGCCTTCTACAGCACCCCCGACCGCCTGGGCGAGTACGTCCTGGTGGACTACGTCAGCAACCGCAAGAAGCGCGTCACGGCTTAGACGTTCCGCACCTCAATCTGGAATATGGAGCGTCGTGCCCTGTGGATAGCCGTGGCCCCTCTGCCTGGGGCGGTCAATCACCTTTAGTTCACCGTTACGTTCCATCGGGGTCAGTATCTTAGTTTTGTAATGGGTGTGCAGGAAAGGCGTCTCGACAATCACGTGCTTCTCTAACTCCGCGTCCGTGAAGGTTTCTCCTTTGAATCGTTGTAGAATCAAGCGCTTAAGAAGATCGTAGTCGGGCTCGGGCTCGATTAGGTACGGCTGAGCAAAATTACTCCTGTCGGAAAAGCGGTATTGTCCAACCCGATCGACCCTCCACATTGCCTGTTTCATCGCCTTCAGCCCAGCATACCCATTGGTGCCGAAGAACAGAAAGTAGTCGGTTCTGTTCCCATCGTTGATCATCTCGAAGGACCGTACGTAGTTAATACCGGCACCGACCTCTAATTGCTCTTTGTAAGTATCATGGAGGCACCTTTTCCGATCGTCACTATGTGCCATCGCCACACATTCCCGCCACCTGTTTGAGCCAAACAGAGCATCAAAATTGGACGACTGTGGGTCGTGTGATAAGAATCGGTTGACCTCATCAAACATGAAGTTTACAAGAACCTCACATCTTCGCTGCTTCATCAACCGTGCTATCAAACTAAAGGGTGTATGCGAGTAGCCAAAAGGGTCCCCGAAAGCAAAAGTCGGGGCCAAGGCAGAGTTCTGACGTTCTATGTGCTGGATTATTTCTGTAAGTGTTTCATCAAAGGTAGACGTAACGACGTGCCACCTGAAGTTGTGCGGCAGGTTCATATCTGAAATGAGCGCATGGAGGTGATCGGCTCTGTCTTTTCGAGCCTCGATGAAGACAAACAAAACCTCTGCGGTTATCGGCTTCCTTTGCTCTAGAGCGGCCTTAACCGCAATTATGGGCGAACCGTCCTCTCCCCCTTCGTATTTCCCAGGGACCTGCGAAGCCATCGATGTACAGGACGCGGCCGCTCCATGAGGTCATGATCGGAAGCCAAGCGTCCAAGTGTTGGGTGTCAGCGCAATTGGACAGTTCTGGGTCCGAGAGATTGGGGAGAAGAAGCTCCTGGTTTGAGGGTTTCTCTGACCTCCTGATTGTACCGCCTCCGCCGGTCAAAAGTCTCTCGCTGTACCTCCTTCCTCTGGGCTAGAATTGCCTCCAGACGGCCTTCCAGCACGTCAGCCGGAGTTACAACCCTCAGCGCCTGATGATATCTTCGGTAGTTGTAGAACTCGACGAAGTCCCGGATGGCCGCCTCCAGGTCTTCCACCACCTCGTATGGCACCTGGTTAATGTCGTCTTTCAGGGTTCGGTGATATCTCTCCAGCTTCCCGTTGGTCTGAGGGTGATAGGGTGCTGCCAGGACGTGGCGAATGCCCACCACCCGCATGTACTCGCGGAAGGCCCGCGATACATAACCTGAGCCATTATCTGAGAGGAGCTTGGTCCGATCCTCCAGAGGTACATCAGTCATACCAGTAGAGTCAACAGCTTCCTGGACCACCTCTATGAGGGAGTCGGCCGTCATGTCCTGTTGCACCTTCCAGGCCAAGATGAACCGGGAGTAGTCGTCCATCACCGTCACGAGGTAGTAGTAGCCCCATCCCACTACACGGAAGTAGGAGGCATCGGTGGCCCACAGATGGTGGGGCCCTGTGGTCTTGTGCTGGTACTCTTTGCCCGCTGCCAACTGGTATTCGATCCGTTTCACCAGACCCTCCCGTCTCAGGATACGATAGACTGTGGAGGCGGAGACCGATAGGCCTCTGTGGTCGGTGAGCCAAGCTGCCAACTGCCGGCTTCGCCAGGTCGGCATCTCACGGGCTGCCGCCAGCACTACTGCCTCCTCTTCTGGATGCAGGCGATTCCAGGGCCTCTCAGTTCCTTCCGTACCCTCCCAACTACCCTGCCGGTGCCTCCACCTCCACCAATAATACGTGCTCCTGGAAATGCCAAGCTCCCTGAGTCGCCTGTTCTTCCCTCTACCATGTCGCTCCACCTCAGCCACGACCTTCGATTGCTCCACTACGCTCATGCGACGGTGCCGTTGTCGTGTAGGGGCGGCAGAGCTGTTTTTTTGAAGCGGTGCAACTCCAGGGACAACTCACCCACCAGCTGCTTCAGTTCACTGTTCTCCCGCTTGAGCTGCTCTATCTCTTGCCGGGTCGCATCACGCACACTGTCCCGAGTCAACCTCTCCTTCCCAGCTTCCATAAACTCCTTCGTCCAGGCGTAGTAGGAGTGGGGTTTGATTCCTTCCCGTCGGCACAGGTCATTAACGGTAGTCTCCCGTCTGAATCCCTCCAAGACGATGCGGATCTTCTCTTCAGGGGTATACTTACGGCGGGTCGCTGCACGGACCTGACGCACGAAGCTTCGTGTCTCCTGGCTTCGCTCCTCAGCTTGACTGGCCTGATCCTCTACCTGGGTCATCAATGACTCCTTTCACTTAGGGTTAATCTACCCCTCTGAAGGAGCCTCTACCACCCCCAACCTCCTCGGTTTTCTAGGCCTCAATAGTGTCCAATTGCGCTGACACCCTACAGCCCTGTGACCACTCTCACCACCAACGATAACCCAATGGATTTCTTCAAGATCCGGCGCGACCGGTTTTAACAAGGGTTCGCATGAGAGGAAGCGAATCTTTGCTGGAACCTGTCGAAGGAGCGGTATCCGAAGATTGGCCCAGTACTGGTTCTCGACTGAAACTCCTGCCCAAACGTGTGTTGGCCACTTCCACCCGCCACCTTTTGAGAGTGAATATTCAAGCATACGCCGGGGACGTTTAGTTAGGACTTGGTAGTTATGCCAGGAATATTGTTCCATCGCTTGGAAAACTTGATCAATAAATTCGAACGGCACCTCTTCATGGAAAAGGTCGCTCATGCTATTCACGAACACTAGTCGAGGTGCACGCCATCGCTTAGGCTGGACCAGACGATCTGGGTGCAGGCGTATGGTGGTCTTGCCTGGCAAAAACGGGCCACCTCTCCCAAACCTAAGGGTTATGGCTTCAGCGTAGCAGTGGGCACAACCAGGACTTATCTTGGTACATCCGGTGACAGGGTTCCAGGTCGCGTCCGTCCACTCGATGCGAGTTTTATCTGGCATGGCGACCTTCTCGATTCTTCCCACCCCGCTTGTACAAGTCAGGATTGTAGAACATATGTACCACCATGTCAAGGACTGTTGCGCAATTGTCTCTACACAAACCTTAGCACTTAGACTTCTCAAGCGTAAATTGATTCGCGCCCCTATCTTTGGTATTCTGAGTACAGATGAGCATATCTAGCAAAGGGTGAAGCACTCATGAAGGAAGTCATACAGGAAGCGGTGCAGCTCCTGCAGGACAACGAGCCCTGCGTCCTGGCCACGGTGGTGAGGACCAAGGGCTCGACGCCCCAGAAGCCCGGAGCCAAGCTGCTGGTGCGCAAGGACGGCAGCGGCCTGGGCACCCTGGGCGGCGGCTGTGTCGAAGGGGACATCTGGTTCGCCGCCAAGGAGATCATGCGCCGCAAGGGCGGCCCCGAGTTCAAGGACTACCTGCTCAACGAGGACATCGCCGCCCGTGACGGACTGGTCTGTGGCGGCACCATGTATTTTTTCCTGGAGCCGCTGTGGGAGCCCGGCGAGTTCCTGCCCTTCGGCGGCGAGATAATGGACGCCTACCAAAGCGGCACCCCCGTCGCAGTCGCCACCGTGGTGAAAGCCGACTCGGGCCGGGCGGCCATGGGGGCCAAGCTCCTGCTGCGCGAGGACGGTTCCACCTACGGCTCCCTGGGGAACCCTGACCTGGACGAGGCGGCTCTGGAGGCGGCCCGCCGGGTGGCCGACCTGGGCAACAATGAGTACGTCCTGACCCACAAGGGCGTGGAGATTTTCGTCGAGGGCTTCACCACGCCCCCTACCTTGGTGCTTATGGGCGGCGGACACGTGTCCAAGGCCACCTACGCCCTGGCCCGCATGCTGGGCTTCAGGGTCTACGTAGTGGACGACCGGCACCAGTTCGCCAACCCCGAGCGCTTCCCCGAGGCCGAGGGCACGGTGGTCGTGCCCGACTACACCCAGGGCCTCGATCAGGTCCCCATAAACGCCAACACATTCATCGTGATCGCCACACGGGGCCACTGGTTCGACGACCTGGCCCTGGAGGCGGCGGTCCGCACCCCCGCCCGGTACGTTGGACTCCTGGGAAGCCGCCGCAAGACGATCCTCATATACCAACGCCCTGGTGCAGCTTGGAGTCTCGCCGGAGAGGCTGAAGGCGGTCCACGCCCCGGTCGGCCTGGACATAGGCGCCCTCACGCCCGATGAGCTGGCGGTGAGCATCATGTCCGAGATAACCATGTTTCGCCACGGTGGCTCGGGCGGCCCGATGAAGATGGACGAAAAGTACTTCAACCGCGCCGTGGACAAGGCACTGGCCACCGAGGCCGCCTCGGTCTAGGGCGAGTAGTGTCGCACGTAGCTGCCCTCCTCCTGGCGGCGGGGGAGTCGACACGGATGGGAGAGCTCAAGGCTCTTCTGCCGTGGCCGGACGGCACCCTCATCGAGCACCAGGTGGACAGCCTCGCCTCAGCCGGAGTGTCGCTGACCATCGTCGTCCTGGGCCACGACTCGGAGAGGCTGGAAGGCCTGCTCAAGGGCCGCCCCGGCCTGACACACGTCTACAACCCTGACTACAAACAAGGGAAGACCACGTCCGTGAGGGTGGGATTGCGGACCCTCCGAGCCATCGGTAAAACCGAACTCGATTCCGTTCTTATATTGAACGTAGATCAACCTCGCTCCTCCAGGACCATCCGTCGGGTAATCGAGCTGCATACCGGTGGCGGAAAAGATGACCAGGAGGGGAACCGACACCTGATCACGGTCCCGACCTACGGAGGCAAGGGAGGACATCCCATCGTCCTGTCGGCCTCGCTGATGGACGAGCTGGTGGATATCTCCGAGGAGACCCAGGGGATCAAGGCGGTGGTGCGGAGGCACAAGGACGAAGTGCTCCGAGCGGAGTTGGAGTCCCCGGAAGTGCTGCTGGACCTGAACACCCCCCAGGACTATCGACGAGCGCTGGAGTCCTACAGTGCAGATAGACTCCCCACACAATCTCCAAGGGTAGTAGAATAGGGGAACTTTCCCGACACCTTTGATCCGGGATTCAGAGGAGGCGAACATGCAGGCCCTCGACGGAGTGCGCGTGCTGGACCTTACCCGTGCCCTGGCCGGGCCCTACTGCACCATGATGCTGGGAGACTACGGCGCCGACGTGATCAAGATCGAGATGCCCGGCGCGGGCGACGATACCCGAGGATGGGCGCCCCCCTTCATCGGGGACCAGAGCGCCTATTTCCTCACGGTCAATCGCAACAAGCGCAGCATCACGCTGAACCTGAGACATCCCAGCGGGAAAAAGGTCTTCCTGGAGATGGCAGCCGGAGCCGACGTGGTGGTGGAGAACTTCACCCCCGGCGTGATGGAGCGCCTGGGCATCGACTACGAGCCGGTCAAGGAGATAAATCCCGGGATCGTGTACTGCTCCATCTCGGGGTTCGGGCAGACAGGGCCCTACCGCACCAAGTCGGCCTACGACCAGATCATGCAGGGCATCGGTGGAATCATGGGCCTGACCGGGGAGCCGGGCCGCCCTCCGGTAAAGACGGGAATCGCGGTAACCGACATCGGAGCGGGGATGCTGGCGGCATATGCCGTGCTAGCCGCCCTGCTACACCGGGAGAAGGACCGATCCGGAGAGGGTCAGTACATCGACGTCTCGATGCTGGACCTGCAGGTCGCCTGGCTCACCTACATGGCGGGGTCTTATTTCGCCACCGGCAAGGATCCGGAAAAGGTCGGAGCGGCCCACCCCAACCTGGTCCCCTACCAGGCTTTCATGTGCCAGGAAGGGGAGTATATCAACATCGCGGTGGGCTCCGAACGGCTGTGGGACCGGTTCTGCAAGGCCATGGGTAAGGAGGACCTCTTCGAACACCCGGATTACGCCCAGAACGGCGACCGTGTACGGAACCGCTCGAAGCTAATTCCCCTTCTCCAGGAGGAGTTCCTGAAGAAACCCGTGGGCCAGTGGGTAGACCAGCTCGAGGAGGGCGGGGTGCCCTGCGGCGCCATCAACCAGCTGAGCAACGTCTTCTCGGACCCACAAGTGCTGTCCCGGGAGATGCTGCTGGAGATACCTCATCCCACCCTGGGGAAGATAAAGCAGGCCGGGATCCCCATCAAATTCTCCCGTACTCCAGGCTCGATAGACAAGCATCCGCCGCTGCTGGGAGAGCACGCAGGTGAGATACTCGCGGAGCTGGGCTACACCGACGAAGACGTGAGCCGGTTTAGGGAAGAGGAAGTCATCTAGGGATACGGGTTGTCTGCGGCTCCAAGGGAGACTATTATAGGACCGAGTCACCGGCGTGGGAGGTAAAGCAACATGGACCTGGGCCTTAGAGACCGGGTCGCCATAGTCGGCGGCTCCAGCAAAGGCATGGGACGGGCCACCGCCCTGGCCTTGGCCGGAGAAGGATGCAGCGTGACCATCTGCGCTCGAAACGAGGCCGATCTTCGCAAGACGGAGATGGAGATCGCCCGCGCCAGCTCCCAGCACCACGTCCTTGCTATTCCCGCCGACCTCTCCCGGAACGAGGACATCAAGAGAGTCGTCCGAAACACCTTCAACCGGTTCGGCAGGATAGACATATCCGTCAACAACGTGGGAGGGCCGGCCATGGGACCTCCTTCGGAGATCAGCGACGAAGAATGGGAAAAAGCCATGGAGCAGAACTTCCTGAGCGTGGTGAGGACCAGCAGGGAGGTGGTCCCCTACATGAAGCAGCAGCAGTGGGGACGCATCATAAATCGCCTCTCCATATCGGCCAGGCAGCCCGAGGAGGGAAGGGTCCTCTCCACATCAAGCCGGATCGCGGCGGTGGGATTCGCCAAGGCCCTATCGGCGGAGCTGGCCTCTTTCAACATAACGGTAAACAACGTCCTGGCCGGCCATATCCTCACCGACCGGGCGGCCTCCTGGTACGAAGAGCAGGCCCAGGAAAGGGACTGCCCGGTCCAGGAGATCAAAGCCGAGCACACCAGGAAGGTACCCATGGGCCGCCTTGGCACTCCCGAAGACGTGGGAGACCTGATCGCCTTCCTGTCATCGGAGAAGGCCGACTACATCACGGGTGCCAGCATATGCGTCGACGGCGGCGCGGTGCAGGAAATCTACTAGAAGCATGCACTCGTCCGATACGATAGGGAAAGCCCAGGAGTACATCAGGCAGACCACAAACCACGGCATCGATGGTTGGCTGGTCTACGACTACAGGCGCTCTAATCCCTTCTTCTGGGATATTGTCGGCGATGGAGTCGGCACCATAACACGCCCCTGCTTCCTCTTCATACCCGCCTCGGGCGAACCCCGTCTGCTGGCCCATCACGTCGACGCGGGTAAGTTCGCGCTAACCGGCCTGAGGACGGCAGTCTACCGCAGCCGGGAGACCATGCTGGAGGGGTTGGGCGGACTGCTGCCGGCAGGTGGCCACATAGCCATGGAGTACTCGCCCCTGGGCCTCCTTCCCCGCGCCTCCAAAGTCGATGCCGGAACGATCGAGCTGGTCCGCGGCCTGGGAGTAGACGTAGTCTCGTCGGCGGACCTGCTTCAATACGCCACCCAGCGCTGGAGCCAGGCCCAGCTGTCCTCCCACCTGCGGGCGGCCGACGCCCTGGGCCGCATCGTGCTGGAGGCCTTCGACCACATAGGGCAAAATCTTTCCTCCAGCCCCACCGAGTACCAGGTGGCCGAGCTGATCCGACGCCGCCTCGGGGAGGAGGGGCTGCACTCCCCGATGGGCCCATAGTGGCCACCAACGCCCGCGCCAGCGACCCCCACTACGAGCCAGCTCCCGAGGGCAGCAGCGTCATCCGACAGGGGGACTGGTTGCTCATCGACCTGTGGGCTAAGGAACTGGCGGAAAGCAGCGTCTACGCCGACATCACCTGGGTGGCCTACGTGGGAGACGAGGTGCCTGAGAGGCACCGTGAGGTGTTCGGAGTGGTGGCCGCCGCCAGGGACGCGGCCCTGAAGTACCTGGAGGGCTCAGCTCGACAGGGCATCATACTGGAAGGCCGCCAGGTGGACCGGATCGCCAGGGAGCACATCGACCGCGCCGGCTACGGCGACTACTTCACCCACCGGCTGGGACATAGCATCGGACGGGACGTCCACGCCGACGCGGTGAACTTGGACGGCTTCGAGACCGAGGACGACCGCAGCATCATCCCGGGCATCGGTTTCAGCATCGAGCCGGGCATCTACCTGCCGGAGTTCGGCGTCCGCTCGGAGATCGACGTCTACATGTCCGAGGAGGGTCCCTACGCCACAACGCCAGTGCAGCGGGACGTGGTGCTGATACGAGGTTAAAACACCTCTTCCATGTAGCCGCCGATCCCGTTGACGTGGAAGTCCTCCACCGCCACCTCGGGGGCCCAGGTCACCTGGTCCGAGGCCCATCGCACCGTCCCGCGCCGCTCCGCCCCAATCCCCAGGATCTTGTTGAGCACGTTGTGGATGTTCTCGTTCATGCGGATCGTGTTGGGCTTCAGGGGCGCGACGATCTTGCCGTCCTTGATGATGTAGGAGTCCCCCACCACCGTGCCGCTGAAGTCTCCCGCGCCGATGCCGTTGACCGGGTAGGTGTACCAGATGCGGCCGATGTAGAGGCCATCGCCCACCATCCTCAGCAGCTCCTCGTGGGTGTGTCCCTCCCTGCCCTCTACCACCAGGTTCGTCGGAGTCGTCGAGGGCGGCGAGTCGAAGTTCCTGCCCCCGCCATGGCCCGTGCGGAAACCGTTGCGCGGGGCGATGGCACGGGCCACCACCTGCGGGTCCACGCCCAGCTTCTCTCCGCCCTTGGGATCGTTGAGCATACGCTGGTGCTCGTAGTGATTAGCCAGCAATCCTACCAACGCGCCGTCCTTTATCAAGTCCGCCCTGCCGGTGGGTAGCCCCTCGTCGTTGATGGCCTTGCTCGCAGCCAGCCCGGGCATCGAGGCATCGTCGTAGACGTACAGGCTCTCCGAGGCCACCTTGTGTCCCAACTTTCCCAGGAAGGTGGACGCGCCAGCATAGAACATGTCCAGCTGAAGGCTGGGCATGAGGATCCACTCCAGCAGCTCGGTAAGAGTCTGCGGACCCAAGACGACCCTATAGGCGCCGTCCTGCACCCGCTGGCCGCCCATCGCAGCGATGGCGGCGCGGGCCGCCTCCGCACCAGACTCGCCGCTTAGGTCGGACACGCCGTTACCCACGAGCCAACCGCTGCCCTTGGCCTGTTGGTCCTCCAGCATGGCGGTCGTGAAGGCCATCACCATAGTGGATTCGTCGGTTTGGACCCGGGGCATGTTCGAGGAGCCGATGGCCATGCGCTCCTGGAGCATCACCACGTCGCCGCCAAGGATCAGCCCCAGGTCCCGAACCCCCTGGGGCGAGCCTGCCACATTCAGCAGGTCCTCCGAGGTGCTGAAAACCTCCAGCGCTCTCTCCACTGTGCGCCAGCCAGCCTCGACCAGCCGGCCGTTGCCCATGCGCATGATGGCCGGATCGTGGTAGCGGGTCAGGGTGGGCTTCTCCCCCGTGGGTTTGGGCAGGGAGACGTACTCGGTATCGCGGACGGCGCCCTGCCGGGCCTTTCCCAGGGCCCGCTTGACCCCTTCCAGGGACAGGTCTGCGGGCTCGCTGCCAAAGCCCGTTTTTACCCCCTCAGGGGTGTTGAAGGCCACCCGGATGCCCAAGCCGTAGGACTCCAGGGACTTGGGCTCCTCGACGCCGTTGCTGGGGATGCGGGAGGTGTAGTTGAGCCGCACGGTGAGGTTGCCGTTGGCCGAGGCGAACACCTCCGCCTCGGCGATGTCGGGCTGGGTCTTCAGGTAGGCAAGACCTTCGGTGACGGTGCGCTTTAGCTGGCTCAGGGGTGTTATAGGCATGTGACTGTCTCCTGTAAAGCTATTGCTAATTACTACCTGTTGGATTCAGAGTCCGCTGGTGTGAATCGAACAATTCTTGCAGTATACCGAGTACGTCATTCGTCTCTCGGACTGAATAACATGCCTGAACCGACCAGTCATAGTTAGAACCGTCATAGGCACTCGACAACTCATCGAATAACCACTTGATGCCTCCCACAAATCTGTCGAGCTCTTCTGACGGGAAAAAAATCGACTCAAGCGGACTTGCATCGAAATGGGCTATGTATTGATCCCTTCTTCGTTTGAGCTTTTTAACACCTCATCGTTCTCAAGTTTGGAAATGCCGTTATGTATCCCACCCAACTGTTGTTCATCACTATTGGGTACGAGAGTGTGATCATTCCTAGCAGCCTCTAGCAATCGCCTCAAGCTAACAGCCATCGGGTGTTTGTCAAATGCCTTGTAGAATTGAATAACCAGCATGTCGAGGAAAGCCAGTTGGACGGGGACAAAGAAACCTTTGTATAGATTCAGTGCATCTGCGGTCTCTTCATTAGATGACAACGCTTTCCAGATTTCGTAATACAAATAGCCCACGGTAACCTGGGTGTGTAACCCGTCTAGCTGCCGTCTGAACTCATCACGGGTCATGTCAACCCCTCGGCCACATCTCCTCCAATTTCCCCTACCCCGGCCCCGTCAGGCGGGCGACGCCCCGCATGGTAGGGCCACCGTTACTCATGCGCTTGGCCTGCATAGGCTGGCCCTTGCCGCAGTTGGGGATGGGGTACATTCGGAAGTCGCTGCCCACCGCGTCGATGCTCATGAAGTAGTCCCGGGAGTCCGAGGTTATCCCTCCGTCGCGGTAGAGCTGGCCCAGCTGACCGTTCTTGATCTCGTACACCTTCACGGCGGTGATGCGGAAGTTCTCGCGGGCCTCGGACACCGAAGGGACGCGGTGGCCGGAGACATAGTAGCCGTCCTCCACCTCTCCGATGATCTCCTGGGGGTCACGGTCCCCGGGGGCGAAGACTGTGTTTGTCATGCGGATCAAGGGGATGAGGCTGGCCTCGGTGGCGCGGGCCGACCCGTTGGGCTGCACCCCCAGGATGCCCGCCGTCTGGCGGTTGTTGAGGAACTCCTCGAAGGAGCCGGCCCGGATGTGATAGGCCCGCCTCGCGGGGGTGCCGTCGTGGTCGTACTTGAAGGAGCCGAAGCCCTCCATGGTAGGGTCTGAGAAGGCGTCGATAAGGGGGGATGCGATCTGGCGCCCTATCTGGTTGTCGGCCATATCCCGGTAGAACCAGCTCCGGCCGGCGTAGGAGGTCTCGTACTTCAGGGCCCGGTCCAGCTCCGAGGGATGTCCCACCACCTCGTGGACCAGCAGCGTGTTGAAGTGGGGGTCGGTGACCACAACCACCGGTTTGTCCGGAGGGCGCAGGGGTGGGGAATTGGCCACCTCGACGCCATCCGTCCCCAGCGTCTTGCAGAAGGACTCGAAGTCGGGGAGGGTAATGGTGCCGTTGTCGTAGCCCTCGGTGAGAATCTCCCAGCCCCTCTGGTGGCCGGTGAAGTCATAGATCTCCAGGGTACCGTGCTCGCTGGTGCATATGACGATGACGAACCCCTCGGTCTGGGCGAAGGTCTGATCGATGTCGGCTCCCTCGGAGCTGCAGAACAGCTCCCGCATCACGAAGGTGCCGGCCGACGCGGCGGCGTACACGATCTGGCCGCTGGTCCCCTGGGCCGCCTTGCAGCCGTCCACCGCCATCTTCACGGTGTCGGATAGGGACACAGAGCGCGGGTCGTCGCGATACACGGCGGGAACCGTATCCTGGACCACCCGCACCGGCGCCAGCGCCGTGTCGTAGAGGGTCTCTCCCAGCACGCCGAAGCGGCGGCGGGCCTGGCCCTTCATCCGGGCGCTGGCCCTGGCCCGCTGATGGGCCTGCTTTATGCCGTCGCGGACAACCTCGACGATGCGGTCGGTGTCGGTAGAGCCCAGGATCTTCCCATAGTAGCCCGGGGCGGCCGCGCGGCCTCCGGCGATGGCCCGGACCCCGAAGTCGAAGGCGTAGTCCTCGCCGCTGGCCTTCTCGCTGCCGTTCTCGGCGACGGCCCCCTTCTCCTCCCGCACCTGGATGCGCACGTCGCAATAGCGCATGCCGGGCAGCCGCCTGGCGTCCTCGGTGACCAGGGCGTTGATCTGGGGGCGCACCCGGTCCAGGAACTCGATCCCTACTTGTTGAGGCATATGACCGCTCCTATCCACGGTTCTCCCTACCATGCCGGCAGGGAGTCAGGGCAGGGGACTTCACCCCTATCCCAGCCTTCCCCCATTGCGGGGGAAGGAGTTTACAGCTAGCTGGTGACCGCCCCCTCCGAGGCTGAGCCCACCAGCTTGGCGTACTTGGCCAGGGCACCCGTCGGGTACTCGGAGGGCCTGGGCTTCCACTCGCGGCCGCGGGCCGCCATCTCCTCTTCCGATACCTGGACGTCGAGGCTGCGTCCGGGGACGTCCAGGGTTATGATATCCCCCTCCTGGACCAGCCCGATGGGGCCGCCTACCGCAGCCTCGGGGGCCACGTGGCCCACCATAAGCCCGCGGGTGGCGCCGGAGAACCGGCCGTCGGTTATCAGGGCCACCTCCTGCCCCAGGCCCTGGCCCACTATGGCCGCCGTTACAGCCAGCATCTCCCTCATGCCCGGGCCGCCCTTGGGCCCCTCGTACCTGATCACCACCACGTCGCCGGACCGTATGTCCTGGGCCCTGATGGCCTGGAAGACGTCCTCCTCCCGTTCGAACACCCGGGCGGGTCCCTCGTGGGTGATGTGCTCGCTGGCGGCAACCTTGACCACGGCGCCGTCGGGGGCCAGGTTGCCCTTCAGGATGACCAACCCGCCGGACGGCGCCAGGGGGGCGTCCACCGGATGGACCACGGGCATGCCGTCCCCGGTGATGGCTATGGAGTCCAGGTTCTCCCTGATGGTCTTCCCGGTTACGGTCAATGCGTCTTCGTGGAGTAACCCGGCGTCCAATAGGCGCCTCATCACCAGAGGGACGCCGCCCACCCTGTCAAGGTCCGCCATCACGTACTTCCCACCGGGCTTCATGTCGGCGATGTAGGGAGTCCTGGCGCTCACCCGGTCGAAGTCGTCTATGGTCAGCGGCACGCCGGCCTCGTGGGCGATGGCCAGCAGGTGGAGCACGGCGTTGGTGGAGCCTCCGGTGGCCGCCACGACCGCGATGGCGTTCTCGAAGGCATCGCGGGTCAGGATGTCCCGCGGCCGGATGCCCTCGTCCAGGAGCCGCATGACGGCCTCACCCGCCTGGCGGGAACTGTCCTCCCTGCGCGGGTCGACGGCGGGGATGGAAGCGTCACCGGGTAGGGACATGCCCAGGGCCTCGATGGCGGCGGACATGGTGTTGGCTGTGAACATCCCGGCACAGGAGCCCGCCCCGGGACAGGCGCGGCTCTCTAACTCCTCCAGCTCCTGGTCGGTCATGTTCCCCTTGGAGTGGGCGCCCACCGCCTCGAACACGTCCTGAACGTTGACGTCCCTGCCCTGGAACCTACCGGGCATGATGCTCCCTCCATAGACGAAGACGGCGGGGATGTTCAGGCGGGTGGCCGCCATCAGAGTCCCGGGCAGGTTCTTGTCACACCCGGCTATGGTGACCAGGCCGTCGAAGCGCTGCCCGAAGGCCACCATCTCGATGGAGTCGGCGATGACCTCTCGGCTGACCAGGGAGGCCTTCATGCCCTGGGTGCCCATGGTGATGCCGTCGCTCACCGTTATAGTGCCGAACTCGAAGGGGGTGCCGCCGGCGGCCTTCGTGCCCTCGCGGACGGCCTGGGCGAGCCGGCTGAGGTGGACGTTGCAGGGGGTGATGTCGCTGGCCAGGTTGGCTATCCCCACAAAAGGCTTTTTCATGTCCTCGGGGGTGAGCCCCATAGCATAGAAGTAAGACCGGGCGGGGGCTCGCTCGGGGCCGTCGGTCACTTCCCAGCTCCGGTGCTTGAGCCTGGAACCCTTCGTTGAAACCATGGGACACCTCCGTACACGGGGAGTTGGTCCTTAGCCGATCGATAACCGTGTGGCAGACCCCATTATAGGTTGCCTAGCTTCGTGGGACAACCGGGGGTGGGGAGTGAGGGTTAGAATGGCAGATCCCTACCCATCCCCCGCTCGCGTGCCTTGTGGTAGACGTGGAGAGCGGCCGCCACGTCTTCGATGGCGACGCCCTGGGACTCGAACAGGGTGATGGCAGAGTCGTCGGGCCTGCCTTCGACCCTGCCCGCTACAACGTCTTTTAGCTCGCCGGCCATGGTCCAGCGGAACAGGCCCCGCTCGGCGGGCCAGATGAGGTCGCCGCACTCCATCTTGGCCTGCTCCAGGTCGTCCACCACGATCAGGCCGGCCCGCTCCACCACCACCTGGTCGACCTCCCGTCGCATCCAGTGGTTGCCGCCAGCGGCGTTGACGAGGGCACCCTGGGCCAGCCACTCGCCGTTCAGCACCGGCTCCCGGGAGCTGGTTATGGTAATGGCGACGTCGGCTCCACGGACGCACTCCTCGGCGCTGCCAGCGGGGACCACCTCGATCCCCAGCCGCTCGCTCATCGTGGCGGCGAAGGCCTCCCGTTTCTCGGAGTTACGACTGAAAGCCCTCACGGTTTTCACTCCACGAACGGCGCACACCGCCTCCAGCTGGGTCTGAGCCTGGAAGCCGGTGCCGATTATCCCCACCTGGGCAGCGTCCACCCGGGCCATGTACCGGGTAGCCAGGCCCGAGGCGGCCCCGGTCCGGATCTGACCGAGGGCGCCGGACTCCATGACGGAGAGCAGGCCGCCCGTTTCCGGGTCGTAGAGCATCACCAAGAACTTGCCGCCTCCGGGGAAGGTGCTGTATGCCTTGTAACCGAATCCCGATAGATCTGGGCCGATGCAGGCGGCGGCCATAAAGTGGAGAAACCCCTGGGGCAGCCTGATGCGGGACCTGGGCACGTTTTCCGCCAGTCCGTCTGCGGCGTAGCGGAACGCCTTCTCCAGCACGTCTATGCACTCGGCCACCGGCAACAGCTCCGAGACTTCACTCTCGTTCAGGAAAAGTGCCATACTGTCCTCCCATGTGGGCAGGTCTGGTCAATCCAGGGCGCTGTAGAATAGCCGGAAAAACCGATCGACGTCAACGTCCGTCGCCACCCGGACGGCACCGTCCCCGGCTTCGACCGCCGACTCACCCCGTCGGTCGGCATCGTCGGTCTCGACTCCCACACGTACGGTCCGGGTGGCCATGATGTCAGAATCCATGGCCACCGCCATCGCCAGCGGGTCGCACAGATCGCAAGCGGCTGCGTCGGGATTCCTCCGGAACCATCCCGATAGAATCAGTCCCGCTAACCTACCCATCCGGCCAGCTTCGAGCAGCCGGGCGACCCCCTCCCGGTCTATGGGGACCTGCCGGCAAACACTCAAGTCCACCAGGGTCGTTTCCACCCCCGATGAGAGTACCTTGCGGGCCGCCCACGGATCGCTGTAGAAGTTGAACTCCGCGTGAGGGGTAATGTTACCCCGCACGCCCACGGCGCCCCCCATCGCCACAAGGCTCGATATACGCGATCCCGCTTCCGGATGCCGGTCCAGCAGCTTCGCCAAGTTGGTCAGAGGACCCAGGGCAATAAGGGTGATCCCGTCATCTTTGGGGCCGGCCATGAGCCGGTCCCGGAGATACTCCACCGCTCCCTGTCCCGAGGCAACGCTTCGAGCAGTCGGGAGCCTCTCCGATAGCCCTCCCGGACCGTGGAAGTAGTAGCCGTAGGGAAAGGCCCCACTGAGGGGCCTCGACGCTCCCTTCGCCAGCAGCAGGTCGCCCCGGCCGGCGTACTCCAGGACTGCCAGGGCATTGCGGGTGGTGCGGGCCAGGTGGGCGTTCCCGCCAACGGTGGTCACTCCCAGGATTTCCAACCTGGCCGAGCCGTAGGGACCAAGGGCCATAAGAAGAGCGATGGCGTCGTCGTTGCCCGGGTCGGTGTCGATAAGAACGCGCTTGACCGCCACGACACCTCCAGTTTGCTCCCCTGAATAGCCGGGATCACCGGCGACGAGGCCAGTCTAGCCTAGGCGACGTGTCCTGAAACGTAAGACCTCAGGGCGTCCTCCGAGGTGTAACCGAACGTGAACCCGGTCTCCTTCTTCAGCCGACCTGTGCTCAGGATCACCGGATAGCGAACAAAATTCAGCCCGACGGAGGGGGAGTCCTTTTGGATCCCCAGGTTCCAGGCCATCTGTGTCAGGGGATACGCCAGAGCCGCCGGTAGGAAAACCAGCTTGCGCCGGGAGATCCGCGCCAGCTCAGAGTAGAAGACAACCCCTTTTCCAGCGACGTTGAAGGTACCGCTGCGGGGTTCCATTATGACCTGACGCAGGAGCTTGGCCAGGTCGTTCTCGTGGACGAGCTGCAGCGGAGGGTCGTAGCCCCGAACTCCAAGCAGTAAGGGCTTGAAGAGGGCCCGGGTCACGAAGTTGTCGGCGTTTGGGCCCATAACCACACAGCACCTCAGGACTGTTACACAGACCTGGGGGTTCTCCCTGGCAAAGCGCTGGATCTCGCCCTCGCACAGGGCCTTGTCCCGGCAGTACTGGAAGGCCTCCATTGGTCGGAGTGGCGCATCTTCGGTTATAGGGACCGGATTATCCGTGCGGGCCCCATATACAGTGTGGGAGCTAAGGTAGATGATTTTGCGAACTTTGCTCTCAACGCAGGCTTCGAGAACTCTTCGTACACCCCCCAGGTTCTCCTGGTGAACTCGATCTGCCTCGCCTTTCCTACGGCCGGACCCGAAGCTGAAGGCCAGATGGACCACCGCATCGACCCCGTGGTCCCGGAAGGTTTCGTCCAGGGGTTCGGTAACGTCGATCCTCTCGGCGGCGACGTTGTGATAGGGAACAGGGAGAGGCCGGGTGTCCATCGCTACTACCTTCGACAGCCTCTCCTCCTGCTCCAGCTCCAGGAGAAGCCTGGAACCGACGTAGCCCGAGGCGCCGGTGATGGCCACGACCGGGGGACTGCTAGCCATCGGAGGGGACGTCGGTGAAGTCGAACTGCAGGACCCCCAACCCCGCCACCTCGAAGCCCATGCCGATGGTATGTGGCTCGGAGGTCAGGCTGGCGTCGCTTATGGTGATGGTGGTCGCCTTGTCCAGGTCAAGAGTGAAGGGCGTCTCCGCGGACACGACCTCGAAGGAGAAGTCCTGGCCGTCTACAGTAAAAGAACATTGCTCCAACGGGACCTCCCGACCATCTAGGGCGAGGGGTAGGAGTCTCCGAGCATAGCCGGCTCCCAGCCGGTTCAACAGCTGAAACTGGACCCCGTGGTCCACGTTGCGCAGGCTCCCCCTCACGTACAGCCTCCTCAAGAGGAAGCCGGGAATGGTGACCATACCTATCCCCCTTCGTTTTCCCCATGGGCGCCTTGGGACAACCGGGCGGCCCTCTGCATCAGGTACAGCTCTCGCTCCATCTGCACGATCTCCTGCGGGAGCTCGACGGCTTTGCCCAGCAGCGATGCGTACACGTAGACGTGGGCCACCCTCTCCACCAGCTGACAGACCTCAAACGCCTCCCAGGCAGTGGGACCCACCGCCACCAACCCATGATTACGTAACAGCACCGCGTTTCGATCTCCCAGGGCGTCCCAGGCGCTGCGGGCCAGGTCCTCCGTCGATGGGAAGGCGTACTCAGCGACCCTCACGCTTCCGCCTATCTTGACCACCATCTCGTCGAGCAGTGGCGGGACCTCCAGACCGGCCACAGCCACTACCGACGCGTAGACCGAGTGGGTATGCAGCACGGCGCCCACATCCGGCCGGCCCTTGTACAGCGCCAGGTGGGTCGCGGTCTCCGTTGACGGGACCCGGTCGCCGTCCACCGGCTCCCCATCCAAGTCGATCACAACCAGGTCATCGGCGCCAAGCAGGCGGTAGGGTAGTCGGGCCGGTGTAATGAGCACCGATCCATTTCCGCGCCCGCCCGGCAGGCGCATGCTGGCGTTCCCGCTGGAGCCGGCGACAAGACCCTGCCCGACCATCTCCCTCGCCACATCCACGATGGTTTGCCTCTCTGCGTGCCACTCTTGCGATGAGGCTCCGGACATCAATCATGTCCCAGGCGGTTGTACATCTCCAGCCACTGTTGGTATCGCTCCCGGTACAGGGCGACGTCGGTGGAAGGGCCCGGCTCGACCTCCTCGAGGTCTACAGTCGCGCCCTCCACCATCTGTCTCAGGGACATGGAGTCGAGGGTGGAGGCGGTGGCCAGGGCTGTCCCCATGGCACTTACATTTGCAAACACGCTTCGTCTCACCGGAGCGCCCAGTACGTTGGCCAGGATGGTGGCCAACGTACTGCTGCGGGACATCCCACCTCCGAGGCAAAGTGTTCCGGGAGCGCGGCCCGACACTTCCCCCAGTATCCCCAGGTGGGCCTTCAGGCTAAAAGCTACGCCCTCCAGGGCCGCCCGCAGCAGCTGGCCCCGGGACGTTTCCTGGAAACTTAGTGGGGTAGGAAAGAGCAGTCCCCCCCTCCTCAGCCCCCCCTGCCAGGGACTGACATGAGCCGGACCTAGGAAGGCCGTCACATCTCCATGGTCCGTCCCGCTTTCCAGGGCCAGCCGGTCGGCTTCTTCGAAGGAGGCATCGGGGCCCAGGAGGGTACCCACGAGCCAGCGATAGGAATTGCCGGCATCGCCCAGACTGCTTTCCACCGTCCACTGCCCTTGCAGCGGGTAACGCCCCGACCAGGTTCGTCCGCCCTGGTCGTGACGGGGCGACCAGGCGAGGACCTGCAGGGCGCCGCTCCACCCGAGGACAGCTCCCACCTGGCCGGGGCGGCCCAATCCCATGCCTAACAGGCCGCACTGTGTATCGGGCCCGGCGACCACCACAGGGATCCCCACCGGCAATCCCCAGAGTGCCGCGGCGGAACCGGTGAGAGGGCCAGAAGGCACCGGCCCGGGGTATACTTGAGGCAGGAACGACCCGGGGACTCCCAGCCTGTCCAGCAAGGTCCATGGCCTCTCGCCGGTAGCCACGTCCAGCAGTCCAGCCTCGGCCTCCGCCGACGCCTCCGCGACCTGGTTGCCCGTCAGCCGGTACGCCAGCCAGCCCGGGACCGTGAGCATGGTGCGGATGGTCTCGAACACGGTGGGTCTGTGCTGTTGGAACCACCTCAGGCGGGCGGGGGCCAGGAGAAGGGACGGCCGGTGGCCCGTGGTGGCGTAGATTTCTTCGCCCAGGTCCTCGTCCAGGGATCCGCCCTCGAACACCGCACGCAGGTCCACGTTGGGGCCGCAGTAGACCTCCCCTCCCTCGCCATCCAGGAACACCACTCCCTGGCGCTGGCCGGTGACCCCGATGGCGCAGAGGTCTTCCGCGTTCCGCCCGCTGCCCTTTAGGACCTCTCCCACCAGCCGACCAAGGCCTTCCAGTACAGCTCCCGGGTCGAACTCCCTGGCCAGGGAAGAGCAGCCTTCAGGGGTAAAGTACCCGATGGGAGCGCTGGCCACGCTCAAGGGGCGCCCGTCGACATCGGCCAGCATACAGTGAAGGGAGCTGGTGCCCATGTCCAGGGCCAGTACGGACTTACCCACGGCGCGTCCAGACCTCCTCGTTCACCAAGTGGAGGGGCCGGTGTCCCTGCAGGAACCGCTGGATGTCTTCCACCATCATCCAGGATTGTCGCTCGACGGTGCCTTCAGTGGCGCCGCCTATGTGAGGAGTCAGGATGACGTTGTCCAGCTTCAAGAGGGGGTTGGTGGGCGGGACCGGATGGGCTTGATAGACGTCCAGGGCCGCGCCGGCGATGTGCCCTGACTCCAGGGATTCCACCAGCGCTACCTCGTCGATAACAGGATAAGCGGCGGTATTGATTATGTAGGAGCCGGGTTTCATCGTCTCCAGTCTCCGGCGGTCTATCAACCCCCTGGTCTCTTCAGACAGCGGGACATGGATGGAGAGGAAGTCGGCGGCCTGCAACAGCAGGTCCAGGCCGTCCAGGACGGCCACGGCATCCTCTTCATCGGCGGGACTCGTGGGGAGAGCGGCATAAGGATCGTACGCCGCGACTCGCATCCCCAGGGCTCTTCCCAACCGGGCCACGGTTTTCCCGATGGCTCCCAGTCCCACGATCCCCAGGGTCTTTCCTTCGAGCTCCACGCCCCGCATTTTCAAGTAGGGCTCCACCGGGCTCTCCCACCGGCCCTCCTTGATGTAAACGTCCAGGCGAGGAATGCTCCTGGCCAGGGAGAGCATCAGCCCGATGGTGAGCTCCGCCACCGCGCGGGCATTCCTGCCCGGGGTGTTGACCACGACCACCCCGCTCCGGGTGGCCGCCTCTACGTCCAGATGATCCAAGCCGTTGCGGCAGACTCCCAGGAACCTCAGCGGTGTGGGTTGCCTCAGAACGTCGTCGAACACGAAGTCCGCCTCGACCACCAGGACGCTGATGCCTTCGTCGTCTATGCGCCGAGCAAGCTCTTCCGGAGACTGAAGGCGGAGTGTTTCGGTCCAACTCTCGTATGTGACCGGCACTGCGCCCTCTAGGGCTACCAGGGCATCTCGAGAGAACGGAGCCAGGATCAGTGCAGCTTCACTCACCCCAGGAAATCCACGCTTCCCGCTTCGACATCAGGACGCTTTCAGGATGGGAAGAAGGCTCTTCATCCAGGTTTGCGCCGTGACCATATACTTCTCCCGGCTGCTGAGGCTGACGCGGCCGTTGAACACGTCGAAGTGTCGAGCTTCGATACGGTCCAGGATGTGGCTGTATATCTGCCCCAGAACCGCGGGGCATGCGCGGGAGCGGCGGGTAAGGTAGGGCTGTAGCCTGAAGCCGCTCTCGAAGTACTGACGGGCCCGCCGGGTTTGAAAGGACATGAAGTCAAGAAAGGGCTGGTTGACCACTCCCTCTGCCATGTCCTCGAGGGAGTAGCCATAGTCCTCCATTTCGTTCAGCGGCAGATAGACCCGGTCCCGCTCCATGTCTTCCTTGATGTCCCGCAGGATGTTCGTCAGCTGCATCGCGAGGCCCAGATCGACGGCGTATTCCTTCGCCCTGACGTGGGAGTAGCCGAAAATCTGAATGCAGATAAGGCCTACCACGGAAGCCACTCGGTAGCAGTAGGTGCGCAGCTCCGAAAAATCCTGGTACCGGCTTTTGGTCAGGTCCATCTCAACCCCGGAGATCACTTCCTGGAAATACTCCTCGGGTATGTCGTAGGTACCTATGGCATGGGACAGCGCCGTGAAGACCGGCCCATCGGCGTGACCCGAATAGGTCGCCGAGAGTCTCTCCCGAAGCTCGTCCAGGAGGCGCAGCTTCTCGCTTATGGGCAGGTCCTGGTCGACGGAGTCGTCGCAGAGGCGACAGAAGGCATAGGCGGCGTAAATAGCCCTGCGCTTCTTGGACGGGAGGGTGATGAAGGCATAGTAGAAGTTCTTCGCCTCCCTCCGGGTGATCAGACGACACTCTTCGTAGGCAAGATCCAGGTTTTTCATTCCCACACCTTCGAGGGTTGCCCTGTCGATTCCCATCGCCCCGTCATCCAGGAGGGCATCCGGCCTCGGCTCTGTTTCCGGAGCAACTACCTAATCTGGCTTACTCGCTGCCCAACACCTGGACCATCACCTCCCGAGGGCGGGGGTGGTCCAGCTCAATCATGAAGATGCTCTGCCAGCGGCCGAAGTGCATCATACCGTCGACTATTGGGATTGTCTCGCTGGATCCCAGGAGAAGCTGCTGGCAGTGGGCGTGGCCGTTGGGGCACTCGTCTTCGGTCATGTTAACCGTGCGAATGGTGAAGTCGTTGTGCTGATAGTGGCCGTTGCGGGGGGCGACGCCTTCGAGGAACTTCTCCATGTCCTGGAGCAGCAGGGGCTCGTTTTCGTTTATCTTGATGGCCGCGGTGGTGTGCCTTGAAAAGACTACCACGAACCCCTGGCGCACCTTGGCATCCGAAACGCACTCCCGGACACGGTCTGTGATATCGATGAACTCGGGCGCCTTCACGCTTTCCAGCTCGAGGCAGTAGAGTCGGGTCTTCATCATTCCTCCCTCGCCCCCTGGATTCTCGGCTCGTTCCAACGCCGTCACCTTGGGTCTTTGGGCCCGCGGCGTCACCGATTCGGGTTCTGGTATCCCGTTCAGCACCTCAGAGGCGGTCTTCAAGGAGTTTCGGTCGTCCATCAGCTTCTCCTTCTCATCGGGTCAGACCCGCGAGCCGTCGGTATCGCCCCAGGGCCGTCAGAGGCCATAGATTACGGTACATATGGTAGTTGATCATGAAGCCGGCAGGCATCTCCAACCCCTGATATCCCGCCTCCCCGGGCTGGGGAAGTCGGTCAAGGCGCTGCCCGATGCCGTAGCCGGGAAATCCGGTTCCGGTAAAGTACGGCTCGTCCCAGGAGCCATCTTCCAGCTGGGTGTCCATCAGATACCGCACGCCGCCCTCGGTGGCTGGATGCGCCACTTCCCCGGCAGCCAGCAGGGCAAGGAGAGCCCAGGCCGTCTGAGAAGCGGTACTGGGGCCCGCTCCTCTCAGGGACGCGTCCACGTAGGAGCCGCAACTCTCTCCCCATCCACCATCGGGGTTCTGATGGGCGACGACCCACTCGACGGCCCGCCTCACGTAGGGCTGGCCCATGTCCTCGTCGATGGCCTCCAGGGCGGGAAGTACTGCCCCAGTACCGTAGATGTAGTTGACGCCCCACCTGCCGAACCAGGGGCCGTCGGGCTCTTGCTCCGACTTGATGTACTCATAGCCCCGCTGGAGGGCTTTGAGGTCCTTCCTGTAGCCCAGCTTGCCCAGCATCTCCACCACGTGGGCGGCTACGTCGACGCTGGGAGGATCGAGAGCCTCGCCGAAGTCGCTGAAGGGTATCTTGGCGATGTAGCTCTTATCGTTGTCCTTGTCGAAGGCGGCCCACCCGCCGTTCCTGCACTGCATGCCCAGGACCCACCTGGCCCCTCGGTCTATGGCCTCGGCCTTCCGGGCCTCCTCGTCACCCTCCAGGCGGACTCCGTGCAAGGCCATCAGCACCTCCGCGGCGTCGTCTATATCGGGGTACAGGTCGTTCTCGAACTCGAAGGCCCAACCGCCGGGAGGAGTCTTCCCGTTCTTCACCTGCCAGTCCCCGCCGGTGAGAATCTGCTCCTTGAGCAGCCACCGGGCCGTCCTCAGGAGGTCCGGATCGTCAGGGGCCATCCCCGAGTCTAGAAGAGCTATCAGCACCAGGCACGTGTCCCACACCGGAGATACACAGGCCTGGACCCTCCAGGTTTCGCCTTCCTCGATGGCGAACCCCTCGAACCCGGCGAACCCCTTCTTCATTACAGGGTGGTCCATGGAGTACCCCAACTGCTTGAGGGCGATCAAGGAGTAGACCCAGGGCGGCTGTATGCCTCCCCACGAGCCGTCGGCTTCCTGGTGGGCGACGATCCACTCGACGGCCTTCCGGACGGCTCTTGCCCGTCCAGGCTTGACGGGCATCCGGTCATAGATACGAAGAAGCTTGTCGGACACCTGAAAGAACCTCCGCCACCCAAGGAGACCGTCGGGGCGGGGTAGGGAATAGTCCGTGAGCTCACGTGGCTCCGGATACAGCTCGTCGATGCGGGCTTCCTCAGGCACCGGCCGGACCGGCCTCTCGGTAAGGATGATGAGCATGGGCACGATGGTGGCCCGGGCCCAGCTGGAGAACTCGTAGATGTTGAAGGGGAACCAGCTGGGCAGAAACATCAGCTCCGGGGGCATCATCGGGGTCCCGGACCATTCCCATTGGCCGAACAGGGAGAGCCATATCTTGGTGAAGATGCGGACCCTTGGCACACCGCCGCGGGATAGGATGAACTCCCGGGCCTTCCGCATCTCCGGGGTGTCAGGAGACACTCCGGCCAGCTTCAAAGCGAAGTAGCACTCCACGGAAGTGCTTACGTCCCCGGGTGCTGCGTAGTACTGGCACCAGGACCCGTCCTCCCGCTGCCTGCCGAGGATGTAATTGGTCAGCTTCCGCCAGCGGTCGCTGTCCACCGTTTCGAGGAAGTAGCTAAGCAACAGGTACTCGGCTTCCATGGTCGGGTTGGACTCCAACTCGGCCCACCAGTAGCCCTCGGAGTACTGCACCGACATGAAATACCGCTGAGAGCGGTGAATCGTCTGGTCTACCGCCTCGCGGATATCCCGGCTTGCCCCGGCTATTTCAGCCACGCTGTTCCCTGTTCTGCATTCTTACGTTTTCCCTAGTTCTTGTTGTCCACATATCCATAGTCCCGAAACCACCTGACCGCCTTCTCCAGGGCCCCTTGAACGGAGCTCTGGGGCATTCCCAGGTCTCTCACCGCCTTGTCACAGCACACGAACATCGGCTTTCGGGATACCTTTAACCCCTCCAGGGGTATTGCGGGCTCTCTGCCCAGCAAGACCCCCTCCACCAACTGGTCCACATACCCGGCTCCCAAGGCCAGCCAAATCGGTAGCCGCACTCTGGGCGCCCTCCGTCCAGAGACCTCCGCCAGCAGCCGGAACACCTGCCGTAACGTCATGTTCTTGTTGCCAAGAAGGTACCTCTCTCCCGGCCTGCCCTTCTCCAGCGCCATCACATGGCCCGCGGCCACGTCCTCCACGTCCACCACGTTCATGCCGGTGTTTATGTAGGCCGGGGTCCTGCCCCGGATGAACCCCAGGACCATGCGGCCGGTGGGGGTCGGCTTCACGTCCCAGGGGCCGACCGGGGCGGTGGGATTGACCACCACAACCGGCAAACCCTTCTCGGCCATGGCTAAAGCCTCCCTCTCAGCCTGATACTTGGACCGTTTGTAATGGCCCACCAGCTCCCTGGAGGACGGTTGAATCTCCTCGCTACCCAATCCCTCTCTGGGTATTCCCACCGTGGATACGGTGCTGGTGTATACGCACCGCTCCACCCCCGCCTTCAGGGCTTCCTCGAGGACGTTCCTTGTACCCATCACGTTGGTCTCGTGGATCAGGCGGGGATCCCTGGCCCAGAATGTGTACATAGCGGCGCAGTGCACCACCGCTCTGCACCCTTTGAGGGCCTGGGCCACCGACTCCCTGTCCGTCACGTCCCCGTGGATCCTGTGGATGCCGGTGTCTTCAAGGGTTAAGGTGCTGCTGCCCTCCCTAGCCAGGGCCACCACTTCGTAGCCCCTGCCCTGAAGGGCCCGGGCGACGTTCCCTCCGATGAACCCGGTCGCCCCGGTGACCAGGACTCTCATGGTCGTTTCCAGGGTCTGAGGACCTCAGGCCCCGACGGTGCTCCTTTCGGCGGCCGTTCCGGCTGCGCCGGTTGAGCCAGTTGAGAATAATACCCCGAAAGCCGCCAGGCTGTCCTGGGCTGCCCCGACCTGTCTTGACAGCTTTGCTATCTGGGCCAGATACCACGGCCTCTTGATTCCGTTGACCATCGTATGAAGCACCAGCGTCGAAAGCCCCTTGCCTCCGAGCCCGGCCACGAAGGGGGGCAGCTCCTGACGCGCGGTATCCAGGATGGCCCTTACGCTCAGGAACGGAATGCCCTCATCGCCGGCTAGCCGGCCTATCCAGTAGTCCTCCATGTTGGCCACCGAGGCACCCGTGGCGGCGGCCAGCTCCGCTTTCTCTCGAACACCGCATACCACACCCGGCAACGTCACCGAGTCGGCCACGCAATGGCGTGGCGATCCGGATCCGATGAGTGCCTCCCGGGCGAGCTCGATCATGCCAGGATCGGACTCAATCGTGCGGTCTTCGTCCGTAGAAAAGTGTCGTCGGCAAATCACCAGGTCGCCTGCGGACAACGTATCATTTAGTGCCCCGGCGAACCCCAGCGAAAGGATGGCATCGGGCCTGTCCGGCTCCTGCAGAATTGCGCGGACTCCCGCCTCCGCCGCGTACTTTCCCACCCCGGTGACCCGCACCCGGATCGGTCGGCCACGGCGCCGCAAACGAGACACCTCCCGGTCCATGGAGGCCACGATGGCTATCACAGTCCCATGCCTTCGACGCTCCGGTTATCCTAGCTCGCCGTAATCCCGCTCTTGCTGAATGCGCCCGCCTTGACCAGGGTGACCCAGTCGCTGGGAGTTGATATGGCCTTGAAGATGGTAGCCGACTCGAAGCCGCAGTGCATCATACAGCCAGCGCAACGGGGGTCCTTCCCAACACCGTATTTCTCCCAGACCGACTCCTCGAAAAGCTCATTCACATCGGCCACGTGCTCGTCGGCCAGGGGGTAGCAGGGCTTCCTCCACCCCATCACCGTATAGGTGGGGTTGGACCAGGCGGTGCACTGGTAGTCCCTCTTGCCCCTCAGAAAGTCCAGGTAGATTGGGTTGTTGTACAGCTTCATTCCCTTGGTCTTCTTCTCGTCCAAGATCTCGCTGAAGGCCTCTTTAGACTCCTTGCGGGATAGGAACATATCGTGGTCCGGTGCGTGAACGTAGTCGTAGCCGGGGGAGACCATGCACCCCTCGACGCCCATCTCCGTCATGGTGTTGAAGAGCTGATGGATGTCCTCCACGTCGCATCCACGGAATATGGTAGTGTTGGTGCACACCCGATAGCCGCCGTCCAGGGCCATCTGGATAGCGTCCGTGGCCTTCTTGAACACCCCCGCCCGGGCCACCGACTCGTCGTGCTTTTCCTCCATGCCGTCCATGTGGACCACCCATGAGAGGTACTTGGAGGGGGGCACTTTCTTCATCACCCTTTCTAGCAGGAGCCCGTTGGTACAGCAGTACACGAAGTACTTTCGCCGTACCAGCTCGTTAATGATCTGGTCTATCTGTGGGTGGATGGTGGGCTCCCCTCCGGCGATGGATACGATGGGCGCTCCGGAGGCCTTTACCGCGGACAGAGCTTCCTCAACCGGCATCATCTTGTCCATGACGTTCTTGTACTCGTGGATGCGGCCGCATCCCACGCAGGCCAGATTGCACATCTCCAGGGGCTCCAGCATCGTCACCAGTGGGAAGCGCTTGGTTCCGCGGATACGTCTCTTTAACAGGTAAAAGGCCAACCTGATCGACAGCTCCAGGGGCCTCGTCGCTTTTTTCATCGGTGCCTTCCTTTGCCTTATGTAATCTAAGCAGGTCGGATCTAAAGAGATCGGGCCTGTAGTATCAATCTCTACAAATTAGTCTTTATGGTTCACTCTTGGCGGCCAGCCCCGGACTAGTATTGCCGCGTCGCCAGAAAATCGATGAGGCCCTCCAACTCCTGGCGGGCCCAGCCCGGCAACGACACCTTTCGCGCCTGCTTTACCGCCAGGTCCGCCTGCTCACAGGTAATCTCCTGGGCCTTGGCCGCCACGTCCAGCTCGTCGAGAACGTCGAGGACATCCGCCACGTCTTCTTCGTCTAGACTCGGTTTGTCATAGGTGTCGATCAGCTTCTGACGGGCGGCCTGCCCGGCAGCCTCCAGGGCGTAAACTATGGGAAAAGACTTCTTCTTGCGGCGGATGTCGTTTCCAACCGCCTTCCCGATAGCCGCCTCGTCTCCCCAGATGCCCAGCACGTCATCACGTATCTGGAACGCCAATCCGAGAAAGGCGCCGCAGGCGGCGAACGCTTTCACGGACTCCCCATCATCCGACCCGATTAGGGCGCCCATTTCGGTACCACAACGGATGAGGGCGCCGGTTTTGCAGGATATCATAGTGAGGTAATCTTCCAGCCGTATGTCTCGGCTCGTCTCAAAGGCCAAGTCCATGCACTGACCCCTGGTCATGTCCAGGTAACCCTGGGTAAGCAGGAACGAGGTCTTCAGGGCTTTCTCCCAGGTCACACCCCCTTGCGTCAGTCCAAGGGTTGTGATGTCTGCCAGGGACCTCATGGCGTTGCCCGCCACCAGAGCCTGAGGCTGGCCCCACAAAGCCCACACAGTAGGCCTGTGCCTCCTCTCCAGATCTCCGTCTTGAATGTCATCGTGTATCAGAGAGAAGTTGTGGATGTACTCGAGGGCGGCCGCCGCGGGCAGTGCCGGCGTCCAGTCCCCGATCGTAGCTTCGCAGGCGAAGAGGCAGAGGGTGGGCCTGAGGGCCTTTCCCCTGGATACTGGGGCCTCTAGCAGGTTTCCCTGCTGGTCGGCCCAACCCATGTGGTACTGGAGCATCCGATAGAGAGGCCCGGTGGAATCGACTTGATCGCGGCCTTCCGAAGAATTGGGCATTGCAACCCGGAGCTTGTCGTCCAGCCCGCCCTTATAGCGACCAAACATATCCGGCAGGGCCGGTCTCAAGGCATCCTCTGCGAGGGTTTTCGCCTTGCCTATGGTCATCGAACTGTCGAGCCGCCTTAATACATCGTAAGACGATGCCTGATCCTAGCAAAGCCCCGACCCCATGTCAAGATAGTAACGAACCCCAAACCGCCGGGTTGGGCGCCTCTCCCGGCACACTGATACCATCACCCGACAGTTTCGGTTTCTACATGTAACGCTCCTGGGTTTCTATATGTAGCGCACCTAGATGAATTGGTACTTAATGCCCTTGTCTTATCGTTAGAGGCGGTGCTATAGTAACTTGAATTTTTTCCGTTCCTGAGTACCCGTTTGGAAGTCTCTCGGAAACTAAGGAGAGGCCGAATGAGCAGAACTGGACTAAAAAGGTATTGGCCGTTCTACATCTCGTTAATCATCACCGGCGTAGTTATGGTTCTCCTATTTCTTCGGCCGGATTCCGCCTTAGGTTTAACAGTAGATGTAAGCGCCACCAAGAAGTTTGAAAGCTTCCCCGCGGGTTTCAAGCTGTTAGATCCGGCGACGGGCCAGCCGGAGGAGGTAACTTTCATCGGCAATGTGGTTCTGGCCGGCGGTGAGTTCACCGACATCACCAAGGTCACCCTCAGCATATCCCAGACCGCAGGGGACCCCGGCTACGTCAATTTCGGGGGAGCGACGGCAGTCAACGTGCCCCTGCCCACGCCGCCGAACTACATCGAGATAATCGGCCAGGAGCTTACCTCGCAGCTGCCAACCAGCGGAGGCCAGAGACAGGGACAACTGTTTTCCGACGTGGTGCTGAACAATACCCAGCCCGACGCCTTCGGCTACGGCTACGGATACCGCGGCAAGCAGGGAGGCGGCGTGATCGAGGTCGATTTCGGTTATACACCCCCTTCCATCGCAGGCAAATACAGGGCAGAGATCAAGGTGTTCTTCGAGGACACCGAACGGGCCGCCGGCACCACGGACTTCGTGATAGTGCCACCCTTCACCAGGGATCAGGTACAAGCGCGTGAAACCCTCTACCCTCGCAGCAACCCCGCGGCCCTCACCCGAGACCTGATCCTTATACGGGTGTCGGTCGACGAAGATGTGATCGACGACGTGGTGTCGGTGACCGTCGATCCCGGCCTCCTTAACCCCAATAGGCAAGAGATGGACCGGATAACGGATTTCCATCCGGCTATCCTGAAGAAATGGGGGATCGACCCCGCCCAGCCCAACGAGGGTAACCTGCTGGCGGCGATGAAGATCATACCCCAGGCCGAGCCTCTTACCGGCACATTCTCCGCCACCGTGAGGGCCGTCGACATCGCAGGCCAGGAGGTGGTGCTCAGCAATGCAAACGGCGCGGCGCCCACGGTGGAGGTGAAAGACCAGCGCGATCATTTCATCATGTACCTGGGCCCGGGCCTGAACTTCATCTCTACACCGCTTCAATGCACCGACGGAGGCAGTTGCACCGCCGACTTCGGGTTTGATATCGACGCCTTCTTGGCCCAACCGGCCGTCAACGCCAAGGTGGGCTTCCCCACCCTGGCGGACGTGGTGGAGATCATATGGTACTACTGCGCCGGGGGCACGAACTCCTGCCCAGCCGGGGGAGCCAACCCCAAGTTCGTCGACTACGTCCCCGGCAGGGCGACCCAGCAGTTGGAAAACATACGGACCGGCGCGGGCTACATCGTAAAGACGAAACCGGAAGCCTTCGAGACGGTGCTGGACCCCGATGATCCCCAGTTCCCGACAACCGCAGTGCCTGTGCCGATAAGGGTCGCCTTCGCGGGCAAAGCGGTGGCCCTGCCCCCGCCCTTTACTCCACCTGGCGAAAACGTGTTTCCGGTGGGGAACCTGATAGGCCTCCACTCCGAGAGGGATTCAACGGTGGGGAACCTGCTCAACAACGTCGACCTGGAGACTGAGCGCCTGTGGATACAGCTGTTCGCCTTCATAAACTCTGTGGACACCGTCCTGGACGAGGACGGCAACCAGGTCCACGATCCCGCAACGGGGAGACCCGTCATATCGCTGGTCCAGGGCGTGCTTCAGAGCCTGTTCGAGCGTAGTGAGCCGGTGCTGGCCGGAGTGAGCTTCTGGCTGGAGATGTGCGACACCGTCGGCAGGAACAATTGCACCAACACCATCGGGCCAGTGCTGGAGCTGAGATAGCGCGGAGCTGGTGAAGGAGGTAGCGGGTCCGAAGGACCATCTACCAGATGTCGAAAGGATACAAGGGAGGGGGTCTAAGTTCCCGGCACCCCTTGTGTCTACGAAGGGCCCTCCTCCGGCCGACTGGGTGTAGGTACCGGGAGCTAGAGGAGGGCTCTGGTTTGCAGGTACGAGGTGTCTGATCTGTTGTCGGAGATTTCAGAGGTCGTTGGCCGTTGAGCAGTACAAGAGTGGCAATAATAGTCGGAGGACTGATCCTCAGTTCCTCCCTCCTCCTGCTGATGGTCCAGATCGTCCTGGCGGGCGACCCACCTCCAGTTCCAGGCCTTAGCCTCCGCGGTACGGTAGCCGTCGGGGGCCAGCCGGCCGGGGACGACACGGAAATCCGGGCGAAGGCCTTCGACACTCTCCTTAATCAGTTGGTACCGCTGCAGCTTACGGACAACTCCGTCGATGCCCAAGGCAGACACCTCACCCGGAACGGAACCTACGGAGAAGGCCCCGACGGATTCTTCTTCCAGATGCCCACCGACGACCTCCAAACTCCAGAAAGGGAGGGGGCCAAGCCCCTAGAAAAGATCTTCCTGGTCATCGTCATCAACGGCACCGAGTTCGAGACCCGGATGACCGATGCCGGTGGTGCGCTCATACCCGACGGCGTCCCCTTCACGTCGGGCGCCGCGATCGTGAACCTCTCTCTGGCAGATACGGTCCCTCCCACGGTGCCGACGGGCCTGACGAGGATCCTCAAGGCACCCGCCGCGGATAACTTTACCGACAGGTTCGTCTGGACTCGATCGGAAGACCCCGACCCCGGGTCTGGAGTGGACTTCTACGAGGCTGTGATCAACCCGGGCGCCATCACCGCCACCGTGCCCCACGCAGATTGTGCGCTGGGAGTAGGCGGGTGCGAGTTGCCCGTGTCTCAGCTACCCGTTCCCCTGACTCCCGGCGAGTATGTCCTGTCGGTCAAGGCGGTGGACAAGGCCAGGAATTTCAGCGCCGCCGCTATTCTGGAGTTCCAGGAAGGATCGCCGCGGACCGTCCAGAATCTGAAGATACTCAACCAGGTCTTCGGGAGAGTTCGAGCTAGCGACGGTGAGGTTGAGGCTGTTCGTTGGCCAGGAGAACACCCCACAGGCAATTCTGGCAGCCCTTGAGCCGATGCAGGCGCTCTTCCGTTGCTACGACGCCAACGGCGACCCGATTCAGGGATGTGAGTTGGGGTTCAGGAACACCCAGGCGGCATTCAGGGGTGAGTCGGTGGCCGACGAGCTCACGGCTCTAGAGCTGAGTCCCCTCGCCACCCTGCGCCCCGAAGCGCCCGGTGCCGTGGAGAACCTACGGAAGATTACTCCCAGCAACTTCGACATCGTCACATTCCAGTTCGATCCGCCGACGGCGCTTCCCGCCGGCCTCTCCGCCTTGGAGGCATCCCTCCGGCTGGATGGGTCTACGGAAGACGTTTTCACTGACATCCAGGGCCTGGGCACACTGGAGTGCCTGGACGACCAGTTCGGTACTATCGGAGTAGGGGATTCCTGCTTCAACCCGGATACGCTGGAGCGGGTGACCGCCTTCAGGCTGACATTGGCCGGGCGCCCAGCCGACGGAAGGTACACGTTCACTGTAAGGGCAACGGACGAAGTGGGCCAGGTAGGCGACGAAAGCGTTCTCGAGTTCAAGATCGACCGCCGGCCCCCGACGGTCCCTGCGGTCACAGGGGCTCTGGGGACAGACCTGGCCTTCACCAACTCGACCAGTCCGATATTGGAATGGAACCGATCGACCGACGATTTGACTCCCTTCGACGGTATCGAATACGACGCCGAGATCGACCTGACCAGGGGATTCCCGGCTCCGGTGGCTACCAACACTTTAAAGGGCGCCGACTTCCCAGAGGACCCCGTCTCCTGGGAAGTGGAAAATGAACAGGTAGACGGAGAATACACGACCCTTATGCCAGGCGTCGTCTACTGGTGGCGATCACGTGCGGTGGACAACTCAGGAGTGCTCCCAGCGGGCCCGCTTGGCGCGCTGGAAGAGGGTGACGAGCCTCCCGACGGGTCGCAGGGACCTCTTGGGCTCGGCCCGCTCCAGGCCGATCGGGAAGTCGTACGCTTACCCGGAAGAGGTAATGCCAGCGACTTTTCGGAGCCCATTCGGTTCATCATCGACATAGAACCTCCCACGGATGTAACGGGCCTCCGAAGTACGTCCCTCGGCGGGAACACTACCAACGACAATCGCCCCAACATCGAGTGGGGGCGCTCCACCGACCCGGGCTTCGTGGCGGTAGGAGATCCCAGAAGCGTGGGATCAGGCGTCGACTCCTACAGAGTGCTGGTGACCAACCAGCTGACCGGTGTGGGCCCGGCGGCATTCATCGTCAGCGACTCCGACACCGAACGCTGTAATCCAGACACAGGGCTTTGTAGCCTGGAGATACCCACAAGCCTGGTAGACGGCCCGTATTTGATCGAGATTACCGCCCTGGACAGAGTCGCCAACGAGAGCATTCCCATCGGTATAGAAGTCTTCGTCGACACCCTGGCGCCCAACACACCCGTCATCCTTAACGCCGTCGCCGCGGGAGGAGAGAACAGGTTCCGGGTTACCTGGGCCCGCTCACAGGACCCCGGGTTTACCCAAAACGATCCTTCCAACACGGGCTCCGGCGTCGGTTTCTATGAAGTAGTAGTAAATCCCGGCAACATAGCCGGCACGCTGCAGAACCTGGATGCCACCTGCCCCGGTAACGTCTGCGAGTTCGTCAGCGACGTTGTGCTGGACGGCGACTACCAGATCGCCGTGACGGCCGTGGATCGGGCCACCAACCGCAGCGACGCCGACGCCATCGAGCGGTTCATCGGTGATCCGGGTGCTCCCCGAAACCTCATTCAGATCGAGGATACGAGGTTCTCCAGGACACCTTCCCTCCAATGGAAGCGGCCGAGGAACAGAGACCTCGGGGCGGGCAATCCCACCGATACCTACGAGATAGCCGTAGCCCCCGACGTTGGTGGTGATCCGAACTTCCCAGATGAAGAATTCATCGACGTATTCAACGACCCTGAAAACCTGTTCGACATCCAGTGTTTCGAAGAAGACGGCGTGACCCTGATCAACAACTGCGGCGCGAACAGGGACGCCGCGGTCGTCCTCCAGTTGACCTTCAATGCGGAGAACCGCCTGACCAGCGAGGACGGCAACTATCACTTCGGAGCCAGGGTGGTAGACATCGGCCAAAACCGGAACCTGGTGTCCATCCTGTTCGCAGTGGACGAGACGCCTCCCGAACCGACCACGAATCTACAGGTCGACGCCACCGCCGTGGTCGAAGATAAGCCGGTCAAGATCGACAACCGGACCCCAGTATTCGCCTGGGACGCTTCCCCGGGTGACAACGTATCGGGCGTGGATCACTATCAGCTCACGGTGGTCGGCACCCGGTCGGGATACGACCAGACCTTCACTACCGAAGGCCTTGAAACCACGTTCCAGATCCCCAACACCGTCGAGACCATCCTGCTCGACGACGAGTACACCGCTGAGGTCAGGGCAGTTGACGTAGCGGGCAACATAGAGGGCACCGCTACGTTGGACTTCGCCGTCGACCTGCTGCCGCCCACCGACCCTGCAGTCTCAAAGGACGGTGACGACGATAGCGACCGGACTCCTAGCTTCACCATTACTGCGTCGGAGGACGCCGGTGTAGGCGTCGCTCATTACCCGGTGCATGTCGGATCGGTGAGAGTTACAGATGTGCCCGAGCCTCCAGGGGTGTCCGTGATACTCTCTCCGGGCCAAGGGGCCGAAATATTCGACGACACCCCCACCGCTCAGTGGAGTCGGGTGGCCGGTGAAGGCGTGACCTACAGCTTCGAGCTCGGAGCGGGCGAGCTAGCAGGAACAGATCCCTTCGAGAACCCTGTCTTCAGCAGGTCCACCGTTGTTGACGAGGTCCCGGCGACACCGGACGTAATCGACTTCAGCATTCCGTCGGCCGACTTCCTGGACCCCGGCCAGTACACCCTGCACGTTCGCGCCATAAGTGGGCTGGGCAATGCCGGCGAGTTCTCGGCACCTCGTACCTTTACCGTGGTCCTCCCGTCGGTCGAGCCCACCGAGCTCGAAACCCCGGCGATGGTGTTCCCACCTGACAGGTCTACGGGAGGGGTGACCACTCCGACCTTTGAGTTCACCCAAGTAGATGCGGATGTCGATCTGAGTTACGTTCTGGAGATCGAGCCCATCTCTGGCAATAAGCCGGTCACGGGAGGCTTTGCCCAACCCGTATTCTCCCAGGCGAACATACCCGACCTGCTGGTACGCAGCAATGGCGAGTTGGTGATCCAGTTTACCCTCCCAGAGGACTCCGCCCTGGAGCCGGGAACTTATAGCTGGCACGTCGAAGCTGTGGACATACTTGGGAACCGCAGCGGCTTCAGCCGGCCATTCTTCACCTTGACCATAGGCGAAGACTCAGAGGCTCCTGCGGCCCCAGGACTTGTATCGCCCATCGGCGACGCTGAGATCACGAATCCCAGGCCAGCCTTCGCCTGGAATCCGGCAAGCGATCCCAGCGGTGTGACCTACGAGCTCCAGGTTTCCACCGAGAGTGGCGAGAATTTCGAAAGCTCCGTGCACTTCTTCAAAGTGGACGGCCTGACGAACCCCAACTTCACTCCCACCGAGGACATCGACCGACTGTTCCCGGCGGAAGACAGGGACCCGCATCAGTTCGTGTGGAGGGTGCGAGCCAGAGACGGCGCCGGTAACGACGGCGAGTTCTCCGCCGAGGGGATCTTCTTCCTGGACTCCAGGCCTCCCATCGTGCCTACCGACCTGAGGGAAGACCTGGAGGTCCTCGACCCGGCCCTCAGAGGAACGGACTACACCCCCGTCTTCCAGTGGGAGTTCGACCCCGCTGTGGTCCAGTATCAGCTGTTACTGGACGGAGTGCTGGAAGGCACCACCGATGACATCGACACCGAAACGGTGCCCGGGCTCGCCCGGTTCGCCCTGGCCGCGCCGATAACGTTCGGCATCGCTCGCCAGTTCCAGGTAAGGGCGTCGGACGAGTTCGGGAACGTAAGCACGGCGACCCTGTTCTTCATCGACACCACGGTGGACCCAACGGACGTAAACGACGACGGTGACATCGTATACACCGTGCCCGATCAAGATTCATTACTTCTGGGTAGCTACCGTATCGAGGTCGCGGCGGTAGACAGGCTAGTGCCGGTGCTTCCGGACCTGGAAAGCAAACGTGCGCACCAGAGCGCCCGGGCCATCGAGTCCTTCGATGTAGCCGAGATGGTAGTCTCCTTGCTGCCCGCGACCCAGAGCAGAAGGCTGCCCGGACAGAGGACAGCCACCGTTACCGTTAACATCGACCCCCGTGGCCTCTCCGTGGACTCCGTACAGGTCTTGATAGATTACGGAACCCAGCTATCCCTTGATCCGGCCAACGTCACGGCCCTCGAAGGGGAAGGGATAGAGGTCGACGATATCTAGGTGATCGAGACAGGGGGCAAGCGTTCTGCCAGCTTCATCGTATTCTTCCCGGCGGGAACCGTGGGCGGCCTGGCCGAGATCCTGTTCGACATCGAGACCACGGGTAACGCGGATATAGCGTTCCTGACCGCCGAGGGTCAGTCTGAAGCGAGATTCGAAGGAGAACGTGTATCGGCCCTCTTCGTCGACGCTCTCGTGAGGATAACCAGGGCCGCCGACGGAGGAGGCCCACGAAACCGAGCGCCCGTAGCCAATGCCGGCAGCGACCGCAACGTCAACGAGGGTGCGACGGTGAGCTTGGACGCCAGTGCCAGCAGCGATGCCGATGGCGACAACCTCACCTTCGCCTGGCAGCAGGTCGGCGGCGAACCCGTCGAGTTGGCCGACGCCGATACCGATTCTCCGTCCTTCATCGTTCCGGACAATGGGACCTTCACTTTCCGCGTAACAGTATCCGACGGCCAACTTGATTCCACCGACGACGTGATCGTGTCGGCGGTGAACGTGGTGCCCGCCGTCAACGCAGGCGCCGACCGAGACGCGATTCAAGGTCAGCCCTTGACCCTCGATGTTACATTCGCCGATCCCAGCTCGGTGGACACCGAAGCCGGCCACGCAGCTACTATCGACTGGGGCGACGGCACCGGAGTGACCACCATCGATCCGGCGACGAGCCCCTTCTCGGCGGAGCACACCTACGAGCTCGAAGATTTACCCGCGCAGGTAACCGTGACTGTAAGCGTCACCGACAAGGACAACGGCACAGGAACGGACACAGTTGTCGTCACCGTGGCGCCGTCTGAACTCCAGCCACCCGAAGCGAACGCCGGCGCCGACCAGACGGTCAACGAGGGTGACCTGGTCTCGTTCACCGGCCTGGGCTCCGTGGACCTCGACGGGGATATCGTCTCCTACGCCTGGGACTTCGGCGACGGCGAGACGGGCGTGGGCGCGATCCAAGCCCACACCTACGACCAAGACGGCACCTTCTTCGTCACGCTGACGGTCACCGACAATGATGATCTGATCGGAGAGGCGATCATAGTAGTAACCGTAGAAAACGTGGCCCCCGTCGTAGTGCCGGGCGCCGCCCAGGCGGGCACCGAAGGAAGCCGAATCAGCGTAAGCGCCACCTTCGCGGATGTAGGCGTAGAGGACAGCCACACCGCCACCATAGATTGGGCCGACGGGACAACCACCACCCTGGACCCGGCCCGGAGCCCTCTATCCGCCGAACACGTATATCGCAACGACGGGGAGTTCGTGGTAACCATAACGGTCTCGGACGAACAGGATTCCGGCTCGGCCACGCTGGAGGTGAACCTGGACGACGTAGCACCAAGGGTCGACGCGGGTGACCCGCTGGCCGGTCTGGTGAACGATGAGATTCAACTGACCGCGCGACTCACCGACGCCGGGGCAGACGACACCCATACTGCGCAGATCAACTGGGGCGACGGGACGACCACAGCGGGCACCGTGACCATCGAGGACGGCAGCGGCACCGTTGCCGGGACTCACACCTACCTCAGCGACGGCGTCTTCACCGTCACCGTCACCGTCACAGACATCGAGGACGACGATGTCTCTGGAACGGACACCACGGAGTCCCGAATCGTGGAGGCAGCACCTCTAACCGCAGGACTGGCGGGCAGTGAGCTACAGCTAAGGCTGGCGGGACAACCGTTGGAAGATGGGGCCCGAGTTAACGCCGGTCAGCCCATCGCCGCAACGTTCCGGATTACCAATACAGGCACGGATGCGACACCGGCGGGCACTGAGGTGCAGCTATTCGTGAACGGAGTGGCCCACGCTACCTTCGATGCCGGCTCATTGGCTGGCGGCGCTTCTAAGGGCTTCCGGATACCCAGCGAAGCCGGACCGGCCATCACCCAGACGTCACCCGGCATAGTGGTCGTCCAGGTCGGAACCGAGATATCCACCTTCGTCGTCCCTGAAGCCGTACTTACCATCTCAGAACTGGAAGTCATCCCAAGGGTAGCCGGTAGCGGCATAATCATCGAGATCAGCGCGGTGGCCACCAACGACGGAGGCGTGGACGCCATCTTCCCGGTGGACGTCCGGGTGGACAATAGCAGTGAAGTTAGCCAGCTTACCCTGGCCGCCGGCGGTACCGCCGACGTAATCCGGCTGATCCAGGTCCCCGACGAACTACCGGCGACCGGTATCACCAGCGCCGGCAGCCACGAAGTGCTCGTCGACGGACAGACCGACCGCTACAGGGTCAATCCACCCGCTATTCGGACACCGATTCCCACTAGCTACAACTTCGACCCCAATGCGACCACCTCCTTCGACGAGAACGGCAACACACTGGTGGCGGTCAGCGGAGAGCCCATTACTATCGGCCTGGGCTCCATCACGCTGGGTATACCGGTCAGGGCCGCCAGGGGCGTTAAGGTGGCCAGCTTCGTCGACACCGCGTCGGGCCTGTCCATCATCGGGCGGGACGTAAGCATTCCGCTGCGCGACCCGGTCACCGGTGAGCTGCTCGTCAAGCTGAAGGGAACGCTGCAGTCGGAGCTAGAGGGCAATGGGTTGGACGACCCAGCCGGCGGTACGTTCGAGAGCCTGACCCTGGAGACGGACGAGCGCAGCGAAGACCTTAGCACCGATGATGAGCGCGTAGGCACTTTGAGCGCATCCGTCAGCGCCGACCTGGAGTCGCTGCCCGCGGGCGTCAACGTAGAGATGACCATCACCAAGCAGCTCGACAACGAAGACAGGACCAAGGCCGAGCTGGAGGTCAGGCAAGAGGAACAGGGCCTGCGGATAGCCAACGAGGCCGGCGTTGTTACGGTCAACGCGTCCGAGCTGACCCCCGACGATCTGGGAGTGGTCAGGGTGGAGACCAAGATCTCCTTCAGGTGGATACTTCAGTTCGGCGCCGCAAACGTACGCTTCGCGATAGTCCATGACGACGGATCGGTGGAGCTGGTGAAGGCCGGCTGCGACGAGCTGCCAGACGCAAACCTGGAGATTGCCTGCAGGGCCGAGACAGAGGGCGGCTTCTCCGAGTTCTCGCTGCTGGCTCTGGCCAAGGAACCCGCCAACTTCGTGGCCAGCAACCTGACCATTACCCCAGAGGTAGTGGAACCGGGCGAGCCGGTGAAGATCACCGTCGACATCGAGAACCAGGGCGTCGACTTCGACTCCTTCAGCGCCATCCTTGAGATAAAGGGACCCGACGACGCCGACTTCGCGCCCGTGGCAGTCCGAGGCATACCACTGGCAGGCGGCGAGCGGGGCACCCTGAGGTTCTTCGTGCCGGCGGCGGAGATAGAAGGACCTTACGACGTGCGGATCGAGAACCTGAGCCGCTCCTACGAAGTGGCACGGATTATAAACCTCGAAGACCTGAGGATCGAGAATCTGGCCATCAGGCCCGCCACGGTGGAGCCCGGCCAGCCGGTCAGCATAACCGCTGACGTGTTAACGACGGTGCCGAAGCGAGAAGCGCGGAGATCGAGTTGAGGATAAACACCGTTCTGTTCCTGACAGATCGGGTGCCAGTCGACGCAGGCGGGTCGGAGGTGGTTCGGTTCGAGTTCGTCCCGCCGTCGGTAGGCGAATACCAGATCAGCCTGAGGGGCGCGGGACAGACCGAGGACGCCGTCACCGGATCGATCACCGTCGAAGTGCCACCGGAGCCTGCCAGGTTCAGCTTCTCGTCGCTCCAGATAACGCCGGTGGAGCCGCTCGCCGCCGACGACGTAAACATCGAGTTCCTGTTGAGCAACGAAGGCCAGCTGCCCGGCGTCATAACCGTCGAGTTGCTGATCAACGAGACCGTTGCCGACACCCTGGGGAACGTCGACGTCGACGCAGATACGACGTTGCCGCTGTCCTTCCGGATAGAAGCACCTGCCGCTGCCGGCATATACACCGTGCGTTTGGTCGGCACGGTGGTCCAGGGCGATCGGCTGGTAGAAGACCTCACCGGCACCTTCCGAGTAGCGGAAGAGGGCGAGCTCAGGTTGGTGAGTGTCGTGCCCATTCCCGGAGAGGTGGCCCCAGGTGAAACCCTGACCATAGCCGTGCAAGTCGTCAACGACTTCGGTCAAACGCTGAGCCGAGAGCTGGTGCTCAAGGTGGACGGCGTGCCCATCACAACCAGAGTGGTCACGGTAGGGGCCAACCAGACCGTTACGGAGACCTTCGAGTTCGCCGCGCCCGTCGGCGTAGGCCGGCACGAACTGGAGATAGACGGCATCAGGCAGATCTTCGAGGTAAGGCCTATCCCCGAGGCCGTCCTCAACCTGATTCCGCCGCTGGTGATCTTCCCGGATACGGCCGCCCCCGGCGAACCGGTATCCGTCAGGGCGCCCGTGAGAAACTCGGGAGACGAGGGCGGAGCTACGGACGTAATCCTACGGGTCAACGGACAGGAAGAGGAAAGGCAGAGGATAACGGTGCCCGCCGGAGATGACGTTGCCGTCACGTTCAGCGTCACCCGGAACGCAGAGGGCTCTTACAACGTGGAGGCAGCGGCACCCAACGCCGTAGATGTCAAGACGCTGACCGGCACCTTCACGGTTGCGCTCGTCCAACCGATCCTCAACCTGGTGGCGCCACTGGATATCTCGCCGTCCCAGGTCAGGCCCGGAGACCCGGTAACCGTGACTGCCCGCATCCGCAACACCGGAGGAGGGAACGGGCAAACGGACGTGGTCTTGAGGGTAGATGGGGCCGAGGAAAGCCGGCAGAACGTAAGGGTCCCCGCTGAACAAGATGTTACCGTTACGTTCACGGTCCGTCGGGATGCCGTTCGCTCCTACAAGGTCGAGGTAGAGGCAGTAGAGGCCGCTGATGTCAAGGTACTGCGGGGGACCTTCAGTGTGTCCGACTTCGCCAACCTGGTGCTTGAAAACCTGCGAGTCGAGCCCGATCGAGTCGACAGCGGCGAGCCGGTGACGATCTCGGTGGACGTAACCAATGTCGGCGGTCGGACGGGCACTCGTACCGTGGTCCTCAACGTGGACGACGAGGACATCGAGGGCAAGTCCGAGAGGGTGACAGTGCAGCCGGGCGAGACCGTAACGGTGAGCTTTACCCACGTGGAGCGCAAGGTCGGCACTCACGACGTGGCCGTGGACGGCCTCACCATCACCTTCGACGTGACCAAGCCGGTGCCCCTCGGTGTGATCATACCGCTGCTGATTATCTTCAGCTTGGTGGTCCTGGGGTTGTCGCTACTGGCGTACGTAAGGGCCAGGAGAGGCGGAGCCCCTGCGGTGGGTATTTAGAAAACAAATAAGGCCGGCTGAGCCGGGTAGACCCAACTCAGCCGGCCTCTACACATCAAACCCGAAGGTCTATTCCCGGCCCACCATCTCCTCCAGCTTGTGCTCCCTGACCAGGCCCCAGATCTGCTCCCAGGTTTCGTCTTCCACGTAGACGCCTTCGCGTAACCGCTGTTGCTCCGTGCGCCACTCTATCTCACCTGGGTACAGCACTTCCTTGAAGCCCTTGGCCGGAGGCGTATCCTTGACGAACCGGGCGAACTCGGTGACCTCTTTCTTGAACTCCGCTAACGGGCGGAAGGCTTCAACGTTGAACACGGCGATGAAGCAGCCGTCGTTGTGGCGGGCCTGAGGGTCTATCCCGAAGCCCAGGCCAGTGAGGATCCCGGAGAACATCTCCACCATGAACGAGAGTCCGTAGCCTTTGTGCCCCTGGTCCGCACCTACAGGGAGGATGGCTCCCCCCTGGAAGTAGTCCTCGGGATTGGTGGTGGGGTTGCCGTCTTTATCCACCACCCAGCTCCCTGGAATGGCCTCCTTGCGGTTGCGGGCCAAGCTGATCTTGCCCTGGGCCACAGCGCTGGTGGCCATATCCAGGAGCAATGTCCCCTCCAGGTCGCTGGGGACGCCGATGCATATGGGGTTAGTGCCCAGGCGGCGCTCCCGGCCTCCGAAGGGGGCCACCGCCTTGGGACCGGCTCCTGAATCGGCGGTAATGAGGCCTATCATGCCCTCCTCGGCAGCCATGGTGGGGTAGTCGCCGAGGCGGCCGATGTGGCTCTGGTAGGACACGGTGATTGCCGCCACGTTATGGACCCTGGCCTTCTCGATGGCCATGCGCATAGCTTTCTCGGTCACCACAAAGCCGAACCCCCAGTGGCCATCGATGCGGGCAGTGGCCGGCGACTCCGCCAAGATCTCGAAGGGAGCGCCCGGCACTATGTGCCCCTTGTGGATACGGTCTACGTACGTAGGTACGAGGATGACCCCATGGGAGTCGTGGCCCACCAGATTCGCCTTCACCTGATGAGCCACCACGGTCCGGGCCTCGTCCTCGGGCACCCCCTCCGCCAGGTATATATGGAAAGCCACCTTCTCCAGGTAGTCATGGGAGAATACCGGCACGTCCGACACCTCTTTTCGAAAGTTTCTGGGACTCGTCGTTGGAGGAAGTCTATCGATTCCGTCCGCCTTTGTCCATCGGGCCGGATGCTTTGACGCTGGTTTGGATGACTGCTAATATGAGTCTGCTCAACGCCCAGCTCGGAGAGGGTTCCCGGAATGCGCCTTGTGCTTGTAAGGCATGGAGAGACCGCCTGGAACAGGGAGGGCAGATTCCAGGGCCAGAGCCAGATCGGCCTGAACCAGCGAGGGATCTTACAGGCGCAACAGATAGCCAAAGTGGTCCCGCCCATGAAGCCGTCCGCCCTGTACTCCAGCCCACTACCCAGGACCCTGATGACTGCCGAAGAGATCTCCAAGGAGCTGTCCAGCCCCGTTGTACCCATCGACGGTTTCAAGGAGATCAACCTGGGCGAACTGGAGGGAATCACCGCCCAGGAGATGAGGTCCCGCCACGGTCAGATATATTCGGCCTGGCGAAAGGACCCCTCGGAAGTGGTTTTCCCGGGAGGTGAGTCCATCAAGCAGCTACAGGAGAGGTCCTGGCGAGCTATCCTCGACTTGGAGCAAGCCCACCGTAACGACGTGATCGTGGTGGTCTCCCACAACTTCGCTATCCGCACCATTCTGTGTCGTTTCCTGGGGCTGCCCCTGTCCCGCCTGCAGCTCCTAAGGGTCGACCTGGGATCAATCAGCATCCTCGACTCTCGCACCAGTTCGCCCCAGGTGGCCGGTATAAACGACCGGTGCCACCTCTCCCACGAGGCCCTCGGACGAAAATGATCCTTCCCAGGTCAGCGTGTCCTACGGGTCGAACACCTGGTCAGTCAGGATAACATACGCGTGGACCCGTTGGAAGCGAAGGTCAAGGCGGCCCTCGAACGAGGAGGATACAGCGATAGCCAGTGGTCCTTGGTGGTCGCTGTATCGGGGGGCGCCGATTCGCTGGCCCTGCTCCATTCCCTGCTCAACACCATGGATATGGCTCGCGAGCGCCTCCACGTAGCCCATCTGGACCATGACTTCCGTGGCCAGGAGGCTGTGGAGGACGCAAGGTTCGTCTCTCAAGTGGCCCGTGACCTGGGCCTTCCCGCCACCGTGGAGAAGGGAGACGCCGCCGGTTACCAGCAGGATGCCGGCCTTTCGTCCTTCGAAGAGGCCGCCAGGGAGGTCCGATACGCCTTTCTGACCAGGGTGGCCCAGGACGCAGGGGCTAGCGCCATATCCACCGGGCATACCGCCGACGACCTGGCAGAGACGGTGCTGATGCACATCCTTCGGGGCAGTGGCGTCTATGGTCTCAGGGGAATGGCCGAGCACTCCAAATGGCGAAGCCGCGACGGCGTCACCGAGGGACTCTTGTTCCGTCCACTTCTGCAGGTCACCAAAGAGGACACGGAAAGCTACTGCCGCCAACGCGGCATCGCCTACCGCAACGACACCGGAAACCTGTCCCCACGGTTCACTCGGAACCGGGTGCGCCACCGGCTCCTTCCCTCTCTGAAGGAGTACAACCCACGGGTGAGGGAGGCCCTGGTACGCCTGGCCGGTTCGGCGGCGCTGGAGGTGGACTACCTGGAAGCCGATGTAGAGCGCCTATGGCCCTCGGTAGCAACCAAAGAAGGCGACTCAATAGCTCTGGACGCCACTGGCCTGGCTTCTCTTCATCCCCTGATGCGGCGGCTGGTCCTGCGGAGGGCTTATCAGGAGATGGTCGGAGACACCCGGCGCCTGGAAGAGGTCCATCTGGAGGCCATGGACGGGCTTCTGGCGGGTCCTTCGGGCAGGGTTCTGGACCTGCCGCGAGGACTTCGCCTGTACAGGGAGCACGGGAGAACCGTCCTCACCAGAGACGCCGGTTCTCCCTGCCCATACCCTCTCCTGGCAGGCATTCACCAGGTCCCGATACCCACCCCTGGTGGTGAAGCCATCACTAACATCCCGGGTTGGCAGGTCAGCGTCATCATCCCGCCCCGGTCTACTCTAGCAGATGTGGGGGCTCGGGCCTTCGAGGCGCAGTTCGACCTGGAGGCTTTGGGAAGAGGTCTCAACGTCCGCACCAGGCAGCCCGGGGACCGCTTCCAGCCCCTGGGCCTGGGCTTCGAGAAGAAGCTGCAGGACTTCTTCGTGGATCAGAAGGTACCCCGGACCTGGCGCGACGTGGTGCCGCTGCTGGTTTCGGAGAGGGGCATCGCCTGGGTGGTGGGCTACCGAGTGGCGGAGTGGGCCCGAGCCAGAGAGGACAGCCGGAGGGTGTGCGAGGTTAGGTTCCTTCCCTCGGAACGACTATGAGGTACTCCAAATGTGGCTGGGCTCACAGGCCCAGCAGCCGGGAAGGGTTGTCCTTCACCATCATCCCCACATCCACCTCCTCCAGGCCTGCCTGTAGGAGGGTAGCAATGCCCATGCGCAAACCTTCGGGAGCGGGGGGATGGAAGGCCTGGCCGAAATCGCTGCTGATTATGCAGTGCTCGGGGCCGATGGCCCGCAGGGTGTCCACCAGCTCGCTGGGATCCAACCTGAAACCCAGGGGCATCATCGTGTGGATGCAGTGCTCGATGAAGGCCCCTTTCTGAGCCAGGGCTTTCATGTCCTCCACCGTCATGCCAGTTCGGAATGACATGGTGGAGGCATGGGTGACCACCACTCGATGCAGGCCCAGGTTCTGGGCTTCGTCCACCAATGCCATGCTCTCTTCGGTGGAGATGTGGCCCGTGGCCAGGACCATGTCGTGCTGCTTCACGATCTCGAGGATCGGGTACACCTCGGGGAGAAGCCGGCCGCGACCGTCCATGAGGGATATCCCGCCGTCCAGTCCCCGGTACCGGCGATCCGACTGGGCCGAGAAGGTGGGCATCCAGACTACCCGGCCGCCCATGTTGGCAGAAGCCTCTACCGCCATGGGATTCAGGCCGCCGACCTCCGCGTCCAGCGTGATCCCTCCCACCAGTGAGATGCCCGTTACCACCTTGCTCACGGTGTAAGCCACGGGGTGTGTGGGGTATTCGTGGCTCTTGAGCACCAGGCCTCTCATGCCCATCGCCTTGGCAGCCGTAGCCACCTCGACGGCGTCGTTGCGGCGCTCCACCCGGGGGTCGGGCGCGAAGTGGACATGGATGTCGACCGCGTCCTCCATGAGCCTGTCTATGGCAGCCACGGCGTCTCCTTAAAGCCATATGAGTAAACCCGAACCTACCGGATGGGCGGGCGGAAATTGGCGTTAGCATACGGCTGGTCCTTGGGGTTGTCAAGGCGAGCCGCCCGGTCTGATCCTACCTACGTAGCTGTGGTATCATAGGCGCGCGATGGGAGGCAATCCTCCGGGCCGGCGACGTCGTACAGAGAAGATATGGGCAAGCTCAAGGGAATACTACCTCTACTGGTGGCGGTGACCATTATCGTCGTCGCCATTCTCGTAATCGAAAACCCCTTCGGCATCGGCAATCCCTCCGACGACGGCGCTAGTGGGGAGCCGCTGGTCTTCGACGCTCCGACGCAGATACCTATAGCCGGGGATCTGACGGGCGGGGACGGCGAGCAGTCGGCCGATCCCACCGATGGGCCTAAGCGGCAGGTGGCCGACGGCCCCAGGGCGCCCGACGTTTCCGGCATCGCGGCTTGGATCAACTCCCAGCCCCTGATGATAGCGGATCTGATGGGCAAGGTCGTTCTCGTGGATTTCTGGACGTACACCTGCGTCAACTGCATCCGTACCTTCCCCTACCTGAAGATATGGCACTCCAAATACGCCGACGACGGCCTGGTGATCCTGGGTGTCCACACACCCGAGTTCAGCTTCGAGAAACGGCCCGAAAACGTACGCCAGGCGGTAAACGACTACGGCATCGGCTGGCCGGTGGCCCTGGACAACAACTATTCTACGTGGGACGCTTTCCGCAACCGGGCCTGGCCCGCCAAGCACCTAATCGACCAGGATGGCGTGATCCGGTACACCCACCTCGGCGAGGGGAACTACGCCGAGACCGAGGAGAAGATCCGGGAGCTGTTGAACGAAGCCGGCGCCGACCTGCCCCGGCTCGGCGCCGAGGCGATCGGCGACCAACTACTAGACCCGTCGTACCTGGAGAACCGCTCGGCCCGAGTCACTCCCGAGCTCTACGCCGGGTGGGAGCGGGGTTACGCCTCCGCACAGATCGGCCGGGCTTTCGTCGGCCAGGTGGACTACTACTTTGAGGCAAATAAGACTTTCAACTACGAGATCCCCGACAAGCTCCGAGAGCATCAGATTTTCCTGCAGGGCCCGTGGCACAACGGCCCCGAGAGCCTGAAGCACGACCGCGAGACCTCCAACTTCGAAGACTACATGGTGCTCAGGTTCTCGGCCAAGAGCGCCAACGTGGTTATCAATCCGGAGGAGGGGATTCTGGAGCCGTTCAAGGTGCTGGTCACGCTGGACGGGCAGCACCTCACCGACTCCAACAAAGGCGAAGACGTCGTCATCGAGGAAGACGGCAGGAGCTTCATCTCCGTGGACGAGCCCAGGCTGTACTCGTTGGTCCAGGCCGAGCGTTACGGCACCTATGAGCTGAAGCTCAGCTCCAACTCCCCGGCCTTCGCCGTCTTTGCCTTCACCTTCGGCGTCTACGAGTCGGGCATCTAGCCCTCACCCCGGGCATGACTTGTGCAACCGGGGACAAAGGCTGAACATAACCCGGACCGTTGACCCGCCAGGAGACATGCATTAGCATGGTGGAAACCCCCGAAGGAGGCCCGCCTGTGAAGATGTACGTAGCCGGCCAGTGGGTGGACAAGCAGCGCAAGGTCAGAGTGAGCAATCCCTACGACGGCTCCGAGATCGACACCGTGCCCCGCGGCGACGCCGGTGATGTCGACGCCGCCGTCGGCAGCGCGGCATCCGGTGCGGCGGTCATGGCCAAGATGCCGGCCTTCGAGCGCTACACCATCCTGCGAAGGGCGGCGGACATGCTGGCCGAGCGGCAGGGGGACCTGGCCAGGACCATCTCGCTGGAAGAGGGAAAGACCCTGGCGGAGGCCACCACGGAGGTATCCAGGGCCGTCCAGACCATGACCCTGTCGTCGGAGGAATCCAAGCGCATCCACGGTGAGACGGTGCCCCTGGACGCGGCTCCAGGAGTGACCCAGCCCTTCGGCTTCACGGTGCGGGTGCCCTGTGGCGTGGTGGCCGCGATAGCTCCCTTCAACTTCCCCCTAAACCTGGTGTGTCACAAGGTGGGTCCTGCCCTGGCCGCCGGCAACTCGGTAATCATCAAGCCTGCCAGCGACACGCCCCTGTCGGCCCTCAAGCTCACCGAAATCCTCCTGGAGGCCGGCCTGCCTTCTGAAGCCATCCAGTGTATCACCGGCCCCGGCGGCGAGATCGGAGACGCTCTCTGCTCCGATCGCCGCGTGCGCAAGATCACGTTCACCGGCAGCCGGGACGTGGGCGAGCACATCTGTCAGATCGCCGGGCTGAAGAAGGTGACCATGGAGCTGGGCGCCAACTGTCCCCTGGTCATCATGCCCGACGCCGACCTGGGAAAGGTGGCCCAGGCCACGGTGACCAGCAGCTTCGGCAACGCGGGACAGGTCTGCATCTCCACCCAACGAGTCCTGGTGGATGGGAAGGTCTACGGGGAGTTTCTGGACGTCCTGGCGAGTCAGGTTGACGGCGTCAGGACCGGGAACCCCCTGGCCGAAGGGGTACAGATGGGCCCGATGATCCGCGAGGACGACGCCATAAGGGTCTCGGACTGGATAAAGGAGGCGGTGGCCAGCGGTGCCAGGGTCGTCACCGGAGGCGACCGATCCGGCACGATGCACGCTCCGACAGTGGTCGCCGACGTGAAGCCCGAGATGCGCATATCCTGCGACGAGCTGTTCGGGCCTGCGGTGGCAGTGACCCGCTTCGATACCGTGGACCAGGCCATCGAGCTGGCCAACGACAGCATCTACGGCCTGAGCGCCGGCCTGTTCACTCAGAACCTGGACTGGGCCATGAGGTTCGTGAGGGAGGTCCACTCTGGCAACCTGATGATCAACTCCAGCCCCCAGTTCCGTGCCGATCTGATGCCCTACGGCGGGCTCAAGGACAGCGGCATGGGCAAGGAAGGCCCCCGATACGCCGTCGAGGAGATGACGGAGCTCAAGATGGTGGCATTCCACTAGGTGTCCCTGGGCGCCGATGACCTGAGGATACTCATCCTCGCCCGCGATCCCCTTGCGCGGGCGGGGATCGCGGCGTTGCTGGTCGGCCGGCCCGGCTATTCCGTGGTCGCCCAGGAAGCCGGCGGCCCCGACCTCTCATCCGCCATCGAGGTCTATAGGCCCGACGCCCTGGTATGGGACCTTGGTTGGGAGCCGGCGCCATCCCTGGAGCACCTGACCGACATTCCCGAAAACGGCCCGCCAGTGGTAGTGCTGCTGCCCGACGGGGACCATGTGGCCGAGGCCTGGGCCGCCGGGGCCCGGGGATTTCTGTCCCGGGACTCCGAGGCCCTGGACCTTACGGCGACCCTCACGGCGGTCGCCCAAGGGCTGGTTGTCGTCGATCCCAGGCTGGCCGCCCAGCTCCCGCCGATGCGGGACCGCACCCCCAACTCCCTCACTGAAGAGCTAACTCCCAGGGAGCGGGAGGTCCTGGGCCTGATCGCAGAAGGGCTCCCCAACAAGTCCATCGCCGACCGGTTGAGTATCAGCGAGCACACCGTCAAGTTCCACGTCAACGCCATTCTGGGCAAGCTGAGCGCCCAGAGCCGCACCGAGGCGGTAACCAGGGCCACCCGTCTGGGACTCCTGCTGCTCTGATGGTTCAACGGCCTCACCATGAGCGTGGCTTAAAAAGATCGCTGAACGGGATTTCCAAAAGGCCGAGCTTGTCGAAGGTGCGCCCGGCGTTGGCTCCCAAACCGGTCCTCGCATCCTAGCCGTTTTTCCAGGTCCTTCCCCATCTCTTGGCTAGTGTCCGGGCATCCTCCCGCCCTTAGAGTATATATAAGAGGTTTTCCTCGAACATCGCAGGAGGTACATATCATGACAGAAGTCTTATCGAATCTTTCCGATGGCCTGGCGGAAGCGGTCGAGATAGCGGGGCCAGGCATCGTGCGGGTGGAGGGCCGGAAGCGTTTGCCGGCCAGCGGTGTCGTCTGGTCAGCCGACGGCGTCATCGTAACCGCCCACCACGTCGTGGAGCAGGACACGGAGATTAGCGTCGGCCTGCACGACGGACGGGTAGTCCCCGCCACCCTGGTGGGCCGGGACCCAACCACCGACCTGGCGGTGCTGCGAGCCCAGGCCGACGGGCTGACCCCGCACACCTGGGCCGAGCCCGAAGGGGTAAGGGTGGGGCATCTGGCCCTGGCCATCGGCAGGCCCGGCCAGAGCACGCGGGCCACCCTGGGCATCGTCAGCGCCCTGGGACCGGGCTGGCACACCCCGGCGGGAGGTCGTCTGGACAGCTACCTGCAGACCGACATCGTAATGTACCCCGGGTTCTCCGGGGGCCCGCTGGTGAACGCCCGAGGCCGCTTCCTGGGGGTCAACACCTCTGCGCTGGTCCGGGGCGTCTCCATAGCGATCCCGGCCCCGACCCTGCGCCGCGTGGTAGAGTCGCTGCTTTCCCACGGCCGGATACGCCGGGGCTATCTCGGCGTGGGTAGCCAGCCTGTCCGCCTGCCGTCGAGCCTGGCCCAGCAGCTGAACCAGGAGACGGGGTTGCTCCTGGTTTCGGTGGCACCGGGAAGTCCGGCTGAAGAGCACGGCCTGCTGATGGGGGACACCATCGTTTCCCTGGAGGGACAACCGGTCCGCCACGTGGATGACTTGCTGGCTCTACTCGGCGGCGACCGCATAGGTGAGGCGCCGTCGGTCCGGATCGTACGGGCCGGGCAGGTCCAGGAGGTCAAAGTAACCGTCGGGGAGCGTAGCTGATGGAAGCCCTAATATCTACACCGCTGCAAGGACTGGACGATGAGATGGCCGCCGTCGTGGAAACCGCAAGGCAAAGCCTGGTGCGGGTCCATAACGATAGGGGTCTGGCCGGGGCCGGTACCATCTGGCACCCCGACGGCTTGATAGTCACCAACGCCCACGTGGTCCGGCACAGCCCGCTGCAGGTCACGCTGCCCGACGGGGCCGCTTTGCCCGCCCAACTCCTAGCCCAGGACACGCAGCGCGATCTGGCGGCGCTGTCCGTCGACGCCTCTGACCTGACTGCCATGAGCCTGGGCGAGTCCCGGCAGCTGCGGCCGGGCCAGTGGGTGCTGGCCGTGGGCAACCCCTGGGGCGTGGTGGGCGCAGTCACTGCCGGTGTGGTCGTCGGGACCGGTCCGGCGGAGCAGAGCGGCTCGCACCCTCAGGGGGATTGGGTGGTAGTGAACCTGCGACTGAGGCCCGGATACTCCGGGGGACCGCTCCTGGACATCCAGGGCAACCTTGTGGGCATCAATACGATGATGACCGGCCCGGGCGTGGGGCTGGCGGTCCCTGTTCATGCAGCCAAGCACTTCCTCCAAGAAGCCCTGGGCACCCGGAAGGTGGCAGCCTGAACATGGCCGAGGCGCCCATCGACCTGGACGCATACTCCCGGCATATCGTCAGCGTGGTCGAAGCGGTCGGCCCGGCGGTGGTCGGTATCCACAGCCGCCGCGGCCGGCGGAACCGCCAGCAGGGCGGTGGCTCGGGGATTATCTTTCCCACTCTCGGCATAGACAGCATCCACAAGATCCTGACGCCGGGCCTTGTGGGGCGAAGGACGGACATTCTCCTGCTCCGTAAACATCGCCTCGTAAACGCCATCGTCGAGCCCGCGGACGCCCTTCCCCCGACGTAACAACGAGAACGGCCACGGCCGTTGACGTCAGGCCAGTCTCAAACTACACTGGGACTGCCATACCCGGAACCGAACGACGTTGGTTCTTTATCTATATGGCGTCGTTCGACCACACCGTGTCTATCTGATATCCAGGAGGAAGAGCCATGGCCCAGATCGGTATTTTGCTGCGAAGTTTCTATCCCATCCAGCTCTCCATCGAGCTGGTGCAAGAGGCCGAACGCCGTGGGTTCCACAGCGTATGGATAACTGAGGGCGTGGACAAAGACGCCTACACTCAGCTGGCGGTGTGGGCAACGAAAACCCAGCGCATCCTGATGGGCCCCGCCATCACCCCCGTCTATACCCGCACGCCGGTGATGGCCGGAATGACCATGCTTAGTCTGGCGGAGATATCCGGGGAACGAGCGATCCTGGGCATAGGCACCGGCCATCCCAACGGCGTAGAAGGGGGCCATGGCCTCAAGCTGGAGCGCCCCATGGACTGGATGCGGGAGTACACGGAGGTGGTGCGCCTGGTTACCCAGAAGCGGCAGTTCAGCTACAAGGGCCAGATCTTCAACATCCCCAACTACAACGCCAATACCCGCGAAAGCTTCGAGACCGTCCCCCTCAAGGCACCCATTTACCTGGCCGCACTGCGCTCGGGGATGGCCAGGCTGGCGGGAGAAGTAGGCGACGGCGTGCTGATGAACATGGCCACGCCCGAGCACACCAGGAAAGCCCGGGATGCCTTCCAGGAGGGGGCCAGGTCGGCGGGCCGGGATCCCGCGCAGCTAACTTTCGCCTCGCTGGTGAACGCATCGGTGTCGTCGGACGGAGATTCCTCCGCGGAGGCGATACGCGACTGGGTGGCGCGATACCCCACGCTGATGCCCTTCTACCGACGGCTCCTGCGTGATAGCGGGTTCGCCAAGGAGATGGAAGCCATTGCTCCAGAGGTGGCCACCCGGGACGTGGCGGCCGCTGCCAAGAAGATTCCCGACGAGATGCTGGGAGCACTGGGGGCCTTCGGGACGGCCCAGCAGGCCCGTGAGGGATTGAAACCCTTCGAAGCGACGGGCGCCGACCTCCTCGTGCTGCACCCCCCACCCCTGGGTAACGACACCGGCCAATCCGTCGCCGACCTGATCAGCGCCTTCGCCCAGAAGTAACGGACCGGGCGTATCCTATACCGGCCCCTCCATGGAGGGTGCCGGGATAGCTCTGGCGGAGGGTATGCCCTCTTCCTTCATCAGCCGCAGCAGGCGTAGGTTTATTTTCCGAGCCACCGCCGGTCCCTGGTACACGAATCCGGTGTATAGCTGGACCGTGTTGGCGCCGGCCTTGAGCGCCGCCAGGGCGTCCTTGCCCGTGAATATCCCCCCGCAGGCGTTGATGGCCAGACCAGGCCCCACATGCCTGCGGATCTCCTCCACGATCCTCAACATGTGGGGGAACAGGGGCCGGCCGCTGAGTCCACCCTTGCCAACGGCGAGGCGTGGGTCATCGCGGGGCCAGGTGTTGACGGCGGTGACCCCCACGACCGAGTGGCCCACGGCTACGTCCAGTAGCTCCATCACCCGGTCCCTTTGGGTGTCGTCAAAATAGGGCGGCAGTTTGATGAACAGGGGCTTCTCACCAAGCGGCGCCAGCGCCGCCAGCAACTCGTTCAGCCTCTCCGGCTCTTGATACACCCTGATACCTTCGGTGTTGGGGGAGCTTATGTTAAGCTCAACCCCGGATACCAGGGGCTGGACCGCCCTGTAGCATTCAACGAACTCGTCCAGGGAAAGGCCGGAGACGCTGGCGATCAGGGGCGTCTTGACGCCGTCGGCGCATCGGAGGTTGGCCAGGACTCGCTCCAGGCCCCGGCTTGGAAAGCCCAGGGAGTTCACCAGGGCACCCTCGGCAGGGTTGCGCACGAGACGGGGCCTGGGGTTGCCTTTTCGAGGGTCCAGGACCACCGTGCCGATGACGATGTATCCGAACCCCAGCCCCGCCAGGTCGGCGATCATCCGGGCATCTTTATCGTATCCCGCCGCCAAACCCACGGGGTTGGGCAGCGCGATCCCTCCGGTTTCGGTGTGGAGCCTGTTGTCCTTGACCTGAAGGAAAGGACGAACCGCTGCCCAGAAGGGTGTCAAAGCCAGCGCGGCCTCCGCCAGCTTCTGGGCCGTCTCTGGAGGCAACCTGAACAGCAGGGGACGAACGATGCTCGTGTAGAGGCCCACTGATCTCCCGAGGCTGGACGTCAGTATGGGATGCGCAAGGCTCCGAGGACTGCTTTACCTGCGCGTCATGAGCTCCAGGACGTGCCCGTTGGGGTCCTTGAAATAGAAGCCCCTGCCTTCGTTGCGCGAGTTGATCTGCATGTCCTCGAGGCTGAAGGGCCCGCTTCCGTAGGGGATGTCCTCGCCCTTGATGCGGCCGAAGATGGCGTCGAAGACGTTGTCACTGACGTGGAAGGCGTAGTGATGGCTCTCGAAGTGGTCGCTGTTGTCGAAATCCAGGGTGAGGGCGTCGTTCACCTTTACCGGGGCGAAGTGGCCCGCTGGGCCTTCGTAGGTCAGTCCATAAATCCGGGCGAAAAACCTTGCCGACTCCTCTTTATCGTGGGCGGGGACTATCGTGTGGTCGAGGACGATGGACATAGACACCTCCATTGTCTTAGAGCTCTACCTCAGGTATCCCGTCCGCCCAAGGAAGGCAAGGACGTCACTGGAGAACTCCTCCGGATGGCGCGCCGGGTACTGGCCGTAGGGGATGTCGATCACCTTCGCTTCGCCCTTGGGCGTGAGCTCCACTGCTGCCTCGTTCTTGCTCCGGAGGATGTCTCCCTCGGTGACCAGGTACAGCGTAGGACACGGCACCTGAGGCATCACCCGTTCCGCGTCGAAGGTGAAGGCCGCCCGATAGGCCCAGGGATAGCGCTTCCCCGCCCTGAGGAACTCCGTGGTTGCCAGATGGAGCAGCTCCGCCGGCGTGTCCTTACCCCAGATGCGCTGGTACCGGGCCCACAGCCAGGAAAGGTGGCCTCCGTCGGGGTCGGGCTCGAAGGGCTCCAGATAGCTCTCCAGATACCAGGGGCGCTCTTCGTCGCTGAAGATACAAGCCCCCAGGACCACCAGGGCCGGTACACGGCGGTCGCCCAGGTCTACTGCCAGCTGGGTGGCGAGGGCGCCGCCGGTGTGGTGCCCGACCAGAGCGACCCGGTCCAGGCCCAGAGCGTCAAGGAAGAGGGCCATACGCTGGGAGTAGCCGTCTATGGGCATGGGTTCTGGAGGCGGCGTTGAGCCGCCGTATCCGGGGGTGTCGGGAGCGATGGCCCGAACGCTGCGTCCCAGCACCAACAGGGCGTCCTCATAGATCCTGCCCGAGATGGGGCTCTCATGAAACAAGACCACCGGAGGACCCGAACCCGCCTCGCGGTAGTGGACCTGGCCTAAGGGCGTTTCGGCGTATGCGCATCGAATCTGGGGGTCCATGATATCCTCTAATCCCTACTTTCCTTGGCCTCTAATCCTGGGCACGAGCAGCGGCTACAGGTTTGCTTGAGGTCCCCGCGCTCGTCCTGAGCCCGTCGAAGGACTACGGTTATGGTTCGACAGGCTCACTATGAGCGAGTGTCGCCACCGACCGTGCACACGCAAAGGTCCCTTGATCTACCCGCGCTGGGCCGGGGCAGGCACTTCCTTGAAGTGGGGCATCACCTTGGTGGCGAACAGCTCCATAGAGCGTATGACTTTTTCGTGGGGCAGGCCGGGGAAGCCGTAGGACCCGAAGATGTGGTTGATCCCCGCTTCTTGCACGGTCTTAAGGCGCTCGATGACAACGTCCGGGGTGCCCCGTAACGGCGGGAGCCCGGCGTGGCCGGGGTCGTCGCGGCGGTCCCGGTTCTCCTGCCGGTTGGCCCAGTGCTCGTAGCCTTTGGGCAGGTTGCCGTCTTTGTCGGTGGGCATGCCGATGAGGTTCCCCGTGGTGCCGACGGAGCGCAGCATCTTCGAGGTGAAATCCTCCAAGCCTATCGGGTCCCTCTCGGCCTCTTCCATAGTAGGCGCCACGTAGACGGCCTTGGACACCGGCGGATCCAGGTGGGCGTGCTCGTGGCCGAACTCCTCCATCTTCTGGCGCCAGAGTCGCATTACCTGGGGAGCATGGCCCATGATGTCGGTGGGGCCTCCCACCATCACCTGGATCTTCCGACGGGCCGCGAACTCCACCGTAGCCGGCGTGGTGCTTACCGCTATGTACAGCGGCGGGTGGGGCGTCTGTACCGGCTTGGGGATCACCCAGACGTCATTGATATCGTAGTGTTTGCCGTGATAGGTCAGGTTTCCATCGGTCCAGGCTGCGGTGATAATGTCTACGCACTCCTGGAACCTCTCTCGGCTCTCCTCAATGTTGACTCCGAGCCCCTCGAACTCCTGGCGCTGATAGCCGGCCCCTATGCCCAGATTTATGCGGCCGCCGCTTATGACATCTAGCATGGCCACCTCTTCGGCCACCAGGACCGGGCTGTGGATGGGCAGGACGATCACCGCGGAGCCGATGCGTACCCGTTTGGTGCGGGCGGCCACGGCGCCCATGAAGGAGAATATCCCCGAGAGCAGCCCGTGGCGGGAGAAGCGGTGCTCTCCCAGCCAAACCTCGTCGAAGCCCAGCTCATCGGCCAACTCGATCTGCTCCAGAGACTCCCGCAGGACCTGGTCCGACGTACGGCTCTCGTGCCAGGGTGCGATGGTGAAATAGCCGAACTTCATGGGGCACCTCCTACTACGCCCGTCTATTATACCTGGAGGGGGTCGAGAGCCGCAACGAAGGCGGAAATCTGCCCTACTGAGCCCTGGGCGCCGCACCGCCGGCGCCGGTTGTCAGGCTCCCGGCGTCCACCGGCAGCACTACTCCGGTGATCCAGCGGGACTCGTCGCTGGCCAGGAACGCCGCAGCCCAGGCGATGTCCCACGCGCTGCCCTCGATCCCCAAGGGGCTGGACTCGATTATCCGGTCTAGCTCCTCGTCGGTCTGTATCCTGCCGACCATAGGCGTAGTGATGTTGCCCGGCGCGATGCAGTTGACCCGGACCTTATCCCGGCCGTGCTGCGTCGCCATGGTTGTCGTCAGGGTGATCACCGCCCCCTTGGACGTGTTGTAATGCACCTGGCCGTAGCGGCTGCCCCGCATCCCCCCGGTGGAAGAGATGTTGATGATAGAGCCTCCGCCGCTCTCCATCATCCTGGGTATGGCGTATTTGCTGGTCAGCATCATGCCCTTGAGGTTCACGTCAAGCACCAAGTCCCACTCCTCTTCGGGCACGTTCACCACTGTCGCCACGCCGGGGGTGATGATCCCCACGTTGTTAACCAGGACGTGCAGGCCCCCGTAGCGTTCCCGGGCGGCATCGGCCATGGCCTGGCAGTCCGCAGCTGAAGTGACATCGCCCGCGAACACCGACGCCGTGCCGCCCTCCTCCTCGATGGCGGCCAGGGTTTCCCGGGCCCAGTCGCTGCTCTGGTCCACCAGGAGGACCCTGGCGCCCTCACGGGCAAAGCGCATCGAGATGGCTTTGCCCGTGCCGATCCTGGGGCCCGGTCCGCTGGACCCGGCACCCGTAACAATGGCCACCTTGTCTTTCAGCCTATCGTGACCTTCAGCCATGATGACCCTCCATTGGTTGGTATTCGGAGCGAGCCAACCGACCGGGCAACTTTAGCCCCGGCAGTCCGCGAATGTCAATCGTGAGCTACACGCCGGGGTTGGCGAGGAAGTCGAGGATCTCTCTGGACAGCAGCTCCGGGTCGTCGAAGGTGGTGAAGTAGGACCCACCCTCCACGACCCGGGTCTTGACCCGCGGTATGTGCGCCGCCACAGGCTCCAGTGCGCGTCGCAGCGTGTCCTGGAGGCCGCTCATTACCAGGGTAGGGGCCTGGATCAGGGGCAGGCGCTCCAGGATGTCGTAGGTGTAGATAGCTTCGTACCCCTCACCGTACCGTTCCCCCGCCATCAGCTTCCAGAGGACCTCCCGCTGGATTATCTCCAGGGCCTCCTGGGTGTAGGGCCGGGGGAAGAGTCCCTCGCGAACCCTACCGGTGATGTCGTCCCACATCTCCATCAGGTGTGCGCCGTCCTCCCGAAGAGGGAACTGCGTTATCCTGGCCCGGAGCGCTTCATAGGGCTCCTCGTACTGGGGCACTCCGTATACGACCAGGCTCTCTACCCTGTCCGGGTAGGCCGCCGCCACCTCACAGGCGATGGCGGCCCCGGTGTGATGCGCGAAGAAAGACGAGCGGTTGATCCCCAGAGCGTCGAGGAAGGCGACGATGGAGGCGGCGTAGTCGGCCACCGTCGTCGGTTGGGGAAGAGGATCGGACATCCCATAGCCCGGAGTATCCAGGGCCAGGACCCGATACCGCGACACCATAAAGGGCATCAGGACCTCGAACTGCTCTGACGAGCTAGCGGTCTGGTGGAGCAGGAGCAGAGGCGGCCCCTCGCCTCCATAGCGGTAGTGGATCTGCCCATGCGGGGTGTCGGCGTAGGCACGGAGGATCCCGGAGGCCAAGGCTGGCCTCACTCGGCAGGGGTGGTCGCCCGGGCCACCCCTATCATACAGTCACGGCTTACCAACTCCGCCAGCTGCTCTTCCGTCATGCCCTCGGTCCCCGCGGGACGCGCAGGCACCACCAGGTACCGCAGGTCGGCGGTGCTGTCGTATACGCTGACCTCCACCTCCGGCTCCAGCTCCAGGCCGAACTCCTCCAGGACCGCCCGCGGGTCGGTCACGACCCGGGAGCGGTAGGCCATATCTTTGTACCACTGGGGCGGCACGCCAAGGAGAGAGGTGGGATAGCAAGAACACAGGGTACAGACGACCACGTTGTGCACTCGGTCGGTGTTCTCCAGGGCCACCGTGGGAGCGTAACCCTGAGTGTCTATGCCCAGCTCGGCCACCGCCGACTTGAGGTCGGCCAGGAGCCGGGCCTTAAACGCCGGGTCGGTCCAGGCGCGAGCCACGACGCGGGCGCCCACCGCTGGGGTGCGGGAAGCCAGGTCGTCGATCTGAGCCTGGACCTCTCCCTCGGTGACGATCTCCTTCTCCACCAGGAGGGAGAGGATGGCCTCGGCCCTTCTCTCGTGGAGGGCCCCTTCACCGTGGGCTTCATGGTCGTGTCCGTCCATTCTCTTCTCCTTCCTCAGACAGGTTCCAGCCAGTGCTCGTAGATGTCGATGACCAGGCGGTCCGCCGACGGGGCCTCGTAGTCCTCCCAGACTTGGTCTTGCCGGAAGCTGACCAGATACAGGGGCTGCTTTGGCAGCCCCTCGCCGCCGTAGGCCAGCGATTCGGGGTTGCGGAACTCGCCGTGGACTGACTCGATACGCCCGGTTTTGCCCTTGATGTACCCCGGGGTCCGATGGTGCCCGGGAGGTACGTCCACCATGACCCTTACTCGATCACCTACGGCGAATCTAGCCGGCGCCATCGGCCTCCCTCATCCTCGCGTCGATCTCCTTGCCGGTCAGGACACCCTTCTCAACCAGCAGACGCTCGATGGCGGTCACCCAACGCTCATAGTAGCCGAGCCGGCGGTATTGGTCCGGCTCCAGGCTCTCTATGGCCCGGCGCAGCTCGTCGGTGCGGATGATGCGCTTTCCCCGGCCCGAGATGGACTGGAGCAGTCCGATTGCCCGCCACTCCCAGGGCAACGTCTCGTGCTCGGTCCTATCTATGGGACCGAAGCCCGCGCGCCCACCCAGGTCATGGGGTCGCGTCTCCAACGTTCCTCCTCGGCCGCAGTACCAGTCCGGCTGAAGTCGATTATATGTACGCCGGGCGCAGTGGTCAACGGCGGAACATTGAGCTCAGGGTGGGCTCTGGGTGCCCTCCGTTCCCTCGGTTTGGCCTTCCGGCTGGCCGGGAGATGCCGGCGGCGCTTGGGTGCGTTCGCCCAGCGGTGTGATTCGTCTCCGCACCAGGGGTGTGAACAGCACGACCGGTAGCATCAGCAGCAGGCCCACGGTGGCGTTGATGCCGATAGCCATCCGCGTGTCCATGAGACTGGTCAGTCCGCCCAGCTCCAGCGTACCGATTGGCCCCAATCCGATGCAAAGGCTCATCACTCCGATGGCAGTCCCCCGCATATCGGGTTGCGCCGACCCCATGATGATTGTGCTCTGCATCGTACCGAACCCGGCATTTCCCAGCCCAGCCACCATGAGCACGAGGAAAGACACGGGGTACCAGGGCGAGAGGACGAACATGAGCACGGAGAACAGCACCAGAGCGCTCCCCGCCCCGAACAACCGGCCATGATACCTGATGCTTCCCAGGGACCCGATGATGGCGGCCCCTATGAGCATACCGATACCGTCGGCGGACAGCAGAACCCCCGTGAGCCCGGCCCCTACTCCCAGGTGCTCCTTAGCCACCACGGGATAGAGCTGCAGGGCACTGAAACCAAGGGCGTTTATCACCAGTGTGATGAGCAGGACCGCCCGGACCATGGGGTTCGTGGCCGCATAACGGATGCCGGTGGCGATGCTCCGGAACACGGGCCGGGCGTTGATGGCTGACCTGGGTATCCGGCGCCCCACCATACTGATCAGGATGAAAGTAGGGATGTACAGGGCCACCAGAAACATGTAGGCGCCGCCGAATCCCGTGGTCTCGATGAAGAGGCCGCCGAGGGCGGGCCCGGCAATCCTGCCCAGGGTAAAGTTGATGACGATGAGGGACTGGGCCCTCACGAAGTTCTGGACACCCACAAGGTCATAGACCACCGACTGGCGAGAGGGCATGTCCAGCACGAAAGTCCAGCCGACAGCGAGCGCCCCGAGGAGGATGTGCCACGGCTCGATCCAGTCGCCGAGGATCAGCGCCAGGAGCACGGCGGACACTACTATGTTGGACCCCCGGGCCGTCACCATGACCAGCCATCGATTGACCCTATCGGCGATGAGGCCCGAGAAGATGCCGAAAAACAGCATCGGCGAGAACCGCATGGTGCCCACCAGGGCCACCCAGAAGGCTGAGCGGGTGAGCTCCAGCATGAGCAGGGACAGCACCAACAGCTCCATCCAGCGGCAGATGTTGTCCAGCACGTCGGACGACCAGATGAAACGAAAGTCCCGGACCTGCAGAACGCTCAGGGCCGGAACCCGGGCGGTCCAGGGCCTCCGGAATTCACTCAAGGGATGCTCGGCTTGGGGACATTCATTATTACATCGGGTTAATGCAGGCTTTCATCAAGCGCCACGCCCGAATCCTGGGCGGATCGGGAGGGCGGCCGCCTCAAGTCTAATGTGGCCCCAGGTTACCGTCAACGTAAACGACCGCGTTGTTGCTGTCATATCAGGCAGCCGTTAGAAAATTACCGCTGGGAGCGCCGAGGTCGCAGAGAAAAATACCAAAAAGCTCAGCGTTCTTCTGCGTGCTCAGCAGTACAATCGACGCATCGGAGTGATTGAAGTAGGGCTAGCTTGACAGGGTATAGAGCGGTTGCTAGACTGCGGCCACCCAGACGGGCCGGCTGAACAAGGAGGGTGTTGTGGTTGCTACAGACGCACCAAGACAGGGCTACGTCGACCTCCCCGAAGGACAGATCCACTACCGGACCGCCGGCACCGGCCCACCGCTACTCCTGCTTCACCTGACGACGTTCTCCTCGGACCTCTTCGCCGACGTCATACCTTTACTTGCGGCCAAGTACCGCGTCATCGCCATGGACAGGTTCGGCCACGGCACCTCGGACCCCATTCCGCCCAGCGTGAGTGCCGAAGGTTTGGCCGAGACCGTGGTCGGCTTTCTTGACGCCCTGGGGGTTGACGATACCTTCATCCTGGGCCAGCACACCGGGACGGTGGAAGCCCTGGAGGTGGCCCTGCACCATCCCCAGCGAGTAAGGAAGCTGGTGCTGGTAGCCACCCCCGACTGGAGCGAGGAATCTAGGGCAGAAGGAGTACGGACCCTCCGACCGATGGAGCCCGAAATGGACGGGTCCCACATGCCGGAGATGTGGCGCCGTCGCAGCGAGTGGGCCAGCCCTTCCACCACCCCGCAGATAATGCATCGCGTGGTCATGGCCGCCCTGCACGCCATGACCAATAGCCCGGAAATCGCCAAGGCCATGCAGCGCCACCACGTTACCGAGCGGGTGACGCTGCTGCAGGTGCCCACCCTGTTCCTGGCCGGCGAGCACGACCACATGCGGGTGCACCTGGATCGGCACCGGTCCTTCGTGCCGGCCAGCACCCCGACGGAGTTGGCGATCATCGAGGGGGCCGGGGCGTTCGCAGCCATGGAGAAGCCCCAGGAGTTTACCCGGATAGTGCTGGACTACCTGGGAAGCTAGGAGTTGCAGAGCCTTCGCTGGCTGCCGACCTCCGCCGTCGCCGTCTTTATCTTGGCTGCCGTCGCCTGCGACGATACAACCGAAACCGGCACAAGGACCAACACCTTCAGCATGGAAGTCTTGCCCAAGGTGGAGGTGATGGTCGGCAACGGAAAGGTTGACCTAGACGTCGGGCCTCCCGGGGAGATCGTTGTGTCGGCCACGCTGAAGAACCCGGACAGGATCGATTACGAGGTGTTCAAGGAAGGCAATACGGTGGTCGTCGAGGCCATCACCGGGTCCGACAGCAGGGCGGACGTGACTTTGATCGTGCCTGAGGACACGGAATTCCAGGTGGACACCGGGAACGGCGGCATCAAGGCGGTCGGATTGAAGGCGTCGGGGAGAGTGGACAGCGGCAGCGGAGAAGTACGGCTTGAAAGGATCGGCGGCGACGTCCACGGGAATGCCGGCAACGGCGGGATCTCCCTTAACCAGGTGAGTGGCTCAGTGGTCCTGAGCACCGGTAACGGCCAGATAGTAATCCGCAACTCCAGGGGGTCCTTCGACGTGAACTCCGGAAACGGGAGCGTAATTCTGACCGACGTGGCCGGCATCTTCGACATGAAAGTCGGCAATGCGAGCATAACTTTTCTGGGAGAGTTCGACGTCGGCAGCGAAAGCAGGTTCACCTCTGGAAACGGGGCCGTCACCGTGGAACTGCTCGACTCTCAGGGCCTGGAGTTGGACCTCGAGTCGGACGGCGGCCAGGTCAGAAGCGACCTGCCGGTGACGGTACGCGAGCAGACGGAGCGGCGTCTCCTGGGGACCATCGCGCCAGGCGAAGCGAAGCTTATCGTCCGCAGCAGCGGGGGCGACATAACGATCAAGTGAGACCGTCTCTCATCAGACCCCCAGGTTGTCCAAAATGCGGCCTACGTCGTCTACCTCCTCCAGGCGCCCCACAAGGTCCAGGGTTGCCCTGGCCTGGTCGGGCGTGAGGACGTCCCGGACCAACCCAAGGTATTTGGCCTCCACCTCTTCGTCCGTCATGCCCTTCTCGACCTCCTCGGCAGTCAGGGCACGGTGCGCCACCCTGGTCTCCCCTGAGCGGGTGGCAGCCTCGATGCGGCAGTTCCTTACGCCGGGGGTCTGGGCCGTGAACTCGGGAGACTCCTCGATGCGCATTCTCCCCATAAGGTCCAACACGTCGGGGTCCAGGAACCTGCCGTGGCTGAAGCTCTGGGGGCTCACGTCGCCGTCCAACACCGCGGCGGCTATGGAGAAGGGGATGCTGTGGTCGGCCGTCTCCCTAGTCTTGGGAGCCCACAGCTGAGCCGGCTCCACGGCCCACCGATAGGCGGAAGCGTAGGTGTCAACGTGCAGGGATTCGATCTCCTCTGGGGGCACCTGCTGGCGGAGGTCCAGGGCGGTCCGGACCACCAACTGGCACGAGTCTCGCACCGGGTAGGACTTGATGTTGGTGCGGGCGATCCTGAAACGATTCCCGTCGCCGCCCAGGGGCTCGAAGCTGAAAGGCCCCGTCACCTGGTTCATCAGCCCGTACTTACCCTCGATGGCCTCCTCCGGGCCGGTCATGCCTTCCCGTGCCAGCAGCGCCGCGAAGATGCCCTGTCGGGCGGCCATGCCGGCGGCGCCAGCCTTCCACATCGACAGCTCACCGACACGATTCTGGTACATGGCCATGTTGGGCGTTAGGGCCAGGGCCGCGGCGTTGCCCAACTGCTCCTTCGTCAGCCCCAGAAGCTTCCCCGCCCCCAATGCTGCGCCAAGAACAACGTACACCGGCTGGTCCCACCCCTTCTGGTCCAGGATGGTCTCCTCGATTATGCGGCACTGGACCTCGTAGGCCAGCACCGTGGCCGTGATCAGCGCTTTGCCGTCGGCGTGGACCGCCTCGCCCATCGCCAGCACGGCCGAAATGACGTCGCTGGGATGCCCGGCATCCTTGACACGATAGGCGTCGTTGAAGTCGAGGTAGCGGACCATGGTGGCGTTGGCGAAGGCCGCCATCTCCGGGCTGGTCCCGGCCAAGGAGCCCATGACCCGCGCGGTAAGGGGCGAGCCTGTGGGGAAACACAGCCGGCGCACCATCTTGCACGGCTCGGCGGTGTAGGCCCCCAAAGCACAGCCTATGGAGTCCAGGAGCCGCTGCTTGACGGCGTGGACGGCCTCGCCTGTCAGGCCATCGTAGGATAAGGAAGCGCCGTAATCGCTGATGTACTCTAGAGAGCGGTCCATGGTTCCCTCCTTCACCTGTTGGGAGCGCCGGCCAGTATCTCCAGAAGCTCGCCGGTGGTGGTTACGGCACCGAATCCGTAGGCGATGGTCCTCAGGGTCCCCTCGTGCCGTACCGGGTCGATGGCAGCAACGGCGTCCGAGGGCACCACGACGCGGTAGTCGCGGAAGAAGGCGTCACGAATGGTGGACTCGACGCATATCTCGGTGGTGACGCCGCAGACGATTATGGTGTTCACCGCCAGGCCCCGCAGGATCACTTCCATGTTAGTGTTGTAGAAGGCGCTGTAGCGGGTCTTGTCGACGAAGAAGTCGTCGGGACGCGCTCCCAGCTCGTCCAGCACCTCGACGTCCCACGTCCCGCCGGCCAGGGCGCCGACCTCCTTCGCGGAGGGGAACAGCTCGGCGAAGCAGCCGGCATCGGTGTAGTCCCGGCGAAGGATGTATCGGGTGAAGATCACCGGCACTCCATCCCGGTGACAGGCCTCCACCAGGCTGCGGACCGGCTCTACCGTGGGTTTCAGATGGGTGTTGTCCAGCCCCATCTTCGGCAGGACACCTTCGTCAAAGATGAAACCGTTCTGCATGTCCACCACTATGAGGGCTACCTTGCCCTTCTCCAGCACCGGCATATCGGCCATCGCGCATCCCCTTGAGTTTCCGTTGAATATAGCACAAAATGCCGCCGCTGACATGCCAGGCCGGTCCCTTACCCCGTCCGCGGGGGGGGGGTTAAGGTGGGAGCGCCACCCCCATCCTGACCTTCCCCCGTCGAGGGGGAAGGAACCAGTTGCGTCCGCTTGACAACCAGTGTTCTGGCTAGTAGGGTCGTCCCTACAGGGCTCCGGTCCCGCGGGACCGTGAGTGCCCTCCAACGCCGAGATCGACGGGAGGCACCAATGGCGAAGCCCACCTTGCGCACCAGCATCTGTGACTTCCTGGACATCGAGTACCCCGTGATCCTGGCCGGCATGGGCGGCAAGGGCCGGGCCACACCGCCGCCCCTGGTCGCCGCCGTCTCCAACGCCGGCGGTCTGGGGGTAATGGGGGCCTCCGCGCTTAGTCCCGAAGAGGTCCTTCGGAGGATCCGCGAGATCCGGTCCATGACGTCCAAGCCCTTCGGTGTAGACGTCCTCCTCCCGGCCAGCCTTGCCGACACAGAGGAGACTCGCTCGGCCGTACGCCTCAAGCTGCAGCGGGAGTACCCCAAGCACGTGGAGTTCATGCGCAGCCTGATGAAGGAGTTCGACCTGCCCGACGTAAAGGTGGAAGACGAGATCGTCATATCTCCCGGCCAGATCAAGGAGCAAGTCGACGTGGTTCTGGAAGAGAAGGTGCCCGTGTTCGCCGCCGGCCTGGGAGACCCGGCCTGGGTGGTGCCCCTGGCCAGGGAGAAAGGCGTCAAGACCATCGGCCTGGTGGGCACCGTGCGGGCCGCCATGCGTCAGGTGAAGGCGGGGGTGGACGTGGTGGTAGCCCAGGGGTACGAGGCCGGCGGCCACACCGGCCGGATCGCCAACTTCCCGTTGATTCCCCAGGTGGTGGACGCCATCAGTCCCACGCCGGTTCTGGCGGCGGGTGCCATCAGCGACGGTCGCGGCCTGGCCGCGGCCCTGGCGCTGGGAGCCGTGGGCGCCTGGGTGGGCACCGCCTTCCTCACCGCGGAGGAGTGCTGGCTGCCCGACGTCCACAAACAGCAGATCTTGGACGGAAGCTCGAGCGATTTCGTGATCACCAGGGCATACACCGGCAAGACCGCCCGGGACTATAAGAACGTGGTGATCGACGCATGGGAAAACTCCGGCCTGGACCCGTTGCCCATGCCCCTCCAGGGCGTGCTAGTGCAGGATTTCGTGGAAGCGGCGGAGGTGGCCGACCGCTACGACCTGACCAACAACCCGGCTGGACAGGGCGGCGGGATGCTCAAGGAGTTCAAGCCCGCAGCCCAGATCATGGAGGAGATGATCCGGGGAGCCGTGGAGGTCCTGGGTGGCCTCCAGGGCAGCCTGGAGCCGGCGGCGCGCTAGCCGACCCTACTGGTCCAGCTTGTAAACCCGGATGGCGTTCTCCCGGAGAAACTGGCGCTGGGACTCGGGCCGCAGTCCCAGATCGGCGATCTCCGTCATGGCCCGCTCCATGTCGATGACCGGGTAATCGCTGCCGAAGATCACCTTGTCCCGGCCCCAGCTGTCGATGAAGTGGACGAACTCCTGCTTCCAGTAGCGGGGTGAGTAAGCATCGGAGCCGATGTACACGTTGGGGTGCTTCCAGGCGACGGAGATCATCTCCTCAACCCAGGGCCATCCGGTGTGGATGCCGATGAGCTTGAGCTCGGGGAAGTCGCACGCTATGGTGTCCAGCAGGATGGGCCGTCCCACCGACCTCATGGGCGGGCGGTCGTCGATGTAGATCAGGCAGTGCCCCACCTGCATCTGAATGGGAATATCCAGCTCGACGCACTTGGCGTAGAAGGGGTAGTACCTGCGATGGTCGGGCTCCAGGTCGAACCAATGGGGGTACAGATGGGCCCCGACGAATCCCAGCTCCTTCACCGAGCGCTCCAACTCCCTTACACCGTCCATCCCCTCCAGGGGGTCAATTCCCGCCAGTCCGTAGAAACGGTCGGGGTGCGCCTGGACCGCCTCTGCCACCGCCTCGTAGGGCACTGAGTCGGTGTAGCCTCGGTGAACAGAGCCCAGCTTGGCGGCGATGAGGAATGCCGACTCGATGCCGGAGGCATCCATCTTCTCGATGAGCTGCTCGTGGGTGAAGACCGGCTCCGTTTGGCCCTTGGCGAACCTCCGGCTGTAGAGGATCCATTTGTGCTTGCGGGCCGCTATCAGCTCGGGTGTCCGGATATTGCAGACGGTATCTATAGCCTTGACTCCCAGATCGAATCTGCTCTGCGTCATGAAGCTATCCTTCCTATCGTTCTATCTTGACTATCCCTTGGTAGCCTTGGCCCAGGAGTCCCGCAGGGCGACGGTGCGGTTGAACACCATCCTCTCCGGGGTGGAGTCGGGGTCCACGCAGAAGTAGCCCTGCCTCAGGAACTGGTATCCGCTACCGGGGGTCGCTCCGGCCAGGCCGGGCTCCAGCCGGGAGGAGGTCAGCACCTCCAGGGAGCCCGTGTTGAGGTGGGCCTCCATGTCCGAGGGATCGGGGTCGGGCACGCTGAACAGGCGATCGTACAGCCGGACCTCGGCCTCGATGGAGTGGTCCGCCGACACCCAGTGGGAGGTGCCCCGGACCTTGCGGCCGTCGGCGGACTGCCCGCCTCGCGTCTCCGGGTCGTAGGTGCAGTGCAGCTCCACCACCTCGCCGGTTGCCGGGTCCTTGACCACGTCCACGCAGGTTACGTAATAGGCGTCCTTCAGGCGAACCTCACGGCCGGGCGCCATGCGGAAGAAGCCCTTGGGCGGGTCCTCCATGAAGTCGTCCCGCTCGATGTAGAGCACTCGCGAGAACGGGACTTTCCGAGAACCCGCGTCGGGGTCTTCAGGATTGTTGACGGAGTCTAGCTCCTCGACCTGGCCTTCGGGGTAGTTGTCGATGACAACCCGCAGCGGCCGGAGCACCGCCATCACTCGCGGCGCCCGCCGGTTCAGATCGTCTCGGACACAGTGTTCCAGAAGCGCAACGTCCACCACGTTGTCCCGCCTCGCAACGCCTACCCGCTCGCAGAAACCCCGTATCGCCTCGGGGGTGTAACCCCGCCTGCGAAGGCCCGATACGGTGGGCATGCGGGGATCGTCCCAGCCAGCTACGTGCCCCTTCTCCACCAGCTCCAGCAGCCTCCGCTTGCTCATCACGGTGTAGCTCAGGTTCAGGCGGGCGAACTCGATCTGCTGTGGATGGCAGTCGACGTCGAGCCGGTCCAGGACCCAGTCGTATAGCGGCCGATGGTCCTCGAACTCCAGGGTGCACAGTGAGTGGGTCACACTCTCGATGGAGTCGGAGAGGCCGTGGGCGAAGTCGTACATGGGATAGATGCACCATCTGTCCGCCGTCCGGTGGTGGGAAGCCCTCAGGATGCGGTAGAGCACCGGGTCCCGCAGGTTCAGGTTCGGGGAGGCCATATCGATCTTCGCCCTGAGCACGTGGGCGCCGTCCTCGAACTCGCCGGCCCTCATGCCCTGGAACAGGTCCAGGTTCTCGTCGATGGTACGGCCGCGGTACGGGCTGTCGCGGCCCGGCTCCGTCAGGGTGCCCCGGTACTGCCTGATCTCCTCGGCGCTAAGGCTGCAGACGTAGGCATGGCCGGCCCTGATAAGCCGCAGAGCGTAGTCGTAGAGCCTGTCGAAGTAGTCGGAGGCGTAGTAGAGGTGCTCGTCCCAGTCGTACCCCAACCAGCGGACGTCCTCCACGATAGACCGGGTGTACTCCACGCCCTCCCTAGTGGGGTTGGTGTCGTCGAAGCGCAGGTGGCAGACGCCCCCGGGGTTCTCGGCGGCGACACCGAAGTTGAGGCAGATGGACTTGGCATGTCCGATATGCAAGTAGCCGTTGGGCTCGGGCGGGAACCGGGTCACGACACGGCCACCGTTCTTGCCTGCCTGCAGGTCGCGGGTGACGATATCCCGGATGAAGTCGGAGGCGGCAGCCTGTTCGGTTTCGGTAATTCTCATCACTCTAGTGCTGCATCGGACAGCATGACAGATTGTAGTGAGGCCATCCAATCGCGTCAAGGCGAGCCGGGGCTACACTCTGGGCCAGACCTCGATGGCCATCTCCTCCATGCGCCTCAGCCCTTCTTCCAGGTCGTTGCCGGTTGACTGGAAGAAGTTGGCCACCACGGTGGTCACTCCCATCTCCTCGTGCTGCCGGATGTCCGATGCGATCCGATCTGCGGTGCCCCGGAAGCTCAGGCGCTCGCCGCTGGGGCCAGGCTCGGCGTCTCCGGCGGGCATAAGCCGGTATCCTTGGAGCAGGCTGGGCAGGTAAGTGATCTCCAGCTGCGACGGGTCCCTGCCGAACCTCTCGGCGTGGCGGGCCACACGCTGGATGCCCTCCTGGAGCTGCTTCGGCTCCCTCAAAGGGAAGTCGGGGTTGGACCCCAGCGGGTACCATCCGTTGCCGAGTTGGCCGGCACGCCGCAGGGCGGCCGGGCTCTCGCCGCCCACCCAGATGGGTGGATGGGGCTGCTGCACCGGCCGTGGCAGGAAATAGATGTCGGAGAAGCTGCAGTACTTGCCGTGGAAGGTGGGACTATCGCTGGTCCACAGCTCCACGAAGGCGCGGAGGTACTCGTCGGTCACCGGACCCCGCTCCTCGAAGGCCTGGACCCCCAGCTGCACGAACTCCTCCCGCATCCACCCCGCGCCGATCCCGGCGACCAGGCGGCCCTTGGACACCACGTCAACGGTGACCATGGCCTTGGCGGTCAGTATGGGATTGCGATAGGGCAGTATAGTCACGCTGGTGACCAGACGCAGGCTCTTGGTCTGGCCGGCCAGGAAAGCCAGCAGCGTAATGTGCTCCGGCGCTTCGCCGTCGGCGCCCGGATACAGCCGGTTGGGCGTGTATGGGTAGGGGGAGCCGATGCTCCTGGGTATAATCAGGTGGTCGCCGGCAAAGATGGAGTCGAACCCCAACTCCTCGGCCTTGCGCACGATGGTGATCAGGTTGTCCGGGGTGGCCGACGGGCCCCGGCTGGGTATATAGAAGCCGTATTTCATACCATCCTCTCCTTGGTAGGAAGATCGAGTCAGGGACGAACCACCCCCATCAAGGGGGAAGGGATTCAACCCCTCTCCCTCCGGGAGAGGGGTCTGGGGTGAGGGAAATCACACGCCTCTTGGCGGGATGATCGGGAGCACCACACGAGACGGATGCTCGCCATCGTGGTAGACCGCCTGGTGGGCAACTCGGGTCTCACCGGTAGTCCACAGAGGTCCCCCGGTGTTGGGATTAACATCGTATTGGGGGAAGCTGCTGGAGGAGATGTCCAGGCGAATGCGGTGGCCACGAACGAACAGGTTGCCGGTCGCCTGGAGGTCTATGGTGAAGGAGTAGACCTCTCCCGGCTCCATGAGCTCACCCCGCTCCCGATTATCCCGGTATCGGGCACGGATGATGCCGTCGCACAGGTTCATGGCGAATCCGTGGGGGTAGTCCTCGTTGGGCGGGTACACGTCCACCAGCTTTGCGGTGAAGTCGGTGTCGGGCCCCGACGAGGAAGCCCAAAGCTGCACCACCACCGGCCCGGTGACCTCGATATCCTCCTCCAGGGGAGGTGTCTGGAACACCAGCACGTCGTCCCGGGCCGCCAGGGGCAGGTCGTCCTTGCAGGCGAAAAACACCTCCGGGTGTCCCCTCTGGTCGAAGGCTCCTCCGGACAGTATGCCCGGCACGCCGGGACTCTGGATGCAGCCTCCCAGGGTGGGCACCGGATCCTTGGGATCGAAGGTGTACCGGCTGGGGCCGACCCCTTTCGGGGGCGGCTCAGGGCTCAGGCCTCCCTCGGGGTGCAGGTAATAGCCGACGAAGCCAGTGCCGGACAGGGGCCACTGCTCCTCGCCCCGCCACCGCCCGCCGTGGCTCATGCGCCGCTGCAGGTTGGCCCGCCCGCTGCCCCCGCCCATGATAAACGCCCGGATGGGCGGGCCCTCCAGGACGTCGGTGTGCATCCCCTTGAGGAAATGGTCGAACCACTTCAGGCGCAGGTCGTCGACGTAGTCCTGGATCGCCTCGACGCCGAAGTCTACCTCGCCGGAGAAGGGGTCCAGTAAGGTCTCGTGCCCGTGCAGCCAGGTACCGATCATCATGCGAATGGGCGACTTGAAACGCTTCCCCAGCTCATTAAACTTGCTGGTGGTGGCCCATACGTGGTGGCCGTACCAGGAGGTAAGGTAGAAGATCGGGATATCGGGGTGCCGGTCGATGTGGGCTTCGAGGCTGGCCAGTGGGTTCTTCCACAGGTCGTCGTAGTCAGACCTGGTCCCTATCTTAATGAGAAAGTCTTCGTATGTAGGAGCCAGAGCAAGGGGGGTGGCGCCTCTTTTAACGGGCAGGTGGCCGAACCATTTCTCCACGTCTTCGAAGGCATCCATCATCGTCTTGCGGACGGCGGGGTCGCGCTGGGCCTCCTTGCCATCGCGGGCCATCCGGAACGCGTAGGGGAAGACCACCCCCATTGTGAAGGCCCCGCCCGAGCGTATGGTGTGAGTGTGGTAGTTGTAGCCGGCGTCCATGATGAACTGGGTTTTCAGGCCCGGCGGGTTGGTGACCGCCAGGGCCTGCTGGGTGGCTCCGGTGTAGGAGAGGCCCATGGTCCCCACCTGGCCGTCGCTCCAGGGTTGCTGGACGATCCAGCTCAGGGTGTCGTAGCCGTCGTCCGCCTCTTTCTCGGAGTGGACGAAGAACCAGTCCCCCTCGGACTCTCCTCGGCCCCGCACGTCCTGCATGATGCAGACGTATCCCCGGCGGGCGAAATAGCGCCCGATGTTGGTCAGCCGGGCGTTGCCGTTGTCGTAGGGGGTCCTTTCCAGGATAGTGGGGAAGCGTCCCTCGACCGGTGCCCCGTTACGTGCCGGGAGGAACAGGTCCGTGGCCAGGCGCACCCCGTCGCGCGTGGGTACCATCACGTTCTTCTGCGCCACGACGTCGTACTGAATCTGGGACCCCTGGTAATTACCGCAGCTCATGGAGACCTCCCACGTCAGCATTCAGCACATGTGATCCGTAGATGGCAAGGCTGGGAGAACCCTCACTGCCTGCCCCCTCTCTCGTAGAGAGAGGGGGGGCCAACAGGCCGTGGAGTGGGCTACCGGATACCCACCGAAATCAGCCAGTGATGCGGGCGCCGGCGACTAGAGGCGGTATATCCTGGCGGCGTTTCCACCGGCGATTTTGGCCTTCTCGTCCTCGGTGCAGTCCGTCAGGATCTCCGTCAGGATCTCCTGAGTCTTGGGGAAAGTGGACTCCTGGTGGGGATAGTCCGCGCCCCACTGGAGCCCGTCTATCCCGATGATATCTCGCATCTTTATGCCCATGGCATCGTCCTGGAAGCCGAGGAAAACGTTGCGGTGGAAGACATCGCTGGGGAGCATTTCGTTCTTGAAACGGTACCCGGTCATGCCCAACGCGCGCTGCTTGTAGTTGTAGTCGATGCGGTCCAAGTAGAAGGGTACCCAGGAGAGCTGCTGCTCTATGGCCCCTACCTGGAGTTTGGGGAAGCGATCGAAAACGCCGTTGAAGATCATGTCGGTGAGGGACAGCCTCACGTATATGTCGAAGTTGCACTGGAAGGCGGAGGAGCCCCCATCATGGACCCCGGGCACCTTGGCTTCCATTGGGAGGCCGCCCCGGTTCGTTGCGCCGTGAAGGCTCAGGGGCATTTCCAGGTCCTGGGCCGCCGCCCAGAATGGGTCGTAGCTCGGGAGGTAGTACCTCTTCTTGCCGGGGAAGTCGGAGATCATCACCCCCACCAGCCCCAGCTTGGCGCAGCGCTCCAGCTCCCTTACACCCACGCCTACGTTGTCCAGGTTGATCATGCCGATGCCCTTCAGCCGCTTGGGGTCGTAGGAGCAGAAGTCGGCTACCCAGTCGTTGTAGGTCCTGCAAAGGGCGCTGAAGAGCTCGTTATCCTCCACCTTATAGAGCACCAGGCCCAGGGTGGGATAGATCACGCTCATGTCCACGCCGTCCAGGTCCAGGTCCTTTACGTGCTCCTCGGGTATGTAGCCTCCGGGACGGACGTTCTCGAAGGTGTCGTCCATGGTGAGGGCCTCGGGGTCATCGAACCTGGTGCCCGCCTGGGCCCCCGCGAAGGCCATGCCCAGCATCCTTCTCCCGTCACAGTACCACCAGTCGCCGCCTGTCCCCTCTTCATGAACGATGCGCGGGGCCTGGTCCCTGAACTCTGGCTCTATCCTGTTGGTCCACAGGTCGTCGGGCTCAACGATATGGTTGTCCGCAGATATGATCCTGTAGCTTCCCATAGTGACCCCCTGTGTACGTGTGTTGTGCGGGCGTTGAACGTCAGTTTAGTGTAGTCCAGGGGTGAAGTCGTAGTCAATACACGTCCCGGGGGTTTTTCCTAGTCCCACGAGGCCGCTAGCCGCCTTCGTACCGGGCCACGCCCAAGACGAGATAGTTGTACGGGATCAGCAGCGAAGGGTCGGCCCGGCTCACCACGTGGCCCGTCGATGGGTCGTAGACCCACTCGCTCCAGTCCCACACTACCTGCACCGACTCGGGGATCTGGACCGCCAGGTACGCCCCCTCGGCCAGGCGGGCGCCCATGGGATCGGAGCTGAAATCGAGGCCCATGTGGAACTCCTGCACCGGCACGTTCCGATGCCGGGTTGCCAGGGTCCTGGTCAGGCCGTAAGCCATCTGGGAGAGGAGGCCGATGGCGGGCTGGGCCGTGGAGGCCAGCAGCAGCCCGGCCTTGAAGGCGTCGGAGTCCAGGAAGCCCAGGAGGGCCTCGTCTCCCTCGTTCTTCACGTTGACGGTGTAGCACCTGAAGGCCACGCCCTCGGTCCCCACGTTGAGGCCTACGAAGATGGGGTAGCCGATGACCCCGGCGTGCTCGCCCTGGCGCGCGCGGCAGGCGGCGTTGAAGTGCAGGTGCTCCACGCTGCCCGGCACCTGGTTCTGGGCGTAGAAGTCGAAGAGCACACGGTGGGTGCCGCCGCCGGGATAGTCGGCCACCCGCAGCCGGTCGAGGGTGATCCTGATGCGGGAGCCCTTGAGGGAGGTGTCGGGGGCAACGTTGCCGGCGTGGCGGATGGGCAGCGGGCCGCCGCCGGGCGGGGCCGGGGCCAGGTAGCCGAAGGCGTGGGCGGTGTGCTGCCACGGCCTGGCCTGGGAGCGCCCCAACCTGCGGCCCCCGAAGGTCTGGGGCTCCGCCTGTTCCGCCGCCTCCAGCGCGTCGGCGGCCCCCTCCTCCCCCACCTCCCGTAGCCGGGCGGCCGCCTGGGCCGGGGACTGCCTGCCCAGCACCGGCAGGTCGTCGAACCAGGGTTGGGCGTCAGGCATACCGTCAGCCCTGTGCCTTTTTCATGTCGTCATCGATCTGCGCGATCAACTTTTGTGCTTGCTGTATATTTTCCGCCGCACGGTCGCCGTAGGACTCGAAGCCACGCAGGACCGCGTGGGCGTAGTCCAGCGCGTCCTCGAAGCGCCCGGCTCTCGCGAGCATAAGGGCGACGTTGAAGCGCGTCTCGGAAGCTGAATGAACGTTGTTCGCGGCTTCTTCGTATCTGATGGCCTCGCGAAAGTGGTACAAGGCCTGATCCAGCTCATTAGCGCTACTGTATACGGTGCCCAACTGGTGATGGGTCACCCCCAGATCATTCACTGCGTTAGAGGGAATGATCTGGGGCCTCAAGGAAAAGCCGCAGGGCTTCGTTCAGATTTTTCAGTGTCTCATCCTTCGAGCGCTTCGCTTCACGCGCTTCCAGGAAGCGTTCATAGGCAACAGTCCCGAGCTGGCCAGCGTTTTTTCCTCTTCCCAGGCGGTCACCCTCCGGGCGGAGCTCCAGTGCGCGGTGGAGCCACAGCTCGGCCTGGGCCAGGTCCCGTAGTTCGTGGATGCTCATATGCGTGTAGGCCAGGTTGGAGGCACAGTCCGCAGCGACGCTCCGATCACCGATTCTCTCGGACAGTGAGAACGCTTCTTCGTACGCGGCGATGCACTCCTTCTGCCCAAGCTGCCGCTGGATCTGCGCCAGCTCATTGAGCGACACCGCCAGGGACCGGATGTAGTTACGCTTTGGGTCATCCATCTGTTCGTCAACGGTGAACAGGGCTGACACAGCGCGTTGGCGGTTCCATTCTACTGCAACCTTTTGTATACTCTCCGCTTCTGCCCACCGCCGAGCTTGTCGCGCAAGGCGTACGCGGTATTGGTCGACCAGGCTCCAGTCTTCCTCACGACCAAGTTGAGGCCCCCCGGTGGCCGGGTCAACGAAGTCGGGCACGATCCCCTCCACCAGCCGCGCCCATTCCGCCAGGCGACCGGTATGGTAGTATAAGGGGCTCAAACCCTGCATATTGCTGATGACACGTCCCCACAAGCCGGAACTACGGGCGAGCTGCCTGGCGTGTAGCAGGTTGGTCTCCTGTAAGGTCAGCAGCGCGATCACGTCCCGGTTCCCGCGTTCGTACTCGCTATGGTAGTATTGTCCCAACCCACCCATGGCTTCAACGAAGGCTCGCAACGTCGACGTGGCACTGTCGCCCTCGGGTTCCGGCTTGGAGGCCGGATAGTATTGGTCAAAGATGCCCTTGAAGAACCAGGGGAGAGCAGGGTGGATGGTGTAGTAGCCACCGCCCAGCGCAGTGAGCAGGCCCACCTCGGCGGCCCGGTCCAGCAACTCCATACCCTCCTGGCGGGTCAGGCCGCGTAGCTCCGGTAGGCACCACTCGGCTTCGGGATCACCCATGACCCGCAACACGTTCACGTCCACGAACCCCTGGAAGAGGTGCAGCAGGGCCAGCCGCCGGCGCTGGTCCTCGTCGAAGGCGTGCTCGAAGCCGTGGCCCAGGGACGCCCCCAGGGAGCTGGATCGGCCCTCGCTGTCCTCGTCGTCGAAGGCGGCCTCTCCCGCCCTAAGTTGCGCCACAAAGGCCTCTACCTGGTCCCTGGTCCGCCGCCCGTCGCGCAGGGCCTGTCCCACCAGCACGGTGATGGCCAGGGGGTTGCCTTTGGTGAACTCCAACAGTGGCCGCCAGTCCTCCACCTCGGCGAGCCGCCGGCCGCGCTTCTGCGCCAGGGCCCGGGCCATCGCCACCCGGTCCGGCATAGGCATGGATGGAACCTGTATGCGGGCGGGCAGGCCCTGTAGCCAACCCTGCTCGTCCCGCCGGGAGGTGAGCAGGAATTTCGCCCTGGTGCCCTTGGCGGCCCGCAGGAAGTCCGCCAGCTCACGTTGCTCCTCCGGGCTCCAGTCGGACTCGGTCCCGGAGGGGAAGCCCGCCACCGGTTCCACGTTGTCCCAGACCCACAGCAACGGCACCTGCTGCAGCAGCTGGAGGGCCACCTGGCGGCGTTGGTCCTCGGGCAGGGCCAGCCAGTTGACCCTGGACCTCTCCAGCCGCCCCCCAAAGGTCCTCTCTATCTGGTCGAGCACCCGGGCCAGGGGTGTGTATCTCTCGAAGCTGGTGTAGAGCACCGGCCCTTCCACGCCCCCGGTCTGACGGTACCAGCGGGCGAACTCCGCCGCCGCGGTGCTCTTGCCGCTGCCGGCGTAGGCGTGCAGCAGCACGATGGGCTGGGTGTCGAAGGCCCGGTCCAGGGCCAGCAGGGTCTCGTCGCGGCCGAAGAACCCCACGTCGGGGGTGTGGGGAAGGCCGGGGTCGAGCCGACCATCAGCCTGGCCGGCAGCCTCGGCGCCGGGCGCGGTGATGGTCGGCTCGCTTCCATCGGACCGGGGAAGGATGGAGAGGCGGGCGGCATCGTACACCACCGGCACCATCCAGTCCTGCAGCGGCCTGGGCTCGTATCCCACCTCCCGCAGGGGATCGTCATGGAGCTGCTTGCGGCCCAGCGTCACCGCCTCGTCCAGAGTGTGGCCCCGGCCCAGGGCGGTGTACAGGTTCTCGACGAACCGGGCGGCGGTGACCACGTACACGCTGTAGCGCATGGCGACCACCCCGGCCACCCCCGCCTCCATCGTCTCCTGGGCCAGAGAACCGAAGGTGCGCACCTGGGAGCGGGTGTCCCCATCCGCGGACTCGGGTGACTGGGAGGCCTCGGCGTGGGCGGAGAGGCAGGCGTTGAGCACCAGAGCGCCGACGCCTGTCTCCACCAGCAGAGCACCCAGCTCCTGGCCGCCCACCAGGCGCAGGTTGTTTCCGGCCGTCGGGTTCTCGAAGCACAGGTAGCCGTGGCGGCCCGTGCGCGGCTGTCTTGGGTACATCGTCTGGGGAGAGAACCTTTCGCGCTGGAAGTCCGCCAGCTGTTTCTCCAGCTCCTTTATCTCGTCCTCGGTCTTGTCCTGCCACTCCCTGAATATCTTCTCCAGGTCCAGGAAGGTGCCGTGGCCGTCGAAGTGGACGATGTGGTAGGGCTGGCCTTCCTTTGAGGCCTCCCTCAGAACCCGTCCCAGCCGGTCGAAGGTGGGCGGGCGGAGCACGTCGAGCTGGAAGGCGGCGCGGGTGTCCGCGTTGAGGCCCCTGATGAGCCGCATGGCCACGGAGCGGAAGCCCACGTCGTTGCGGCCACCGGGGCGGCAGATGGCTAGCAGGATGCGGATGGGGCCGGAGTCGCCCTCGGGGAGCTTCGGGGACTAGGGCGCCTCGGCGTAGGAGTGGACGAAGGAGCGGGCGCGCAGGGCCAGGGGCACTTCGGTGGCCGGGTCGCGGATGAGCTCCCAGGGGATGGACGTGGTCTCCTGGACTTCGCTGACTATCTCGACTCGCGTTTCGTGCAGACGTGTCCGCAGAGTGGCCCACAGATCTCGGGCGTCATCACTCTCACGGAACGTGGCCTTAAACAGCCCCACTCCTATCTCGTCCATGTGCCCTTCGATCCGGGCGGCCATGGCGTCCACGGCGGTATCGTGGTGGACCTTGAGGAAGTCCTCCAGGTACCAGCGCAGGTCTCTTTGCTCCTGGTCGGTGAGCCGGAAGGGAAAGTCGGAGGTAACCCTCTTCAGACGAGTGCCATCCTCCTCCAGCACCAGCTCGATTCTGTACTGGTCCTCTCCGATGGTGGTTTGAGTCAGGCGAAGGGTAAGCACGGGACCTTCCTCACCTCCCAGCTAGCTAGTCGATGCCGTACACCCGGGCGGCGTTGTCGCCGGCGATCTTGGCCTTCTCTTCTTCGGTGCAGTCCGCCAGGATCTCCTCCAGGACCTCCCGGCTCCTGGGGAAGGTGGACTCCACGTGAGGGTAGTCGGAGCCCCACAGGAGCTGGTCCACCCCGATGATGTCCCGCAGCCTGACGCCCACGCCGTCCTCCTGAAAGCTCAGGAAGACGTTGCGGTGGAAGTAGTCGCTGGGCACGGCGTCCTCGGTGAACTGGAAGCGCACCTCTCCAGGAGGGCGCTGGGTGTAGTAGAAATCCATGGACCGCAGGAAGTGCGGCACCCATGATATCTCGTGCTCTATCGCCCCCACCTGCAGCCGGGGGAAGCGCTCGAAGACGCCGTTGAGGATCATGTGGGCCAGGGACACCTTGACGTAGTAGTCGACGTTGACGTTGAAGCCCGGCCTACCCCGATGGAAGACGAAGTCGGGGGTGCCCGCCCCGTGGCGGTTGGTGGCGAAGTGGAGGCTGATGGGCATGCGAAGGTCCTGGGCCGCCGCCCAAAGCAGGTCGTACTCGGGCAGGTCGTAGCCCTTCTCCTCCGGGGGGTACACTGATATCATCGCTCCGGCCAGCCCCATGTTGGCGCAGCGTTCCAGCTCCTTCACGCCCTCGCCGATATCGTCCACGTTGACCATGCCGATACCCTTGAGCCGGTGGGGAAAGGGCTTGCAGAACTCGGCCAGCCAGTCGTTGTAGGCCGCCATGATGGCCGTGAGGAGCTGGCTGTCGGGCAGGCTGAACACCAGAAGCCCGACGGTGGGATAGATCACACCGGCGTACACTCCGTCGGTCTCCAGGTCTTTGACGTGCTCCTCGGGGACGTAGGCTCCCCGTCTGACCTCTTCCCAGGAGCCTGTGACGCGCATGCTGTCCCGGTCCTCGTACCTGCCACCCGCCTGTATCCCGCCCACCAGGCTCTGGAACTTGCGGTCCTCGCAGTACCACCAGGCGCCGTCGGCCTCCTCGACCAGGTGAGGCGCACGGTCCCTGAACCGGGGCTCAATCCTGGTTGTCCACAGGTCCGGTGGCTCCATGACGTGGCTGTCCGACGAGATGACCCTGTAGCTGGACATACCTGGCCCCCTTAGACCTTGCTGGGTCCACTAGGACTAGTGGCCGGACTCTCACTATTATACGCGAACCGGAGCGGGCCGGCACGTGCCCTCACCCCGGCCCATCTCCCAGAGGGAGAGGGGTGGCCCACACCTGCCGCAGGCCGTGAGGGGCTCAACTCTCCACCCTGGTGGAGTCCATCATCGCCAGCCCCTCCAGGGCCAGCCCGTATCCAAGCTGATCGTGCATGATGGACTTGAGGTACTGGGTCAGGGCCACCTTGGTGTAGCGTATCGCCAGACGGGGCCTCTTTGCGATCTCCCGGGCCACCTCCCACGACCGGGGAAGCAGCCTGTCCCGGGGCACCACCTCGGCCACCAGGCCCAGGTCCCGGGCCTCTTCGGCGGAGAGGGTCTGGCCGGTCCACAGGAAGTGCCTGCCCCGGTTGAATCCCATGAGCAGTGGGTACACCACGTGGACCCCGTCGCCGGCCACGAGGCCGTTGGGAAAGTGGGGCGCGTCCCGGAAGGTGGCCTCCTCGGCCGCCAGAACGACGTCCCCCAGCAGGGCGATCTCAGAGTGGCGGTGGGCCGGCCCGTTGACCGCGCTGATCACCGGCACCTCGATATCCAGCAGCTTCATCAGGAGGTGCTTCCCCTCCCAGTACACGGTGTCCCACTGTCCGGCAGTCATCCCTCCCGGGCTGGGAGTGATCGGCGGCATTGAGATGAAGGCGCCGCCGGTGCCCGTCATGATCACCACCAGGTTCTCCGGATCGTTGCCGATGTCGGTGAAGGCCTCTGGGAACTCGGTGTGAGGAACCTGGTCCCAGATAATGGTGCCTCCATCGGTGTGGAAGGTTATCTGCAGGATGCCGTCCTGCCGTTCCATGCTGATGGTGCTGTACTTGTTGGAGTACTCCTCGAACTTGGACATGATAGGGCCCCCTTTCGGTATATTCCCCTGCCAGGTACGGGACGATTATATCCACCGGGTCTCCACTAGTACACGGCCACATGTTGGCTTCGCCGGGCGGAGGTAGTAGACTAGAAGCCGTTGCGCCAGCCTAAGACCCTCGGAGAAGCGAAGGAGGACCCATGACCGCACCCGCTGACGAGTTCACCCTCTCTGATGAGCTGATGGCCTGGTTGGGGAAGGAGATTCAGCTAGGCACCGGCGTGGTGGAGGCCGGCGCCATCGCCAAGTTCGCCGACGCCATCAAGGACCCCAACCCCCTTTATCGTGACGCCGAGTACGCCAGGTCCACGCCCTACGGCGGCATCGTGGCGCCTCCCACCTTCATGCACTGCTTCAGGGACGTGGGGTACGCCAATTTCGATCCCCCCATGCCCTGGAAGAACGTTACCACGCTGAACGGTGGAAACGAGTTCGAGCTTTATCACCCCCTGCGCCCCGGCGACCTCATCACGGGCACCGCCAAGCTGGCGGAGATCTACTCCCGGCCGTCGGCCGCCATGGGCCCGATGATCTTCGTGATCATAGAGATGACCTACACCAACCAACGGCACGATGTGGTCGCCAAGCAGCGGTCCACCCTCATAAGGCTCGAGGCCAAGGGTTAAGGAGGAGAGACATGGCGATTTACGGCCTACCCTATCCAGGATCCGACGCACCCTGGGTGGATAAGCCCCAGGTGCATTTCGAGGACGTCAACGAAGGGGCGGCCCTTCCGTCGAAGACCAAGGGACCTCTGACGGTCACCGACATGGTTGTCTTCTCGGGGGCCACCGGCGACTTCACTCTGATCCACCATGACCGGGAGTACGCAAAGGGACCCGCCGGCCTGCCGGACATCATACTGCACGGACAATGTAAGCTGGCCTTCATGACCCACGTGGTGACCGATTGGGTCGGCGTCGAAGGGCGGATCAAAAAGCTCGGCGGAAGGTTTCGCGGGATGGACATCGTCAGCGACACCGTGGTATCCCAGGGGAAGGTAACCCGCAAGTACGTCGAGGGCGGAGAGCACCTGGTCGACCTTGAGCTGAGCAATGAGAACAGCCGGGCCGGCATCACAGCCACCGGCAACGCCACCGTGTCGCTGCCCTCCCGGGGCGGCTAAATGCTTTGAAGCCCTGATTACACCGATTCGGACCCAGACCAACTTAGGGAGGGTGGAGATGACCAGAGTCCTGGTGATACACGGAGCCGGCCTCAACATGCGAGGGAAGTCCCAGGTGGAGCTTTTCGGCCCCGCCACCCTGGACCAGATCAACGAGCAGATCCGGGGATACGCCGACAGCCTCGGTGTAGACGTGGAGATATTCCAGTCCAACAACGAAGGCGATATCCTGGACGCCATCTACGACGCCCACGACCGCGACGTGGACGCGGCACTGATCAATCCCGGGGGTTACACCGCCGGCACGGGCCCAATCCGCAACGCCATCGGCCAGGTCCGCTATCCCTTCTACGAGGTCCACGTCACCAACCCGACGTCGCGGGGGATGGTCTCCAACGTCATGCCCGCCTGCAAGGGGGCGGTGTACGGCTTCGGCGTCTACGGCTACTACCTGGCCATGGAGGCGATCAAACAGACGGCCGGATCCTAAGGGTCGGGAGACGGTGCATGCCTGAAAGGCCTGGGCGAAGAGGCGGCGAGGAAGCTACGAGGACCCTCGGCCCACTACCGCTGCCTAAGATATTCCGAAGAAACCCGCCGCGTTGTCCCACAGGATCTTGCGCTTCGCCTCGTCGGAGAGCAGGGGATCGTTCACGAGAGGGTCCAGCTCGTCGGGGAACCCGGTGAGCTCGGGATGGGGGTACTGGCTGCCCCAGACGAAACAATGGTCCCCCACCATCTTCACCACGTCGGCGATAGTCCGCTCCCCGGGCTCGACGGTGGTGAAGCCCTGGCGCCCGAAGAGGATGCTGGGGGCCTGGGTGCTGGTCGACTCGGCGCCGAAGGGGCCTCCCCAGTGCTCGTCGGCGCGGTCCAGCCAGAAGGGCACCCACCCGGACCCGGCGCCCAGGAATCCGACCTTGAGCGCTGGGAAGCGCTCCAGCACGTTGTGGCCCATGAAGGAGAGAATGCCCAGCATCATCTCGAAGGGGTCCAGCACCGCCTCGCGCCCGTAGGGGACGTCGAATCGGTCTTCTCCTATCTGATGCAGGACGCTGCCCTCGGCTTCGTGGAGCAGTAGGGGTACTCCCAGCTCTTCTGCCTCTTTGTAAAGCGGATCGTAAACCAGGGCATGGAGCCTGCGTCCCACCAGGGGGTTGGGCCTGATGAAGGCGGCCACGCAGCCCAGGTCCATTACCCCGCGGCGCAGCTCGGCTACTGCCTGATCGACGTCCTGCAGCGGGATCAGCGCCACCGCCTTCAGGCGGGCGGGATCGGTCCGGCAGTAGTCGTGGAGCCAGTCGTTGTAAGCCCGGCATATGGCCTCGGCCGAGACCGTGTCCACGTGGTCGGCCCAGGTGGCGTAAAGCCCCACGGTTGGGAGCAGCACAGCTACGTCCACCCCTTCCCGGTCCATGTCCCGCAGGTTCGATTCCACGCTGAAGTTGCTTTTGACGGCCTCGGAGAAGGTGTTGCGATATTCGGGACTGGTCAGGAAACCTGTCCGGCTTTCTCGTACGGGTTTCCCGTTGACGGTGATGGAGCCGAGGCCTTCTCCCACCTGCACAAGGTCTGTGCCCTTCAGTGGCCCTTCCAACCATCGCTCCCACATGTCCGGCGGCTCGATCACGTGGCGGTTGCTATCGATGACCCTGTACTGCCCCTTCACGGCGCCTCCTTGTCCAAACCTATGGGAGATCGGTCCTCAGTATCGTATTATCCAAGCAAGATGACGTCAAGCATTCTCAGCCAGAGGCGGGATGAACGATTGGCTTGTTGAAACATGGCACCGTCGGTGGTATACTACACGATGGACCCGACCGCGCCCTGTGCTTTGGAGGCCCCGATACATCGGGGCTTCTTGTTAAGAAGCCGAGTCCAGGTTGGGCACCTCGACGGCAAGGGACCTCGGTAGGACCGGGGAGGAAGCAGAGGAGGCCTGAACCTCCGGGGAGCGGAGACGCTATGAAAAGCGACTTTATGATAGCGCTAACACAACTGGCGGCGGAAAGGCACCTGCCCAGGGAGCAGGTGCTGCAGGCCGTTGAGGCGGCTCTGGCCTCTGCCTTCAAGAAGGACAGCCTCGCCTCCGGCCAGAATGTTTCCGTAAAGCTGAACCCTAATAGCGGTGATGTAACCGTCTACGCCCTGAAGACCGTGGTCGAAGAGGTGGAGGACCCCAATCGGGAGATCGACCTGAACGAGGCCCGGAAGATTAAGAAGGACATCGCCCCGGGCGAGGATCTGGCTATTGACGCGCTTCCTCATCAGGTGAGCCGCATCGGCGCTCAGACGGCAAAGCAGGTAGTGCTCCAACGCCTGAGGGAGGTGGAGCGTGAGCTTGTCTATCAGGAGTTCGTCCAGCGCACCGACGAAGTGATCTCCGGAGTGGTAGACCAGATGGAGGCGGGAAGGATCCTGGTCCTGGACATGGGAAGGGCACAGGCCATCCTGCCGCCCGAGCAGCAGGTGCCGACGGAGCGATACAAGCGGGGTCAGCGGCTCAAGGTCTACGTGTTGGAGGTGCGACGCACGTCCAAGGGGCCCGAGATCCTGGTATCCCGCAGCCACAAGGAGCTCTTGAAGCGCCTGTTCGAGATCGAGGTGCCTGAGGTATTCAACGGGGTCGTGGAGATAAAGTCCATCGCACGGGAAGCCGGCTCCCGGAGCAAGGTGGCCGTGGCGTCCCGCCAGGACGGCATCGATCCCGTGGGATCCTGTATAGGCATGCGGGGCAACCGGATCCAGAGCATCGTCAACGAGCTCCAGGGCGAGAAGATCGACGTGGTGCGTTGGGACAAGGACCCGGCCGTGCTCATCTCCAACGCCCTGAGCCCCTCGGAAGTGATCCACGTGGACATCGATAAGAACGCAGGTGCGGCGGTGGCGGTGGTCCCGGAGCGACAACTTTCGTTGGCCATCGGCAAAGAGGGCCAGAATGCCCGCCTCGCCGCATGGCTTACGGGGTTCCGCCTGGACATCAAGAGCATGAGCGAGTGGGAAACGATAAAGGCCCAACGCCAGAGCGAGGCCGAAGAGGCCGCCAAGGCAACCGCGGTGGCCAAAGCTGACACTAAGCCTGAAGCAGAGTTCCAGGTACTGGAGGCCGAACCCGTCTTGGCCCAGGCAGTCGTACAGGAGATCGAACAGGTGGTCGCCGGGATGGCCGAACCGGCCGTCGCTGTGGAAGCTCCGGCGGCGGAAGAGGCCGAACCGACGCCTACCGTAGCAGTAGAGCCGGCCATCGTCGCAGCGGGGGAGACGGACGGGCGCAAACTCACTGCCGAGGAAGAACTGGCCCTCCTAGCCCTCGAAGAGGAAGAGGAAGAGGAGGAGGAGGAGGAGGAAGAGGAGGTCGGGGAGGACGTCTGGAACGTTCCTGCGCCCGTTCTTTCCGCCGGCGCCGGCCAGATACGCTTCGCCGAGGACATAATGGGGGAGTTTCGAGGACGCGGTCGAAGAGACCGTCGCAGCGGCAAGGGAGGCGGCGGGGGCAACGCCGCAAGGGGAAAGAGGGGTGCAGGCGCTGGGCGTGCCCGAAAGTCCCCGTCCACTCCGTCCACGCCCAGTCAGCCCTAAAAGCCGAGGCTGTATCGTGCCCAAGGTCGGTCACATCCCCCTACGAAACTGCGCCGGCTGCGGCGTGAAGCGCCCCAAAAGAGAGTTGGTCAGAATCGTCCGAACTCTGCTGAGGGGCGTGGAAGTGGATGTAACGGGAAAGGCGGCGGGAAGAGGAGTATACCTCTGCCCCATCGAACGGTGTTGGAAGGACGGCCTTCGCAAGGGACGCTTGGACCATGCCCTCCGCACCACATTAGCCCAGCCTGACAAAGAAGCGCTGCTAGCCTACTGGGAGCGGCGGGTCGAGCCAACCAAGGTCGGAGATTTGAGATGACGATTGAAGGACAGCGGACCCCGGTGGCGGAAGCCAAACGCGGGTCCGAGAGAAAGGCGGGCCGCAAGGCCGCCCCCAAGGTAGTGGTGTTACCTCAGACCATGACGGTAAAGTACCTTGCCGAAATCACCCGGATAAGCCCGATCGACGCGATAAAGCAACTCATGCGCAACGGGATCATGGTGTCGCTGAATCAGGTCATTGATTTCGAGGTGGCTACTCTTGTTACCTCAGCCTTCGGTGTACGGGTCAAGCCCGAGGAGGGCGTCACTCCCGGCGCGACCGCCTCTCATCAAGATCCCGACTCCAGAGATCCAGCCCTTCTAGTGACCCGTCCCCCCGTCGTCACCATACTTGGCCACGTGGACCACGGCAAGACGACGTTGCTGGACACCATCCGCCGCAGCCGTGTGGCCAGCGGCGAGGTGGGCGGTATAACGCAGCACATCGGCGCCTATCAGGTGGCTTACAACGACAAGGAGATCACCTTCCTGGATACCCCAGGTCATGAGGCCTTTACAGCCATCAGGGCGCGGGGCGCCAGCGTCACGGACATCGCCGTGCTCATCGTGGCTGCAGATGACGGGGTGATGCCCCAGACCGTGGAAGCCCTGGATCACGCCAAAGCGGCAGGCGTTCCCATCGTGGTGGCCGTAAACAAGATGGACAGGCCCGAGGCCGACCTGGACCGGGTCAAGCGTCAGTTGGGCGAGCGAAGCCTGGTGCTGGAAGAGTGGGGGGGAGATGTGATCCTAGTCCCCATATCAGCAACCCAGGGCGACGGCATCGACGATCTGCTAGAAAACGTCCTGGTGCTGGCCGAGCTGGCCGACCTGAAGGCCGATCCAGAAAGCCCAGCTTCCGGCGTCGTGATTGAGGCCAAGCTGGACAAGGCCCGGGGTCCGCTTGCGACGGTGCTGGTACAGCAAGGAACACTGCGCGTTGGCGACAACGTACTGGCGGGCACTGCCTTCGGTAGAGTCAGGGCTTTGCTGGACGAAATGGGCAAGCGGGTGAAGGAGGCTACCCCCTCGGTCCCCGTGGAAGTAATGGGGTTCGACCCTCTGCCAGAGGCGGGCGACCTGTTCACCGTCGTGGCCACCGAGAAGGCGGGCCGGTACCTGGTTGACGAGCGGCTAAGGGAAAGGGACGTAGAGCACTCTACCGGCAGGGCCCTCACCCTGGAAGAGGTCTACACGAAGGTAGACGCCGGCGAGGTGAAGGAGCTCAGCCTGGTGATAAAGGCCGACGTCCAAGGGAGCGTGGAAGCTGTCTCATCGGCCCTGGAGCGTTTGGGGAACGACAAGGTCAAGGTCCGCATCCTCCACGGGAGTAGCGGCACCATCACCGAGAGCGACGTACTGTTGGCCAGCGCATCCAAGGCCATCATCATCGGTTTCGGTACATCCACCCAGCCCGGCGTCGACCGCCTCGCCGAGAGGGAAGGGGTGGAGATCAGGCACTACGATATCATCTATCGCCTGGTAGAGGACGTAGAAAAGGCCCTGAGGGGCATCCTCGAGTCCACCTATCGCGAAGTTACTGTGGGTCACGCCGAGATCAGGGCCGTCTTCTCCATGGGTGGCCGGCGGGGTAAGATAGCGGGCTGTATGGTCACGGATGGGAGGATCACCAGAAACGCGCTGACCCGCGTCCTTCGCGACGGCCAGGTCATCCATACCGGCTCGATCTCCAGCCTGCGCCATTTCAAAGAAGAGGTGAACGAAATGGCGACCGGCTTCGAGTGCGGCGTGGGCCTTGGCGCCTACACCGACTTCCAGGAGGGCGACGTAGTGGAGGTCTATCGCAGGGAGAGGGCCACGGCATAGATTGGCCCGTTCCACCGGGCTTCTTCAGTCCCATTCGCCGAGGAGTTGTCTCCAATGACCCGACGCGTCGACCGCATCAATGGCGTCCTGCGCCAGGAGATCAGCCAGCTTCTCGCTCGTCAGCTTCGGGACCCCAGGCTGTCGGGGGTTGTGAGCATCACACAGGTGGAGACCTCCTCCGACCTGCTCAATGCCCGGGTCTTCGTAAGCGTTCTGGGGGGCAAAGAGGAGAAGGATACGGTGCTCAGGGGCATCAACTCAGCCAAGGGCTACGTACAACGGGAGCTGGGCGGACGCCTTCCCATGAGGCACGTCCCCAGGCTAACCTTCCTGCTGGACGACTCCCTGGACCGGGCTGATCGGGTGTACGATCTCATAAACCGGCTGACGACCGACCAACCGTCCCAGGACGGTGACGCAACGGCGCCCGAGGACCAGTGACGGCCGATACACTGGGAGTCACACAACCCTGATGCGAATATCTCCAACCCCGGCGGCCTGAAAGGCTACCGGTTGGTTTTAAAGGCTATGGACGGCAAAAAGACCACCATCAACGGTTTCCTCAACTTCTACAAGTCCTCCGGACCCACATCCATGGATGCGGTGCGCGACATCAAAAAGCTAACCGGACAGCGCAAACGGATCGGGCACGGAGGTACCCTGGACCCTCTGGCTGAGGGGGTTCTGCCCATCTGCTTCGGCCAGGCCACCCGACTGATGGAGTACCTGGTGGACAGCCCCAAGCTGTACCGCATGGAGGTGGAACTGGGCGTCACCACTACAACCTACGACGGCGAAGGTGAGGTGGTAAAGCAAGGGGACATTTCGGAGGTGAACAGAGAAGCCGTGGAAGAGGCGCTGAAGTCCTTCCAGGGAATCATATACCAGACGCCCCCGATGTACAGCGCCATCAAACACCATGGCAAGCGCCTCTATGAGCTGGCCAGGTCGGGCCAGGAGGTAGAGCGAGAGGCCCGAAAGGTGGAGGTGTCTCGCATAGACGTGCTGTCCTTCGAGCCGCCGATACTACGGCTGGATGTGGAGAGCGGTCGAGGGGCCTACATGCGCTCCGTGGCCCACGACCTGGGTGAGGCGCTGGGTTGCGGAGCCTTCCTGAAAAGCCTGGTCCGGCTGAAGTCCGGGCCCTTCAGGGCCGAGGAAGGAATCTCGTTAACCCGATTCCAGGAGACCGTGGAAGATGGCTCCTGGCAGCAGCATATTCAGCCGGCAGACTCGGTACTGCTGCAGATGAAGAGCGTCTCCGTAAGCAAGGCGGCCGAGGGATACATCCGACGAGGCCTACCGGTGAGCCTTCTACCCCACGTAGGAGCCTACACCGGGTATATGGAGAGATGCCGGGCTTACACTCAAGACGGCCGATTCCTGGCCGTGGTGTCCTTCGACAAGCCCAGGAACCAGTGGCGCCCCCAGAAGGTCTTCGACATGGACGCACCTTCTCCCCACGCTCCCGCGGCGGGCCAGGCATAGGTTTCGCGTTTTCCGGGTAAAGCCCCCTTTGGTAGCGAGATATTTCGGATTTCCTGCAACCTGGGGCTGAAAGATACCTCGGATTTCGTGGAGCACCCGCCTTGACAAGATACGTTTCCTATGTATATTGAATACTGGGAGGACACTGTGCGTAAGGGAGGGACAAGATGGACGCCTATTGCTTCAAGTGTCGCGCAAAGAGAGAGATCAAGGGCGCGAAGCAGGTGACTCTCAAGAACGGCAGGCCGGCTACAGAAGGGACTTGCCCGACTTGTGGTACCCGAGTGTTCCGTATCGGTAAAGCGGCATAACCCCCTTCCGGCCGGGGGGCTCTAGCCGGCCTTTACAGACTCACCGAGCCTGCCCAACAACGCCGTGGGGTTGGCTTCAAGGATGGCGCGGGCCTCTTCGGGCCTGAACCCCGCGCCTAACGTGACGATCCGGGCCATTTCAGGCGTGAGCAGGTCGTCCGGCTCGTGGGCATCTGAATCCAGGACCATAAGAGCGCCAGCGTGGAAGGCCGTCCTGGCCACATGTCCGTTGGCCAGGCTATGCCCCTTGCGGGCCGATATCTCCAGGAAGACCCCCAGGTCCGATGCCAGACGAGCATCGTCTTCCGAGATCAACCCTGGATGCGCCAGGATATCGACGAACCGAGAGCCGATGGCTGCCCGGTTCGTCCCCGGCTCCACCGGCTCGACGACGGTCTCTCCATGGACAACTACCAGCCTGGCTCCCAAAGCTTTGGCCGCCTTCGCGACATCATCGATATCCTCTTTCGGCACGTGGGTGATCTCCACTCCGGGCAGGGCCAGAATGTCCCAGCGGCGAGACGCCGCCGCGCAGTCGGTCACCAGCGTCTTGACCACATGCTCGACGTTGCCGGGGCCCACATGGTCCGTCACGCCTATCACCCGGTACCCCTTTACGTGGGCCCGCCGAATGAGCTCCACCGGCGAAAGCACGCCGTCGCTCAGGAAGGTGTGGGTGTGGAAATCGTACATGCCGCCTCCTGACTGCCAGCAACCGCTCCGAGTTCATGCCGAAGGTTCGGCGAGAGTATAACCCAACTGCCAAGGTGGATCAAGGATGGTCTGCCATCTATGTGAGCGGGAGACGGATGGCCTGACCTCTCACCACCTTATCCCCAAGCTGAAGGGAGGAAAGCAGGGGCCACAAGTCCAGCTCTGCGCGACATGCCATCGGCAGATTCACGCGCTGTTCAGCGAGGGTACGCTGGCCCGGAGGCTCACACCCTGGAGGCCTTGCGGGCGGAGCCGGAGCTGGCCAGCTACCTGCTCTGGGTGCGACGTCGCTCCGGCCGCTCCAGTTTCAAGGTCCAACGCTGGAAGGGCCGCCGCTGAGGAGCAACTACTCCATGGGCCAGAGGCGGCGGGCCGTCATGCGGAACACCAGGTCGATGTCATGCCCGTAGCCCCGCCCGTGCTCGGCCCAGTAGGGCCCAATCTTATGGCGCTCCCGCTCAAACTTGCCGACCTCGTGGCGGTCGGTTTCGAAGATGGCCAGGAAGTTGCCACTCAACGAGACCTGGGGGTCCAGGCTTTCGTAAAAGTAGCCGGTGTGATAGTGGCCGGTGTCCAGGATATCGGGCATGTGGTAGTCCCGGTACCACCGGCTGAACTCCTCCTTCTGCTCGTCGGGAATGTTGAACATGGCGATGAGCACCCCTCTCACGGGCCTCACAGCGGTGCGGAACTCGCCCCCCAGCCTCTTGTAGACCGCCGAGGACACGATTTCCAGGTCCTCGTCGATGAAGCGCCCTTCCTGTCTCAACCTGGCGCTGTTGCCCCGTAGCGCCGTCCACGCCGCCGGCACGTCCTCCGAGTTGGTCTCGTAGGTGGCGGCGTACTGGACTACCTTGCCGTGGGGGTCGGTGACCCCGCCTGGCTCGGTGTTGGTGAAGCGGATGGGGTGACTGAAGACCCCGGGCTCGGTCACGTCGGGCAGATGCAGGTGGTTGTACCAGTAGTTGAACTCCTCCTCCTTGGATGGGGTCTTGCAGTTGGTTATCGCCATCAGTAGTCCGTTGGGGTAGCGCCCTTCCATTCCGCCTCCTTCGCCCAGGTTTTCTATGGGTGATATACTCGGTAGCCCCGAATCTTGGCGCTATTATATTTAGCCCACTGAGCGAAAGCAACTGCAGATGGCTTAAGCGGGGGAAGCCCCCTCCGGATACGGGTGTCGACACCGTGGGCCTACGCCGTGTACTCGACATACGATATAAGTGAACTCTGGCCCGCCACCCAAAGACCGCGTGGGGGTGGTCGGTGGGATGGCGTGGCCAGGGGTCGCGGGGCAACCCGTGGGGACGTCGGCGTCGGGCCTCGATTGTGGGGCCCCGGCGCGGTCCTACAATAAAAGGTGAACTGAACAAGGAGGGGCTCATAATGAATGAAGAAACGTACGACCATCGAGATCAGCAGTGGGACCATTCGATAGATGCGTCCCGGGACCGGGTGGAGGGCTTGTGGAGGCAGGTTGTGAGCCGGCGAAGCTCCAGCCGCTCCGAGTTGGCCGCCGCCAGAGAGAGCCGGGCCCGTGCGGAGACGCAGCGGCAGCATATGTCCAGCGCGATGCTGGAGGCTACCCGGCAGGCATGCAAAGACCTGGTAGCCGAGGCCGAAAAGCAGTTGGCCGCGGCCCGGGAAGCCGATGAAGAGGCCAGGAAGAAGCTGGAGGAGGCCGAGTACCAGATGACGATGGTCCAGTCGGCCCGGTGGGAAGCCGACACCTACCGCGAGAAGGTCATGACCGAGTCCCAGGAGGAGGCCCAGGAGGAGGCCCAGGCCGCCCGGTCAGAGGCCGACAGCTACCGGGAGAAGGTAACGGCCCAGGCCCAGGAAGAGGCCCAGGCAGCCCGGTCGGAAGCCGACAGCTATCGCGAGAAGGTCATGGCCCAGGCGCAAGAAGAGGGTCAGCGGATCCGGGACGAGGCACGCACCGCCGCGATGCACGAGTGCGAGGAGTTGAAGCGCCACGTGTCCTACGAGGTCCAGTGCATGCTTTCGGAGATCGATACCATACGGGCCGCCGCCGAGGAAGAGCTGGAAGCCCAGAGGATCTACTCCGAGGCGGCCAGCATGAAGGCGATGTCTCCGGAGATGCCCAGCCAGATAATGGCCGAAGTAGAGAAGTTGCTCCAGGGAATGTCATCTGAAGAGAGCTATGTCCCTGCGCTGGGCAACGGTAACGGCAACGGACACCATGAGTATGAAGAAGAGGCCGGGGAACCCGTTGCTGTCTTGGAGCCGACAGAAGGGACGGGGGACCACTCGTCCGACGAGAGTACGGGAGGAGGGATAAAAGAGAAGCGCTCAGGGCGTCGTCGCTCCAGGAACGGGAAGGGATAGTCTTCCTTCCTCTCCGGTTGACGTAGAGGGCGCCGGTCCTCTGCATCCACAGGTCGCCACCCCCCTTCGGGCAGCGAAGAGGAGGGTGGCGACTTCGCGTTTTTCTCTCGGTTGCCCAAGCGGGTGAACGGTATTATAATCTGCTAGAGGTTACCCTAATCGATCATCTCCAATAGCGCCCGTTACCGTTTCGCATCGGCTTTACGAGAGGAGAGTGGACTAGAATGACCCTTCCTGAGCGAATGAAGTTCGGAATCTTCCTGGCGCCCTTCCATCGCGTCGGGGAGAACCCCACCCTGGGCCTGGAGCGCGACCTGGAGCTGGTCCAGTGGCTTGACGCCCTGGGCTACGACGAGGCCTGGATAGGCGAGCACCACAGCGCGGGCTGGGAGACCATCGCCTCCCCGGAGATCTTCATGGCGGTTGCCGCCGAGAGGACGCGTTCCATCAAGCTAGGCACCGGGGTCATCAGCCTGCCTTACCATCACCCCCTCATGGTAGCCAATCGCATGGTCCAGCTGGACCACCTGACCCGGGGTCGGGTCATGCTGGGTGTAGGGCCGGGAGCCCTGGTCTCGGACGCCTTCATGCTGGGCATCGACCCGCCACGCCAGCGGGAGATGATGGACGAGTCCCTGGGCGTCATAATGCGGCTTTTCACCGAGACTGAGCCCATCACCCACGTGAGCGACTGGTTCGAGTTGCACGACGCCACCCTCCACCTCAGGCCCTATCAGAGGCCTCACTTGCCGGTCGCCGTGGCCGCGGTTCAGTCGCCTGCCGGCGTGGCCCTGGCCGGTAAGCATGGCGCGGCGGTGCTGTCGGTCAGTGTGCCCCGAGACGCGGCGGGCCAGTCCGACCTCACCTACCTGTGGTCCATAGCCGAAGAGTCGGCGGCGGAGCACGGCAAGGAGGTCAGGCGGGAGGATTGGCGCCTGGTGCTTCCCATGCACCTGGCCGAGAGTCGGGAAGAGGCGATCAACGACGCCAAGCTGGGCGCCGGCCAGTTCCAGCGAGAGTACCTGGAGGAGAGCATCGGCAGAGAACCCGAATTCACCGGCCCCATCGAGGAGATCATCGAACACATGATGGACGCGGGCTCGTGGATCGTGGGCACCCCAGACGATTGCATCCAGGCCATCGAGCGCCTCGACGAGCGGAGCGGGGGGTTCGGCGGCATCCTCGTCATGGCCAACGAGTGGGCCTCGCGAGAGAAGGTCCAACACAGCTATGAGCTCCTAGCGCGCTACGTGATGCCACGCTTCCAAGGGACCATGGCCAATATCGTCACGTCCAACCAATGGTCACGGGACCATGTTCACGAACTCAACGCCATGCGAACCAGTTCCATCGACAAGGCCAAGCGGGCCTGGGACCAGCGAAGCCGGGTCGGCTAATCGCACTAACCGATTCAGGCAGGGTCGTCTAATTATCTGTGATGGTAGGAAATTATCGCTCATGGTGAGCGTGTCGAACCATGTGGCGCCTTTCGACAAGCTCAGGTCGAGCGGAAATTACCTTCCTCGGAGCAAGAATCGAAAGACCCTGCTTATCAGGTGAGTTCCTTGCATTTCGGACTGGTAATGGAGTGCGACTACCGGGAGGCTGCCACCCAGCAGGAGGCCTTCCAAGAGGCTTTCGCCCAGGCCGAGGCGGCTGAACAGCTGGGACTGGATGGGGTATGGCTGGCGGAGAGGCACTTCGCCGCCCCCAAGGGACCCCTCGATGTACTGGGCGTCGGCATCCCATCCATCGTTTCAGCGCCACTGATCATGGCCAGCGCCATAGCGGCCCGCACCCAGAGACTTCGGGTGGGGGTCGCCGTCAACGTGCTTCCTCTGTGCCACCCGATCCGCATGGCAGAAGAGGTCGCGACGGTGGACCACATCAGCGGAGGGCGCTTCGACTTCGGCGTGGGACGAAGCGGCTTCGCCAGGGCCTACGAGGGCTACGGTGTACCTTACAGCGAAAGCCGGGAGCGTTTTCAGGAGTGTCTGGACGTCATCCTGAGGGCCTGGACTAGCGACCGGTTCTCCTATCAAGGTAAATACTACACCTTCGACAACGTCGCCGTTCTGCCCAAACCCTACCAGCAGCCTCACCCGCCCATCCGCATCGCGGCCACCACCAGGGATACCTTTCCCCGGGTAGGGGAGATGGGCTACGCCATCTTTGTCGGGTTGCGGGGCATGGACCGTCCCGAGCTGGCCGACCAGCTAAGGGTTTACCGCGATGCCCTGAAGTCGGCGGGCCACCCCGGAGAAGGAGACGTCATCCTTCGCCTACCGGTATACGTCGCCGAGACGGAGGAGCGGGCGAGGGACGAGGCGGAGGCCAGCACGATGTCCTCCTATCGACGCATGGCCCAGACCTTCGCCACCTCGGCCGCGATACCTGGGACAACGGTCTCCGAGGAGAGGGCCGAACGGGGCCGCCGTCTGTCAGAGGTAACCTACGACGATCTGCTGCAGGACCGGGTGGCCTACGGGACCCCGGAGGCGGTGGCGGACCGAATCGAGGAGATCTGTGCCGACCTGCAGCCCTCTGGGATCATCGCCGAGATAAACGTTGGGGGATTGATCCCCAAGCCGTTGGTGTTCAACTCTTTGCGACTGTTCGGTGAGCGGGTGATCTCGCGGTTCCGATGAGCGAGCATCATCGTTGCAAGTGACCCCGGCTGAAACGCGGAGGAACTACAAGTGGTGGGCTTTCCTGGCCATAGCCGTTGGGACCTTCACCTCGGTGATGGACCACGGCACCGTAACCGTCGCCCTCCCAACCATCTCCGATAACTTCGACGCGGACTTGCCTACACTGCAATGGGTGGTGGTAGGCTATCTTCTGACCATTAGCGCACTGCTGCTGCCCATGGGCCAGTTCTCGGACGTTATCGGCCGCAAGCAGGTCTACATCGCCGGATTCATTATCTTCGGAGGCGGCGCCGCGCTGGCAGGAGCGTCACCCAACGTCACTCTGTTGATCCTCAGCCGGGTTGTCATGGGAGTAGGGGCCGCCATGACCCAGGCGCCGGCCATGGCCATGGTAGCCTCCATTTTCCCGGACAGGGAGCGGGGCAAGGCCCTGGGCATGCACATGAGCGTGGTCGGCGCAGGCGCCATAACCGGTCCCGCACTTGGCGGCGTTCTGGTAGACGCCGTTGGCTGGAACTGGGTATTCTACATCAGCGTCCCCGCCAGCGTCCTGTCCATCGCCGCCGCCTTCCTGGTGCTGGACGGGGACCGATCCCGACCTTCACGGGCCGGGGGCTGGGCGAAGATCGACTGCCTGGGAGCAGCCCTCTCGGCGGGGACGCTGATAGCCCTTCTACTGGCCCTCACCATGGGACCCCGCTCCGGGTGGGGATCTCCCTTGGTCATCGCTTCGACCCTGGGTTTTGTCGTCCTCTTCGGCACCTTCATCTGGTGGCAGCTACGGACACCGACGCCGATGCTGGATCTCAGCCTGTTCAAGCGCAGGCTGTTCTCTCTGTCGGTGTCCGCCGGGTTCATCTCCTTCATGGGGGCCTCGGGTCTGGTCTTCCTGCTAATGCCCCTCTACCTGCAGTCCGTCCTTGGATACTCCCCGGGCAAGGTGGGGCTGATAATGGTGCCCAATGCGCTGGCCATGATCGTGTTCGGGCCGCTTTCGGGTCGGCTCTCCGACCGGTACGGCTGGCGGAGATTCAACGTCGTGGGACTCTGCATATCGGCGGCGGGCCTGTTCCTCCTCTCTACGATCAGCAATGACTCACCGCTTGCTGTAGTAATGGGGGGTATGGTTCTGATCAACGCCGGGCTTGGCATTTTCAACTCCCCCAACAACAGCTCCCTCCTGGCGGCGGTTGAGCAACGCAGCTACGGCGTCGCCTCCGCCATGACCCAGCTGGTGCGTAACTCCGCCACCGTCACCAGCGTCGCAGTGGGCACCGCCATCGTCACGGCGGTGATGGCCTCCAAGGGGTTCCCGCCCAGCCTGGAAGCCGTATCCGACGCCACCGATGAAGGGGTGTTCGTGGCCTTCACGTCGGGCATCCAGGTGGTAGCCATTGCCATGGGGTCCGTAATGCTGCTGGGCGTTGTCCTGTCCTACCTGAAGGGCGCACGGCCCAGGGAGGCCCCTACTCCCCGTGTGGCCGAGCCCCAGGTCGACAGAGGCCCCGCCGATTAGTTATAGTGGAGATAGACATGGCGCCAATAGAGTACATACCCCGCACACGAGAGATGTACCAAGACTACCCACCGTACCGTTGGGTAGTGAGCGAGGACGTTCCCTGGACACCCCTAGCCAGGCCGCTAAGTAGCTGTAGAGTGGCCCTGGCCACCTCCGGCGGCGTCCACCTCGCAGACCAGGAGCCCTTCCACACCAAGGACGACACTTCCTACCGAGAGATAAGCAAGGACGCGGCCATCACCGAGCTCCGGATATCCCATTTCGGCTACCGCACCCAGGACGCCCAGCGTGACCCCAACTGCGTCTTCCCCATGGAGAGGATGCGGGAACTGGCCGCCGATGGCGTTATAGGCGAGCTCGCCGACCCCGCCTATTCCTTCATGGGAGGCATCTACTCGGCCCGCAGGGTCAGGGCTGAGCTGGCCTCGCCGCTGGCTGAGCTTCTGGTGGCGAGGGGCGTCGATGTGCTCTTCCTGGTGCCTGCCTGACCGGTATGCCACCAGTCCGTGGGGCTGGTTGCCAGGGCAGTGGAGGCGGCGGGCATCCCTACCATATCGATGACATCAGCCATGGACATCACCCAGGCCGTGAAACCGCCCCGGTCCGTGTTCGTGAACTTTCCCCTGGGGCACCAGACCGGTAAGCCCCACCAACCGGAGCTGCAGCAATCCATAGTGATGGACGCCCTCCACGCCCTGGAAACGTTGACCGAGCCTGGAGCCATCGTCACCCTTCCCTATGTGTGGGACGATCAGGACGATAGCTGGGAAGACCAGGAGTACCGCCCGGGCTACCTTCGGCCCTACTCACGGGCCGAATCGGGCGTGGTTTGAGCCGATAGCTAAGCTAGCCCGGCACCATCGGCCTACGGGAGGGTGCATCATCGAGGTGGGATGTCAGTTCCACTGAGCTTCCAGTTACTCCGTACATCCACGGCCGCCCGTGCGGGCGTCCTATCTACGCCCCACGGCGAGGTCCCTACGCCGGCCTTCATGCCCGTGGCCACCCAGGGAAGCGTGAAGGCCCTTACACCGGATGACGTGAGGACCGTGGGCGCCTCGATCATATTGGGCAACGCATACCACCTGTACCTGCGCCCAGGGGTGGACCTGGTCAGGAAGCTGGGGGGCCTGCACGCCTTCACCCGGTGGGACGGCCCTATCCTCACCGACAGCGGCGGATTCCAAGCCTTCAGCCTGGGACCCCTGAAGGTAGTCACCGACGATGGAGTCCGCTTCCGCTCCCACATCGACGGCAGCGAGCATTATTTCACACCGGAGGCCGCGACCCGATACCAGGAAGCCCTGGGCGCGGATATCATCATGTGCTTCGACCAGTGCATCGCATACGGAGAGACTCGGGAAGCCGTCCGGCAGGCGATGGAGCGTACCCACCGTTGGGCCGCCAGGTGCAAGGAAGCGCACGCGGCTTCTGACGCCTCAGACCGTCAGGCCCTTTTCGGCATAGTCCAGGGGGGTGTCTTCCCCGATCTGCGCACCGAGTCGGCCCAACACATCACCTCTCTGGACTTCGACGGCTACGCGGTAGGCGGGCTGGCTGTTGGGGAAGCGAAGAAACCGATGTACGAGGTCACGGAACAGGTGGCGAAGCTGCTGCCCGAAGATAGGCCCCGATACCTGATGGGCGTGGGGTCCCCTGAGGACTTGGTGGGGTGCGTGGCCCGGGGGATGGACCTTTTCGACTGCGCCCTGCCCACCCGAGTAGCCCGCAACGGCGGCCTCTTCACCAAGGAGGGCCGCGTCGACATAACCGCCAGGCGTTTCAAAGAGGAGGCCGGGCCTTTGCAGGAGAACTGCGACTGCTACGCCTGCACCAGCTTCTCGGCGGCCTACCTACACCACCTATTCAAGTCGAAGGAGCTACTGGGACTAAGGCTGGCGTCGATCCACAATCTGAGGTTCGTCCTGCGGCTGATGGAGGAGATGAGGTCGGCCATCTTGGAGGGCAGGTTCCCGGCCTTTCGGGAAGGCTTCCTCGCCACCTACAAGCCGACCGACGAGGGCACGAGGCTCTCCCAGAAGGAGGCCTGGATGGACGCCAGGGGAGTCAGGGAGAGGGGCGCCTAGAAGCCGCCGGCCACCGCCGGGACGATGCTTACCTCGTCACCGGATTTGATGGCCGTATCCAGACCTTCAAGGAACCGCACATCCTCTCCGTTCAAGTACACGTTAACGAAGTAGCGCAGCGTGCCGTCCTCGTCCAGTAGCCGCTCCTTGAGGCCAGGAAACTGGTTCTCGAGGCCGTCGACGACGCCGGCCAGAGTAGATGCCTCCACCTGGACCTTGTCCTGGCCGTTGGTGATTCGGCGCAGTGGGGCCGGAATGCGAATCAAGGTGCCACTCATGTTAGAAAAGCCTCCTTATGGTAAGGGAACTGGACTTCATCCTTCGACTACGTCCCCGGTGACTGGGTCCACCCGCACGCCCATGGAGCTGACCCATCCGACGCCCCTATCGATCTCCTCGTCGGACCCCTCCAACTCCAGCACAACCCAGCCCATGCTCTCCCGCACGTCGGCCCTTCGAATGTTGGTGACCAGCTCGAACTGTTTGCCCAGCTGATAGATGATGGGCTGAGTTATTAGATCTGTTGGGAAGGTGAACTTGACTCTTTGCTTTCCCACGCCTCCGCTACCTCCCATCCAAACCGATGCCTGCCATTGCTTCCTCGAAGGAGCCCAGGGTGGGAATTACGGTCAGGGGTTTGACCACGTCTTCCACGGCCTCCTGGGTCTTGAGGCCGTTTCCCGTGATGTAAGCCACGGTCAGCTCATCCCTCTTGATTGCGCCGCTCTTGGCCAGGTACTTCAGACCAGACACGACGACACCGCCTGCGGTCTCGGTGAAGATGCCTTCGGTCTCTGCCAGGAGCTTCATCCCATCCACCACGTCGCTTTCAGGGACAGCGTAAGCCGTGCCACCCGACTGGTGCAGGGTGCGCAGGGCGTAAATCCCGTCGGCCGGGTTGCCGATAGCCAGGGACTTGGCCACGGTATTGGGCCTGACTGGTCTCACGACGTCGTCCTCGCTCCAGAAGGTCTGGACGATGGGGGAGCAGCCTTCGGCCTGGGTGAGGTGCATCTTCGTATGAACCGGTCCATCTACGAGCCCGAGGGAAGTCAGCTCGTTGAAACCCTTCCATATCTTTGTGTAGAGGGAGCCCGATGCGGAAGGCACCACGGTGTGCTGGGGAAGTTTCCAACCGAGCTGCTCCGCGACCTCGTAAGCCAGTGTCTTGCTGCCCTCGGCGTAGTAGGGACGCATGTTTATGTTGACGAAGGCCCAGGCGTAGTTGTCCCCCACCTCGCTGCACAGCCTGTTCACCTCATCGTAGCTGCCCTTGACTGCCACAACCAGAGGAGCGTAGATGGCCGCCCCTACAACCTTGCCGTGCTCCAGGTCCGAGGGTATAAACACCACGGCCCGCATCCCCGCCCTGGCGGCGTGGGCCGCCACTGAGCAGGCCAGGTTGCCCGTTGACGCGCAGGCCAGGGTGTCGAAGCCGAACTCCAGCGCCTTCGTGGCCGCCACCGAAACTACCCGGTCTTTGAATGAGAAGGAGGGGTTTACGCTGTCGTTCTTGAAGTAGAGGTTATCCAGTCCCAGCAGCTTGCCCAGGTTCTTGGACTTGATCAGGGGGGTGAACCCCGTGTTGATGTCCACGGCATCCTTACCGTCTACGGGCAATAGGTCCTGGTAACGCCACATGCTGAGGGGCCCGTTGGCTATGCGGTCCCGGGAGATCACACGAGCGATTCCGTCGTAATCGTAGGTGGTTTCCAACGGTCCGAAGCAGAAGTCGCACACGTTCAGCGGCTCGGCGGCATACTCTCTGCCACACTCGCGGCACTTGAGCCCTGTGAGGAAAGCCAATGCGGTAAGCCCCGTTCGGAGAAATGAGGCCACCTCAGCTATGGGGCCTCTTGAACGATGTTATCAAAGGCCCTATAGCTTGTCAAACGAAGCTATGTGCCATGAAGGCGACGGAGGGGTTGCCGCTCGGGACCGACGCGCCAGCCCCCGGTCGACGATGTCTCTGGGCTAAGAGAACGTGTTGACCTTGAGCCTGCCTCCGGGTTGGGTTAATATGGTCCCATGACGGTTCTGGATCTCATTCCCCAAACCGAACGTGAAACCCTCAAGTTCCGTCTGCTAGCCATCCTGGTGGTGGCCTTCGCCTTCCTGCTTCGGCACGATGAAGTTCCCTATCCCCCGACCCTGGGCCTCATAGGCGGCTACCTGGTCTACAACTACATCCTCAGGAGCGTGCTGATACCCAGGTTCACCAGCTACCCGCTCCTGGGCATCATGCTGCTGATAGACGTGGGCACCGTTCTGGGCGCCCTGCAGCTAATCGGCCTGGACAGCCCCATCTTCGGCCTGCTCCCCGTTGTGGTCGTTTACTACTCGTTGTACATGGGATACGCCGGCGGCATCTCGGCGGCGGTGGTTTCCACGCTGAGCTTCACAAGCCTGGTCTTCGCCACCGGCCAGGTCGAGGAAATGGAGTCGATCCTCGCCCTACAGCCCTTCTTCTACATCCTGGGGTTGCTGGTGGGCTACATCACCCAGCAGAGGTTCCGCGAGTCCCAGGAGCGACGTTCGTTGCAACAGCTCATCAGCGCCGAGGCCAATGCCAAGACGCTCCTGGACCTGGCCCAGGCTCTGAACCGCGTCATGGACTCGGATGCAGTCTACACCGACGTGTCCAAGCTGGGGGCCCTGGTCGCCCGGGTGCCCTACTGCGCCATCTTTGCCCACGACCCCGAGAGGAGCGTGCTGGTCTACCAGGGCTCCAACCGCTCCGAGGGACCCCCGGTTGGAAGCAACGGGCTGGAGTTCTCGGTGCCGTTGGATCGTGAGTCGCTCCTGTCCTCGGCGTGGACCGGAGGGAAGGCAGAATACCGAGATGTCCGGGATGTGTCCGGCGACGGGATGGCCAAGTGGCTCGAGGACCTGGAAGCCGTCAAGGTCGTCGCCTGTCCGCTGGAGAGTCAAGGAGAGAAGGTGGGGGTCATATGCTTCGTCGCCACCGAGGGAGCCTTCAGCTTCGACGACGGCACGATGCAGGCGGTGGAGACCTTCTCGGACATCGCAGGGCGCATGGTAGCCACTACAAGGCTGTACGACAGGGCTGAGAGGCGCAGCCGGACCCTGGCGTCGGACCTTCAGCAGAGTGTGGAGATGTCCGGGCGGATTAAGGACCTGTCCCAACGCAGAAGCATGCGCTTCGGACCGCTGGTGATCGAGCCGGGTCGGGAGCTGGTCCGCTGGCAGGATACCAATCTCCGTTTGACCAAGACTGAGTTCGACCTGCTATATGTGCTGGCCTCCAACTCCGGCAACGTGATGAACCAGGAAACCCTGACCCGCGAGGTATGGGGGCTGGATTACGTGCCCCAGGGCAAGGTGGTGGACGTGACGGTACACCGTCTGCGTCGCAAGCTGGCCGGCCTTCCCGAAGGTGGGAAGCTCATCCGCACGGTGCGGGGACAGGGATACACCTTCGAGCCGCCGGAGAGATTCGCCAGAGCCTAGCGCAGACCGGCGTCCCGGCCGGAGGCGTCCAAGGCAGCGGATCGCTGGCACGTTAGCCGGACTATGGAATCGCCGTCAACCCCGTGGAGTTCCCGTTGGAGTTGGCGAGGCTGAAGTCAGTTCCCAGGAAGGTCCCGCTGCTGCTATACTTGTAAACCACGTCGTCCTTCCTGTCAGCGACCCAGATGTTCCCGCCGTTCGCTGTGATCCCTTCGGCGTCCTTGTTCCCGCTGGTCAGATCGAAACCCCCGGTACTGTTCCCCGACATATCGTAGGCGTAGACCTCGTCGTCCTTCACGTCCAGCACCCAGATGGTCGTCCCGTCGGTAGTTATACCTGTGGAATCGTCGTTGCTGCTGTGCAGGTCAAAGCTACTGAGGAAGTTCCCCGAGAGATCGTACTTGTAAACCTCTTCGTCGCTCTTATCGGTCACCCATAGGCTGGTCCCGTCGGTGGCGATACCCCGCGGGGAGCTATTGGCGTTGGTCAGGTCGAAGCTGCCCTGGCTGTTCCCCGAAAAGTCGTACTTGAAGACCTCGTCCTCGTCCCCGTCCGCTATCCAGATGCTGCTACCGTTGGTCGTGATGCCGTCCGAGTCTTCGATGTCTCCGCCCAGATTAAGCACTCCGTCTTCCGCCCCAGTTGACGTGTACTTGTACACCTTTTGGTCGGTCTTGTCGACAGACAGGAAGCCCGATGGCCCAGACGGCGTCGGTGTCGGCGTAGGTGTGGAGGTAGGAGTTGGAGTCGGCGTTGCCGTCGGTCCAGGCGTCGGCGTGGGTGTCAACGTCGGCGTAGGTGTTGGCGTCGCCGTGGGGGTCGGGGTAGGGGTCGGCGTTGGTGTAGGCGTAGCCGTGGGTAACGGCGTAGGCGTAGGTGTCGATGTAGGCGTAGGCGTGGGTGTTGGTGTCACCGTAGGCGTAGGTGTCGGCTCCGGTATCGGACTGGCAGGTATCGCCGCCAGCCCCGTCGAGTTCCCATTGGAGCTCGACAGACTGAAGGCCACCCCCAGGAATGCCCCGCTGCTGCTGTACCGGTACACCACGTCGTCGCTCTTGTCAGCTACCCAGATGTTCCCAGCTTTCGCCGTTATACCCTCCGCATCCTTGTTCGCTCCCGTCAGGTTGAAGTTCCCCGTGCTGCTCCCTGACATGCTGTACGAGTATACCCGGTCGTCCTTCACGTCCAGCACCCAGATGGTGCTCCCGTCCGTCGCTATGCCCGTCGCATCGTCGTTGCTCCCCGCCAGGTCGAAGCTCCCAGTGAAGTTCCCCGCCAGCTCGTAGACATACACTTCATCGTCGCTCTTGTCCACCACCCACAGCGTAGTCCCGTCCGTGGTGATACCCCGAGCGCTGCTGTTGTCATTGGTCAGGTCAAAGCTGCTCACAACGTTCCCCGACAGGTCGTACTTGAATACCTTGTCTTCGTCACTATCCACTATCCAGATGCTGCTCCCGTTGGTCGTGATACCGTCCGACTCGTCGATGCTCCCACCCAGGTTGATCACTCCGTCCGCCACCCCCACCGAAGTGTACTTGTACACTTTCTTGTCCGTCAGGTCCACCGACATGAACCCCGTCGGTCCTCCCGGTATCGGCGTCGGCGTAGGCACCGGCGGCGTCGTCCCATTCGGCCCCGCATTGTAGTTCTGCGATACCTCCCCTGACGCCAGCGCCCTCTGGTAGATCGCCACCAGCTGGATCTCCCCCAGCCACGTCCGGTTCTCCGTCAGCTCGTTCCCCAACGCAAACTTGAAGCTGCTGTCCCAGTTGGTGAAGCTCGACGGCGCGTTCCCCGACCCCACCTCCACGTTGTTGATGTATATCTTCGTGTTCCCCGACGGGTGCTCCCTCGTGTACACCACGTGGGTCAGCCCCGTCGTCAGGCTCCCTCCTGGCGACGACAGCGATGGTATCCCGTTGCTGCTCGTCGACGTCGTCCTCAACCTCACGTCGTAGGCGTTGCTCTCCTGCCCCAGCGTGAAGTTCCGGATAGAGGTGTTCGCCGACAGCGTCACGATCCGCGCCGGCCCGCTCTGGCTGATGTTGGCAGGCTTCAGCCACGCCTCTATAGTGATCTCGTTGGTCTGCTTCAGCTTGTCGATGATCTTCGTCGCCGCCCCTGCCGACTTGATCACCGTAGATTGGTCGATCGATAGCCCACCCGTCACCCGGCTCGTCTTGCTCACGTCGTCTATCGTCAGGTTCACCGCCGGCGCCACTCCGGACACGTCGTTCACGGCAGACCCGCTCCCCTCCTCGATGTCGTACAGCGCCACCAGCCCATTGGACACCCTCACCCCTGCCGGCCATGGCGTCGGGGTCGGCTCCAGTGTGGGAGTTGGCGTCGCCGTCGGCTCCGGTATGGGAGTTGGTGGTATGCTGGTCAATCCCGTGGAGTTCCCGTTGGAGCTCGACAGACTGAAGGCCACCCCCAGGAATGCCCCGCTGCTGCTGTACCGGTACACCACGTCGTCGCTCTTGTCAGCTACCCAGATGTTCCCAGCTTTCGCCGTTATACCCTCCGCATCCTTGTTCGCTCCCGTCAGGTTGAAGTTCCCCGTGCTGCTCCCTGACATGCTGTACGAGTATACCCGGTCGTCCTTCACGTCCAGCACCCAGATGGTGCTCCCGTCCGTCGCTATGCCCGTCGCATCGTCGTTGCTCCCCGCCAGGTCGAAGCTCCCAGTGAAGTTCCCCGCCAGCTCGTAGACATACGCTTCATCGTCGCTCTTGTCCACCACCCACAGCGTAGTCCCGTCCGTGGTGATACCCCGAGCGCTGCTGTTGTCATTGGTCAGGTCAAAGCTGCTCACAACGTTCCCCGACAGGTCGTACTTGAATACCTTGTCTTCGTCACTATCCACTATCCAGATGCTGCTACCGTTGGTCGTGATACCGTCCGACTCGTCGATGCTCCCACCCAGGTTGATCACTCCGTCCGCCACCCCCACCGAAGTGTACTTGTACACTTTCTTGTCCGTCAGGTCCACCGACATGAACCCCGTCGGTCCTCCCGGTATCGGCGTCGGCGTAGGCACCGTGGTCGGTGTCGGCGTAGGTGGTACCGGGGTCGGTGTCGGCGTTGCCGTAGGTGTCGGGGTCGGCGTGGGTGTTGGCGTAGGCGTAGGCGTCGCCGTCGGTGTGGGCGTTGGCGTGGCTGTAGGCGCCGGAGTAGGGGTCGGGGTCGGCGTGGGTGTCGCCGTGGGCAGCGGCGTCGGGGTCGGGGTAAACGTCGGCGTAGGTATCGGGGTAAACGTGGCCGTGGGCAACGGCGTTGGTGTGGGCGTTGGAGTCGGTGTCGGTGTCGGATCCAGAGGACCCGGCGGCGCTCCAGGGGTAGGGGTCGCAGTCGGAGGCGGCTCTCTCTGCCACGACTCGACGACCACCGTCTGTTGCAGAGGCGCGGGAAGTGGCGCGGACCCGTCGAGAGCGAACTTGTAGACCTTATCGTTATCCTTGCCCACTACCCAGATGGAGGTCCCATCCGTGGTGATTCCGACAGGCTCTTTGGCCGGCTTTACTCTGAAGGAGTCCAGCAAGATCCCCGCCAAGCTGTATCGGAAGGCCTTGTCTACATCCTTGTCCACCACCCACAGGCTGGTCCCGTCGGTGGCGATGCCTTCGGCGTGGGTGTTCGCGTCGTCAAGGCTGAAAGACTCGTTTTGGTATGTCCCGGCGGTGTTGTACCGGAAGACTCCGTCGACCCTGTCCAGGATCCACAGGCTGGTCCCGTCGGTTGTAATGCCTTCAAAACGTGAGCCGGGGGTGGTCAGTGGGAAGTTGTCCTGGAAGTCGCCGGTAGAGTTGTATCTGTAAACCAGCTTGTCATCATCATCCAGAACCCAGAGGTCGGTTCCGTCGGTGGCAATACCCGTAGAGTCTTTGTTAGTCGGCGTCAGGGAGATCGTTCCCTGGAGCGCGCCCATCTCTGTGTATCGGAACACCTGGTCGCTGCTCTCATCGACCACCCGAAGCTCAAGGGGGGTTGTCGTCGAGTCTACGGTCATGCCGCCTGCCTTGCCATTGTCCGAAAGCACCAGGCCGAAGACGGCGGGCTGGGGTCCCGGGATCTGCCGCACGTAGGTCCGCAGATCGATCTCCCCCGCTGTGGAGGTTACGAGGTATTCCTTGCCAACGGACTTGACCAGGACCCAGGTGCGATCCTGTCCCCCCTTTGAGTTGAACTCCTGGGATACTATGGAGACGCCGTCGTCATCGTCATCGTCGTTTTTGAACACGACGGTATAAGTTTCGTCAGAGCCAAGCCGCACCATGAGCGTGGCCGGAGAATCTTCGTCCTCATCCTCGTCTTCGATTTTCTTTCCATCGGCGTCGAGGACCTCGATTTCAACGTTGGTGTTGTCCTGGGGTAGAAACGCCCAGTTGACGAAGAGGTTACTGTAGGGCTCGACCCCATTGAGCGCCACAGCCCAGGTCTCACGAGGTCCCAGGGAGGCCAGTCCTGAAGCGGCTCCGGGGTCGATGTACCTGTAAACCGCCCGGGGTCTCGCGTCCGATTTCAGCTCGAATACGCCGGTGGTCACGGTAAGTTCGTTCAAGGTGAAGGTGGGCGCGGTGTACCCTGGACCGAGAGCGTCCTTCCCTTCCAGGAGATCCGCCATCACGATCTCCAGGCCGGCGGAGGCGGCCTGGAATGCATCGGTGTTCTCCTGGAAGCTACCGCTGCCCCTGCTGTTGGTGATGATGATTCCCAACATCGCCCCGGTGCTGATTGCGCCCACCCCGGTCACGATCAAGGTGAGCAAGAGGATTTGCCCTGCCTGGCTCTTGAACATCTTTAGCCTTAAGGCAGCGCCGCCAGACCCGAGGAGTTTCCGTTCGAGCCGGTCAGGCTAAAGTCTTCGCCCACGAAAGAGCCGGTGTCGGTGTACTTGTACACCGCGTCGTCGCTCTTGTCGGATATCCAGATGTTGCCGCCAAGGGCGGTGATGCCTCCGCCGTCCTTGTTCGAGCTATCTAAATCGAAGCCACCGGTGTGAGTCCCGGAGGTGTCGTAGATATAGACTTCATCGTCCGAGACGTCCAGCACGAAAATGCTGCTGCCATCCGTGGCGATGCCGCTGGCGTTTCTGTTGTCGCTGGCCAGAGGAAAGCTACCGGTGGAGTTACCCGATGTGTCGTATGCGTACACCACTTCGTCGTTGTCGTCCACCACCCAGAGAGTGGTCCCGTCGGTGGTGATCCCCTTCGCGTTACCGTTGGCGCCGGTAAGGTTGAAGCTTCCCACGCTGTTCCCTGCCACGTCGAACCGGTAGACCTTGTCGTCGCTGCTGTCCACCACCCACATACGGACGCCGTCAGTAGTGATTCCGTCCTCCCGACTGATGTCAGTCACCAGAGACAGGCTTTCGACGAAGTCACCCGTCGAATCGTACTTGTAGACCTTGTCATCCGACTGGTCCACCGACAGGTACCCCGAGGGCGCGCCGGGCGGCGGGGGGGTCGGAGTGGGGGTGGGCGTCGGGCCCGGCGTAGGAGTAGGCGTGGGGGTCGGGGTGGGAGTTGCCCCGGGCGAGACGGCCGGGAAGAGGTCCGGGTTGAAGGCGATCCGCCCCCTGCTCCCCGACCAGTGGAGGGACTTGCTTACGATGCTCCCATCCAGTATCAGCCTGGAACCCGAGATCCTGACTTCGCCATCGGGCGCCAGGATGAGGCCCGCCCATTTGCTGTCACTGCCGCTGGCTCGAACGGCGTCTTGGGGATCATCGCCGGTGGCCAAAACCAGGGTACCTTTGTGGAACGGGGTCAGCCTCGAGTCCGACCCGGAGACCCTTATCTCCCGGGCTATCAATGTTACCTGCCCCTGGACATCGCCGTTGTTGATGGTGAGTCTGCCGGTGATGCGATAGACACCCGGCTTCAACCGGGTACGCTCGGCGTCCAACCAGACCTGGTCGACCGAATTCAGGGTAACGTCCCCGTCGAAGCAGAAGGTGAACGGGCATTCGGCCCCTGGATTGACGTGGAAGTCGGATTGGGAATAGGCCACCGGGACAGACTTGGATGGCGCCTTTTCGTTCTTGAACTCGATGGTGGCGTCGCTGCCGTTTATGGTAATTCCCGCAGTGGCCTCCATTACACCGGCCACCAAATGTTTCGACCCGGAGATGGTCGCGTCGGTGCCGGCGAACACGTTGCCTATGACGCCGGTCCTGCTGCCGGACACCGTTATGTCCGTTGTTGTAAACACCGCGTAGCCGCCCGCCGCAGGATCGAGGGAGGACGGCGCCCTCAGGAAACTGAGGATGGAGAGCGTGGTAGTCTCGGAGCCGGTCGGGGTTGAGACCTCGGGGCTGTTGGTCATCTCCACGAGGAAGGGCGGCAGCTCCGACTTGAACCCGATCGCCACGTCGTCGAACTTGTCGAAGAACCTGCCGATCGTGAGGGACTCCTCGGCGGCCCCCTCGACCGTGGGGAAGCGGACCATCGTATCCCCTGTCGGATCCCAGAAGTACTTCACGGTGTGATACTGGGCGATCGGCCCCGTAAAGTCTGTCCAGGAGGAAGTGGCCCATTCGGGGTTCGCACCCTCCAGCAATCCCTGGGCTACGCGAACGTCGTCGGCGACGCTGACGTCTATGTTTCGTGTCTGGGTTACCAGGGCCAGATCGGCCGACGTTTCGGCCGGTGCGATCGTAATCTGCCACAGCAATCCGCCCAGAGGGGCAACCACGATGGCGGTCACTGCGATGGTCACCGATGTCTCCAGCAGAGCAAGCCCCTTCTGTCCAATCCGCTCCTTCACGCCGGCTGAAGCCCGACGAGGCCCCTTCAGGCAATCACCGAGCCTAGCTTTGGCCGCTCTGGCGAATCGTTTGAAGATCAAGGCTGTAGCACGCAAACGCAACTGGTCTCCGTCGATCTGGTCACTATGTCGTTGTCGGAATCGTTAAAGAAGTACGCGGTGTGGGCTCCCGTCAACACGTCTCTGGACAAGGCAGAGAGGACCGGCGTCTTCCTGTCGGTGCTTGCTATTGCCACCAGCCCGCCCACGGTGAGCGGATCGGCAGTCAGGTCTCCGGTCTGCGTGCCGAAGGGCTTGCCTTCGTAGATGGCCACGGTCCTGTCCCGCTGGTCGGTATCCTCGCTAACCGCCCAGCGAACGAGGATGTCCGAAAGCAAAGGGGTGGTGAATATCTGGTCGATTATTATGGCGAAACCCGTCTGACCGGCCAGAGTTGGTGTGGGAGAGCCCTCCATCCCGAATCTGTGGACGGCTTCCGTGTTTCTGTCTACTACCCAGATGTACGTTCCGTCGGTGGTGATACCGCGGGGGTCCTTGACCGGGTTGGCGTTAAAGGACCCGAGCAGGGTTCCTGACGTGCTGTAGCGAAAGACCCTGTCAACGTCCTTGTCCACCACGAACAGGTCAACTCCGTCGGTGGTGATGCCCCGTGCCTCTTCATTCGTTCCGGCCAGGGTGAAGGACTCGTTCTGGTAGATTCCAAACGCGCTATACCTAAACACCCCGGCTTCACTGTCCAGCACCCATATGCTGATGCCGTCGCTGGCGATTCCCCTCCAGGTTGTCGCTGGGCGTGACGAGATCGATGGAGTCTATGAAGCCGCCTTCCGTATTGTATCTGTAGATCTGCTCATCCTCCTCATCCAAGACCCAGACAGTAGTGCCATCGGTGGATATGCCCTTGGGGTCATCGTTGGCCGGCGCCAGGGAAAAGGTCCCCAGCAACGTCCCATCCAGGGAGTATTTGAACACCTTGTCAGCATCACCGCCGCCATCTCCATCGGTATCTTCGTCTACCACCCAGAACACCGGCGGAACCCCGGATGGGGTCATGGTCAGGCCGTCGGGCTTTTTGTTCTCCCCCGCAAGGTCGAAGGAGTAGTTTTCGGTGTAGACGCGCTCCTCACCTCCGCTTGTAGGCAACACCCCGGGCTTCAGAAATCGCTCGGCCTTCATGATATCCAGGACGGCTCTCTGGTTGCCGTCCCTGGAAACCCCGATGGTCACGCACTGGAGGTGGGTCCGTTGCTGGCACCCGTCGACGATATCGCCGGTAACCGTGAAGGCTAAGGCAGCAGAGGGATAGACCGGATAGGAGGATGCCGAGGGCAGTGCCGCGATATACTCCGCTTGAGAGCGGGCGGACAGCGTGGCCGTGTCCGTGTCCTGGATCTCGCTCCCTACCTTGGCGCCCACGGCGATGGACCCCGTCAGTCCGGCGGACATTATGCCAATGATAAGCAGGGAAACGGCGACTTCGATCAGGCTGGCGCCAGCGCCATCCTTACCAGTTCGAGAGTGACTTCCTACTAAACGACCCCCGGGTTCCCTCGGCGTCCGGACCTACGCGCGAATAACAAAAAGAGGCCAGGGGTAGCCCCCGACCTCTTAGTTCAAAGGTACCATAGCCACGAGGGAATGTCAACGTTTGACGGGGTTCCTCAGCACGGTCTTCGATACTTGCCAGGAGGGTGGTTTCCGCTCGTCTTAGCCTTGTCGCAGGGCACCACCATGGTTGGACGAGCTCACCATGACCGGTTGTGTCTTTCTCGGTATAGACATCCAACTACGCTGGATTCTTTAGAGGACATCTTTGGCCTGGAAGTCCCGGGCGCCGAAGCCCTGGGTCGTGCCATACCGCTCCTCGACCATATCCTTGGGCAGGTATTTCTCCTCCAGGCCTTGAAAGCGCTCGAACTGGCCCATCTTGTGGTGGTTTTCGGTGGGATGGCCCTGCTTCAGAGTCTGCAGCCGCAGCTGGGCGTCCTGCTGATTCTCCGCGAGGTCCTGCATGAAATTCCACTCGCCGTACATGGCCGCGTGGATGCCCCCCATGCTCACCAGCATCAGCTTGTAGCCCATGCCTCCCAGCTCCTCGAAGCTCAAGGGGTTCTCCACCTGGGTCCAACGGAACGAGGAGGAGTAGTTGAAGGCCAGGGGCAGCCCAGGGAACTCCTTGCGCATGGTATCGGCGTAAAGCTTAGCGTCGTCCCGGTCGGGAGTTGGGAACTCCGCCCAGACCATGTCGGCCCCGGCGTCGGCGTATCGTCTGCTGCGCTCTATAGCCTCTTCCAGGCTACCTCCTACGGCGCCGTAAGCGTCGGTGCGGGCGATTATGAAGGGGTCCGGTCCAGCCCTGGCGTCCAGTGCCGCCTTGAGTTTCATCACCGCCTCTTCGATGGGCATGCAGTACTTCCCCGCCAGGTGTCCGCACCGCTTGGGCAGTCGCTGGTCTTCCAGATGCACGGCGGCCACACCGGACCGCTGGTACTCCTCGATGGTCCTCATGGTGATCAAGGGGTTGCCGTAGCCGTCGTCGGCGTCGGCGATGACGGGGATATCCACGGCGTTGGCGATGTACCTGGCCCAGGTGGTCATCTCGGTCATGCTGGGGAAGCCCAGGTCGGCCCGGCCCAGGTATCCCAGGGCGCAGGAGTACCCACTCATATAGACGCACTTCAGGCCCACCGCTTCGGCGATCCTGGCCTGAATGGGGCTGTAGATGCCGCAGGTGTAGATGTAGGGCTCGCTGGCGATCAGCTGGCGAAAGGTGTCCGCCTTGGTCATCTGTATACTCCTCACGTTTCTCGGCAGGCGCTAGTATGATACAACTTCCGGTATGGAGTTGCATCCGGCAGCCTTCCTGCGGGCATCGTTACTACGTTGAGCGATATTTATTCTGGACTTAGCTCTAGATGGGCGGACTATGCGTGACAATCACATGATCCGTCCGGATAGGCCGCTGCGGTAAAATATATCCATGGTTCAGGGAGTTAGCCGCTACATCCTGCACGCCGACCTGGACGCTTTCTACGCGTCGGTGGAGCAGCACGACGCCCCTGCTCTGATGGGAAAGCCGGTAGCTGTGGGCGGACCACCCGAGTCTCGGGGAGTAGTCGCCGCCGCGTCCTACGAAGCCCGGGCCTATGGCGTACACTCGGCCATGCCCATGCGTACTGCGGAGAGGTTGTGCCCCAGCCTGGTAAGGGTGTCGCCCCGGTTTCCCAGGTACCAGGAGGTGTCCCGCCAGGTCATGGATATCTTCCACGAGGTGACCCCCCTGGTTCAGCCCCTCTCCCTGGACGAGGCCTACCTGGACATCAGCGATTCCCTGGAGCGAGCGACGGCCGAGGCAGTGGCCAGGGAGCTCAAGGATAGGGTGAGGCGGGAGATCGGCATCGTAATTACTATCGGCGGCGGTACTTCCAAGACCGTGGCCAAGGTGGCCTCCCAGGCGGCTAAACCCGACGGCCTCCTCCTGATAGCGCCGGGCGCCGAGCGAGCCTTTCTTGCGCCCCTGGAGGTCGAGGCCCTTTGGGGGGTGGGGCCCAAGACCGCCGCCATGCTGAGGTCCCGCGGCATCCGCACCATCGGCGACCTCGCGGAGAGGGACGAGGAGTGGCTGCGCCGAACCCTCGGCAAGCGGGGACCCGAGCTAAAGGACCGGGCCATCGGGGCCGATGATGAGGACGTGACCACGGACCGGGAGATCAAGTCGGTCAGCGCCGAAGTCACCATGGCCACCGACGTGGACCGCGACGACCTGATGCTGGAGCACATGGACAGCCTAGTGCACAGGGTCCACGGACGTTTGCAGCGGCAGGGTCTAAGGGCCAAGACCGTATCCATAAAGCTGAGGTTGGCTGACTTCACCACCTTTACCCGGCAGCGCACCCTTGCGGTACCCACCGACGACGAGGACACAATTCTTCAGGCCGCCCGAGACCTGCTGAGACGTGAGCTTAGTCCCGGCCGGAAATACCGCCTGGTGGGTATGGGGGTGGGCAACTTCCAGGAGAGCTTCCAGATGCCCTTGCTGCCGCCCGCTTAGCAGGCACCCGGGCGCTGGAGTATAATCCTTCTGACATCGGCAACCCGGTACAATGGGGAGGGGCAATGGACGCAAAATCGGCGGTCGGGGAGAGCATCGACGCCGTCCAGGACAGACTGCTGGCCCTCAGCCACAGGATTCATGCCAACCCCGAGCTGGGCTTCGAGGAGGTCCGGGCCTCGGCCTGGGTTGGCGAGGCCCTCGCCGACGCCGGATTCGCCGTCGAGGCCGGGATATGCGGCATGCCAACGGCCTTCGTCGCCCGCGCCGGCTCCGGGCCCTTGAACCTGGCGATCTGCGCCGAGTACGACGCCCTTCCCGGTATCGGTCATGCCTGCGGGCACAACATCATCGCCGCCTCAGCCGTGGGCGCTGCCATCGGGGCGGCGAGTGTTGCGGACGATGTGGGTCTCACCATAACGGTGCTGGGCACGCCGGCCGAAGAGGTCGGGGACAACGGCGGCAAAATCCAGCTACTAGAGGGCGGTGCCTTCGACGGTGTCCACGCGGCCATGATGGTCCATCCCGGCCCGTACGACGTGGTCATCCCACGGATTATCGCCGCTTCCATGTTCGAAGTGCACTACACCGGCAAAGAGGCTCACGCGTCGGCGTTCCCGGAGCTGGGTGTGAACGCCGCCGACGCACTGACCGTCGCCCAGACGGCTATAGGCCTTATACGGCAGCACATACAACCCTCGGACCGGGTCCACGGCATCGTTACCAAGGGCGGGGATGCGCCTAATATCATCCCGGCGCATACCAGCGCCAGGTACATAGTCAGGACCCATGCACTGGAGGATCTGGAGGCCCTCCGCGCCAGAATATATCGCTGTTTCGAGGCAGGCGCACTGGCTACAGGGTCCGCGCTAGAGATAGCCGGCGGCGACAAACCCTACGCCCACATGGTCCACGATTCTGATATGGTCTCGGCGTACCGTCACAACGCCGAGTCAGTCGGCCGGAAGTTCCCCGACCTCGGTCAGCTGATCGAGCGGGCATCCGGGTCCACCGACATGGGCAACGTTTCTCTGGCGCTTCCGGCCATCCACCCGATGATCGGGATAGACTGCCTGCCCGCGGTGAACCACCAACCCGAGTTCACCGCCCACTGCGTCACCGAATCCGCCGATCGAGCCGTCACCGACGGCGCGGTCGCCATGGCCTGGACGGCCATCGACCTGGCATCCGACTCTGAGGTCCGCGAGCGCCTGTTGACCCGGGTAGGATGAGGCGGGAACCCGAAGCGGAGGCAGAATCTCCCATGGAGCTACCGACCCTGCCGGACTACCTCAAGGAGGGCCTGGACATAGTGTTCGTGGGCCTGAACCCTTCACTATACTCGGTCAAGGAGGGCCACTATTTTGCCAACCCCCACAACCGTTTCTGGACCGCCCTCAACCGCTCCGGGCTTCTGCCGTTGTAGCTGGCCGCGGCAGAGGACCACACCATGATGGACCACGGCGTGGGGTTGACCGACCTGGTAAAGCGGCCCACCAGCCAGGCCTTCCAGCTCAAGGCCGCCGACTACCGAGAGTGGGCGCCCCGGCTCAAGGAGAAGCTGGCACGGTACCAGCCCCTCATCGCCTGTTTCCACGGCACCACGGCCTACGGCCGGTACCTGAAGCACGCCGAAGGTGTCGATTCCCGGACGGAACCTGGCCTGCAAGAGCGGCCGATCGGCAGTTCCGTGGTCTTCGTGACCCCCAACCCCAGCCCGGCCAACGCCCGCTTCTCGGTGGACGACCTGGCCGGCTGGTATCGTAGACTGGGAGAACTCAGGGACGAGCTTAAGGGACGGTAAGCAGATGTCTACACAGGAAGCTAACGGGATAGCGTTGCCAGAGAGCAGCCGGTTCCAGTTCACTTCCGACCTGGACATATGCCGGATCCTGAACGGCATGTGGCAGGTATCGGGAGCCCACGGACGCATAGACCCGCAGGCCGCCGTCCAGGACATGTTCCCCTTCGTGGACGCCGGCTTCACCACGTGGGACCTGGCGGACCACTACGGTCCGGCGGAGGATTTCGTCGGGGAGTTCCGCCGCCAGCTAGCGGCATCCCAAGGCGAAGGTGCGCTGTCCCGAGTCCAGGCCTTCACCAAGTGGGTGCCCCAGCCAGGGCCCATGCTCAGAGGCGTGGTGGAAACGCATATCGACCGCTCCCTGAGACGGATGGACGTGGAGACCCTCGACCTGCTCCAGTTCCACTGGTGGGACTACCGGGACGCCCGCTATCTCGAGGCTTTAGGCCACCTGGCGGACTTGAGGGATGAGGGTAAGATCAGGCACTTGGCCCTGACTAACTTCGACACCCAGCATCTCGAGCACATCACGGACCAGGGAATCGAGGTGGTTTCCAACCAGGTCCAGTACTCCATCATAGACCGCAGGCCGGAGGTACGGATGGTCCCCTACTGCGCAGAGAAGGGCGTCCACCTCCTGGCCTACGGTGTCCTCTGCGGTGGCCTGATCTCGGAGAGGTACCTGGACCGTTCGGAGCCGGGGCGGGTCGAGCTGACCACCGCCAGCCTTATGAAATACAAACAGATGGTGGACGCCTGGGGCGGCTGGGAGCTGTTCCAGGAGCTGCTGGCGGAGCTGAAGGCCATTGCCGATAAACATGGAGCCAGCATCGCCAACGTGTCCGTCCGCTATATCCTCGATCGGCCGGCTATAGCGGGAGCGATCCTGGGAGTGCGCCTGGGGGTCAGCGAGCACCGCGCCGACAACGCCCGGGTCTTCGATTTTGCCCTGGAACAGGAGGACACCCACCGCATCGACGCCTTCGCCTCCCGGTCCCGCGACCTGTACGGCCTCATCGGCGACTGCGGCGACGAGTACCGACGTTGATCCAGGGCCTTTCATTTTCCTGTCATGCTGAGGCGGAGCGACGAAGCATCTGACGTGGAGTGGTCTCCACTTCCGAATATGCGTTGATGGTATGAGCCCCCAGCCCCACGAGGCCCTTCGCCTGCGGCTCAGGGCGACAATGAAAAGGCCCTGCCGATGATCGTCGCCCCTTGAGGGAAGCCTGGGATACAGGTATACTTCTCCGGGCGGCGGTTGATGCTGGGTATCCCGAGACAAGGGGTGAGGGATGGACTTCGAGTTTACCGAGGATCAGAGAAAGTTCCGCGACGAGCTCAGGGCCTTCCTGGAAGAGGAAGTGCCACCGGAGCGTCAGGCGATCTTCGGCGCCGAGGGCGAGGAGGATTTCGAGTTCGCCCGCTCCATCGCTCGGAAGCTGGCAGAGCGTCGCTGGCTCACCATCGGCTGGCCTGAGGAGTACGGCGGAGGCGGCAAGGGCCCGCTGGAGCAGGCCATCTTCAACGAGGAGATGGGGTACCGCAGGGTGCCTCGCTCGGGATATTCGGGCTTGAACATCGTCGCTCCGGCCCTGATGAAGTTCGGCACCGAAGACCAGAAGAAGAAGTACCTCGTCCCCATCGCCAACGCCGAGGCCGAGTACTGCCAGGGGTTCAGTGAGCCCAACGCGGGCTCTGATCTGGGATCGCTAGAGCTCAGGGCAATGCGGGACGGCGATGAGTACGTCCTCAACGGCAGCAAGATGTTCACCAGCTTCGCCTTCCGCGCCCAGTACATCTACCTGCTGGCCCGTACCGACCCCGACGCTCCCAAACACAGGGGCATCAGCCTGTTCATCGCCGACGTGAACACCCCTGGGATCGAGTTTCGCCCACTGCCCTACATCAACGGCCAGATGGCGGCCCAGACCTACTTCAACGACGCCCGACTCCCGATGACGTCCCTGATCGGCGAAGAGAACCGGGGCTGGTACCACGCCATGACTACCCTCGACTTCGAGCGGTCCGGGCTGGAGAGGTACGCCAGCGTCCGACGCACCTTCGACGACTTCGTCGACTACTGCAAGACCACCCGGCACAACGGCGGGTCTCTGGCGGGGGTGCCCCAGGTCAGGCGGATGCTGGCCGAGCGGCGCATCGGGATGGAGATGTGGCGGCTTCTGTGCTACAAGGTGGCCTGGCTACAGAGCACCGGGGCCGTCCCTAACGCCGAGGCCTCCGTCTCCTTCCTCCACGGCACTGAAGAGCGATTACGGTTCACTCAGGGGGCCATGCAGATCCTCGGGCCCTACGGCACCCTGAGCCACGAGTCCAAGTGGGCGCCCATGCGGGGCATAATCGAAGGGATCCACCGGGAGAGCATGCACCTCCACGGCGCCGGTACCACAGAGGTCCACCGGAACATCATCGCCCAACGGGGCCTGGGGCTGCCGCGATAGCGCTTAGGAGCCATCGTCATTCTTCGTGGCAGATTAAAACTAGGGTGCTTCTCGAATTCCTTCCCCCTTTGATGGCGGGAGGAGGACCGATTAGACGTATCGTTAAGCTTAGAACTCGATGGTAGGGTAGAAAAATGGATCTGGGACTCAACGAACAGCAGGAGATGCTCAGGCGCACCGCCCGTGAGATGCTGGAGGCCGAGTGTCCCACCACAGTGGTGAGGGAGGTCGAGGCCAGCGACGACGGGTACTCGCCGGAGCTGTGGCGGCGCATGGCAGACCTGGGCTGGCTGGGCATAGCCTTCCCCGACCAGTACGGGGGCTCCGATGGGACGCTGCTGGATCAGGTGGTGCTCTTTGAAGAGATCGGGCGGGCCCTGGCCCCCGGCCCCATGCTGTGCTCCAGCGTGCTTGGCGGACAAATCCTCCTCAACGCAGCCGGCGCCGACCAGAAGGCCCGTTTGCTACCGCTGGTGGCGCGCGGAGATACCGTTCTCACGGTCGCTCTGGCCGGGGCCAGAGGTCACCTGCCGGAGGGTGAGATCACCGCCCGCTCATCGGACGGCGGCGGCCACGTCCTCAACGGCTCCAAGATGTTCGTCCCTTACGCCAATGCCTCGGATTACCTGCTGTGTGAGGTCGGGACCAGCGGCGCCGGTGGAACTCTGCTGCTGGTGGACACCCACAGCTCCGGACTCTCCGCAACCCCCATGGAGTCGGTGGCCAACTACAAGCAGCACGAGGTCCACCTGCAAGATGTAGGGGTTGGCAGCGAGAACGTCGTGGGAGAGCCCGGCCGGGCCTCCGAGCCCATCTCCAGGGCTGTTGAGTGGGCCACGGTAGTCCAGTGCGGTGAGATATTGGGGCGCGCCGAGAAAATACTCGAGCTGGTGGTGGACTACTCCCAGGTTAGGGTACAGTTCGGGCGGCCCATCGGCAGCTTTCAGGCCATCCAGCACCACTGCGCCGACCTGAGGTTGTCGGTAGACGGACTGAGGCTGTCCACTTACCAGGCGGCGTGGAAGCTGATGGAGGACCTGCCTGGCTCCGAGGACGTGGCCATGGCCAAGGCCCTGGCGGGATCGGTGAGCCGGCAGGCCTATGCCACCGGCCACGGCATCTTCGCCGGGATCGCCTTCGCCGCGGAGCACGACATGCACCTGTACACCCAGAGGTCCAAGGTCTCCGAGGCCAGCCTGGGAGACACCGACTACCACCTGGACCGCCTGGGCACCCTGATGGGGTTCTAGAGTGCGCGGACCGCTGGACGACATAAGGGTGCTAGACCTGGGCCAGCACATCTCCGCGCCTTACTGCGCCAAGCTCCTGGGTGACTACGGCGCCGAGGTGATCAAGGTGGAGCCTCCCGGAGAGGGGGACTCCGCCCGCAGGATGGGTCCATTCCCCGGGGACCTGCCCCACCACGAGAAGAGCGGCCTGTACCTCCACCTCAACCTGAACAAGGTCGGCGTCACCCTGAACCTGGAGTCCTACGACGGGGCTAAGATCCTCAAGGAGCTCGTCCGTGAGGCGGACATCCTCGTGGAGAACTTTTCTCCCTCGTACCTGCCATCCCTGGGTCTGGGCTATCGGGACCTGGAGGCGGTGAACCCCAAGCTGGTCATGACCTCCATAACGCCCTTCGGCGCCACCGGCCCCTACCGGGACTACCTGTCCGCTGAGATAGGTGTCTTCGCCACCAGCGGGCGGATGTACATCCACGGCGTGCCCGAGCGGGAGCCGATCCGGTACGGCCCGGACATCTCCTGGTTTCAGGCAGGATCCACAGCCGTCGTCGCCACCATGGCGGCGCTGTTCGCCAGCCGGGCCCAGGGAGAGGGACAGCACGTCGACGTCTCGGCCATGGAAACCCTGGCCGGGGGCGTGGACAACCGCATACTGTTCTACGAGTACTCCGGGGTGAAGAACGAGCGCGGCCACTGGCCCGGTGGATATCCCCAGGGCGCCTATCCTTGCCAGGACGGCTACGTGGTTTTCGGCGTGGGATACAACGAGTACTTCCGTAGGCTGTGCGTCGCCATGGGCATGCCGGAGATGTTCGAGGACCCCAAATTCTCCACGGCCGATGCGCGGGCCGAGAACATGGACGAGTTGGAGACCATTTTCTTCGGGTGGATGCTGGAGCACACCCGCAAAGAGGTCTTCGAGGCCTGCCAGGAGACGCGGGTGCCCTGCTCTCCCATATTTAGCCCCGAGGAGCTGATGGAAGACCCCCAGCTCAGCGCCAGGAAGTACTTCACCCAGGTGGAGCATCCCCAGGCCGGGACACTGACCTACCCCGGGGTGCCCTTCAAACTGAAAACCTCGCCGCCGGAGGGGTGGAGCCCGGCCCCTATGCTGGGCGAGCACAACCAGGACATTCTCTGCGGCCGGCTGGGCTACTCCCAGGAAGACCTGGTGGTGCTCAGGTCGGCGGGGGTGATCTAGATGAAGCTGCCTCTGGAGGGGCTGACCGTCATCGACCTGACCGAAGTGTGGGCCGGCCCCATGGGGACCTCCCTACTGGGAGACCTGGGAGCCACGGTCATCAAGATAGAGTCCTTCCCTCGGCCCTCCATAACAAGGATCACCGGAGGACCCGCCACCAGGGGCTACGCCAACAACGACGCCACCGCGCCCAGGCCATGGGACCGGGCCGCCATCCACAACATGGCCAACCGCAACAAGTACAACGTCACGCTCAACCTGACCCACCCGAAGGGGGTCGAGGTGTTCAAGCGGATATTGCCCATGGCCGACGTCCTGGCAGAGGCCTTCTCGGTGGGCACCATGGAGAAGCTGGGCATTGGCTACGAAACGTTGAAGGGAATCCGGCCCGACCTGATCCTGGTTTCGATGCCCGGCTGGGGGTCGGACGGCCCCTACAAGGGCTACGTCAGCCTGGGCAGCTCCCTGGACGGATTCAGTGGACACCACATCCTCCGCAGCTACCCAGACACCGACGCCAGCTACACCGGCGTGGTGCAGCACCCCGACGCCATCGGGGCCGTCACCCTGCCCTTCTCCGTGCTGGTGGCTCTCCATCATCGGAACCGCACCGGAGAAGGCCAGTGGATCGACATCTCCCAGGCGGAGTCATTCATACCCCACCTCAGCAGGTCCTTCATGGACTCGGAAATGAACGGCCGCGACCTGCAGCCTTTGGGCAATCGGGACTACTACATGGCGCCCCACGGCTGTTACCGGTGTGCTGGAGACGATAACTGGGTGGTCATCACCGTGTCTTCTGATCGGGAGTGGGAGGGCCTCTGCCGGGCCATGGGCTACCCCCAGTGGGCCCGGGAAGAGAAGTACGCCGACCCGCTGTCCCGCCATCACCATCAGGACGAGCTGGACGGCCACATCCAGGAGTGGACCGTATCCAGAGACAAAACGGAGATAATGCATACGTTACAGCAGGCCGGGGTTCCGGCGCAGGTCGTCATGGACGACGCCGACATCTACTCCGACCCGCACCTGGAGGCCCGCGGATTCTTCCAGCGGGTGGACCACCCGGTCATCGGGGATTTCCGATACCCCGGCCACCTGTGGAAGCTGAGCAAGGTTGAGCAAGGCTTCAGGATTCCCCCGGCCGGGCTGGGCGAGCACAACGAGTACGTCTACGGCACCCTGCTGGGAATGAGCGCTCAGGAGATCCAGGGCATGGCGGACCAGGGGGTCATCGGCGACGAGCTGCCGTTGCCCTAGCCGGCACCGCCTGACACGCCCTTCGTGAACTACCCCGGTTAGTAGCCAGTCGGGAACTTTTCTCCGCCAGATACGTCATAGTAGTTGTTGACGCCTTGATGTTGACGGAGGACCAGGCATGAGATTGAAAGCTCTGCTCCCCCTTGCAGTTTCGGCCGTCGCGGCACTGGTAGTGGCCGCGTGCGGCTCGTCCGGCCCAGCATCGACCCCTGAGTCTACCTCGACACCCACCGTAGTGCCTTCCACGCCTACCGCCACCATAACGCCGCCCACACCGACGCCCACACCGACACCTACCCCGGCGCCGCCCACGCCAACGGCCACCTTACCTCCTCCAACGCCAACGATCGTGCCCACCACTCCTACGCCAACCGCCGCACCTCGGACCCAGACCCCCGCACCTGACGACGCTCCCCCAAGTACCACGCTGGGATACGCCTGCCAAGAGCACCAAGGCCGCATGGGGCTGATCGTTTCCGCCGATGGAGCAGAGGAGCGAGCCGTGGTCACCTCCTACCAATGTGGTAGCGCTTACATAGACTCCACCGGATTTTACCCATCCAGCACTCCCGCGTTGGTGATACCAAAAGATGTACCCCTTCAGCTACGTCTGGACGCTGACCAAGACCCTGTTGTCCTGGACGCGCGGCTGTATGCCGGATCGGGGGTCTCTGGCTCATTCCTTATGTGGCCCGAGGATTTCCAAGAGGGGATGGTCAACGCTGGTGCAGAGGCGGTCGACAGGTTCCAGCCGGGGCTGTCGCTGACATTCCAATACCTTCCAACGGTGCCACCTGGCGAGTACTCCCTGTTGGTCAGAGCCACCTGGGAGGGACCCATAGACGTGTTCTACGCCGTAAGCTTGGCTCTGGAGTGAACGGGAAGGTCAAGCGGGCGCTTCCCCCTCCCTCTAACTCCCTCCCGCGAGGGGAGGGAGGACGGATTATCTAGTCCGCTGCCGCCACCGACTCTCGCAGCACCGGCGGCCGCTCGCGGATGAGGACCAGCAGCGAAGCCACCGCCAGAAGCACCACGTTGGACCAGATGGCCACGTCGTAGGTGTCCCGGATATCGTAGAACAGGCCTCCCAAGAAAGCGCCCAGCCCCGAACCCAGGGGCATCACCGCGAACATGGCTCCGTAGATGGTCCCGATATGCCCGATGCCGAACCGGTCCGTGGCGTAGGCCGCAGTTATGCCTACCACGGCGTTCCAGGATATCCCCACCAGTACCAGTCCTCCCAGCAGGGCCACCAGTCCCAGAGAGGGTATACCCATGAAGGGGATGCCCATGGACAGGAGCACCACCACGAAGCCCAGGGTCCTGATCTGATAAGCGTAGGCCAGGAACTTCCGGCGGCCGCGCTTGTCGGAGAGGTGGCCCAAGACCAGCGTCCCGATGATGGCCCATGCGCCGATGAGGCTGAAGCTGCCCGCCGCCACCATGGGATGGTACCCCAGGTCCCTGGCGTAGGAAACGAAGTGAGCATTCACGAAGCTCATAGAGTACCCTCAGACGAAATATCCGAAGGTGAGCCTCCAGAATAAGGGGGTCCTCAGCGCCTCGGCCAAGGTGGAGTCCTGTCTGACCAGCCCTCCCAGCTCCTCGCCGGGGTCGGCGTCATCTTCCTTGGGACCGGTAACCTCAGTGAAGGGTTCCATCCCCATGTCCTGGGGCTTGTTCTTGATGAGGAAGTAGCCCGCGGGGAGTATCACGGCCAGCAACAGGATCCCCAGAAACATGTAGGCCCTCTGCCAGTCGAGCAGCACGACGAAGGAGGACGCGGCGGGCACCAGCAGGATGGCGCCGATGGAGCCGCCGCCTGTGATCAGTCCCAGGGTCACGCCCCGTTTGGCGTGGAACCAGGCGCCCACTATCTTGGTGGCTGCCGAGCCGGTCGCCAGGGTGATGCCGACGGCCATGGCCGCGAAGATGAGGTAGAGGTGAAGGAGGCTGCCGATGAGGGGGAGGAGGAGCAGCATGACCCCCACCAGGGCCAGCCCCGACAGGGACACTACCTTGGGGTTGTACCGGTCGGCCATGTAGCCCGCCACCGGACGCAGCAGCCCCGAGAGCATGAAAGTGGTGCCGAAGGCCAGGGATAGTGTAGTCCGGCTCCAGCCGAAGTCCTCGGTCATCGGCGTCAGGAAGACGCCGAAGGAGAACTGGCTGCCCGCCACCCCGAAAACCACCAGGGCGCTGCCGAAGACCACGAACCAGCCATAGAATATTCCGCTGCGGGTGGAAAGCATGGCTTAATCTCCCCCAAACATCTTAAGCCATCTCGTTCCGATTAGCCAACTGTTTATCCAGGGTCGGTAGGTTCGTTTGGTCGTCTGGCCGGGGCAGGCCCAACATGACGACAAAAAGGCCCCGGGCCCGTTCAGTCGTTATCGGCGGCTCCTGTTTCAGGAATGGAGAGGCGACGGGAGTCGTCGGCTTCCATCCGCGACCCGAGCTTGATCTCCTTCAGGAAAAAGGTCGCGGCCCATGCCACCGCCACGACGCCCAGGGTGATCAGGAACACGTCGGCGATGGCCAGTAGTTGGTCCCCGGGTCAGGATTGATCAGGGCCTGCGGGTTCTTGGCAACCGAGGCCAGCTGCCCCACCGGCATAGCGTCTTTAACCTCCTGGGGTACCGAGCTGCTGAGCTCGTAGGAGAACCGGTTGGCCATCACCGATCCCAGGACCGCCAGTCCCAGAGTGCCCCCTACCGACCGGAAGAACTGGGTGGAGGACGTGGCTACGCCCAGCACGCCATGGGGCACGGCGTTCTGGACCGCAATGGTATACAGGGGGAAGGTGGTCCCCAGTCCGAACCCCATGATCACGGTGTAAGCTACCGCCTCTCCGTGGCCGGTATCCGGCGACATCCCGGACATCAGGTAGACGCCGACCGCCATGACGGTGAGCCCCATGATCCCCTGGTACCTGTAATGCCCTCCCAACCTGGCCACGGCCTGGCCCGACAGAGCGGCACCGGCCACAATCCCCAGCATCATCGGGGTGAGGAAGCTCCCGCTGCTGGTAGCCGACGATCCGAGGACGGCCTGGAAAAACAGCGGGACGAAGATGATGGTACCGAACATGGCAAATCCGGTGAGGAAGATGACCAGAAGGGAGATGCTCACCACAGGATTGCGAAAGATGGAGAGGGGAATGATGGGCTCCTTGGCCCGGGTCTCGATCACGATGAAGAGAGTGCCCATCACCCCGGCCCAAATCAGCATTCCCATAACCCTGGCCGATTTCCATTCGTACTGAACACCTCCCCAGGACAGCGCCAGCAAAAGGGGGACCACCGATAACACTAGGGTAAACATTCCCGCATAGTCCATGTGGTGGCGCCGGCCTGAAGGACGGACGTTGGGGAAGAATCTCAGCAGCAGGATCATCACCGGGATCCCCACCGGTATGTTGATGTAGAAGACCCAGTGCCATGAAAGGGCGTCGGTGACGAACCCGCCGAGGGTCGGCCCAATTACCGATTGAGGCCGAAGGCGGCACTGATGAACCCCAATATTTGCCTCGCTCCGCGGGGGAAACAGGTCCCCAATGACGATAAAGGAGTTGGCGATTATCATCCCGCCACCGATTCCTTGAATAGCTCGGAAAACGATGAGCTGGGTCATGGTCTGGCTGAGACCGGACAGCACCGAGCCCACCAGAAAGATGACGATGGCGGTTATGAAGAATGCTTTCCGACCGTACATGTCCGTCAGTCTGCCGACGATGGGCACGACTGTGGTGGACGCCACCAGGTACGAGGTGGTAACGAGGGTATAGCTGTCGAACCCCTGGAGATCGGCGACAATGCTTGGCATCGCGGTGGCAATTATGGTTTGGTCCAGGGCTCCCAGGAACAGGGCCAGCGTCACGCCCGACATGGTTAGGATGATCTGGCGCTTGGGCAGCGAAGGAGACTCCTGCTTCGGTTGGATATCGGGGCCGGGTTGCGCCATCTAGCTCCCCTTTTGCGCCTGAATCCGGCATCCGCAGGTCACAGAACTCCTTCCATGCCCAGCTCCTTGGCCAAGCCCACCAGCCCCTGGTAATGGCTGGCGGGCATCGGCACTACGCCGGCGTCCTTACCCTCCCTTTGCAGATGCTGGGACCGTTCTCCTGGGTACAGTATCTCCGATGCTCCAGCCTTCTTTGGAGTCGCTTTGACCCTGTCGATGAACTGGTCCACCCGTCCGGTGAAGTCGTCGGTGGGCATTGTGATAGAGGGGTCCAGCGCCATTACTACTGTGCCGTAGCGGCCGGGCTCTGGCAGGTCCCGGGCCAGCTCCCATGGGGGGCTGGTATCGGTCATCAGGTGGGCCAGGAGTCCGACGACGAAGACCAGTGCGTACCCTTTGTGGCCGCTGCGGTCTCCTCCCAGAGGTAGGAGGCTGCCCCTGGGAGCGAAGCTGCCCCAGCTCCAGCCGAGTTTCGGGTAGTCGGTGGCGTCGGTGGTGGGCTCGCCCCGCTCGTCCAGGATCAGGTCCGCCGGGATCTGCTGGCCCTGGGCCGCGGCGTTGGCCACCGGAGTGGAGGATGTCTGGGTGATGGACAGGTCCACGATCACCGGGTCGTGTCCGGCGGCCGGGATACCGAAGGCCACCGGCGCGTTTCCCAGGAGGGGTCCCATCCCGCCGACAGGGGCGACGGAGGGGAAGCTCTGGGTCATCACGATGCCGATCATCCCCCGAGCGACCGCCCGCTTGACCACCGGCGTTAGGATCTCGACGTGGGACCGGGCCCCGACCCACCCGATGCCGTACTCCGCCGCCTTGTCCATCGCCAGGTCCATGGCGAACCGGCACACCAGGGCCGGCGCCGCCTTGGGACCGCCGTCCACCAGAGCCGTGGCGCCCTTCTCTCGCACTACCTGGACCGTCGGATTGTAGTCTACGTCCCCTCGCCGGCCCGACTCCAGGATGGTGGGCAGCCGGCCGAGCCCCCGGACCACGTCCCCCTGCAACGCCTTGTCCAGCATGATGTCCAGCAGATGGGCGGCGTCCTCGGGTGTGGCTCCGGCCGCTTCGAAGGTAGCCAGGCCCACCCGTCGCACCGGCTCGATGGGAACGGAAACGTACTCCTCGGTGGAGTCCCACCACTGACCATAGGTCTTCTGCGGAAGGCCGGATTCAACCATGGCGTGCTCCCTCCCCTTCTCGAATATCACAGCTTATTATCCAAGAGGAGGTCAGTGAGCGCAACGAGCCCTGACTCACCCCTCTCCACTGGAGAGAGTCAGGGATGAGGGCATTTGCAAAAAACCCCTCCCTTGAGGATAATAGCTGAAACGCGATGCCGTTACAGGAGGTTCCAGCTATGGACTGGGGAATGTCGAACCGTTTGGCCCAGCTGATTCCAGGAGGGCGTTGCGTGTTCATGCCCATTGACCACGGATACTTCCAGGGGCCCACCAGGAATCTGGAACAACCCGGCAAAACGGTGGAGCCACTCCTGCCCTACTCAGATGCGCTGTTCGTTACCAGGGGTGTATTACGGTCGGCCATCGATCCAGTCAAGGCGAAGCCCATCGTTCTGCGGGTCTCCGGCGGAACCAGCATGGTGGGACAGGACCTGGCCAACGAGACCCTGACCACATCGATGGAAGAGGCCGTCAGGTTGAACGCATCGGCCGTGGGTCTTTCGGTTTTCGTGGGCTCGGACTACGAGCATCAGACCCTCACAAACCTGTCTAAACTGGTCAACGAAGCCGAGCCTTACGGCATCCCGGTCATGGCGGTGACCGCAGTGGGAAGGGAGCTGGAGCGGCGGGATGCCCGCTACCTGGGCCTCTGCTGCCGCATCGCCGCGGAGTTGGGGGCGAGGGTGGTCAAGACTTACTGGTGCGAGGAGTTCGAGAAGGTAGTTGACGGTTGCCCGGTTCCCGTGATCATGGCCGGAGGTCCCCAGGTGGACACGGAGCTCGAGGTGTTCGAGTTCGTCCACGATGGCATGCAGAGGGGCGCCATTGGGGTGAACCTGGGCAGGAACATCTGGCAGAACTACGCCCCAGTGGCAATGATCAGGGCCATACGATACATCGTCCACGAGAACGGCACCGCCAAGGAAGCCCACGAGCTGTTCCAGAGCGTCAAGGCCGGGGTCGCGTAAGCGGTTCCCGATCGATGGATAACCGTTGGTCTGAAGACGATGCCCGTGACTTGTCGGAGCTAGACCTGCTCGTGCACCAGAGCCGGCTGGTGGGAGCGGACCCCGGCTTGGTGATATGGGGAGGCGGCAATACCTCCCTCAAGACCAGCGGGACCGACTTCCGCGGCCGAGAGACCCGGACCATGTTCATCAAGGCCAGCGGCTCCGACATGAAGGTCGCCCAGCACCGAGACTTCCCCGCCCTCAGGCTGGACGATATCCTGCCGCTGTACGACCTGGCCGACATGGCCAACGACGAGCTCGTCTCCTACCTGGACCATTGCCTGCTGGAACCTCGCTCGCCCAGGCCGTCCATAGAAACGTTGCTGCATGCCTTCTTGCCCCATGCCAGCGTCGTCCACACCCACGCCGACGCCGTCCTGTCGCTGACCAACACCCCCGCACCTTACGACCTTCTGGCCGAGTTGTACGGCGACGAAGTGGGAGTGGTCGGCTACCGGCGGCCTGGATTCCGCCTCTCCAAGGCCGTCGCGGAGGCGACCCGAGAAAAATCCAGCTCCAGGGGCGTGGTGCTCCTGAACCATGGTTTGGTCACCTGGGGGGACACCGTCCGGTCCGCCTACGACACCCACATCGAGCTGGTTACCCGGGCCGAGGCACGCTCCCAAGAGCGGGCCAGCGGGAAGGCGGTGTTCGGAGGCCTGCGGCGCAGGCTACTGGACGACGAGCGCCGCCGGGAGGTGGCCACCTCGATCGCACCGGCTATCAGGGGGTTGGTCAGCCGTAATAGCCGGGCGGTGCTGCGCTACGACGACTCGCCCGAGGTGTTGGAGTTCGTCGGTTCAGAGAGGGGCCGGGATCTCAGCGGCATCGGCCCCGTCACGCCCGACCATCTGATACAGACTAAACGCGTGCCCCTGTGGGTGGACGCGTCGGACCCGGAGGACGTGCCGGCGTTGCTGGACACCCTGCGCCAGGGCATGGAGGCCTACGCAGAAGAGTACGGCGAATGGTACGGCCGGCACAGCGACGGCGGCGAGCCGATGCTTGACCCCTACCCCAGGGTGGTCCTGGTGCCGGGCCTGGGAATGTGGAGCACCGGTAGGGACTGCCGGGCGGCCCAAATCTCTGGGGACGTCTACCGCCACGCTATCGAGGTCATGAGAGGCGCCCAGTCGGTGGGCGGGTACACCTCCCTGACCCCCAAGGACGCCTTCGATGCCGAGTACTGGCCCATGGAGCTGTACAAGCTAACCCTGGCCCCGCCGGAGAAGGAGCTGGCCCGCCGGGTCGCCCTGGTCACCGGGGGAGCCAACGGAATCGGACGGGCCATCGCCGTCAGGCTGGCAGCGGAGGGGGCACACCTGGTGGTGTCCGACGTAGACTACGAGGGTGCCCAGGCCCTCTCCGAGGAGCTGAACGCCACCCATGGACAGGGCAGGGCAATGGCCTGTCCCCTGGACGTAACCAGCGAGGCCGACGTCGCAGCCGCCTTTCGGGAGGTGCGTCTCACATACGGCGGGCTGGACGTGCTGGTGTCCAACGCCGGGGTGGCCATCGGCGGGTCGATAGACCAGCTCTCGCTGGCCGATTGGCAGCGGTCCATGGACATCAACGCCACCGGCCACTTCCTGGTGGCCAGGGAGGCCGTGAGGCTCATGCGGGAGCAGGGCATCGGCGGGAGCATGGTTTTCATGGTGACCAAGAACGTCACCGCCCCCGGGGCCGACTTCGGCGCCTACAGTGCGGCCAAGGCCGCCGAGATGCAGCTGGCCCGGGTGCTGGCCATCGAGAACGGTGGGCATGGCATCCGCTGCAACGCCATCAACCCCGACGCCATCTTCCAGGGCTCGCGGCTGTGGTCGGAAGAGGTCCGGCAGGACCGGGCACGGGCCCACGGCATATCGGTGGACCAGCTGGAGGGCTTCTACAGCCAGCGGAACCTGCTGAAGGAGCGCATCACCGCCGAGGATGTGGCCGAGACAGTGCTGTTTTTAGCTGGAGACCGCTCGGCCAAGACAACGGGAACGATGATTCCGGTGGACGGCGGCCTTCGGGACGCCTTCCCCAGATAGAAACCGCCAGGAGGAGGCAAGAAAAATGCCCGACGCTTCCCCGTACACCCAAGAAGCATTCATGCACTGGGCCCAGGCCCTGGGAATGAACATAAAGGACGAGTCCCACATGGAGGAGCTGTGGGCCTTCTTCCAGGCCGTGGCCCCGAATCTGAAGGCCGTCCGCGGAATCGACGTGGCCGGCGCGGAGCCGGCGATGACTTACAACCCCGCCGGCGGGGTAAAGGAGTAGCCGTATGGACGCGATCGAGCTGTGTTATCTCAGCGCCGGCGGGCTGGCCCCACTGATCAAGGGCAAGGAGGTCTCCCCCGTCGAGGTGGTGCAGGCTCACCTATCCCGTATCGATGCCCTGGAGCCCACGCTGAACTCCTTCATCACGTTGCTTCCGGACCAGGCTATGGCCGCAGCCCGGCAGGCCGAGCGGGAGATTGGGGAGGGCAAGTATCGGGGACCCCTCCACGGCATCCCTCTGGGATTGAAGGACCTGTACTACACAAGAGGAGTGCGCAATACCTCGGGCTCGCGGCTCTTCGACGACTTCATCCCCGACGCCGATTGCACCATCGCCGCTCGCTTTCGAGAGGCTGGGACCATTCTGCTTGGGAAGCTGAACATGCATCAGCTGGCCTACGGTCCCTCCGGGGAGAACACCGACTACGGCCACATGCACAACCCCTGGAATCCGGAGCTGATAACCGGCGGCTCCAGCGGGGGATCGGGGTCGGCCGCCGCCGCCGGACAGTGCACCCTGACCATGGGCACCGACACCGGCGGCTCCGTGCGCATTCCCAGCGCGCTTTGCGGCCTGGCCGGCCTCAAGCCCACTTACGGCCGCCTCAGCCGCCAGGGAATCGGCGTGCTATCCTGGAGCCTGGACCACCCCGGGCCCATGACTCGCACCGTGAAGGATTGCGCCCTGGCAATGAACGCCATCGCCGGCCACGATCCCAAGGACCCGGCCTCCGCGGACTTCCCCGTGCCCGACTACACCCGCACCCTCACCGGCGACATTCGCGGATTGAGGATCGGCGTCCCCAGGGAGTACTTCGAGGTGCCTGTGGACCCGCAGGTGGAGCGGGCGACACGCAGGGCCATCGAGATGCTGGGCGAGCTGGGAGCCGTCGTCACCGAGGTCTCCTGGCCCATGTACCACGAGTCCGGGCCCATCTCCACCACCATCCTGATGGCCGAGGCTTCCGCCTGCCACAAGAACCTGGTGCTCGATAAGGGACCCCATCTGGACCCGGCGGTGCGCGTCCGGCTGGAGGCGGGCATGTTCATTCCCGCCACCGACTACGTCCAGGCACAGCAGGCCCGCGCCCTCTTCACCCGCCATAGCCTGGAGCTGTTCAACCAGGTAGACCTGCTGGCGGGGCCCATGGAACCCATCACCGCCTACCGCATTGGGGAGACCAAGGTCCAGGTAGGCGACAAAGAGGTGGGCTACATCCCTGCCCTCACCCAGTACACCCGGCCCTTCAACCTCAACGGCTTCCCCGCCATCACGGTACCATGCGGCTACTCCGACGATGGGCTGCCCATCGGACTGCAGCTGGGGGGACGACCCTTCGACGAGGAGACGATCCTGCGGGCAGCCCAAGCCTACGAGCAGGCCACCGAGTGGCATAAGCGCAGGCCTCCTCTGTAACCACGGTCCGAGGGCTGAGCCCGTGTTTCATCCTTCGACGGGCTCCGGATGAGCGCGCTTGTCGTCATCCGCAGGCGGGCTTTACCGTCAAAAGGTGAAACCGCCTCCGTCCCTGGTGAGCCTCTCCCCACCGCTCGTGGTGAGCCAGTCGAACCACGTATCCGGGCCGCAGCTAAGGGGACCCTAAGGCTGTTGCACCGGAAGGGTAAAACAGGAGAACGCGCCCTCGTCCGGATGATCCACGCCGGACAAGTTCACCATCCCATGCACCTACACGGCCATCAGTTCAAAGTCGTACAGCTCGACGGTAATCCCCTAACGAATCCGGTGGTGGTTAATATCCAGGATATCGCCCCTGGACAGACTGTGGATGTAGAGATCGGTGGCAGCAACCCTGGGACGTGGGTGTTCCATTGCCACATCATCCCACAAGTCACGAACAGGGGCGTGTACCCGTGTGGAATGCTGATCGCCCTTGACTACGCGGACCATGCCTCCTACTTCGAAGAGCAGCCAGCAGCAGCCAAGTAGTCCGAAGATTTCCGCCCGAACGCCTCATTCCAGTGAGCGTACAGCAGAAACCCCATCCTTCCCGGCACCTTCTTTGGGGAGCTAGCGCTGGTAGATCAGAGGCTTCAGAGCACGTGTGCCACAACGGTAGAAGACAGCGTTCTATGTGTGCTCAGCCGGCATGACCTCGAGTTGCTAATAACGAAGTATCCCGTGGTAGCCCTCCGCATCATGGAGACTCTGGCCCGGAACCTGGAGGAGACACGGACCAAACTACAGTCCCTGGTGTTTCGAGACGTGTTGGGACGAGTCGCAGGATTGCTCTTGGAGATGGCAGACGATGAGAAGTCTCTGATCGAGGGCTACTCGCACGAAGAGTTGGCATCCAGGGTAGGGTGTTTATGGGGGACGTTCACCGAAGCGCTAAACCGGCTCAAGAACACCGGCGACGTCGCGGTCAGCAGAAAGCGCATACGCATCATGGACTGGAAGAAGCTCCAGTGAGTATCTGAGCACAATGGGTGACACACTGGGCTACCCCATTCGATCCAGCTAACCGTGGGCAAAGGTCTGAATAAGGCGGCGGATGGCCCCGGTTTTTTCTGATGTCGGCAAAGCGGGCGGAGTCACAAGGGCCAACCAGTCCACCAATGGCGTATATTGAGCCATCCGCCGGCGGCATTCATCGGGATCACCGATCACGGCAATGGTATCGACCACGCGGTCGGTGATCGCACCTTCGGCAGCCACCATGTCGCCCTCGGCTATGGCGGAGGCGCCCCTCTCGCCTTCCTCATGGAAGCCGTGGAAGGAGAGCCAGTCGTAGAAGTAGGGGGTCCTCAGCCATGACACCAGGCTGCGGCGCACCCCGTTACGGGCGGTCTCAGCGTCGTCGGTCACGACGATGAACAGCAGCGTGCTTCGGTCCAAGTCCGACAGGGCGCGCCCAGAGCGCTCGACGCCTCCAGCCAAGGCGGGCACGGCGGTTTCCTCCAGCCAGGGGATGGACTGGATGAAATTATAGTGGACTCCGTCCGCTCTTTCGCCGTCCAGGCGGACCATCCTGGGACGGGTAGCGCCGATGATTACCGGAAGCCCGTGGTCCGGAAGCGGTCGTAACCCTGTGTACCCGGAGACCCGGAAGAAGCGGCCCTCGTAGGTTACGGGACGATCGGGCGAGGCCCCCCACAGAAGACGGGTTAGCTCCAGGTATTCTGTCATGCGCTGCATTGGGTTCTTGTAGGGGATCCCGTGAAGGTCTTCGTTGAAGTGGGGAGGCATGCTTCCCAGGCCCAGGACGTACCGGCCCCCGCTGAGGAGGTCCAGGGTGCGAGCGGCGCGGACCGTGGTAAGGGGAGTGCGGGTCCAGGTCGCGACGGTGCTGACCAGCTTTATGCGTCGAGTAACGGCGGCGAAAGCGCTCAGGAGGGAGAAGGTGTCGTGCTCGGCATCCCCTACGCACAGAGCGTGGAGGCCCGCGTTTTCGGCCTCCATAGCCAGGGCCAGGTTGTCCTCCATTGATACACCGTAGGACCCCAGGACGATGCCGATTCGAGGAAGATCAAGAGCCATCTGGTCCTCGCCGGCCAGTCACACCGTGAATCCGTAGACCCTGACGGCGTTCTCGTAGGTTATTTTTCTCTGCTCCGCCTCGGAAACTCCGCCAAGGATTTTCTTAAGGATCCTCTGGGACTCGGGCCACGAGGATTCCCTGTGGGGGTAGTCCGAGGACCACATGATGTTGTCCGCCCCGATGATTCCCCTGGTCTCGATGCCCAGGGCGTCTTCCTGGAAGGTAACGAAAAAGTGGCGCCGGGCGACGTCACTGGGCAGGGCGTCGTTCTTCAGCCGATGGTTGAGCAGGTGGGAGCAGAGCACGTACTGGCTGTCCATGGTCTGGATAAAGTGGGGCACCCAGCCCAACTCATGCTCGACGGATACGACCTTCAGGCCGGGGAACCGGTCGAAAACACCCGAGAAGATCATGGCCGTCACGGAGCGGCGGACCCAGTAGTCCGCGTTGACGAGGAATTCCACGTAGGCGGCCCCCATCCTGGGATTGCCCACCCGGTTGGTTCCCACATGGAGTATGAGGGGTAAGTTCAGATCCTGGGCCGCGGCCCAGAAGGGGTCCAGGACCGGATTGTCGTACTGGCGTTCCTCTGATGGGGCCACCGGGATCATGGCGCCTGACAGGCCCGCTCTGGCCGCCCGCTGTATCTCCCGCACTGCGTCATCCAGATCCTCCAGGTCGATCAGCGCACAGCCCTTGAACATGCCGGGAGAGACCCTGCAAAAGTCGGCGAGCCAGTCGTTGTAGGCCCGAAAAGATGCTGCTCGAAGCTCGTCGTCCTCGATCCACCTGTAGGCGATGAGGCCCAGGGTGGGGAAGATCACCTCCCCCTGGACCCCGTCGACCTTCATGTCCTCGACTCGGGCCACCGGGTCGTAGGCTCCGGGGCGTACGTCCTCCTCGAACAGGCCTTCCCTGGGAGGTTCCACGAAATCCGGGTCTATCTCGCCGGGCCTCTGCTTCGATCCGGCAGAGGCGCCTGTGATGGCCGGGCCCAGCCTGTTGTCCCCATCGACGTACCAGGTTTCCCGGTCCCCGTCACGGATCACCCGGGGCGCCCTTTCCCTAAACCGGGATTCGATGTGCTTCTCCCAAAGATCAGGGGGTTCCACGACGTGGGAATCGGCGGAGATTATCGGAGCGTCCGGCATGGCATTCCTCTTCTTGGCCGATGGGCTAGTCGTTCAGGCGTGCGATGGCCCGCTCCCACCTGCTCTTACAGAACAGATACGAGCGGGCCACAACAGTGAATCCGGTTCCGCGTTATTCCGCTGGCTTGACGACGTACTCCAGGTCTCCCATCCAGATCTGCCCGGGCGTCTTGGGCCAGTCTGCCACCAGTTTGTTGTGGAGCCCGAATATGATGTCGATATTGACCAGCGGGACAGTCATGTAGTTGTTGTACTGGAAGTCACCCCACTGTCGGTTGAACTCGTTCCGCGCGGCCTCGTCCAGGTTTGTTTTGATGCTTTCCGTCAAATCGTCGGAGATGGGGTGCTCAAAGTAGGCGACGAAGCCCTTGCCGCCGTGAACGATAATCGCGGCACGCTCGGGAGGGACACCTCCCGGGTTGGTGTTGACCATGAACTCCTGCCCTAGGGTCCGCTCCCTGAGCTTGGGTGAGATCACTTGCCTGTGCTCAACCTGCTGCAGGTTGACCTTGATGCCAAGCTCCTTCTCCCAGAATCCCGCCACGGCCAGGGCCACATCGTCATTCCCCGGGCTGTGGGCGAGCTCGGTGATGTAGGAGGTGATCTCAATCCCATCGCCTCCCGGGTATCCTGCCTCGACCAGTAGCTGGCGGGCCTGTTCGGGATCGTAGGGATAGGGCTGCCAGGCAGGGTTGTACCAACCGGTGCCCGGTATGTCGAACCCAAAGGATATCGCCGAGGGCTTGCCCAGGCCCTGAAGGACAGCGTCCACGATGGCCTGCCGGTCGATGGCCAGGTTGAGGGCCTTGCGCACCTTCAAAGGACTTTCGGCGAGGGGGTCTTCCCCAACCCAGGGTAGACTTGTATCGGCTACGCCACAGTTGGTCTCGCATCCCGGTTTTTCATTAAGGTAAAGACCACCGAGCTGCCCGAAGATGGTGGAGCCGATGTCGAAGGAGAAGACCCGGGTATCTTTATTTCGTATGATCTGGGCCATCTGGGACGGCACGAGGTCGGAGATGCCCACCTGACCCGCCAGCAGCAACGCCAGCCGTGTGGCTGAGTCGGGTATGATCTGGATGTCGACCCGATCGTATTCGGGAGTCTGCCGCCAGTGGTTGCGCACAGCTTCGAGGGTCAACCGCTCTCCGAGAACGTGCTCCACGAAACGGAAGGGACCGGTGCTGATGGGCCTCTTGCGGAATTCATCCTCTCCCACCCGTTCGCTGTAAGCCTTGGGCTGGAGCCCCTCGAACTCACCCAGGTGCTGCCTCAAGGTCCACTCGAAGCCGTAGAGGGGCTTCAGATGGAACTTGACCGTGCGGCTGTCGACTATCTCGACGTTGTCCGGGCTGTTATCCAGGAAATCCCTCTTGTTGTTCGCGTCGGCGTTGATGCTGCCTTCCTTGAGTATCTCGGTGTAGGTGAACTTCAGGTCCTCGGCGGTGGCCACTCCCTCATCAAAGTGGAAGGGGATATCCTCTTTGAGAACCACTGTCGCGACGTAGGAGTCCGCCGTAAGCTCGAAGTCCAGGGAGTCCATCAACCCCTGTTCGGCGTCGAAGGATATGAACCCGTCTGTGCGATCAATGCCGTAGACCGGATCGGTCACATGGGCCCACATCGCCCTCAGATAGTGGCCGCCGGAGTTCCTTATGAGCCAGTCCTCGGTGCCTATGTTAGGAACGGCGACGTTAAGCTTGCCCGACGGTTGCGTCCCGGTTGGGACCGCCGTGGGCGTGGTCGCTGGAGTCGGCGTCGCGTCGTCGCCGCAGGCTACGGCTGCGCCCAAGACCAGTGTCATGACCAGCAGCAGAAAGAGGTGGGGTTTTCGTGCTGCCCAGGAGCCTATAAAGGCCTTAGCCATTGTCTCCCCCTTGTTGATGATCCCGCAAATAACTGAACCTCGCCTATTTTAGGCACCATCCCAGACCTTGTCAACAAGCCCCAACCGGGCGTAGAAGAGCTACGGTTCCCCGCACTTTATGACCGCTTGATGCTGATAAGCCCGCCGTCGCCGGCGACCTTTACCATCCCATGACCACGGTACTAACAGTAAAGGGCAGGCTCTTGAGCGCCGTCGGGAACGGTCTACTCGGCGGCCAGCTTCAGGCGTGGGTCCAAGAGGTCCCTGAGCCAGTCGCCAATGGTGTTGAGGGACAGCACCACGAGTACGATGGCCAGGCCCGGGAACATGGACACCCACCACATGTCGAAGATCTGGGCGCGGCCGTCGTTGACCATGCCTCCCCAGGAAGGGGCCGGAGGGGGCACTCCCACGCCAAGAAAGCTGAGGGATGCCTCGATGAGGACGACCTGGCCGACCTGAAGGGTGGTGAGCACGATTATGGTCGCCGTGACGTTGGGTAGGATGTGGCGGGCCATGATTCTGAAGGCTGATACCCCTGCCAGGCGCGCCAGGGTCACGAAGTCTTGCTCCCGCAGACTTAGCACCTCCGCTCTAACCTGACGGGCGAAGCGAGACCATAGTAGTGCGACGATGACGATAACGACGTTCTGGAAGCTGGCTCCCAGGGTCACGGCGGCGACGATGGCGATGAGGATCAGGGGCAAGGAGAGGGCGATGTCGACGATGCGCATGATAATGCTGTCTACGATTCCCCCGTAGTAACCCGAGGCTATGCCAACGGCGCTCCCGACGGTCGCTCCAATAACGATGACCAGACCAGCCACCGATAATGAGACTCGTGAGCCGAACACCAGCCGGCTGAACACGTCGCGGCCGAGAGTGTCGGTTCCCAGCAGGTGGTCAGTCGTTCCTCCCGAGGTGAAGGCAGGAGGGAGGGTGCTGCTCCGCAGATCCTGCTCCCGGGGATTGTGGGTGGCTATCAGGTCGGCGAAAATGGCCATAACCGCGAACGCGATAAGGATGGCGGCCGCCGTTGCCGGAACGATACCGATGCGAAACGCCCGCCGTCGCAAGGTGAAGAGCCGGTCCTGCCATGCCGGGGCCGGCACGCTTTGTGAGCGTTCGATCATCTACCCGGCTCCGCCGGCAAGTCGGGGTCCTGGCATCGTACTCTCTTCATTCCTTGCCATCTAGCTAAAGCGTATCCGCGGGTTGAGGTAAGCATAGGCAATATCGAGAAGCAGGTTGCCGACCAGGTAGACGGAGGTGATGAACAGCACCGCTCCTTGCACGACGTTGAAGTCGCGCCTGACAGTGGCCTGGAAGGTAAGCTGGCCGACCCCGGGCCACGCGAAAATGGTCTCGACGATGATCGTCCCCGAGACCAGGAAGAAGAAGACCAGCCCCGTGTAGGTAAGCACTGGGAGTCCGGCGTTCTTCAAAGCGTGTTTCCAAAGGACACGGCTTTCGCCCACCCCCTTGATGCGGGCCAGCTTGACGTACTCGGTATCAAGGGTTTCCAGCATGCTGGAGCGGGTAAGGCGCATGATACCGGCGGTGGCCAGCCAGCCGAGGGTGACCGCCGGCATGATGATCGAGGTGAAGCCGCTTTTACCCGCCACCGGCAGGATCTGCAACCACACCCCGAAGACCAGCATGAGGATCAGCCCCAGCCAGAACGGAGGGACGGCCTGGCCCAGCACGGCGAACAGACGGGCGAAGATATCGAAGGGGCTTCCACGCCATGCCGCGGCATAGATCCCGATGGGCAGGCCGATCACCAGGCTGATCAGAAAGCTTGCCCCGGCCAGCTGGAGGGTCGCCGGGATGCGCTGTCCCAGCATTTCGGTAACGGGTGCTCCCCGGGTGTGCGACTCTCCGAGGTCTCCCCGTACGGCACCCCAAAGCCAGGAGCCGTACTGTACGTAGAGGGGATCGTCGAGATGCAGGGCCTTTCGGACCTGAGCCCGGTGCTCCGTTGAGGCATCCTCGGCTAGGATGACGTTGATGGGGTCGCCGGATAGCCGGGCCAGGAAAAAGACGATCAGGGACATAGCCACCAGGCTGGCGGCGGTCTGTAGCACACGGTTGAGGATATAACGAGTCATAACCTAGGCTTCCGAGGAGGCCGTCTCTCCTGGGACATCAGCTGTCCCGGCGCCGGCATCGTACAGATGGCAGGCCACGGTTCGGCCCGGTGCAACCTCTACAAGCTCGGGCTCCACCTGGCTGCACCTGTCGAATGCTCGGGGGCAGCGCGGGTGAAATCGGCAGCCCGACGGCGGGTTCATGGGAGAAGGGACCTCACCACTGAGCTTTAGCTGGACCTGGCTTCTCTTCCCATCGGCCCGGATGGTGGGGACGGCCGCCAGGAGTGCCTGGGTGTAGGGGTGGAGAGGCTTGGAGTACACCTCGGCCGCTGGTCCGGACTCCACGATCTGGCCGAGATACATGACGGCGATGTGGTGGCTCATGTACCTGACCACCGGCAGGTCGTGGGCGATCATAAACATCGTCAGGTTGAACTGCGCCTGGAGGTCTTTGAGGAGGTTCATTATCTGGGCCCTGGTTGATACGTCCAACGCCGAAACCGGCTCGTCAAGGACCATGAGCTCCGGGTTCGTAGCCAGGGCGCGGGCGATGGCGATCCTCTGGCGCTGACCGCCGCTGAACTGATGGGGGTACTGCCGCCTCATATTGGGGTTCAGGCCCACCCGTTCCAGCAGCTCGCCCGCTCGATCCTTTATCTCGTTGCGGGAATACCTCCCCAGCCCGATCAGGGGCTCACCTATTATCTCCCATATCTGCATCCGGGGGCTGAGCGAAGCGTAGGGGTCCTGGAACACAGCTTGCACGCTCTGGCGGTACGTCAGGAGCTCTGCGCCCTTCATGGCGTGGATGTCGCCCTCCCGGAAGTACATGTTGCCGCTGGTAGGCCGTTCGATGTTTAGCAATAGCTTGGCAACCGTGGTTTTGCCGCATCCGGATTCCCCCACCATTCCGAAGGTGATGCCCTTGGTGACCGAAAAGCTGACTCCGTCGACCGCACGCACGTATCCCAGCAGGGTCCTGACCAGGACCCCTCTTTTTATGGGGAAGTGCTTGGTCGCGGCGGCTGCGGACAGAAGGACCTCGCTCATCGCACGTCGGCGCTCACCGGAAGGAAGCAGCTCACCGAATGACCGTTCTCCAGGTAGGTAGTCTCTGGATAGTCAGCATTGCAACGGTCCTGTACCCTGGGACACCTGGGCGCGAATCTGCATCCGGACGGAAACTCCCGGGGGTTGGGAGGCTGTCCAGGGATGCTGGCCAGCCGGTCCTGGATCGATTCCATCTTGGGCAGCGAGCTGAGGAGGGCCTCGGTGTAGGGGTGAGCCGGTCGAGACAGCACCTCTTCGGTGGTTCCCATCTCGATGATGCGTCCGGCATACATGACCGCCATCCGGTCGCACACCGAGGCCACAACGCCCATATCGTGGCTGATGAAAATCATCGAGAAGCCGAACTCCTGCTGAAGCTCCTTCAGCAGCTCCAGGTACTGTGCCTGTACGGTGACATCCAGTGAGGTCGTGGGCTCGTCGGCCAGAAGGAGCTTGGGTGACGTGGAGAACATGATCGATCCGACGACCCGTTGGCGCATCCCACCGCTCATCTGATGCGGATAGTCGTAGATGCGCCGTTCCGCCGCCGGGATCCTGACGCGACGGAGTATGTCCACTACAGCCTCTGTCAGGGAGCGTCCCCTCAGGCCTCGGTGGGTCCGGATGCTCTCTCCCACCTGGTCGCCGATGGTAAAAGCGGGGTTCAGCGAGGTCATCGGATCCTGCAGGATCATGGCCAGCTTGCGCCCCCTTACGCGGTGCATCTCGGAGTTGGACTTTGCCAACAGGTCCTCACCCTGCAGGATGATCTGGCCATGGGCCCTTCCCGGTGGAGGGACCAAGCGAAGGATCGCTAGGGCGGTCATGGTCTTGCCGCACCCGGACTCACCAACTATACCGAGGGTCTCGCCCCCTTCCAACCGGAAGCTGACGCCGTCCACTGCTCGGACTGGCCCCGAGGTCGTGGGAAACTGGACCGAGAGGTCCTTAACTTCGAGCAACGTTGGCTGCGGCGTCATGAGGCAGTCTATTATAGGGGTGGGCATTGAGAGAACGCAATTCTGCCGGCCCGGAAGGACCGGGCTCTTTGAATTGGACGATGGCTGGCCTGGTGTACAACCCGCCTTACGCCGGCGTAGAATGAATTGACCGAACTTCTTCTATCGCACCCTGACCAAGTCGAGTGCATGGCTATATTGGTGCTGGAATCGGGTTCCCCGGTCCAGGAGCGAAACGGCGGCGCGAACGCCACCCCCGGGTGTACAAGCTCTGGCCGGGTAGCTAGTGAGAGGGGGCCAAGCGCATGAGCAAATACCGAATAGTCTCCTCGGACGACCACGTGTACGAGCCAGCGAATCTGTGGGATGGCAGGATCGAGTCCAGGTTCGCGGACAGGGCTCCCCGGATCGCTCGCATGGACGATGGGGGCGACTGGTGGGTCTGCGACGACACCAGGATGAACCCGGTCACCTCCGGCTCCCAGGCGGGCACGAGATTCAAGGCGCCGGAACTGCTGAGCGCGATTGATACCTTCGACAAGGTCCGGCCCGGCGGCTACATTCCCGAAGAGCACATAAAGGACATGGACCTCGATGGGATCGACGTCAGTGTCCTGTATCCTACCGCAGGTATCGCGCTCTATAGGGTGTCGGATAGCGAGCTGCTCACCGCCGTCCTCCGGGGGTACAACGACTGGCTCGGCGAGTTCTGTGGAGCTTTCCCCGAGAGGCTGAAGGCCATTGCCATGCTCAACATGGACGACACGGAATCCGGAGTGAGGGAATTGGAGCGTTGCGCGCGGATGGGGTTTGTTGGGGCCATGATGTCGGTATACCCCCAGCCGGGCAAGAGATACGGTTCGCCGACGTACGAGCCCCTGTGGGCAGCGGCCCAAGACCTGGGCATGCCCCTTAGCCTTCACATCGGCACCCAGCGTCCCGGACCCGAGTTCGATACTACCGAGGCGCCACAGCCCTCCTCCAGCTGCAACGTGGACCACTGGGTGCGAAAGTCTCTGGCGGACATGATCTTTAGCGGGGTTTTCGCACGCTATCCCGGGCTGCAGGTGGGTTCGGTGGAACACGAGGTATCCTGGGCCGCCCATTTCCTCGATCGGCTCGATTACACCTACACACAGAGGATCCACCGGCCCGGCTGGCACGAGCTGGAGGATGGCATGTTGCCCAGCGACTATTTCCACCGCAACGTGTTCATCGGTTTCCAGGAGGACGGCCTGGGCATACGGTTGCGTGACGTTATAGGGGTGGAAAGCCTCCTGTGGGGCTCCGACTATCCCCATCAGGAATCCACCTTCCCCAGAAGTATGGAGATCCTCGAAGACATCCTTGCAGATTGCACCGAGGAAGAGAAGGCCAAGATCTCCGGGGGCAACGCCGCGAGGGTGTACCGTCTGAACTGACCGGGGCTTCAGCGTGCCGACGTTCCTGACCAATTACGACCGGACCGGGATTGAGGGGCGCGCAAGAAACATGAGGAAGAATGTACTCCCGGTTTAACAGTCTCCCTTCCGGAGGACGTCATGGCCAAGAATGGCTTCAAGGTCTTCGACTCGGACATGCATGTTGGGGAGCCCCACGACCTTTGGCAGCGCTACATGGACCCCGCTTTCCGGGATAAGATTCACGGCCTAAACCGTGGACCCATGGACCTGGCCGTCGAAGTGGAGGGGAAGGTCTCCAGGGAGAGCTCCAACGTGCGGGCCGGCGACGGCCGAACAGCGAGGCTCGACCGTTTCGAGGTAGGACTCAAGAGGGACTTCGACCCCGTATCCCAGGTCGAGGCGATGGACATGGAGGGCGTCGACATATGCGTCCTGTTCCCGACCCGTGGACTGTCTCCCCTCTCGTTAAACAACATGGACCCCCAGCTGGCTGCTGCCATCTGCCGGGCCTACAACGACTGGATGTACGACTTCGTCCAGGAGTCGCCGGCCCGGATGTACGGTTGCGCCATGGTTGCGCCCCAGGACGTCGAGGCCGCCGTTACCGAGACCCGCCGCATGGTGGAGAAGGGGTTCAAGTCGATCTTCATGCGCTCTAACCAGGTGGACGGTCGCAACTGGTCAGATACCTGCTACGACCCCCTGTGGGCTGAGTGCCAGCGGCTGGATATACCCGTTGGCATCCACCCCGGAGGGCTGCCGATCGACCCAGACCAACCGCACATCGGCAGCCAGTTCGAGCCAGGCAGGATGTGGATGGCGTGCCACTCCTTGAACACCCAGGTGGCGGTGGTGGACTTCATCGGCGGCGGCGTGTGCCAGCGCTTCCCAGACCTGAGGATCGCCTTCCTGGAGGGAAACTGCTCCTGGCTCCCATGGCTGATGTGGCGGATGGACGAGTTCCAGGGTTGGACCGACCGCTACGGCATCTCGGAGCCGCTGCCCCAGCCGCCCAGCCAGTACTTCAAGCGCCAGTGCTTCGTCTCCATCGAGCCCGATGAGACCCCCGCGAGGTACATGGCCGAGCTGGGCTATGAGCACACTATGGTTTTCTCCACCGACTATCCTCATCCCGAAGGCGGCTTTCCCGCGGCCACGGAGGATTTCCTCAAGCTGCCCTTGAGCGACCAGACCAAACGCAAAGTCCTTTGGGACAACTGCGCCCGGCTGTACAGCTTCGAATAGACTGGTAAGGCGCCGGCCTTTCCTGGTTCCCTTCGAGAAGACCGGGTTGTCAGGCCCCGGCTCAATCCTTCCCTGGAGCGCAGAGGGGACTAGCCGCCTCTATTTTCTCGCCCGGAGGAGTCACCGATGACAAGATTCGAGGACTATGCCAACAAATACGATTTCCTGAGCATGGAACGACGGGATGGGATCCTTCAGATTACCTTCCACACGGATGGGGACAGTCTGAAGTGGAGCCGTAAGGTACAGTTTGAGTGCGGCAATGCCTTCGCCGACATAGGAAACGATTCCGAAAACAAAATCGTGATAATGACCGGGACCGGGGATGACTTCTGTACCCAGTCGACGGGCCCTCGCTACGACGCGACACCCCAGGAGTGGGACTCGATTCGTCGGGGCGGGATAAAGCAGATCATGAACCTCCTGGACATCGAGGTGCCGATGATCTGTGCCGTCAACGGCCCCTTCTTCATCCACGCCCACCTGGGACTCCTGTGCGACATCGTGCTGTCGGCGGAGGAGGCGGTGTTCCAGGACGGCACCCACATCACGATCGGGACCGTCCCCGGAGACGGCTCCCACGTTGTGTGGCCGGCGCTTCTGGGGCCGAACCGGGGAAGATACCTGCTGCTAACGGGGCAGAAGCTCTCGGCTTCGGAGGCCCTCGATCTGGGGTTGGTCAACGAAGTGTTGCCGAGGGAGAGGCTGCTTCCCCGCGCGTGGGAGCTGGCGGAGCAACTGGCCCAAAAGCCTCCGCTGACCCTGCGCTACACCAGGGTGGTCCTAACCCTCCAGCTGAAACGCCTCATGCAGGACATGCTGGGTTACGGCCTGGCCATCGAGGGGCTGGCTTATCTGGACTGGAACCCCGGTCTCGCACCACGTAAGGATGCTGACTAAAGCCCGCTAGCCCGTTCGGGTGTACTTCACTACCCTGCGGTCGCGGCCCCACTCGCCGGGTCGCACCAGGTATAGATCCCGACGCGAGTCCAGACATATGCTGTGGCAGCTCCAGAATGTCTCGGACCCCCATCGGGCCAGCGGCTCACCGTCGAGAGTCACGATGCTGACGAAGCCCCCGTCGTGCTCGACGACGTAGACCGTGTCGTCGAGCACGTAAAGGGATGCGGGCCCGACGAACTCCGTCGGCCAGGTAGTGACGTATTCCCCGTCTTGTGTGAACACTTGCACCCGCTGGTTCTTCTGGTCGGCCACCAGGAGGCGGCCCCGGCTGTCGATGCAGATGCCGTGGGGCAGGTTGAACTCTCCTGGTCCGGTGCCCGGCTCTCCCCAGGAATGAAGCAACTCTCCTTTCGCGGAGAATCTGTGGACCCTGCTGTTGGCATACCCGTCGGCGACATAGATTTCTCCCGAGGGTGCCGGAGCTACTCCGGCGGGTAAGTTGAATGGCTCCGCACCTCGCTTGACGTCTTTCCAGTTCCCGTGGCCGAAGTCCGTCGGATCGACCCCGGTGTCCGAGCGAGAGCCCCTGGTGCCCAGGGCCATCAGGAGCTCTCCCGAGAGGGTGAATTTCATCACCTGCCCTCCGTCCGAGTCCACAAACCAGGCGTTGTCGTCGCCATTTATCAGCATAGTGTGAGGGTTGACAAAGAGGCCTTCTCCCCACGACGAGAGGCAGTTGCCCTCACGGTCGAATACCACGACCGGATGCTCCGGAGCCCTGTTGAACACGAAGACCCTATCCTGGGAGTCCACGGCTACTCCCGCGGCGGGCATCTGCCAGCCCTCGGGAAGGCGTGCCCACTCCTCGTCCACTTCGAACGTGTGTCTGCCGCTTCCAACTGTGGTTACCATGGTTCACCCTTTCTCTGCCGGCTCCACCCGTGAGCAGCGTCGGGACGTCTATTGCCTTCCAAGTCCCAATTTACGGGCCTGCTAGTCCACCATGTCGTAGCTGCGCAGCAGCTTGCCCGGAAGGGCGCCCGTGCATTCGGAGCCCTCGAAGGTAACCGTGCCGTTTACGATAGTATTGCGCAGCCCCTTGGGCTTTTGGATCAGGCGATGCTCACCGCCGGGGAAGTCGTTGGCGTAGACAGGTCTGTCGTACATGAACCCGAGCTCTGCCTGGTTGTAGACGATAACGTCGGCCCAGTTCCCGACACGGAGGGTGCCGCGATCCCTGAAATCCGTAAACCAGGCGGGGTAGGCGCTTATTTTCTGGTGGGCCTGTTCCAGGCTCATTATCTCCCTGTCCCTCACCCAAAACGACAGGAACCACATTGGCCAGGAGCTGCCGGCGGAGTACCTGGTATGGGCGCCGCCGTCGGAGTTGGAGACATGGCTGAAGGGGTTGGCTATTTTCGCGGCCTGGGCGTTCAGTGCTTCTTCAGTTAAATTCGGGGGCAACTCGAACTCGGTCTCCAGGTCCTCGTCCAGGGCCAGGTCCAAGAAGGCGTCCAGCGGTTCCTTGCCCATGATTTCGGCAACTTCCTGAATCGACTTACCGTCGTACTTGTAGTTGCGCTCGTGGGCCGTTTGCAGGACGTTGACCGTGTCCCACTCGGTCCGGCGCATGGGCCACTCCAGCACGTCGCGTCTCATCGCGTCGCGAACGCCCGGCGCCCGGAGCTTGGCTATCCGCTCCTGAGGAGTCCCCACGAGGGGATCGATCCAGTTGGGCATGTAGTCGTACATGTTATACTCGGCCAGCTTGAACTGGGACCGGAGCATTTGCGAGATGGCCTGGGGCACGATTGGCAGGCCCTCCTCGCGCGCCCGAAAGATCCAGGAAATATCGTTGAGGCCGGGAGCCACGTGGCATGGGCGGCCGCTGATCCTGACCATCTCCGGCAACAGGTCTTCCCACCGCTTGATCTCTTCCGGCGTGATGCCGAATCCGATAGCCTGCCCTATATGCCCGACCCCGAACTCCGCCAGTACCTCGTCCAACGCCAGGAACTCCCGGTCCGAGGCTACCTGGCTTGGGAGGAAGCTGCCATCCTCCGGCCGGTCTTCCTTGTTGTAGTTGAAGGTGACGCCGAAAGCCCCGGCCTCCATGGCCTCGTGGAAGATCTGCTTCATCTGGTTTAGCTCCGCGTCGGTGACCGATGTCCTCTCCCGAGCCTCCATCATCCCCATCAAGTAAGCCCGCATCGGAGAGAAGGGGAACTTCGCTCCCACGTTCACCCCGAGTCCCTGGCGGTCCAGGCTATCCAGGTACTCGGGGAAGGTCTCCCAGTCCCAGCGCATTCCCTTCCGCATCGAATCCAGGGGTATCGCCTCGATGCGGTTCATCATCCGCATGTTGAGGTCCCGGTCCTCGGGACGGGTCGGCGCGAACCCGAATCCGCACTCACCGATGGTAAGGGAAGTGACTCCGAACCAGCCCGACAAGGAGCAGTAGGGGTCCCAGTTCAGCTGTGCGTCGTAGTGGGTATGGAGGTCCACGATGCCGGGAGCGACGATGCAGCCGCTGGCGTCGATCTCCCTGGCGGCGCCCGCCGGTATCCGGCCACTGATTTTGGCCACCCTTTCGTTCCTGATGGCCAGGTCGGCTTTGTACCGCGGGATCCCGGTCCCGTCCACGATGGTCCCCCCACGGATCACCAGATCATATTCGTTCATTCTGGCACCCCCTTTGCTGAATTCTCGGATCGTTCCAGCGCTGTGTCTGGACGTCTGCGGCCCACTGTTTCTCCCAGACATCTTACAACTTTCACCCTCTGACCGCTACAACCAAGCTCTGAATTCGGTGGCGCTCCCGGATCCGATGGCTTGCTTCAGTCTAATACAGATGTGACTCACATAGGCTGCCTTCCAGGGATAACACTGTGTTACTAAATTCGTCTCATATTAGCCTTAATATACTGTTAATAGAGCTCACTTGTCTATTATCAACGCGGGTCCATCTTCAGTATTAGATCATATTGACGACTCATTAATACCTCATGTATAATGCCGGGTTAACTACGGTTGGGGTGATTCCCCTCACCTCGATCCTCTCCCACAAGAGGAGAGGAGGCTCTCGACGGGAAGGAAGGTAAGCTCATGGCCGAATACGACCTGATAATTCGTGGCGGGACAATCGTGGACGGGACGCGCACGCCGAGGTACGTCAGCGATCTGGCCATCAAGGACGGCAGGATCGCCAAGATAGGGGGACTGCGCGGCGGTAGGGCCGGAAGGGTCCTGGACGCCTCGGGCCTTGTCGTTGCGCCGGGTTTCGTCGACCTCCATACCCACTACGACGCCCAGATCCAGTGGGACCCTTATTGCACGATTTCGGCCTGGCATGGGGTGACCTGCGTAGCCATCGGCAACTGTGGGTTCGGGTTCGCGCCCTGCGCGGCAAACGAAAGCGACCAGGATCGAATGATGCTGTCGCTGACCCGCAACGAAGCGATTCCCTACGAGCCCATGAAGCTGGGGATGCTGTGGGACTGGGAAACCTTTCCCCAGTTCCTGGATTCCATAGACCGCATCCCCAAGGGGGTCAATGTCCTGAGCTATGTGCCCCTGACACCCATATACGCCTGGGTAATGGGGTACGAAGAGGCCAAGCGGAGGCGTCCCACCGAGGCGGAGCTGAAGGAGATGTGCCGGCTGGTGGATGAGGGTATGGACGCCGGCGCCTGCGGCTGGTCTGCCCAGGTCAACGGCCCTGGCTCCATACAGCGGGACTACGACGGCACCCCTATGATCACGGACCTGATGGCGGACGAGGAGCTGCTGGCCTTCGGCAGGGTGCTGGGACAGAGGGACGAGGGGTTCATCGAGCTGTCCTATCAGGGCGAGGCCGAGGGCCGTCCGATGCAGGAGGACGCCGTCGTCCTCTTCGAGAAGCTGGCCGAGGTCAGCAACCGGCCGATCCTCTACCAGGGCGTGGCTGCCAACGATAACGATCCCGAGAGATACAGGGAGAGGCTTCGGTGGCTCGAGGAGTGCGCCAGGAAAGGGCTTCGGGTGTACGGCCAGGGCTCGGTCCGCCGCGGGGACGTCGAGCTGACCTTCGAGGACTTTAACCTCCTTGACGAGCACCCCGCCTGGCGGGAGGTAACTTTGGGAACTCCTGCGGAGCGGAAAGCGAAGATGCAGAACCCTGAGCTGCGGGCCGCCCTGAGGGCGGAATGGGACACCGCCATGCTGCCCGAGAACATCGCCGCGGACGAAGCGACTCCCTTCGGCCAGTCCATCGTGGCGCGACTGGTGGTGGAGGAAGCCGGACGTCGGGATTTCGAGCATTATCTGGGGTATAGCGTTGGGCAAATCGCCGAACAGGAGGGCAAGCACGTAGTCGATGCCCTGCTGGACATTGTGGTTGGGGACAACCTCCAGACCGAGTTCATACTGTCGCGGTCGAACGGAGGGACTCCCTACTCCCCCCATTCCAGGGTGGAGGTGCTACAGTCTCCCTACGTAGTTCCCGGGGTCTCAGATGGTGGGGCGCACGTCAAGTTTCTTACCGGCGGAAGCTTCCCCACGGACCTACTGGCATGGCTGGTGCGGGACGAAGGGCTGGTGAGTCTGGAAGATGCCCACTTCAATCTCAGTTTCTTGCCCGCCTTTTTTGGAGGGTTTCACGACCGAGGCTTTCTACGCGAGGGCGCACCGGCGGATATCGTAGTGTACGACATGGAGAAGCTGAATTTGCTGCCGACCGAGGTCGTCCACGATCTTCCCGGTGGTGACTGGAGGCGGATCCAGAAGGCGGAAGGGTACCGCTGGACGCTGGTGAACGGCGAAATCACCTTCGAGGACGGAGAGGCTACGGGAGCGCTGCCGGGCAGGCTCCTGCGCCATGGCCGTGGCTGAGATCACTCCATGCACATGCCCTAAACGAAGTGGTACAGCTTGGCCGTGTTCTCTCCGGCTATCTTCGCCTTCTCGTCCTCGGAAACGCCCTGAAATATCCGCTCCAAGATCTCCCTGGACTTGGGAAAAGTAGACTCGGCATGGGGGTAGTCTGAGCCCCACAGCAGGTTGTCTACCCCAATGTAATGGCGGAGCTGAATCCCCACGTCGTCTTCCTGGAAGCCGATGAAAATATTGCGCCGGAAGAAGTCACTGGGGAGGGTATCTCCCTCGAATTGTCTGCCTCGTCTTCCGACCCATGTGTCTCGGTAGCGTGCGTCCATGCGGTCTATGAAGTAGGGGGCCCAGGATATCTCGAACTCGACGGCCCCCACCTTTAACCTGAGGTAGCGCTCGAACACCCCCGCGAAGATCATGTCGTTGATGGACTGCCGCACGTCGTAGTCCTTCACGGCGATTTCTGAGCCTATGGTGAAGGACTGCCCCGGCCTCCAACGGAATGTGCCGGTGTGGAGGCTGAGTGGAAGGTCCAGGTCCTGGGCACAGGCCCAGAGGGACTCATAGGCCGTCTCGCTGTACCGCAGCAGGGGTCGCACCGAAATCATCGCGCCGGCCATCCCCTTCTTCGCCACACGCTGGAACTCGCCAACGGCATCCTCCACCGAGTCCACGTTGACCATGGCGATACCTTTGAGACGGTCCGGATGCGGGCTGCAGAAATCGCATAGGTAGTCGTTGTAAGCCCGGAAGATGGCCGACAGCAGGTCGCTGGCAGGGACCTGCCATAGGGTGAGCCCCTGAGAGGGGTACAGTACGGCGCCGGAGACGCCGTCCAGATCCATGTCTTTGACGTGCTCGTCGGGGTCCAGGCCGCCGGGGCGAACGGTGTCCATTACGCCTTCAGGGTCTAGCTTCTCGGGGTCCTCGAATCGCAAGCCCGCCTGCTGATTGGTCCCGATGTTTCCGAAGAGAACGCCTTCACAATACCACTGGTCATACTCGCCCTTCCGCCCCAATCGAGGCGCGCGGTCCCTGTATTTGGCTTCGATCCGCTTCTCCCAAAGGTCAGCGGGCTCGAAGATGTGCGAATCCGACGACCAGGCCTTATACGGATATTCGGACACGACTCACCTCCTTCGTCTCCCGTTCTGACACATTGTTGAACCCTATTGGTCCACTGTCAGAGGTGCACCACCCCGTCGCCCCTCAGCCCACGGGCGATTCTATTAGGGGCCGGCGGGCTGTCCTTCCTGGTTGCCCTGCTGCTCACAGGTGTCTGCGCCCTGGCCTGGGCAAAGAACGAGCAGATCGTCGCCTGGCTCCTTTCCGAAGGCGTGGTCGAAGAGTCGGCGACGCGCACTCTGCCCGACACCGTCAGGTCAGTCACCTTAAGAGTCGGCATAGGAGGCCTGGTAGCCACCGCGCTGGCAGCGGTGTGGGCCGTTTCGGGAATAGCTCCCTGGGCGCCCGTACGGGCCCTCTTTACTTACCTTAAGAGGACCCTCAGACCACTAGCGGACCCCATATGGTCTGTGGCGGTCACACTTTCCGTGGCCTGCGGAAGGGGGATTGGGTCCCTGCTCAGCTTGATACAGTCAGGATCCGTCGCCGTTGTCCAGGTCAGCAGCCGGTTCCTGGCGCGCTCGAGATCATGCCTTCACGCCGCCCTTGAATACACGAGACTGGCAGCCACGGCCGGCGCTAAGGCGGTCACCCTTGCTGTGGTCATCACCGTGTACGGCAGCTATCGCATAGTCCTAAGCCTATTGCTCGCGACCGCAAAGGTCGCTCAGGCGATCGGCTTGCCGCTTGGATACCTGTGGCGCGGCTTTTCCACCATCAGAGGCTGCGTGGGACAGGTCGCCTCAACCATCGTGACTTCCCTGGGTCGCATGGCATCCATCATAACCAGCCCGATACGGCTGAGCATCGCCACTCTCCTCCGTTACATACTGGCGGGGGCCTCTATGGCCGTAGACGTCGCCAGCGCCGGGCTGCGCGGCGTGAGACTGGCCGGGGCGTCGGTCACAGGCGGCGTCGGTGCGGTGGCTTCGATGGTCGCCGGCTTGTTGGCGACCGGTGTGGCAGCCGTGGTACGTCCCTCCTGGCCGGCGGGCTCCTTCGTGGCCCGGGCCGTGGGCGCCGGGCTGCGCTACGGATGGTCCGGTGTATCCGCCATCCTCGGCCTCTTATCGACGGGCATCTTGGGCGTTGCCAGAGCCTTGGCGTTGGTCACCGGCGGCCTGTGTACGGTCGCCTCAACGGTAGCTGGTCTGCCCGGAATGTGTGGGGCAGCCGTGGTACGCCCGGTCTGGGTGGGAACCTCCACCGTCGCACAGGCGGTAGGCGCCGGGCTGCGCAACGGGGTGAAGGGGGTATCCACCACCCTCGGCTACGTTTTGACCACTGTGCTGTTCGCTGCCAGGATCATTGGACTGGCCTTACACGGCATCTGGCTTGGTATGGCTGCGGTCGCCGAGGGCCTTGAGAAGGCAACCACCACTGCCGGCCACCTCTTAGGATTAGGCGTGGCAACCGTGGTACGACCTTTCTTGTTGGCGGTCTCCAGCGTAGCTCGGATGACGCTCTGGGGACTGCACCGCGTCAGGGTGCTATGTATATCTCCGATCCTCGTCTTCGTGCGAACCGGGGTAGGCGCCTTCTTGGGCCTTATGGCACTGGGTTTGTACACAGGCACCCGCACCCTATGGCTTGGGATCGTAACTGTCATCCGGCCCTTCTGGTTGGGCAGCTCCCTCATAGTCCGGGTTGTCCATGGGGGACTGAAACGTGTCGGGCAGGTCATCATCACCATCCTTCGGCACCTGTGGCTGGGCACCTCAACGGCCGTCCTAGCCCTCGTCTGGGTGCTGGGCTATCCAGTTAGGGCCGTGCTGGCCATCCTCCGGGGACTGAGGGCGACCCCGATCTTTGTAGCACGAATCGGGTGGACCGGCGCAGGAGCAATGCCAGATGTAGGGAGGTTGGCAGTATCGATGGCAACAAAAAGAAAGGGGGTGTACGCAATGTCGGAGTTCAACCTGACTCGGGAGCGAGTGCTCTCGCTTATCGCCACGGTGTGGCTGTTCGGCATCGGCGGTTTCTTTGCCGCGTGGGCCCTGTGGCCCGCCCCGCCGGAACCGACCGTCAAGGTCGTTCACTGGGCCACCGGCCACCTGATGCGGGATGGGAAGGAGCTGCGGCTGCTGCCGGTGATGGCAAAGGAGTTCAACGAAGCCGGCCACAGGACCGGGTCCGGCACCAGGATCGTTGTCGAAGCCCACAACGTACCCTCTGAGCTGCAGGCCGACTACCTGGTCACAAGGCTGACAAGCGGAAGGCGAATCGATCTCCACGGGATCACCAACGGGTACGTCGATCGTAAGACATCGGACTCGAATCCCACTATAGTTACACCCTCCAGCGCCCACTGGCTGGTCAGCGCCAATCACGCTGTCGGCCGCGAGGTGGTGGCCCTCGATGCGGCCCAGAGCATAGTCGGTCCGGTCATCGGGATAGTCACCTACGAGGAGATGGCCAGATGCCTCGGCTGGCCTCACAAGCAGATAGGCTACAGCGACATCATAACGCTGCGAAGCGACCCTGACGGCTGGTCAAGCTACCCATGCGCCAAGGCCGAGTGGGGGAAAGATCCGCTGGTGGCCTACACAGACCCCACTACCTCCAGCACGGGTCGCAGCCTGCACCTTGCGCTTTACTCCTTCGCCGCCGATAAGCTGCCCCAGGACCTCACGCTGGACGATGTCGGAGACCCGGAGGTGGTCGACTACGTCAGGCAGTTCCAGGGCCTGATAGACCACTATCTGATCGGCACCACCGTGCTGAACACCAAAGTCCATCAAGGCCCTCGCTACGGGCATTTCTTCATCATGCCAGAGGACAACCTGATCCACCTTTACGAGGGAACCGAGCGAGCCTTCGTCAACTGGAAGAAGATAGTTCCCGATCCCATCGAGCCCGGATCGATGGTGATGATCTATCCCAAGGAAGGTTCCATGCCCCGGAACAACTGCGCCTGCATCGTCCAGGCCGACTGGGTGACGGAGGAGCAGGTCGAGGCGGCCCAGGTGTGGATCGACTTCATCCGGGAGGACGAGCAGCAGCGGTCCTTCATGTCGGCAGGCTTCAGACCGGGTACCGACCTGTCCCTCACCGACCCCGCCAGCAAGATAAACGGCAAGTATGGGCTTGACCCGAACCAGCCGACGAAGGTGCTCAACCCCTCGCTGATCGACCCCGCGGTCGCGGCGGCCATAGACGGTTCCTGGGAGCTGGTGAAGAGGCCCGGGATCGTGACCTTCGTGGTGGACACCTCCGGCTCGATGATGGGCGGCAAGATCGCCCAGGCCAGGGATGGGCTGGTCCGAGCCCTGGACAACATGGCCAGGAACAACCAGGTGGGGCTGGTAACCTTCAACGATACCATCGACACCACTATTCCCATTCGCCCGCTGGCGGAGAATCGCTTCGCCCTGGCCGATGCCGCCCACGAGATGCGGGCCGAGGGTAGGACCGCCCTTTACGATGCCATCAAAGCCGGCATTCAGATGACCCACGATGCGCCGGGCGACCCAGACGCGATCCGAGGCGTGGTAGTCCTCACCGACGGCAGGGCCAACAAGGGTGGAACCCGGCTGGATCAGCTCATAAAGATGCGGTCCACCGATGAGACGGTGATTCGGCAGTTCGGTGGGTTCGAGAACGGCCCGGCGCCGGTGACAGAAGAGGGGGTGAGCGTCGCCAAAAACGAAACGGTCGGATCCGCGCTGGCCCTCGAAACCGACAACTCCGTCCAGGTCTTCTTCATCGGCGTCGGCGACGATACCGACCTGGACATCGGTAGAATGCTGGCCCAGGCCACCGGCGCCGAGTTCCAGGGTGTTACCGAAGATGACTTGGCCCAGGTCCTGGAGGAGTTCAGCAAATACTTCTAGCCGAGACACCGGCGCGGTGACTTAGGACCCGATAGACGGCACGACAGCGCAGAGTCAGGCGAGGGAGGAAAGCCTTGCGAACTCACTTTAACAGCTCTGGAAGGATCGCCAGGATGTTGGCGACCAACAGATGGGCTAGTCGCTTGAGGGGTGCCGGGCTGGGGCACCCCTTCGGCATCACCCTGATGGCTGTCACTTTGCTTCTGGCAGGGACGATGTGGTGGCGGATAGGTCTGGATACCTGGGTTATTCTCGGGATCGCCCTGCTGGGCCTGCTGGCCTACTTCGCTTCCGTCTTTGCCGTCGGCCTGTGGCAACCCGAACCCTCGGAGCCAGGATTGCGGCAACTATACTCCATCCGGCGGTCCATGGAGGCCACCCTGGCCGACCGTAAAGCAGCTCGAGGTAGCGGCCCGTCTGAGCTTGAACGCGTCCTCTTCGAGGCGATCTCTCATCTGGACCGGCAGGTCGCTCCTGCCCTTCGGCAGCTTCTGGACCGACATCAGGATCTAAGCCGGCACCTGGACCGCTACGAACGGGGAGAGCTTCCCACGCCCGAGGCCGGAGTGCTTCAGCGGCTGCGGGATATCCACGCCCGACAGCAGGTGGCCATAAAGGAGTCCGTGCAGCAGGCTTCCAATGCCGCCGCGACCCTGGTAGCGCTCCTACAAGAGGGTGATGAGTCCAAGGTGGCGACCCAGGCACAGGCATGGGCCGCGGAGCTGCTGAGCCTGTACGATGCCATCGCCAAGGTGCTCCGTAATGAAGCCGACCGGAGCGAGCTCGATGAGGTGGGCGCGGACGTAGATGTGAAGCCCTCTACGTCAATCGGGAACTCCAGCCCCTCTTCCATCGACTTCAGCAACAACGGGCACTCTTCGGAGGACTTCCCGCGCCTCGTGGAGGAGGCCCTGCGCCAGATGAACAACCCCGATGCCCTATCCAGATGCGGGCTCATCTACTGGCTTCCCGGCACCCTTGCCACCGGCTCGCGGCATACCGACCACCGAGCGCCAGCACAGCCTGGGCCCCTGGACCAAGCCCAAGCCCTGCGTGAGGTGCTTGTTTCGGCCATTGAACGGCTGAAGCCTGTGGGTGAATACGTTCGAGCCGGAGCACCGGAGGCCCTCCAGCACCACATCCTGCACGAAGAGTACGTGCTGGACAAGTCCACCAGGTACGTCATGATGCGCCATGGCATCAGCGAGAGCACCTTCCACCGAAACCGGCGGGCAGCCATCTCCGCCGTAGCCCGTCAGCTTGAGACCAGGGAAGAGCTGATTGCGCAGGGAGGAAAGCGGTGAAAGGCGCCCGGTGGAGGTCAGACCGGTGTGGCCCCGGGTCGAACTATCGGCCTTTCCGCCGGGAGGACGACCTTCTTTTGCGGACGCCTGGCCAATAAGAAGACAACAGAGGCGGTCAGACATAAGACGGCAAACAGTGCAAAGGCGTATTTGTATGAATCCATCGAGTCGTGGATCACCCCCGCCACCAGGGGCGCGGCGATCATGGGGAGGACACGAAGCAGATTAGAGGCCCCGATTATCGAGCCGATGTATCTCCTGCCAAAGAAGTCGGCCCAAGCCTGGTTCCCCAGCTGCATCCCGCCGATGACGGTCATCCCCAGGTACACCATGATCAGGTACAACACCGCGACCGGGGCGTCGCCGAAGGCCGCCAGGAGGGCGAGAGAGGTTCCGTATAGAGCCGCGTAGGGTACCAGCAGGACCCGGGCTGAGGAAAGCTGGACGCAAAAGCCCCAGGCGAAAGCCCCTATCAGGACTCCGACCGCGTACGCACTGACCAGCCTGGAAGCCGTCCCCGGCGTAACGCCCAGCTCGGTGAAATACGGATGCAGGACGACGAGCACCGCCAGAGAGGGGAAGCTTATCAAGATCAGGCCTCCGTTGAGGAGCCAGAACGCGGCGGTCCTGCTGGCCTCCCTCAGCGTCCAGTTGATATCGGAAACCTCGTTCGCTTCCTTATCGGGCCGGGAGGCGGCACTCTGGGATTGTTCCCATGCTTCCCTGGTCATCCCGTCCGGATACTGTCCGACATCCTCTGGTCTGCGGCGTATCGCTAGCCAGGCGATAGGGGTGGGTACGGCGATGGTGGTCAGCCCCAATAACAGCCATACCATGCGCCAGTCCTGCCAGTCGACTATCGCCTGGGTAAGCAACGGGAAAGTCATTCCGGCAGCTGCGGAGGCGATAGAAAAGCTGGCGAAGGCGATGCCCCGCTTCTTGAGGAACCAGTTGGCCGCCGCCGCTGGTGCACTGACCTGCAGTAGCCCGGCCATCGATACTCCCAGGCCGACACCGTAGACTATGTAGAACTGCCACAGCGCCTGGACCTGGGACGACAGCACCAGCGACAGTCCCAGCGCCAGCAGGCAGGCGGTGCCTACGATGCGGGCTCCGTGCTTGTCCACGGTTCTGCCCAACAGCGGTGAGGAGATAGAGCCCACCAGGCCCGAGACCGACACCACTCCCAGGAGCTTGGAGTGGGAAACGCCAAACTCCTCGGTCAACGGGTCGATCAAAACAGTGAAGGCCCAATGGGCGGAGCCGCCGGCAAATATAGCCGCCAAGCCGATTGCTAGGAGGATCCACCAGCCTCGAAAAATATTGAGCCTGGGGATCGGGAAGAACGTCACAAGCTTGTTGGCGACACTAGACGTACGGCTTTACGGATGCGCCCAATCACCTCTCCCAAAGAGCCGGACAAACCTTACCCCCAAACCTTATCCCGACGTAAGAGTATAGGCCATATTCCGGCGGGTGGGAACCTTCAATCCGTGCTGAAAGAAGCCGGGAAATCACCCGGTTAACGCTCTATGGAAGGGAGGGTCGGGCCTAACGATAGAGGGCCGGGAAGCGGACGAACCGCTTTATCCCGGCCCCTATCGTTAGTCGGAGGACGAAGGGAAACCATGCCGCACTAGTCTCTTCCCCGCCCCGTGGTCATCCTGTCCTCATCACTCCCCGGACCGTTGCGACCCAAGTTCAAATGCTGTGGTACGAATCTATCCCAGTTTGTTGAAGGACTCCAGCACGACAGGCGTCCTGCGCTGGAGATGGATCACGGCCCCCTGTGGCGGCTTGACCTGAATAGAGAACTTCTTGTCTTTCCCCAGGTCGGGGTTCAGCTTCGACTCCAGTCCGATGACCTTTACCTCATACATCTCTCCGGGCTCCACCAGCTTGTCGCTGTCCGCATTCCCCATCGCCGTCACCGTGAACCCTCCGGTCGATGCCGTCGAAGCCAGCGTCACCGACTGGTCCACGTCCGTGTAGGTGATCACGGTCTCGCCCGGCGTCAGGTCTACCGCCTGCCCACCCGCAGCATTGGCCAGATGGAAGATGATCTCGTCCACAGCGTCCCCGGTGGAATTCGTCTTGGCGACCAGAGAGCCCCGGACCTCGATGGTCCCCCTGGCTTCAGTCAAGCCGGCTTCTATCGTTTCCTTTGATTTGTCGCTGGCGAAGAGGCCGGTAGACAGGGCGGCGAAGGCGAACACAGACGACACCACCACGAAGGCTATCAGCACTATGGCCGTCTCGAGTCCGGTGATCCCTCGCTCGTCCCCAAACCGACCGATGCTGGTTTTCAACAAGCGCCTCACTGGAAAACCTCCGGCTATCTGGTAATTAAGAGTTCCACTGTTCCCTATCGGGCCTTTGGGCCTCAAACCTCGTTTCCGAAGCCTTTAGCCCAAAGCCCTGGGTAGATACCGCTGGCTAGCCTAGGTCGTTATAGGTTTCCAACACCACGGGTGTCCTGCGTTGGATGTTGACCACCGCACCCTGTGGAGGCTTCACCTGGAGGCTGAAGTCTTTGTTCTTCGGCAGGTCAGCGGTGGTCAGTTTGGCTACCAGGCCGGTGATCTTTATCTCATACATCTCGCCGGGCTCCACTAGTTTGTCGGAATCGGCACTGCCTAGTCCGGTCGCAGTCCAATCGCCGCTGACCAGAGTGACCACCTGATCAACATCGGCATAGCTAATGAGAGTCTCACCCGGAGTCAGGTCTACGGCCTCGCCACCGGCGGCGTTGGCCACCTGGAAGGAGATCTCATCGATGGCGTCGCCAGTGGTGTTGGCCTTGGCCATGATGGAACCCCTGACTTCCAAGGTGCCTCGGGCTTCCGACAGACCAGCGTTAATGGTGTCCTTGGACTTGTCGCTGGAGAAGAGACCCGTGGACAGCGCTGCGAAAGCGAACACTGAGGAGACCACCACGAAGGCGATCAGCACGATGGCCGTCTCGAGTCCTGGACTGCCTCCAGACTTTCGGCGCGGCTTTCACCAGGTGCGACATGCGGTTTGCCATTGTATCTACCCTCCTCCGAGATCGGTCCACGGCCGGTGACTCCTTCGAGCGGGTGTTCGCCTGGTTTAAAAGAACCACCTGTGCCTCGATGTATTATCTCAACGCCCCAGTGACCCTCTAAGTCCCCTTGGTATCGTCATACTGATACCAGGGGATCGCCTCGGATGACCCCCGGCGTGCGTGGATTCGGGCAGTAACGCATCAACAAGCTGTCCCCGCCGATCGGCTGGAAGGGGTGGCGGGGCTAAAGATGATAGGAAAAGGGGCATGGAGGGACCTAAGGCAACGGTGGACGCGTTGTCGATCTACAAGGGACTGCGGGACATGAGCTCAGGAAGAGGCCAGCGGTCTGGAGGCGCGGCTGCTACGCCCGCCAGTCGGCCAGGACCTCGCTGGGTGGCAGCGATTGCAATCCATCGGCACCAAGCAGGGGCATGACGTGGTTTACGATCCAGTGGGCATACTCCGAGTCTGACGCAATCATTCGCTCCATGGTCTTGGTGGGGTCGTCTATCTCCTCGTATATGACGATGACGTCCCCCTGCGGCATGTGCTGCAGACAGACGAACTCCCTGGCGGTCCCCATAACCTGGCGGTTCGCTATGCATTGTTCCCTGCGAGGGCCTTCCATCTCTTCGAAAGCTTTTCTCAGAGCCTCGATGTTGCCTGCCGGAACTGGCAATACGGATATTTTCGCAACCATTTCTTCACTTTCCTTTCTGGGATAGGACGGTACCGAGACCGACGTTGCCACGGACAGAGTTCAAGACAGACTTACCGGAAAGCTACTCTCCATACTTTGCCGCAGGCATCTTTTTACGAGGCGACATGTCCCGCCACGGCTTCCTTGATGGCAGCCTTTAGCTCTTGCGGCGTCTGATATCGGTCGGCCATGTCGAGACAGGTGGCCCTCATGGCAACCGCTCCTACTGCCGGCGGAACATCCGGGTTTATCTCCAGTGGCGGCCTGGGAGTGAGGTCATAATCAAGCTGCCGGTTTTCGTCTCCCTCCCGGTGGGGAAGTGGGCCCCGGATCACCGGAAAGGGCAGGTCCCCTCCGGTGAGCAGCTGGTAGAACAACACGCCCAGGCCGAAGACATCGGTGGCGTAGCCGACCTCTCGACGGTAGGTCTGTTCCGGCGCCATGTACTCTACAGTGCCCGCGTTGTCCCTCAAGGTGTCTCCCGCAGAGTACTCTTCGGCCACACTGAAGTCGAACAGGGTCACGTGGCCGTTGTGATACATCACGTTGGACGGCTTGACGTCCAGGTGCAGGTAGCCCCGCTCATGTACGTAGGAAAGCGCTTCGGTCAGCTGCAGGGCCACACTAACGATGTGGGAAATATTGAAGGCATGGTGGTTGCCTGAGAGAAAGGTGGTGGTGAGGTTCTGACCCTTCAGGTACTGCATCACGATGCGGGGATGCTGCTCCAGCTCTACCCCATATCCATTTATTACGTTGGGATGCCGGAAACCGAGCAGTATCTGTCCCTCCTGTATCACTGCTTCCAGGGACGAAAAGTCGATACAGTACTCCGGCCGCAGCACTTTGCAAGATACCAGCTTCTCCAGGCCGCTGCTCCGGCAAAGGTAGATATCTACCTTCCGGCTGCCTCCGAGGTGGTCGACTATCGTGAGATCGTCGTCCAGGGCGAACCCCCGCTCCAGCACGGGCTGACGCTTCCTGGACCGCCTCCTCTTCTGAGTCCCGGGGCCTTCCTCGAGTGGTCCGACCGTTCCCATCCATCTATCATATACGATTACGGGGGCCGGCTGCATCGCAGTCGGCCCCCGTAATGTCCCCTATCCTGCCCGGCCCTCATACCGGACCGGGGCTTGCTTTCACCCTAGCTGCCCGATCCTGAACCGTTACCGGAGCCGCTGCCGGTGCAGTCGGGGTTGTCCTTGTCGTGCTTGTTGATGGCCTCGGCCAGGTCCTTGGCGTGCTCCAGGTCCGCCTTAGTCGCATCGGGGTTATTCAGGATGGCCTCTACCTCCAGGATGATCTCCTCGAAGGTCTTGGTCACCGGCGGCCTGGGGGCGTCGGACCCGGTGCCACTGCCGGACTCACCTGGCTCGATGACGATGTCCTCGTCCAACTCTACCGCACCCTTGGCGAAGTTCAGCCACGCCGCCAGCGTCTGCCTTACCGCCTTCTCCCGCGTCTTGGCTATGTTGGTGGCTGTGCCGCTGTCGTCGTCGCCATCCCCACTGGCGTTGGAGCCGTTATCGTTGGCTTCCTGGCTGGCGTTGGACCCACTATCGTTGCTAGCGTCGTCCTTGGGCTTGGATCCGCCACCTGAGCCGGAGCCGGAATCGCCCTTCTTCTTTTTCTTCTTCTTGTTGTTGCTTGCGGTGTCTCCCAGGGGTTGGACAGAGCCGTTGCCATTGCCATTCCCCGATCCGCTGTTCCCCCTGTTTCCGTTGAGGATCAGGTTGGCGTCCAAGAAGGAGTTCAGAGGTACCACGGTGTCCACACCAAAGTGGCTGCTGGCGTAGCGGATGATGTCCAGGTAGGCCTCCAGCGTCTCCTCGCTGATGAGCTTGCCCTTCTCGACCTTCTTGAGGTCTTTCTCTTTCCTGGTCTTGAACTCGTGCTTCCAGAAGCCCTGGCTCTTGGTGCAGTCGCAGTCGTCCACCACCAGCTTGGTCAGATCGGAGGAATCCGTCCCTCCGTTGTCGTCGGTGACCAGCAGATCCAGCCTGTACACCCCGGGGCCCGTGAAGGTCACGTCCACGGTGTCCGTCGAGGTGAAGGGGAAGGTCCCGTGGGGGTGGGTCCCCGCCTGTTCCTCCCGCGCCGGGTCGGTGAAGGGCAGCGGGCCCGGTGCCGACCCGTCGTTGAAGGTAGTGGTGGTCTCTGTTATTGGGAGCGAAGGCAGGGTGCCGCTGAACTGGTCCGGGGTGGGAACGAATTCCCAGTCGTACCTCAGGTCGTCGGAGCCGACGTCGCTGGCCTTGGCGCCGTGGGTCTGCTCCACACCCTTGCGACCAAGGAAGGCGTCGTCGCCGCTGGGGAACGTGATGGCCGTGTCCAGGAACACCGAGTCATCCAGCACCGGGTTGACGTTCCTCACCTCGACGGTGAAGGTATCGCAGGTCTGCCCGTCCACCGGCGGGTCCGCGTTGGGCGCGTGATTGTCGTCTGTGACGCATACCCTCACCGTGTAGACGCCGTCGTCCCCGTAGACGTGGCTGCCGGATACCGTGCCGGTGGTGAGCACGCCCTCGGCTCCCGGCACCTCGGTGAGCACACCCACGTCCACCGTTCCCTCACCCCAGTCGATGGTGGAGGTGAAGTTCTCCTCGGTGGCCAGGGCGGGCACGTCCAAGGCTAGATTGTCGAAGCCGGGGTCGCTATAGGTCGCCGGCGCCTTAGCTCCTGATGCCGGCGGCGGACCGACGAAGACAGTGTCGCTCTCGTTGATGATGCGGTTCGGTCCGGCCTCCACCGAGGGCGCCACGTTGTTGACTTCGATCTGCAGGGTGTCGCAGGTCTGGCCGCCGACGGGAGGAACCGCGCCAGGGTCGTGGTCATCGTCGGTGACGCACACGGTGACGGTGTAGGTGCCGTCGTCGCCGTAGGCGTGGGTCGCCTGCACCGTGCCGGTAGTCAGCGCTCCCTCGGCTCCCGGAGCCTCGGTCAGTGTGATGTCGCCCACCGGCTCGAAGTTGCCGTCGCCCCAGTCGATGGTCGCCGTGAAGTTCTCCTGAGTAGCCTTGCTGGCGTCCTCGGGAGCGGGGTTGTCGAAGCCCGGGTCGGTGTATCTGGCCGGGTCCAGCTGGATGAAGGTGCCCTCCGTGGTCACCTGATTCGCGCCCGGGATCACCGTCGGCGCAACGTTGTTCACTGTTACCAGCAGGGTGTTGCAGGTCTCCGCCCCCTGATCGTCGGTGACGCAGATGTTCACCGTATATACCCCGTCGTCACCGTAGGCGTGGGTCGCCTGCACCGTGCCAGTGGTCAGCACTCCCTCACTCCCCGGGCCCTCCGTCAGCCCGATGTCGCCCACCGGTTCGAAGTTGCCGTCGCCCCAGTCGATGGTCGCCGTGAAGTTCTCCTGAGTGGCCTTGCTGATGTCTTCGGGCGCCGGGTTGTCGAAGCCCGGGTCGGTGTATCTGGCCGGGTCCAGTTGGATGAAGGTGCCCTCAGTCGTCACCTGGTTCCCGCCCGGGATCACCGTCGGCGCAACGTTGTTCACCTGGACCTGGAAGGAGTCGCAGGTCTCGGCGCCGTCCTCGTCTGTGACGCAGACCCTTACTGTGTAGGTGCCGTCGTCGCCGTAGTGGTGGGACGCTATGACCCTGCCCTTGGTCACGTTGTTCTCGTTGCCGGCGTCCTCCTCGATGACGATGTCGCCGGTGGGCTCGAAGTTGCCGTCGCCCCAGTCGATCCTGGCCGTGAAGGTCTTGTCGATGGCCGGCGTGCAGTCGGGGCAGTCGAAGCCCGGGTCCTCGAAGGTCACCGGGTCCAGATCGAGCCTTTCACCCTCGTCCACTGTCTGGTTGTTGCCGGCCTCGACGCTGGGCGGCAGGTTGGCCACCTCAACCTCGAAGGTCTCGCAGTCTTGCCCGTTGTCGTCGTCGGTCACACAGACCGTCACCTGGTAGGTGCCGTTGTCGGCGTAGGCGTGGGAGGCCTGTCCGGTGCCCGTGGTCAGGAGCCCCACGTCGCCCGGCGTCTCTATCTGGTCGATATCCTGGGAGGGTTCCGTGGTGCCATCGCCCCAGTCGATGCTGACGGTGAAGTCCTCCACCGACGCCCCCGGCGGGTTGTCGAAGCCGGGATCCTCGAAGGCCAGCGGTGGCAGGCTGATGAAGATGCCCTCGAAGGTGGTCTGGGCTGGTAGGACCGAGGTGATGGTGGGCGCCACGTTGTTCACCGTGACCTGGAACGAGGCGCTTCCCACGCCGCGGTCGTCGTCGGTGACCGTGATGGTCACGTCGAACACGCCGTTGTCGGGGTAGGTGTGGGAGCCGGACACGGCGCCCGTGGTGGCGCTACCGGCTCCACCCGGGGTCTCGGTGATGGCGCCCGCCTCGACCGTGCCGTCGCCCCAGTCGATGGTGCCCTCGAAGTCCTCCAGGGAGGGCGTAGCCGGCTGGTCGAAGCCCGCGTCGCTGTAAGTAGCCAGGGTTTGGAGGGCGATGCTATTACCCTCGTCGATGGTCCTGTCGGCGCCAGGGGTCACGGAAGGATCGACGTTGACCACCACCACCGACAGGGTGCCGCAGGCCTCGGCACCCTCGTCGTCCTTGACACAGACGGTCACCTGGAAGGTGCCGTCGTCGGCGTAGACGTGGCTGGCGGCAATGCTGCCGTCGGTGCCCGCCTCGTTGCCCGGAGGCCCTGTGGGGGTCTCGCTGACGGTCACGCCGCCGGTGATGCTGTCGTCCGTGGCCGTCCCGTCGCCCCAGTCGACGGTGGCTGTGTGGGTGTCCTTTGTGCCCACGTCGTTGAAGGTGGCCGGATCGAGGCTGACCGTCGCACCCTCGGTGTTCGCCTGATCACCGGTGTCCGTCTGGCTGCTGCCAGCGTTTATGGAGGGAGCCACGTTGGACACGTTGATGGTGAGCTGGCCGCACCCGGTGTCGGTGTCGTCGTCGGTGACGCAGACCGTCACCGTGTAGGAGCCGTTGTCAGCGTAGACGTGGCTGCCGGCGACGGTCCCGTCGGCCCCGTCGATGGAGCCCGGAGGCCCGAAGGGCGCCTCGGTCACGACTCCGCTGGTCGCGGCGGAGCCGTCGCCCCAGTCGACGGTCGCGGTGGGATGGGTGTCCAGGGTGCCCCTGTCGCTGAAGGACACCGGCGGCAGGCTGACCTCCGCACCTTCGTTGGTGGACAGGATCTGCCCGCCGAGGACAGTGGGGGTCACGTTGCCTACACTGATCCGCACGATGTCCTGGCCGCAGCCAAGATCGTCGTCACATACCCTCACGATGACGTCGTAGGTGCCGTTGTCGGCGTAGACGTGGGTGCCGGACACCGAGCCGGTGGTTGCCTGGCCGGGCTGACCGGGAGCCTCGCTGACCGAGACCGTGTCCACGACGCCGTCCCGCCAGTCTATGGTGGCGGTGAAGTCCTCCGCTGTCGGAGTCTGGCCCCGGTCGAAGCCGGGGTCGCTGAAGCTGGCGCTCACGCCTACCACGGAGCCCTCGTTGGAGCCGAAGTCGGCGGGGGCCGTCACGGTCGGGTTCACGTTGCTCACGAAGGCAACGAAGGTCCTGCTGCCCGAGTCGCCCTCGTCGTCGGTCACGGTCACCGTGACGGTGTACTGGTTGGCCACGCCGTCGTCGGCGTAGGTGTGGGAGCCGAAGACCGTGCCGGTGGACGGGGCTCCGCCCACGCCGAGGGTCCCGGTCACCTGGGCCACGTCGACTATGCCGTCGCCCCAGTCGATCCTGGCGGTGTGGGTGTCCACCGACCCCACGTCGCTGAAGCTCGCGGGCGGCAGCGATATGGCGCCGCCCTCGCTGGTGCTCTGGTTGCCCAGGGCGTTCACCACCGGCGCAACGTTGTTCACGTTCACGAGCAGGGTGTCGTCCGCGGCCGCCGCCAGTCTACCGGTTGTGGTGTCGAAGGCCAGGACGGTGAGGGTTACGGCGTACTGGCCGTTCTCGACGTACTGGTGGTTCGCCGCGGCCAGGCTTATGGTCCTGGGCACGGATTGGCCTCCGAAGGTGCCCAGGTTCTGTGGCGGGGTGCCGCTACCGTCGCCGAAGTCCCACTTGTACTCGTATCTAAGAGTCGGGTCGGCCAGGTTCGGATCGAATACCGGCGGGGTTCCCGGCACCAACTGGAAGGAGCCGTTGAAGCCGGTGGTGTTCGACTCGTTTATGGTGCGGTCGCCGCCGGCGTTCACACCGGGGATCACGCGGTTCACTATGGTGGCGGTGCCCACAACGGTGGTCGTCCCAGTGTCGTCGTCCCTGACGGTGGTGGTAATGGGACGAGTCTGGGGGAAGCTCCCGCCGAGGTTGTAGGTCTGGGTGGCCACCACCACGCCGCCGCTCACGCCGAAGAAGGGAGTAGTCTGGGTGTCGCCCCATGCGATGAACGCCTCGAAGGTCTCGGCGGTGGCCGGGTTGCAGGGCGGATTGGGGCAGTCGAAGGCCGGGTCGGTGAAGCTGGCCACCTGGACCGTCCTCGCCTGGCCGTTGATGAATATCCGGTCGATGGGGGTCACCGTCGGCGCTACGTTCTCCACCGTCACCACGAAGGAGTCGGGGGTGGAGGCGCCGTCGTCGTCGGTGATGGTCACCGTGACGGTGTAGCTGCAGTTGTCGGCGTAGACGTGGTCCGCTAGCACGGAGCCAAGGCCCCGGCCCTGCTGGACTACCCCAGCCTCGCTCTGGCCGTCACCCCACTGGATAAAGGCGGTGTGGGTGTCGCCGGCGCCGGGGTCGGTGAAGTTAGCCCCGGTCTGGGCGATGAGGGTCAGGTCCGCGTTGTCCATGACTGCGTTATTCACCAGGCCGTCCACCATGTCCAGTGTGGCCTGGATTACGATGGACCGGGTCAGTGGCGGTATGATGCTGGACCCGGTCAGGGTCTGGGTCGTGGTGCGAGACTGGAGACCGGTGACGTTGCCCCGGTCTACGTTGGTCACCGGACCGATACGGGCTCTGCCTATCTCGGCTCCGGCGCCGTTACGGAAGATGGCCTCGAGCTTGGCGTTGTCCCGCTCGTCGGCGAAGCCGCCAAGGTCGGCGGACAGCCGGAAGCCGGCCTCGCCCCGGTCGATGATCTCGTCCCCCTCGGAGACGTCGACGACCTGAGTGGCGACCGTGTCCGAGTTGCCGTCGGCGAAGAGGAAGCTGCCCCGAGCGGCTGGGCCCGGCGAGTCCAGGGCCGGCGGGCCGCCCAGCACCGTTCCGGTGATGAGCACCTCGTAGCCGGTGCCGCCGCCGTGGTCCTCCCGCAGCACCTGGATGTAGTTGCGCCCGGCGGGAATGTCGCCCAGGCGGATGCCGTTGTTGTCGCCTCCCCGGTACTCGAAGCCGGCGACCAGGCCGCCTTCCTCGACAGCGCCGAACTTGAAGGCGCCGTTGACCCAGACGAAGATGCCGTTGTCCACATCGAAGAAGGCGCGCATGTCCCTTATGCCGCCCTCGGGGGCGTCGATCTGGTAGACGATGGCCGTCTCGTCACCAACGACCCAGGTGGAGGGTATGCCCACCAGGCCGCCGCTCCAGGAGCCGCCGCTGGGCTGGAACCGGCCCAGCCAGGAGCCCAGGTTGGCCGCCGTGGCCAGGTTGGGGTTGCCCAGGCCTGCACCGGGAGCTCCCGGCCCTCCGGTGGCGCCGGCGAGCTGGGCCCCGTAGTGCACCACGTTGGGGGCGTAGATGTTCCTGAAGTTGAGGGGCGAGTTGCCAGGCAGGTAAAAGTCCAGAGGGATAGTCGAATAGATGACGTTCCCCGCGCCATGTCCGTAGGTGAAGGTGACCGCCTGCCCGGAGATGCCGTTGTTCAGGAGTACGGTTCCAATGGTATCCGAAACGTACCCGTGGTTGGAGGAGTTGCCTCCGTCCAGGGTGGCGTTGTTCACGACCCCGCCGGGGCCGTTGCTCACCGTCGAGGCGGTCTGGACGTTTATGTCCGCGCCCCGGTCGAAGTTCCGGACGAAGTTACAGGGTACGGGAATCGTTATTTGTCCGAAAATGGGAATGTTGATTGTGATAAAACGTACGCAGCTAGGGACGAGTTCGCCGCCTTCGGTTACGTAGCGGTCGTGGACGATGAGCGTGCCTCCGCCAGCTACCCAGTTGAAGATGTCGTTACGGCGGCTGAGGTACTCGCTGCCGTTGCTGCCGTTGCTGGGGTTCTGGGCGTAGAGCACGTCCACGCCGGCAAGCTGGGACGAGGTGGGGTCGGTGATGTTCACCGCAGTATGGCCCGCCGCTTGGATGGACGCTACCTGGTTGGAGTTCCCCTGACCCGCGCTCATATCGTAGTAGCCCACCTGGGCGCCGGGCAGTGGCTGGAAGGAGGATGAGCTGCCGTCCAGGGACGTGCCTATGCCGGAGTTGTAGTAGCCCGGGGTGCTTTGGTTCACCAGGGTGGCGATGCTGGAGGTGGCGGTGCCCGCCCCGGCGTAGCCGGCGCGGACCAGGGTCCCGGCTGCCACGCTCCACCCCAGGGTGGGCGATTCGGCGTCGCCGTTGATGGCCAGGTTGCGCCCGAAGATATCCAGGCCCAGGCCGGTGACCGATCCCTCCTTCACCGTCTTGTCGCTGCCGGCGCTTACGGACGGCGCCACGTTGTTCACGGTGATCGGGTGGAAGGCCGTGTCGTCCAGGACGTGGCCGTCGTCAACGGTCAGGGAGACGTCGTAGGGCGGGTTGGATCCGGGTTTGTTGTCGTCGAAGACGTGGTCCACCACTGCACCGCTGTCGGTGGTACCGTCGTCGAAGTTCCACCTATGGGTAAGGGTTTCGCCGATGTCGGGATCGCTGGAGGCGCTGCCGTCGAAGGCAACCACATCTCCTTCGTCGACCACGCTGAGAGCGGCGATTCTAGCTGTGGGCCTGACCTCCTTGTCCAGCTCGAAGGGGGGGCTGAAGGAGACTACGTTGAAGCCGAGGAGGGGCCAGGCGGTAACATCGGGGGTGTAGATGTCGGGCAGCTGCTGTGAGAATACCGGAATGGTGGTGGTGAACACCGGGCCTACGTCGAAGCCGAAGCTGGGAGAGCTGACCCCGGGGAAGATCACCGCGGGGGTGCACTTCTCGCCGTCGAAGGGGATGTCGATGCAGAACCCGGGGATCAGGGTGAACCGGGGGATCACTGTGACGCCGGGGACGGTGAGGGAGGCCTTCAGGGCGTCGATGATGATGTCGTTGGCTATGGTGGTGCTGGTGGAGTTGGAGAAGTTCTGGTCGAGGAGTTTGATGTAGAAGGTGGGCTCGACGTCGTAGACGTGGCCGCCCACGGGGACCGTGATGTTGACGGTAGCGCCCACCTCCACGTCTATGATCGTCGACGGGGAAATGCATGGGCCTACCCCTTGAATGCCGCAGGCAGAGGCGGGAGACACGGTGAACGAGACGGGCTAGTCGAACTCCAGCAGCATGCGAATCTCGGGGAGGAACCTGAACTCCTGGGTCTGGTCCATGGTCAGGTTGGTCTGGAAGTCCAGGATGTCGACGCTGGCGGCGAAGTCGGTGCCGAGGAGGCGCAGGGGAGGGGTCGAGATGCCCAGGGGTGGTATGACTCCGAAGGATGCCTTGTTGGCCCAGTCGTCCAGGTCACCGAAGAGGTCGATGAAGTTGTCGTGGGTGCCCTGGGCCACCAGGGTCCTGCCGTCGACATCCACGAAGAAGGACGTGTTCACGCTGGGCAGCCCGTAGTGGCCGGAGATGCCGGTCAGGAAGCTGATCTCCGGGGCGATGTCCACGCGGTCGATGGAGAAGATGGGCGGCAGCAGGCCAGTCTCCGTGAGAAAGTCCAAGGTCAACTCGGGCGTGCTGATGGGCGGGATGATGTTTCCGCTGGCGCAGACGAAGACACACACCTGCCCGCTGAGGGAGGTCCCGATCCTGGCCGAGGCGGTAAGATCGATGCGACCGCTGGGCGGGTTGGTAGTGAGGCTGGCGCCGGGCTGCAACCTCCAGTCGGAGGTGATGGTGAACTGCTCGTTCTTCCGCTTCTGGTCCTTGGCCGTCTTGGTGAGGGTCACCTGCACGGGATAGTGTACGGCCACACCGCCGGCGCCCAGGTTGTTGAAGTCGACGCCCATGGCAAAGCGGCCGTTGGTGTTGCCGGTGAGGCTGCCTCCGAAGGTGCCTCCGGGGAAGCCGTGCTGTCCTCCGATGGTCACCGTGTCGCCGATGGTGCCCGTCTCGTTCCAGGAGACATCGAAGATGGGCAGGCTCCCGGTGCCGGGACGTATGTCGGGGCCCGGGCCCCACATGCTCTGGCCGGTGGTGTCGAAGGACACGTTGTACTTGACCGTGTCCGGGGGTATTGCGATGTGGTCCGCCTCGGCGGACCCGAAAAGGAGATGGGACCAGAGAAAGCTTCCAGCCAGGGTCAGTAGAAGGGCGAAGGGAATGATCCAGAAGTATCCGGGTCTGGAGCGTCGCACGCTGGTAAGCATTCGGTGGTTCCTCCGTACTCAGCTAGGCTTCTGTCGGGCCCAGGGTTCCGGGTGGCCCCATGAGGTGGGGGAAGGCCACCTGCTATACGTCAAACTTTCTCACACCGGTCGGTGAGAGGCAAGCGTGAGAGACGCTAGCATAAAGATAGCCGTTTGTCAAAATCGGTATACCGATATTCTTGTGCCTGCAAAGGTGGTGGGTTACGTCATATCCCTGTCATACGCCTTCCATAGTGATAATTCGGACTATTTAGGCTGGTTGAAATACATATTCAGAATAAGAATGCTTTCATATCTGTTTAGTCGTAAAGGGCCGTTACGGCGAGTGCTCTCGGACTCTCTGCACGATCTGGTTGGCGAAAGCCAGCACGTCTTCCATCGCGACCGCCCCGGCCGGACCGGTCAGCACGAAACGCCCGCTTATTCGGCCCAGGGTGAAGAACAGGAGGTGAGTGTCGAAATCGGCCGCCTCGGTGCGGATCTTCATGCGGTACCCCGTGCTGGCATCGCCCAAGGCCGGCAGCTCCAGGACCTCAACGCCGCCGTCTTCGGAACCGGCCGCTCCGCCGCCGAAGGCCGGGCCGAAAAGCTCGGTGAGCTCCTGGGCGCTCAGTGAGCTAAGGAACTGGATGGGGAGCCTCGCCTGGAGGGCCGTGTCGAAAAGCTCTACAGAAGACTGCACTTCCGAGAGACGGGACAACTGGAACTCGATAAAGCCTTCGACGGGCTTGAAGCGCCGCTCGTATGATCCTCCGGCACCCGACCCCGCAATCTGCCCCTCGTTGCGAACGTCTGCAGTGTCACCGAAATCCGCAACGGTGGGCATCATTGCGGTCAGATCGTATCCCTCCACCACTACCGGCTCGACGGGCGCTTTCGTCGGCGTAGGGGTTGGTACGAAGGGGGTGGCACTGATCTCCCCAGCGAGGACACGGTCGATGCGGCGGTCCATCTCACGGGCCAGACGTCGGACCGAGTCGGCATGATCGGCACCGTCGAAGGATATCAGCCGCACGCCGGCAACCGCCGTTCCCCTGCGCCATTTCAAGAAGGTGTTTCCAGCGTCCACTTTGAGGCCTTCCGACGACCCAACGAGGAAGCCGCCGATGGCATCCTCCCCGACATCTGGGGTGTCCAGGTCCTTGAAGCTCTTGATAGTAAGCCCCTCTTCCACCTCGCTCCCGACCAAGCGGCGGGAGTCTTCCATCTGCCGCCGGAGGAACGCACCGGCCGATTCCGCGGTATCGAACAGGTCCACCGTGCTCAGGACCTCTGGTCCGAAGAGCACGGTCGGATCGGTAAACCGGTGCCTGTAGCCGTCCAGCCGGCCCTGGGCCGCCAGGTCTTCGGGCCCGTCGGCCGGGTCTATTGTATCGTTGGCTGCCGCCCGGCCGTCCTGATAGCCGCGCTCGGCGTCGTCCAACTGCGACGCCGGGAACTCGGCCGCCACTTCCGGCTGGGTCAGCACCATGGCCGGCAGGTCCTCGCGAGCTATCGGCCCGGTGACTCTCGGAGTCGCGGTGGCCTCCGACCCGTCTCCATCTCCATCTCCGCCTCCACCTCCGCATGCCTGGAAGGCTAGGGTGCCGAGAGCAAGTAAGCAAAGGACCGCCAAAAAAAATCGCATCAGATAATTATGGCGAACCCGGGCCGTGAGTCAAGGGGGGCGGCCCGAATCCACCTCTTTGTTAACCCGGTCCTCGATTGTCATGCCTGCAGTTCGTGATATTCTATGGCAGATAAACGTTCGGACAACCAGGAGCGCTGGACATGGAGTGTCCCGGCTGTCACGCTGAGGTTCCCGATGGTGCCAGGTTCTGCACCTCCTGCGGAAACCCCATGATCGTCGCCTGCTCCCAATGCGGTACCGAGCTGTCCAGGCAGGCTCGTTTCTGCAGCAACTGCGGGCATCGGCAGACCGAACCCGAAACGGACCCTGCCCGCGCCAAGCTCGAGCGATATATTCCCAGAGAGCTGTTCACCAAGCTGGAGGCGTCCCGGACCGGCGGTGCACAGGGCGAACGCCGTGTGGTCACCATGTTGTTCTGCGACGTCATCGGGTCGACGGCCGCGGCCGAGAGGCTGGATCCCGAAGATTGGGCCCAGATCATGAACGGCGCTTTCGAGCACTTGATTGCGCCCGTTTACCGCTACGAAGGCACCCTGGCCCGGCTCATGGGAGACGCCATCCTGGCCTTCTTCGGTGCGCCCATCGCCCATGAGGACGATCCCCAGAGGGCCGTGCGGGCCGGGCTGGAAATCGTTCAGGCGGTGGGACCCTACCGGCAGGAGGTCAGGCAGCAGTGGGGGGTCGATTTCGAGGTCAGGGTCGGGATCAATACCGGTCTGGTGGTAGTGGGTGAGGTCGGCTCCGACCTCCGGGTGGAGTACACCGCTCTGGGCGACGCGATCAACGTGGCCGCCAGGATGGAGCAGACCGCCAGGCCCGGCACGGTTCAGGTCGCCGGCGATACCCATCGGCTGGTGGAGCCCCTCTTCGATTTCGAGGACCTGGGTCCGACCGAGGTCAAGGGGAAGGCAGAGCCGGTGCGGGCGTACCGTGTGGTGGGCACGAAGTCCGTCCCCGGCAGATTGAGGGGCATCGAGGGTCTGAGCGCCCCCCTGATAGGCCGTAAGAACGAGACCGACGTCTTACGTCAGACCTTTGCCAGGCTTCGCCAGGGTCGCGGCGGAATCCTCTGCATGATAGGCGAGGCCGGCCTCGGCAAGAGCAGGCTCATCGGTGAGCTACGCAACGAGCTTTCCACGGACGGTGATTCGCCGATCGAATGGACCGAAGCTGGAGGGGTCTCGTACGACACCTCCCGGCCGTATGGGTTGTTCATGCAGCAGCTACGTCACGTCTTCGGGGTGGAGGAAAACGACCCACCGGACCTCGTGCACCGAAAAGTCGAGGGTGGCCTGGCAGGCCTGCCCTCGGAGGAACGGGACGGCGTAACCTCTGCGGTCGGGCTGCTTCTATCGCCGAGTCCTCCGTCGGCCGGTAGTAACGTGGAAGGGGAGACCGTCAAGCGTCGCATGTTCGAAGGCCTGCTCAGAGTCTGGCGTCGGGTATCCAGACCGACGGTAATTGTTTCCGAGGACCTGCACTGGGCCGATCCGGCCTCGGTTGAGCTACTGATACACCTGATTCAGCTGGCGGAGCGAGTGCCGATCCTGTTTCTCTGCACCTTCAGACCGGAGCGTCGATCTCCCGCCTGGCAAGTCAAGCTGACGTCGGAGACCGACTACCCTCATCTCTACACTGAGATAGAGCTTGGCGCACTGTCGGAGGAGGACAGCGACGAGCTGTTCGGGAACCTGCTTAGTATCTCAGGCTTCCCATCTCAGCTTCGTCAGAGAGTTCTCGCCAAGACCGAAGGCAACCCTTTCTTCGTCGAAGAGTTCATCCGCACATTGATCGACTCTGGGTCCGTGACACGGGAGGCAAACGGCCTGCAGTGGCGCCCGGACACCCAGGTCGATGAGGTCCCGATCCCGGAAAACCTGCGGGCACTGCTTACTTCTCGCATCGACCGGCTGGAAGAGGGTGCCCGCCGCACCTTGCAACTGAGCTCCGTCATCGGACGGTCCTTCTATCACCGGGTGCTGGAGCTGATATCGGAGTCGCCCAGCGACCTGGGCGGCGGACTCAGCGTGCTCCAGAGGGCCGAGCTGATTCGTGAGGCCGCTCGGGTGCCGGAGCTGGAGTACATTTTCTGCCACGACCTCACACGTGAGGCCGCTTACAGCTCGATCTTGGTCAGGGTAAGGCGGGAGTTCCATAGCCGCGTCGGCTGGGCGGTCGAAGAGCTGTTCGGTGACCGTCTGGAGGACCAGGCCCACAGGCTGGCCCACCACTTCTACGAAGCCCAAGACTATCAGCGGGCTCTCAAGTACTCCCTGATGGCTGGCCATGCGGCGGCACGGTTGTACGCCCACACAGAGGCCAACGCCCACTACTCCCGCGCCGTCGAGCTTGTGGATCGCGTTCCGTCATCGTCGGAGCTACGAATCGAGGTGTACCTGGCCCGTGGCAGGACCCTGGAGCTGGTCGGGGAGTTCGACGAGGCGCTGGCCAACTATCAGCAGCTTGAGGGCGTCGCTCGAGAAAGCCACGACCGCGGCCTGGAGCTGGCCGCGTTGATTCCTCAGGCCACCGTTCACTCGACATCCAACCCCAAGTTCGACCCCGAAAAGGGGCGTGCTCTTTCCAACAAGGGATTATCGCTGGCCCGCGAGCTGGGCGACCATCGCGCGGAGGCCAGGGTGCTGTGGAACCTGATGCTGCTGGAGTACTACGAGGGCCGCAATCGGGAAGAGGCCATCAGATACGGCGAGCAGTCGCTGTCCATCGCCCGGGAACACGACCTTACGGAGCAGTTGGCCTATACCCTGAACGATATAGCCAGGGCATACTTTACCGTCGGCAAGGGTGATCTGGCTTGGGCGGCCCAGAAGGAGTCCATGGACCTGTTGCGCAAGCTGGGTAATCTCCCCATGCTCACCGACAGTCTTATTACGTCCGCCGGAGGCCACTACTTCACGGGCGAGTTCGATGAAGCCCTCGCGTCTGCGGAAGAATGCCTCGCCGTAAGCAAGTCCATCGGGAGCCAGTGGGGCCAGGCGGTCAGCCTCTATCTCCTGGGCGCCGTTTACATGGAGCGTGGAGAGATCGGGAGGTCCGTCGACGCGCTCAACGAGGCCCTCCCACTTGCCCAGCAGGCTGGTTTCGCCCCGGCCGTCACCGTCCGTCTGCGGCTGGCGTTGTTCTGCGGAATGTTCGGCGACGTCGAGCACGGATTCGACCTGGCCCAGCAGGCCCTGGAGGAAGGGGACAACCGCCAGTTTTCTCTGGCCGCGCTGGCCCAGTTCCATCTGTGTAATGGCGACCCGGTGGAGGCCGACGCCCTGATCCAGGAAGCTTGCAAGGAGTTCGAGAATGGGGAATCGGACCCCAGGGCCGGTTACGCCATCTTTCAGGTTATCGAAGGCGAGATAGCCCTCGCCAACAAACGCTACGACCGGGCCCTCTCCCTGACCGACAGGACTATAGCGACCCTGCGGGAAATGGGTCAGCGAGTGTTCCTTCCCGATATACTTCGTTGCCGGGGAGAGACTTTGCTGGCGCTGGGGCGCACCGCCGAGGCCAAAGAGGTACTGCTGGAGGCGCTGGCTCTGGCCGAATCCCAGGGGTCCCGTCGCGCGCTGTGGCCCGTACTGGCAGTCCTTGGGCGCCTGGCGTCCGATGGCGGCGCGACGGCTGAGGTGGAAACCCTGAACAACCGTGCCCGGGAAATGTCCAGTTACATCGCCGACAACGCCGGCTCGGAGGAATCCCGGGCGGCTTTCTTGAACTTGGCCAAGGTCAAGGAGCTTGTGAGAAGCCGGTGATATCCTCACACCGGCCCTAATGTCGCGAGCCCGGTGGCTAGGCGTCCACCCGGCCCCGTCTGGCGGCTGTGGCCTGCGGCCGGGTATTTGTTGTAACATTGGGATAGTCCCACCCGAAAGGACGAGATGGCAGAAGAAGTCCAGAAAATCACGGTTCGCCCCCATGGCCCTTACCTGGTCCGCGGAGGAATCCCCCTGGTCCGCAAGTCCAAGGTCATGTCCGAGCACGGCGAGCCCCTCACCTGGAAGGTGGAGGGAGCCCTGGACACGGAAGATACCTACCTGCTGTGCCGGTGCGGACAGTCCAAGACCAAGCCTTTCTGCGACGGCAGCCACACCATGGTGGAGTTCGACGGACTCGAACCGGCCGACACCGGATCCATTGCGGATCGAGCCCGTACCCTGGAGGGCACGAAGGTCGTCGTCAAGGACGACCGGTCCGTCTGCATGCACGCCGGCTTCTGCGGCAATCGGGTCACGAACATCTGGAAAATGATCGAACAGACGGAAGATACTCAGGTCCGGGCCCAGCTGATGGCCATGGTCGAGCGATGCCCGTCGGGCGCGCTCTCCTATGCCCTGGAGCCCGACGGAGAAACGGTGGACCCTGACGGAGAAACGGTGGACCCTGACCTTCCCAAGGAGGTGGCCCTCATCCCCGACGGACCACTATGGGTCAGCGGAGGCCTACCCGTGGAGCGTCGGGACGGGCAGCCCCTGGAGACCCGCAACAGGGTTACTCTATGCCGCTGCGGCGCTTCCTCTAACAAGCCCCTTTGCGACGGCACACATAAGGAGATCGGCTTCTCCGACAGGTGACCGGCGGGCATAAGCGCAGCCCGTCACCCAATGATGGAGACGACGTCATGTCTTCTGATCTGCTGAGCAAGGTGTGGTTGTTTTCCGGGTTGAACCAGGACCAGCTGGATGCCATCTCGAGCTTCACCTTCCAAAAGACCTTCGCCCCTGGAGACCTGATCGTCGAAGAGGGGAGGACCGGCAACGGTCTCTACGTGGTCATGTCCGGTGAAGTGGAGGTGGTGAAGGGCCTGGGAACCTCGGACCAGAGAGTCCTTGCCAGACGGGGAGCGGGAGAGGTCTTCGGGGAGATGGCCCTCCTGGGTGAGTGGCCAAGGACGGCGAGCGTGCGCGCCATGGACCAGGTCGAGTGCCTGGGAATGGACCGCTGGGTGTTCCTTACCCAGCTTGAAAACCAACCCCAGCTGGGAATCAAGATGCTACAGATCCTGGCTCAGCGCTTACGGGAAAGCGACGCCCGGCTCGCGGACTGACGTTGACCTATTGGGAATCAGCCTGGTCGAGCTGCTGGGCAAACTGAGCCAGAGACCCCCTGACCCGACTCAGAACCGCGGACACCTCGCCCTGGGTCTGGAGAACCCCGCAGTACGCCGACATCTCCCTCAAGCGCTCCGTAAACAGTGCCCATGCGGCGGCCCGATGGGGCGGAGTGTTGGTGTCCCGCGAGAAACGGAAACTGGGCCCCGCCGTCCGTCCGGGATGTGAGGCTCCTGCAGGCAACCTCGTCAGTGCCTCCCCCAGTGGCCCGATCACGTCCATCATCAGGCCCACCGTGATATCCGAGAGCCGGGTGAGCTGGACCTCCGACTCCCCGGTGTGCAGGAGCAGCCGCCCCAGCATCTGCATCAGGATGTCGTAGCAACCGTCGAACAGGTTGCCGACGTCGACGCTCAGAGGGTCCTCGATCAGGCTCACCTCGTCGACCTCGCCAACGTCCTTGGGCACCGCCGAATACGGATTCGGGACCACCGGACGCCCCGGCTCGAATGATGGATCGTCCCTTTGCAGCAGGTCGTATTCTTCCTGGATGGCCAGGAACCGGCCGTGATGGGAATCCTCCGCCTCTCCGCGAGCCCCTTCTCCCTGCTCGACTATCCCTTCGATGGCGGCGATGGCGGACTTCAGATCGGTGACCGGGAACAGACCCGGGAGCCTGAAATAGGCGTCGGCGATCTGAGCCTCAGGAGGACCCAGAAACAGACGCTCCTCGCCGTATTTCTGGCCGAGGTAGGCGAGGCCGTCCTCTATGCCCCTGTACAGGTGTCCCACCGTCTGGTACTGGCGTTCGCTGGAGAAGATGTCGGTGAACTTCCCTAGCGACAGGACCGATGAGCCCGGGCCCGAATTCAGTTCCTCCGGCCTTTCGATAAAAACGAAGCTTTCCACCGCCCGGCGGGAGAAGGGGATTAGCTCCAGGCGGAAGGATGGTGGATATGCTTTGGGACTTGAGGGAAGATTCGGACGGCGCACATGGGGTGCGCCACCAACGGCGGTGAGAAGGTTGCACACCAGAGACAAGTGGACCATCTCCTGGATGGCGATCTGAAGAATGGTTCCCCGCCATTTCCTGGCGATGGCCAGCTGCTCCGCGGTGATGCCTTCCTCCACGTCCTTCTTGATGCTGAAGGCGGAGAACAGGTAGCAGCACATGATTCCATGCTCAAGCTCGGCGGCCTCGGTGAGCAGATAGATCAGCTGTGCCCTGTTTTCGATCCTGACCGGAGCGTCCAATGATGGCCCCTGCTCGGAGTTTTAAGGCATTATACACCGGTCCGGTTGCCGGCTCTTGCCATTATACCTATCCCATCGGTTGGCCGGACCCATTCCCGATGTTATATTAAGGCGGCATTCGAATCCGAACGAGAACCCACCAAAGGAGTCGGTATGGAGAAAGTACAGGGAGTTATCTCGCGCTCCAAGGGAGATGCCGTTAGCGTTGAAACCATTCTGGTCCCGGATCCGGGTCCGGGAGAGGCGCTGGTAAGGGTCCAGGCCTGCGGGGTTTGTCACACCGACCTGCATTACCGGGAAGGGGCGATCAACGACGACTACCCCTTCCTTCTAGGCCATGAGGCTTCCGGCACGATAGAGAGGGTAGGACCTGGGGTCGAAACCGTCTCGAAAGGCGATTTCGTTATCCTGGCCTGGAGATCACCCTGCGGGAACTGCCGGTCCTGTCTTCGGGGGCGACCCTGGTACTGTTTTTCCAGCCGCAACGCCAGCCAACCGATGACCCTGCAAGACGGAACGCCCCTCAGCCCGGCGTTGGGAATCGGAGCGTTCGCAGAGCTCACACTGGTGGATGCAGGCCAGGCGGTGAAGGTAAATCCGCGGGCGCGTCCCGAAGCGGCCGGCCTTGTGGGATGCGGCATCATGGCCGGGCTGGGCGCTGCGATGAACACGGGTGCGGTGAGCCGAGGGGATTCCGTCGCCGTATTCGGCTGCGGTGGCGTAGGGAATGCCGCCATCGCCGGTTCCCGTCTGGCTGGCGCGCATACCATAATCGGAGTCGACATTGACGACCGGAAGCTGAAGCTGGCGAAGGAGTTTGGCGCGACCCACGTTGTCAACGCGACCCAGACCGATCCCGTCAACGAGATCAAAGGGCTGACCGGCGGCAACGGCGTCAATGTGGCCATTGAGGCGGTGGGCGACCCCCGAACCTACGAGCAAGCCTTCTACGCGCGGGACCTGGCTGGCACCCTCGTTCTGGTGGGAGTGCCAAACCCCGAGATGAAGATCGAGCTGCCGATGCTGGAGGTTTTCGGACGCGGAGGAGCCCTGAAGTCGTCCTGGTATGGCGACTGCCTGCCCACCAGGGACTTTCCCGCGATAATCGACCTGTACCTCCAGGGCCGCCTCGATCTCGACCGGTTCGTTTCGGAGACAATCCCACTGAGTGGAGTGGAGGGCGCCTTCGAAAAGATGCAGAGGGGAGAGGTGCTCAGGTCGGTCGTCGTCCTTTAAAGGCCGTACACCGGCATGTGCAGTACGATCTCTCTCATCAGGAAGTACATGCCCCCGACGAGGGCAGATCCTACTGCGGCGGCCAGGACGACGTCGGCCACCCTGACACGCCAGCTCGACGGCCCAACCGCCTTCACTGGGGCCTGGCTTTCGAAACCCTCCGGTATGCCGGAAACACCAACCGAGTAGGTTCTCATGGGACACCTCCTGTTTGCGGGATAGATGCAGCCTAGCAGCCAACGGTGGCCGGCGGCAGTTACGACCGTACTATTCCCGGTAGTTCGTTCGGACCATCTTCGACCGCTGATGGTCGGCCGGAACTACTCCGACGTTCGCGAGCTTGGCGGATAGCGGCCCACTTTGTTGACAGTGTTTGACGGCGCTCGTACAATTGCCGAGCAGGCGCTCCCTGCCCGCCCAATCAGCGAGCCCCGTCTAACCCCCGACCCATCCACCTCACACAAGGAGGCCGTCATGGCCGACGAAGCCCTCAGCATAACTCCCAGGGAAACCGCCCTGATCATCGTGGACATGCAGAACGACTTCTGCCATCGGGACGGGTTCTACGCACGAAACGCCGAGCGGATGATGTCCATCGGACTGGATCCTGATCTGGTGATGGCTCGCATCGGACCCATGAAGGAACTTCTGACGGCGTCCCGTGATGCGGGCCTGTTCATCGTGCATACCCAGATAGTCCGCGAACTGGACGCCTCCAACAAGGTGGAGACGCTCCACAGGATCGTGCCCCTTACCTACCGGGCCTATCAGGACGCCCCTGACGGTCCACCCCTGGTTCCTGGCTCCTGGGGCGCCGCCACTCACGATGAGCTGGCGCCCCTACCGGGCGAGCACGTGCTGGTGAAGAGGGCATTCTCCAGCTTCTACCAGACCGACCTGGAGACGACTCTGCGGCGTCGGGGCATGCGCACCATCATCCTGGCCGGGACGGTGACCTACGTCTGCGTTCTCCACACCGCCTTCGACGCCAGCGTACGGGACTTCGACGTCATAATGGCCTCCGATGGCGTCGCCTCCTGGGCCCCGGAGCTCCAGGAGCCCGCATTGCGCATGGTAAACCTGGTCATCGGCGCCACGCTGCCCACCTCGGAGATCGCGGACCTCCTACAACGCGCCGCCGCCGTAAGCTAGCACCAGTAGGTCGCGCGACGTCTTCCATAGGCTGGGCTACGGCCCTCGGGCCCACGCCCTTGACCCTTTCTGCACCCATGCGTATGATCGTTCCTGTTCGTGGTACCTTGGTCTGGGCATGAAAGTTAGAGTGGGCATATGAGGATCGCGGTCAAAGTCCTGATCACTGCGTTGATCTCGGCGCTCCTGATAACCCTCGGACTAGCCAGCGGCAGCACACCCTCCTCGGTAAAGCTGGTAAAGGACATCAGGGAAGGTCCCGTCAGCTCGTCCCCTGCGGAAAAGGTCGATGTAAACGGGACCCTCTTCTTCGTCGCCGACGATGGGGTACACGGCAAAGAGCTGTGGAAGAGCGACGGCACCTCTCAGGGCACCATGATGGTCAAGGATATCAGGCAGGGATCCGCCGACTCGATTCCCGCGGACCCCGAGCTGGTCGCAGTTAACGGGACCCTCTTCTTCGTCGCCAACGACGGAGCACACGGCAGGGAGCTGTGGAAGAGCGACGGTACCCCTCAGGGTACCGTCCTGGTGAAGGATATCAGATCCTTTGACTCGTTACCCGAGGACCTGACAAACGTGAACGGAACCCTTTTCTTCACCGCCATCACTAGTACTCAGTCAACCTGTGATTTGAAGGATATAGCCGATGGAGTTTCGCCCTAGCATCTTGGGTGTTGAAGCGCCAATGGATAGAGGCTCGGGCGGCGTTTCGCTCCCCCTCCAGGGCCTGAATTTCTCGGCGGAGGGCAGCCTCATCGGGGACACGCCTCCTCAGGCAAGATCGGGCCAGGACGCTGAACTCGATCTCCGCCATGTTGAGCCAACTGCCGTGTTTGGGGGTGTGGTGGAACTCCAGCCGCTTTACGATACGCCGGGCCTCAGGGGCAGGAAAGGCCTCGTACAGGGAAGCCGGGCGATGAGTGTTCAGGTTATCCAGAACAACTCGCACCACCGGGGCCTCCGGGTAGGCCTCATCCACCAACCAACGCATCTGACGGGCGAAGTCCTGCTGGGTCCGCCGCTGGGTGATGGCCACGTGTCTCCAGCCCTGCAGCGGCTCGCAGGTCAGGAACAGGTTCCGGGTGCCCTCCCTTCGGTACAAAGTAGTCCTGTCGCCGCGGCTGTCCCGGCTTCGCTGGGAGGGGCGGCCGTGGCTCGCTCAACAGCTGAGTCGAGGTCTCGTCAAAGCAGACCACCGGCCGCCGGGGGTCATAGGGCTCGGCATACAGGTCCAGCACATCCTCCATGGCTGCCACAAAGTCGGCGCTCACCTTAGGAATACACCATTCCTTCTTCTGCCACGGCTTAAGAACGTTTTTTTGAGCCGCTTGCGGATGCCTTCATGGGACATGGAGGGCACCAACCCTAGCTCTACCACTTTCCCGGCCAACAGCCGCAGGGTCCAGTGGTCGTGGCCCTCCGGCGCGGCGCTGCAGGCCAGGGCGATGAGGTGGGCCTCTCCCTTGTCGTCCAGCTTCCTCCGTGGCCTGGGCCTGGGCCTTTCCAGCAAAGCCCCCTTCATGCCCTCTTCAGCGAAACGCCGCTTGATGCGGAACACTGTGCCTACGGAGACGTCCAAGGCCTCAGACACCTTGGGAGCCTTCCAACCCTCATCGCTCTTTAGTAGAATCCTCGCCCGGGTCATCACACGAGCCCGGCTCTTCCCACTTCGAATCAATTGCTGGAGTTGTTCCCGGTCTTCCTGGTCCAAGCGCACCCTATACTTTTCCCGTCGTCCCATCACTGCCACCCCTTGGGTAGATTCTGTCTTCCCAAAGGGTAGCAACTTTGAGTGATTTCTTAAATAATTACCAACACCGAGTTGACTGAGTACTAGTAGTTTCGGAAGAGAACTGTGGAAAAGCGACGGCACCAAAGATGGCACAGTGCTAGTCAAGGACGTATTTACGGGGTTCACAAGCTCCGCTCCCTCTAGGTTGACGAACGTAAACGGCACCCTGTTCTTCCGGGCTAACGATGGGACCACCGGAGAGGAGCTGTGGAAGAGCGACGGTACTCCAGAGGGCACCATGCTGGTGAAAGACATCCTGCCCAACTCCGGAAGCTCCGACGCCAGATGGTTCAGGAACCTGAACGGGACCCTGTTCTTCGTGGCCAATGATGGAGTAAGCGGCATAGAGCTCTGGAAGAGCGACGGCACCCCCGAAGGAACGGTCCTGGTCAAAGACATCGCTGACGACGACGAGGGCTCATCGCCCGAGCAGCTCAGACCTGTCGGCGCCACCCTCTACTTCGAGGCCAACGACGGAACGAAAGGCGAAGAGCTGTGGAAGAGCGACGGCACTGCGGATGGCACCGTGCTGGTGAAGGATATCACCCCCGGCGACGCCGGAACGACCCTCACCAGGCTGACGGACGTGGGCGGAACCCTGTTCTTCCGCGCCGACGTCGGTATCAACGGAGAGGTGTGGAAGAGTGACGGCACCGAACCCGGTACGGTCATGGTCAAGGACATCGTTCCTGGCGGGATCGGCTCGGACCCCAAGTGGCTGACCAACGTGAACGGCACCCTCTTCTTCCATGCGGAAAACAGGATCAACGGCTTTGAGCTGTGGACCAGCGACGGCACCGAAGATGGCACAGTCATCGTCGAGGACATCAGTCCCGGATTGGGCAGCTCGTTCCCCACCGACATAGTCCCGGTCCTGGACCCCAGCGGGGTGACCAAGCTCTTCTTTTCCGCCAACGACGGGACCGCGGGAACAGAGCTGTGGGTCGCGTTGATCAACCCCAACCCGGAATCAGACCTCTCCGTGGTGATGACCGACAACCCGGACCCCGTCTTCGCCGACGACCCCCTGAGCTACACTCTAACCGTCTCCAATGCCGGCCCGGGCCCGGCCACCGAAGTCATAGTCACCGACACTCTCCCCCAGGGCACGACCTTCTCGTCGGCCACCCCCAGCCAGGGGGGCTGCTCCGAGGCCGGTGGTACCGTCACCTGCAACCTGGGTATCCTGGCCAAGGACGCCCAGGCCACCGTAGATATACAAGGATTCGCCCCGGCGGACGTAGGCCCCATCAGCAACACCGCTCAGGTAGCCAGCGACGAGACCGACCCAAACGCCGCTAACGACTCTGCCACCGAGGGTACCGAGGTCACCGAGCCGCCTAATCAAGCAGACCTTTCGGTGAGCAAGGTGGCCGAAGGCACCGTGCTGACGGGGTCGAACATCACCTACACGGTAACCGTCACCAACGGAGGGGCCGGCCGCTCTGCCACTGGAGTGACCGCCACCGACACCCTTCCAGAAGGCGTTGGCTTCGTCTCGGCCACGCCCAGCCAGGGTGCATGTAACCAGCTGGACGGCATCGTGACATGCGATCTGGGCACCCTGGCGAAGCGAGCCCGGGCTACGGTCGACATCGTCGTCTCCACCGGCACGCTTGGGCCCCAGGAGAACACCGTGGCAGTGGCGGCAAACGAGGTCGATCCGAACCCGGACAACGATGCCGCCGCCGCAACCACACGAGTCATCGGAGTGCCGCCGGTGGGACTGGTCAAAGACATCCTGCCAGGCCAGTTTTCCTCGTTCCCCAGCCAGCTGACCGCCTTTAACGGGACGCTCTTCTTCTCCGCTGACGATAACACCACCGGCTCGGAGCTGTGGAAGAGCGACGGGACCCTGGGAGGCACCACGATTGTCAGGGATATCAGTCCCGGTTCGTCGTTCCCCGAACACCTGACTGTGGTGAACGGCCTCCTCTTCTTCCGCGCCGAGCAATCCGGCAACGGCACGGAGCTGATGAAGAGCGACGGCACCGAAGACGGCACCGGGATGGTCAAGGATATCAGGCCGGGATCGTCGAGCTCGCTGCCCAGTGAGCTTACAGGCCTGGGCGGCACCCTATTCTTTACGGCCTCAGACGGGACCATCGGTACCGAGCTGTGGAAGAGCACCGGTACCGTGGAAGGCACCGTAATCGTAAGGGACATTAACCCTGGCTTCCCGAACTCCTCTCCTGTTAGCAACCAGCAAAAGTGGGACACATTGGGACCCGAGAGATCAGGTGCTGGATGGGGGTCTGGTGAGCTCTCTGAGGGCCCTGTTATAGCGTCTGCGGTTTTGGATGGTTTTGGCCTTCACCTCCTTGTATCTTGGTTTGGGTGTGTAACAATCACTTCACTTAGGTGGATCGGGGTGCGGCAGACCGGTTTCTCCTTGGTTATGGAAGACCGCCAGAAAGCGAGGGTCGCCGCACCCCTTCCGAATAGAGCCCGAACAGTTGCCTGGGCCAACCAAGCCCGCATCTTGCAAGGACGGGCCAATAATTCGCAGGAGGTGCTCGTGGAGCAAGAATCGATCTACGTAGGCATTGATGTAGCCAAGGCCCAGGTGGACGTCGCAGTCCGTCCTACGGACGACAGATGGGAGGTTTCCCATGACGAGACAGGAGTCCGGCAGCTGGTCTCCCAGCTGAAGGCCCTTGAACCGGTCATGGTGTTGCTGGAGGCTTCGGGCGGCTTGGAAGTGCCGCTGGTGGCTGCCTTGGCAGCCGACGCGGTGCCTGTGGTCGTCGTCAACCCCCGCCAGGTGCGGGACTTCGCCAGGGCCACCGGGAAGCTGGCCAAGACCGACGCTCTGGACGCGGCGGTTCTGGCTCACTTCGCCGAAGCGGTTCGTCCACCCGTGCGCCCTCTGCGAGACGCCGAGACCCAGGCCCTTAACTCCCTGGCTGCCCGCAGGCACCAGGTGATGACCATGCTGGTCTCGGAGAAGAACCGCTTGAGCGCCGCCGCCATCGCCGTCCGTCCCCGCATCGAGGCCCACATTGCATGGCTGGAGCGAGAGCTGGACGACCTGGATGAGGGACTGCGGCAGACTCTCCGCCAGAGTCCCGTATGGCGAGAGAAGGATGACCTCCTGCGCACCGTTCCCGGCGTGGGAGAACAAGTCTCCATCTCTCTCCTGGCCTATCTGCCGGAGCTGGGCACGCTGGACCGCCGGCAGATCGCCGCCCTGGTAGGGGTGGCTCCCTTCAACCGGGACAGCGGCACCCTGCGGGGCAAACGCACCGTCTGGGGTGGACGCGCCCGCATCCGCGCCGCCCTGTACATGGGAGCGCTGGTTGCCAGTCGCTTCAACCCTGTTATCAGGGACTTCTACCAGCGGCTGCTGGCCGCTGGTAAGCCCAAGAAGCTGGCCCTCACAGCCTGCATGCGCAAGCTGCTCGTTATCCTCAACTCCATGCTCAAGCATCGCTCACCCTGGCGCGACCTGACTCCGGCAGTCGCCGGTCATTCCTCTTGACTTTCAAGACAGTTGCTTTCTGCGTTGTAGGATCTCTTGCCGTCTTCCCTTGAGCACGTCAGATGGTGTCACGTTGGCCAGGGCCTTGTGATAGCGCCGGTAGTTGTAGTAGCTGACGAACGCCGCGATAGCCGCATCGAGGTCAGAGGGCAACTCATAGGGCACCTGGTTTACGTCCCGTTTGATGCTCTGGTGGTAGCGCTCCAGCTTCCCGTTGGTCTGAGGGTGGAAAGGGGTTGCCAGGATGTGCTTGATGCCAACCATACCCAGGTAGTCCCTGAATGCCCTCGAGACATAGCCCGGGCCGTTGTCACTCAGCAGCCTAGTGCGGTCTGTGACTGGAACTTGATCCATGCCGGTCCTGTCCACAGCATCCTGGACCACCTCGATGAAGGAGTCGGCCGTCATGTCTTCCTGGAGCCTGTGAGCCAGGATGAAGCGGGAGTAGTCGTCCATCACGGTCACCAGGTAGTAGTAGCCCCAACCTACTACCCTGAAGTAGGAGGCGTCGGTGGCCCACATCTGGTGAGGGCCTGTGGTCTTGCGGTGGTACTCCTTACCCGCGGCCAGCTTCATCTCAGGCCTCTTCACCAGACCCTCCCTGCTCAGGATACGGTAGACACTCGACTCTGAGACACTGAAGCCCTGGTTGTCGGTGATCCACGCGGCCAGCTGACGGCAGCTCAGCTCCGGCATCTCTCTGGCTGCTGCGAGAACTGAGCGTTCTTCCCGAATGCTGAGACGGTTCCACGGGGGCTTGCCGCCTCCTGCATGGTCCTCAAGTCCTTGTTGGTCCTGGCGTCTGAGCCACCGGTAGTAGGTGCTCTTAGGGATACCCAACTCGCTGAGGGCCTTTCGTTTAGGGAGGGGAGACGAGGCTACTTCGGTAAGTACTTCTGCCTTCTCCACGGCGCTCATCCGCTGGTACCGGTAGCTTCCTGGGGCATGGGGATGGCCGTTTTTTTGAGACGGTACGCCTCCAGCGACAGATCGGCCACTAGCTCCTTGAGCTCCCCGTTCTCTCTCTTGAGCTGCCCTACCTCATGCTGAGTGGCGTCCCGCATCGTGTCGCGGGTCAACCTCTCCTTGCCCGCCTCCATGAACTCTTTGGTCCACGAGTAGTAGGAGTGGGGCTTGATCCCCTCCCGCCGGCACAGGTCGTTGACTGTGACCTCGCGGCGGAAGCCCTCCAGAACAATTCGGATCTTCTCTTCGGGGGTGTACTTACGTCGGGTAGCCGCCTTCACCGTGCGAACGAAGGACCTCGTCTCCGCGCTCCGTTCCTCGGCGGCCTCTGCTTTGTCTACGTCTGACTGGGACACATCTGCTCCTTTCTGTGGGTAACTCTACCCTCACTTCAGGAGCTCTCGCCACCCTCCAAACTCTCGGGTTTTCTTACCCTCCGATGTGTCCCATTATCGCTGACGGCCTACACCAGTAGGACCCAACTAACTTAGCGGTGAAGTGGGCTGGGACGGTAAGCTAGCCCCCCCGTCCCAGCCCAGGTTCCCCGAGGAGAACCAAGACAGAAACAAGGAGGTCCAAAAACCTACCTGAGATAGCCGCCCCTTGTATGGGCGGCTATCTCGTTTCAGGGAGGTTTGAGGGAGGCGGATTATGGCCAGCACAAGCTCGATAGATGTCAGGGACATGATGCGTGAACACCGGGCAGCCCTGAGGCGCTACTCCAGCCGGGCCCTGGTCCACGGCGAGGGTCTCGAAGCAGCCGAGGAGATCGACAGGGACCATCGCATGGAAGAGTTCTTGTCGCTGGGCAACTCGCTGAAGCTAACGAAGCGAGAGATAGTGGACCTCCTACTGGGCGAGCTTCTGGCAACGAAACGAGGCTGTGGGTGTCCCACCTGCAGGTCTCATTCCGGCGTGTAGACGGCTGAAAGCGAAGATAGGAAAGACCCAAAAGATGATCTGGCAAGCAGACCAAACTTAAGCCAAGGTGAAACCCGCAGAGTCGCAAATAGGCATCTCGGAACTCGTCATTCCGGCGTAAGCCGGAATCCATGGCCAGGACTGGACACCGGCTTTCGCCGGTGTGACAGGAATTCTAATCCAACGCTAAGGTGGATCCTGCAAAGTTGCATAGCCATCCATGTAGATTCCACTTCGGCTTAGTTTCAGGTGGTTCTACGGCCCAACGGCTGTGCGCCGCTTCTTACGGCTGGATGAATATAGTGCGATGATGCTAGAATAATACGTTATCAACCTTCGGGCAGCAGGAATCGGTGTAAATTTGAGGGCATGCGTTCACAAAGCTAGAGGGTTCACTATGGTCGAGGTGCTGGTGGTAGTGGCCATCATGGCCATTCTGGCCACCCTGGCGGCCACGGCTACCGGAGGGTTTCTCTCGGGAAGCAAGGGCAGCGCTTACAACTCGGAGAAGGAGACCCTTCAGGTCGGCATAGACGGGTGGAAGAATACCATCGGCAAGCAGACGACCCGCATCTACCCCATTCTGGACGGCGGGGAGAACGAAGCCTGTCTCGGCACGATAGACGCCAACGGCGACCCTACCACCCCGGGCTGCAATCCCTACGTCGACATTGGAGCCATGGCGGATGAAGAATTTCTAAGGAACGCCGCCGCGGTGAAGTCCGCCGACACTTCAAGGAACACCACGGCGCTCAACGAACCCACCGGCAGCTATGCCTGGTACGTGGACTCCGACGGTCTGGTTGTCTCCATTCCTGACTTTATCGAGAAGGTCTACCCTTAGGCACCACCTACGGCCGGTCCGGGAAATTGTGGGGCCCCTGGTTGGGTCTCGGACCACTCCTTCCTCATACGGCGCCTCGATTCCCGCTGCTATATAGGGCTTTTGCCTGGCGTCCGGAATCTGGTATCTTAACCTCAGGTTTGTTCTCCAGTCCGATAATGTAGAGAGGCTGTCATGCGGCTGAAGGATCGGGTAGCGCTTATCACCGGAGCGGGTCGGGGAATAGGCCGGGCCATCGCCGAGGCTTATGCCCGGGAGGGCGCCAGCCTGGCTCTGGCGGCCCGTACGGTTGCCGAGCTGGAAGAGACGGCGCACCGGGCCGAGGCGCTGGGGGCACCGACCCTCATCGTGCCGGCGGACGTCACCGACCAGGGTCAGGTCGAAGGGATGGTCACGAAGACGCTGGACCGCTTCTCGACCATCGACATTCTGGTGAACAACGCTGGTATCGTCGGCCCCGTAGGACCCCTCCAGAAAAACGACGTGTCCTACTGGATACAGACTATACAGCTCAACGTCATCGGGGTTTTCCTCTGCTGCCGGGCGGTGCTCCCGACGATGCTGGCGAAGGACCGGGGCAGGATCATCAATATGTCGGGAGTGGGTGGACGCCACCTCTCGGCGTACGGCGCCTCCAAAGCGGCCCTGGTGGACATCACCGAGACGCTGTACACGGAGTTGGAGGGCAAGAACATCCAAGTCAACGCCATGGCTCCCGGCTCGATTCACACACGCATGTGGGATGAGACATTCGATGCCGCCGTCCGAATAGGGGACTCAGACCTTAGCGAGTGGGGTCAGAGGGTCACCAGCGGCCGGGGAGCATCCATGGAGCGGGCGGCGGAGCTGGCTGTGTTCCTGGCCAGCGACGCGGTGGGACCCATGAGCGGAAGACTTGTTCAGGCAGTAAGTGACGACTTCGAAGGCCTACCGTCCCGGATCCCCCAGGTCATGGCGTCGGACGTGTTCCTGAGGCGAAGAGTGGAACTGCCCTGAGTGGCCTGGCCGCCCGTGAAGGGCTCGACCCTCAGCGGGGCACGGGTATGCCGGCGATCTTTAGCTGGACGCGTCCCATGGTCTCCATGGTGGTGATGTAAAGGGTCTTCCAGTCGTAGCCGCCCCAGGCGCAGTTAGTGGTCTGGTTGGCGCCCGTGAGGATGGTGCCCAGGTGTTTCCCAGAAGGGTCGATGACCCAGACGCCACCGGGTCCCGTGCAGTACACGTTCCCCTCCACGTCCACCTTCATACCGTCGGGGGCACCCGACCGGTCGCTCTGCAGGTCGCAGAAGATCCTGCCGTTGGCCAGGGTCCCATCGGGCTGGACGTCGAAGGCCCGGATGTGTTTCTTGAAGGAGTCGTCGATGTACAGGACGGACTCGTCGGGGGAGAAGGCCAGCCCGTTGGGGCCCTCGAAGTCGGAGGCCACAAGGGTCACGTTACCGTCGGTGCCGACGCGGAAGACGCCGTTGTAGTCTAACTGCCGGTTAGCTGCTTCAATCCCGAAAGCGGGGTCGGTGAAGTAGACACTGCCGTCGGAGCGTACCACCACGTCGTTGGGGCTGTTCAGGGCCTTGCCCTCGTACTTGTTTGCCAGAATGGTGCCGCTGCCGTTTTCCTCAAATCGGATGACGCACCGGTTGCCATGCCCCGCCGCTACCAGCCTGCCCTGAGAGTCCCGGGTAAGGCCGTTTCCGTTGCCCGGAGGGTCCCTGAACACCGAAACGCCTTCACCCTGGGCCCACTTCATCAGCCGGTCTCTGTTGACCTCGCTGAAGAGCAGGTAGCCGCCTTCCTTCCACCACAGGGGTCCCTCGCTGAGGCTGTATCCCCTGCCCAGCTCCTCCATTTCCTGGTCGGCCGACACGATTCGGTCCAGCTCTGGTGCGACGCGCTCGATGGGCATGATTTCCTCTCCTGCGAATTATTTAGAGCCCTCACCCTGGCCTGCGGCCACCCCTCTCCCTCAGGGAGAGGGGCCGGGGGTGAGGGCCTACGCCACAGTACCTTATCCCCATCCCCGACCTCCGGGGGCATCGGTTCTTTGAGGCAACTATATTTGGGTGCCGGAGCGCTGTCAAGGCAACGTTTCAGGCTATGGTAAGGGCTGGTCGCTAGCGAAAGTGGGGAATAACCCGGGTCGCCAGCAGCTCCACCTGTTCCAGCACCTTGCTCTGAGGGAGGCCCGGCCAAGTGATGCGGAAGATCCAGTGGAGGTCACCCAGCCTCTCCCGGTAGCGGTCGATCTCCTCCACGATCGCCTCCGGCGAGCCCATGAAATAGAGGTCAGGGTCGTAGTCGGTATCGTGCCACAGGGACATGGGTCCCCCGATGGACTGGTCACCTTCCCTTACGGCCGTCTCCTGATCTGAGGCGACGTACAGGTCCCGGCGGATGGGGAGCTCCGAGGGCGCGGCCTTGCCGTACTCTCGCAGACACTCATTGTAGTAAGCCAGACCCCGCTCGGTGTGGGCCAACGGCGCATAGGGGGACGGGTACCAAGCGTCGGCAAGCCGGGCCGCGCGGCGGATGGCGGCGTCCTCGGTGGCCCCGATCCAGATGGGCGGACGGGGCTTCTGTAGAGGCTTGGTGATGCACACGGCGTCGGCGACGGAGAAGTGGCGCCCTTTGTAAGTGACCCTGTCCTCCGTCCACAAGCGGGTGATGATGCGCAGGGACTCCCCGGTTCGGGCGCCGCGGTGGGCCGGGTCGAAGCCGAAGGCCTCGCAGGGCATGGTGCGGCCCCCGACGCCCACCCCGAAGACCAGGCGGCCGCCGGAGATCACGTCGAGGGTGGCCATCTGTTCGGCCACCTCGATGGGGTTGTGCAAGGCAAGCAGGAAGACTCCGGTGAGCAGGGCCATGTCGCCCGTCTCAGGGGCCAGCCGCGCCAGCAGCGGCACGGGTTGCAGAGCCCTCAGGGGTGTTCTCAGGTACCCGTGGTTTGAGGCGAAGCTGTCGAAGCCTGCGTCGCGGGTGGCCCGGGCCAGCTCCACCACCTCCTGGAGCTGCCGGTCGACGGGGTAGTCTTCGGTGTGGGGGGTCCAGTAAAGGATGCCGAATTTCATGCCGCGCCTCCCGGGTTATGGTCCTAGCCGATACCCACCTTATATTAAACGGTCCCCCCTTCCGTGTACATCGGCTTCTCCCAGGGGTTATACTCGGACAACTCTGGCGGGAGGTGATATCGATGGCGACTCCGCCCAGCAGCCGCCGGGCGTTGGCGGCCTTTCAAGACCTCAACACCTGCAATCTGTCCGACGCCCTGGATAGCATGGGGGTACGGGGCCAGGCGGCCGGCATACTGCCCTTGTGGCACGGCTGCCCCAAGATAGCGGGCCAGGTCATGCCCATGAAGCTCAGTCTCCAGGCAACTTACTCCACCGTGATCGGCACCCTGGAGGCCATCGAGGCCGCGAGTCCCGGGGACATCCTGGTCATCGACAACGGGGGCCGAGGAGACAGCAACAGCTTCGGGGGTATTGCGGCCTTCTCGGCCAACCACCGAGGCCTGCGCGGCTGTGTCATCGACGGCGGCACACGCGACATGGATGAGATGGAGGCGCTGCACTTCCCGGTCTACGGCAAAGGGACGGTCAATACGTCGGTGCGCGGGCGCATCGGCTTCGAGGGATACGGACTGCCGGTGGAGCTGGGAGGGGTGCCCGTGCGGCCTGGCGACTATCTGTTCGCCGACGTAAACGGCATCGTGGTGGTATCGGCCGAGGAGGTCACCGAAGCCCTGGGCCGGGCCGCACGCCTGGCCGAGATGGAGAGACGTATCAAGCGAGACATCGCCGCCGGGACCAGGCCGGTCACCGCCCACCGGCGACACCGCTACGAGGAGGCGGCGCGGCGGCCTTCTGGGACCTGACGGTGGGCGGGCCTAATGCTATCCCGGATTTTTGTTCTCCCCGTCGAAACGGCGTTCCAGGGCCGCGATGGCTCCTTTCGTTACTCGACTCATGATGAAGCCCATCAAGGGCGCCATCAGGATTCCCAGGCCTGTCGGTCTGATCTCAAGAACATGTTCGACCCGGGCGCCTTCGCCCACGAGGGTCAGCAGCAACGTATGGCGTATGTCCACTAAGCGGGTCCGGACCTTGAACTGGATACACTTCGGTTCCTCGTACTTCGGTTCCTCGTACTCCGTCACCTCCATGTCGGACCGCCCGACGCCCCTAAAAGCTCCACGGAATCTGGTCCCCAGGCCGATCGGGCCCTCGGTTACCTTCGCGGCACTGCTTACGCTGGGGTGCCAGCTCGGGTAGTCTGAGGTGGACCCCAAAATTCGGACAGGTGGCTAAGAGAGAGTCCCGCTCCTAAAATAGGACGGAAACAAGGAGCAGGACATGAAGCAAACACGTAAGAAGCACAGCCCAGTCTTCAAGGCCAAAGTGGCTTTGGCCGCGCTCCAGGGGGAGCACACCATTGCAGAGCTGGCAAGCCGGTTTGAAGTCCACCCGAGCCAGATCCATGCCTGGAAGAAGGCCTTGACTCAGGGGGCGCCGCACCTCTTTGAAAATGGTGCTGGACGCCAGGAGAAGGACCAAGAGGTCCTCACTGCCCAGCTCTACCAACAGATTGGGCAGCTCAAGGTGGAACGGGATTTTTTGTCACGGAGCTTCGGGTTGTGAGCCGGTCCCAACGCCGGGCCATGATTGACCGAGAAGAACCGAAGCTGTCTCTGGTGCGCCAGTGCGCCTTGCTGGGTATCAGCCGCTCCTCGTTGTACTACCTGCCAACCGAGGCCGGCGCCGAGGACTTGGAGTTGATGGCCCTCATAGACCAACAGTACCTGAAGACACCTTTCTACGGATCCAGAAGGATGACTGCCTGGCTCAGAAATCACGGACACCAGGTCAACCGCAAGCGGGTCCGCCGGCTGATGCAGCTGATAGGCCTGGAGGCCATCTACCGGCGTCCCAACACCAGCAAGCCAAACCCAGGGCATAAGGTCTATCCGTACTTGCTCAGGGGGCTGGAGATCAACCGGGTCAACCAGGTGTGGGCCACCGACATCACCTACATACCCATGGCTCGGGGTTTCCTCTACTTGGTGGCCATCATGGACTGGCACAGCCGCTACGTGCTGGCCTGGCGGCTGTCCAACACCCTGGAGGTAGACTTCTGTGTTGCGGCTCTGGAAGAGGCCTTGAGCAAGGGTCGGCCACAGATCTTCAACACCGACCAGGGCAGCCAGTTCACCAGCGAGGCCTTCACCAGCATGCTGCTGGCGCAAGGCGTTCAAGTGAGCATGGACGGCAGGGGCCGGTGCATGGACAACGTCTTCGTGGAACGGCTGTGGCGCAGCATCAAGTACGAGGAGGTGTACCTGAAGGCATACCAAAATGGGACTGAGGCCAGAAAGGGGATTGGGGCTTATCTGGCCTTCTACAACCAAGAGCGGCCCCATCAAGCCCTGGGCTATCGGTCACCGGGTCAGGTGTTCCATGCAGTGAGCCCCCAAAGGTGTTTACTGGAACATCCACAAGCCTTACAATCGGATGAAGGTTTACGAGACACCCCAGCGGTAGACTCTCTTATTTTAGCCTCACCGCTGTCCTGATGATGGGGTCCACTTGACTCCTTAAAGATTCCGAAGACGGGTTCGATCAACTGCTTTCTCAGATTGTAAGCCGTCCTGGCTGCCTCGGTAGACATCCATTCTCTGTGATCCCGCAGTGCACGGTCGTATGGTCCGATTTCTAGTTTGCGTCCCCGTTGGTAGTCCCTGGTGCAGACTCCAAAAGCGGGGCAGTTGCGGCAGGCGGAGACAGAGACTGGTCGGTATACCCGGACCGGCATTCCTTTGTTTGTCGACGAACTGGACAAGCGCAATCTCTTTCCCTGAGGACAGATGTAGCTGTCGTTATCCTCGTCATAGGTGAATCGGTCCTTATGATAGGGGTTGTCCAGAGGTCGGGCCATATCCGGCATTGCCACTTGCTGACCTTTACGGTGACTCGCCTCCAGGTGCCCGCCTCCACAATAGCCGGCGTCAGCCAACGTCACCGGAGTCCTGGCTCCTGTAACACCCTCTGCCTGTTCCATCATCGGAGTCAACTGGAAGGCGTCATTGGTTTGATCCACAACGTCCACGGCGGTCAGCAGCATGCCGGTCGTCTTTCCGCCTGATGCCAGCGGTGAAACCATAGCCTGGGCGTTGTAGCTGGGCACGAATCCCTGACGGGTCTTCATAAGTCTTGCGTCCCAATCGGTCAGGTTGATGCGCTTGCGATTCTGCTCAGAAGCCAACTCGTCCATCGCATGACGAATCTGCTCCCTCAGCACTCTCTTGTTGGCTAACTCCTCCGGCAGATGTAAGGCAGGGGTATCCTCACCTCCTTCGTTCTGATCTTCAAGGTCGGCTATCGCCTTCCCCACCCTGTTCAATAACCGGCCCAACTCCTCGGCATTGTAGGTCCTATCTCTGGCCGCATTGGCACCCACCTTAGTTCCGTCAACCGCCTGAACCGCCAGGTCCACCAGTTTCATAGTTACCGCCGTGCGCACTGTGCGCTCGAACAGCTTCCTCATGGCTCGGCGATGATCCCTGTAGAACCGCCACAGGGTGTTGTGGTCGGGATGCTGCCACCCAGTCAGCCACAGGTACGGTATCTGGTCGCGGCAGGCCGCCTCCAACTTGCGACAGGAGCGCATCCCGGTCATGAAGCCGTACAACCACACGCTTAGCAACGCACGAGGATGGTAGGCCGGCGCTCCCATCGGGTCGCCGTCTATCTCCACGCCGAGCTCAGCCCAGCCTTCCCTATCCAGTGCGTCCAGAAACTCGGCCACGAATCGGGCTGGATGGTCTAACGGCAACAGTTCGTCAAGAGAAGGCGGCAGCAGCCACATCTGATCGCGGTCCATATCTCGAAGCGGCATCTCCATCTCTCCTTCGTTGATGTCGCCTCTAAGGTACACCTAACACGGGTTCATTCACCAGGTCCCTGACTTCTGAGACAGCCTCCTGGAGGGCCGCCACCACTTCGCCGACCGTTGTCGGGCGGCCTATCGAGACGTTGTAGGCATCGTAAGATAATGAGGGCGCGTCCAGGATGGTGCAGATGCCCTCGGCCACGTCGCCGACGTAGGTGTAGTCCCGGGCCATGGCGCGGTCCCCCACGAGGATGGGCTCGTCGCGCATCACGCTGCCGGTCCACCTGTATATCATCGACATCCGGGTGCGGTGGCCGGTGACCCGCTCCATGGGTCCATAGGGGTAGCTCAGCCTGGCGCTGACGGCGCCGAAGCCATGCAACTCGCCGGACCTGCGGGTCAGCAGCTCGCTGATGTACTTGCTGACGGCGTAAAGGTTATGGGGGCGAAGAGGCGAGTCCTCCCGCACCTCCTCGGTGACGGGGTCTCCGTAGACCGCTTCGGAGCTGACGTAAAGGAACCGGTCCACCGACAGCCGCCGCGCGAGGTCCAGGAGGTTCGCCGTGCCCGCCAGGTTTATGTCCACGATGTCCCGGCTGCGTTCCGCCTCGACGTTGGAGGCCCGGCTGGGGGTGAGCACGGCGGCGTGCACGATCTTGGTGATGCCTCGATCGGCCGCACCGCGGAGGTCCTCCACGCTGAGGATGTCTCCCAGAACGATGCTGACCCGTGCTGCGTAGGGCTCGACGAACCTGGTGAACAGGTCGTCGGGCGGCATCAGGTCGAAGCAGACGACTTGGTGGCCGCGCTGGGCCAGGGCTCTGACGACGTTGCTGCCGACGAAGCCGGTGCCGCCGGTGACAAGGGTCGCCACGGTGGGCCGCCTGGGTCCTAGACCCCCGGCGACTCCAGGAAGCCGAGCATCTCCTTGGCCAGCTCCTGAGGGTTGTCGTAGCTGGTGTAGAAGGACCCGCCCTGGATTACGGCGGTGCGGCTGCGGGGTATGTGCTTGGCTATTAGGTCGGTGGTGTGGACCAGTGTGTCTCCCGTGCCGCTCATCACCAGGGTGGGCGCCTTGATCAGGGGAACGCGCTCCAGCACGGGGTATCGGAAGATGGCATGGTAGGCGTCGGCAAAACGGGGCCCGGAAACCAGCTTCCAGATGACCTCCGTCTCCACTGCATCCAGGGCCTCCTTGGAGGCCCGGTCGGGGAACACGCCGTCCAGTAGCCGGCCGTACATATCGTCCCATACCTCGTTGAGGTGACTGCCGTCCTTTTTTATAACCAGGGCTCTCCCCTCCAGCCTCGTGATCAGCTGCTCCGCGGTCTCCTCCCAGTGGGGGGTGCCGTATAGGATCAGCTTGTCGACGCGATCGGGGTAAGCGGCGGCCACCTCGCAGGCGTAGGTGGCTCCTGTATGGTGGGCGAAGAGGTTGGGGCGCTGGAGACCCATGGCGTCGAAAAAGGCGACGATGCAGCGGGCGTAGTCCGCGGCGGTGTAAGGGTGGGGAGGCTGATCGGACATGCCGAATCCCGGAGTGTCCATGGCCATGACGCGACACTTGGGCGCCAGCAAAGGGATGACCTCGTCGTACTGGGCGGAGCCGCAGGCGGTCTGGTGCAGCATGACCAGGGGCTCGCCCTCTCCGGCGTACCGGTAGTGGATCTGGCCGTAAGGAGTATTAGCATAGGCTCGCATGGTCCCGCTACTCATTTCCTACCTCCTGATAGTGATAGGGTTAACGTGGAGCGGGTGATGGGATTCAAATCGCCCGCTATTTTATAGCTAATATCGAGGTTTTAAAGTAAATACATACCACGTTTACTACCACTATCAATCTGCAACATCTCTACCATCTCGACCCGATGACCGTGGCTCAGGTAATCTCTTCGAGCGATTGTGTAAGAGGCATTATTCCTCAATTTGCTTCCTTTTGATTCTAGCTTCAGTGAGAAGTTGCCTAGGATTATTTCCTTCGTTTCCCCAAACCCCTATAGAGCAACTACTCAGGCATGGCAATCGCTCAACTTTGGCAGTTACACTGGCGAAGTTGCTGGTAACCTCATAGTGGTCGGCAACGATATCTGTTGACTTAAGTATCCACCTAATATGGGCTCCAGGGGGATATATTCCAGCAATGAGATGTACATCGTCGTACACAACAAATGGTGTGATCTCAGACCCAATCTCCGCGATCCGGGAACCTTCACTTACAGTGACAGAAAAGGTGAGAATGCCGTTCTCGATAATCGGGCCTGAAGTAAAAGCGGCGGCATACTGCGAATACCCCGTTTCATCCGCTACGTCTCGGTATAGCTGGACGGCAAAATAAACCCCGACCGAGAGGCCGATGCTAACAAATATTCCGATGATAAAGTTCACTGCCTAGGATCTTCATCTTTTATGCCCCTAATATGTCACCGCCGACCACCGCGCTTCGCCCACAATCGCGGCTCCATAATTGAGTGGCACTGTCTCCCAGTCAGGATTGTCGCTTACGACCATCCACCGGCCCCTCTCGTCCTTGCCCAGGCGCTTGACTACCAGACCATCCTCGGTCCGCATGACGTAGATGCAGCCTTCCTGAGGTGTCCGCCGTTGTCTGTCCACCAGAATTGAGCAGCCGTCAGGCAATGTCGGCTCCATCGATGGCCCACGGACTCTGATGATGTTGCTCTGCTTGGGGTCGATGGAGTGGCGTTTCAGCCAGTCGTTCCGGAACCACAAGAGACCGATCGGCGTCTCGTCGTAGACCTCCGCACCAACGCCTGCCGCCGAAGCAAACTCCAGTATTTCCACAGGGCTCGTGTTGGATGCGGCGTAATTTGTGGCGTCGTAGGCCTCCCTGGTCTTAGCTATAGCCTGGCCGGGTGCATGTCCATCCTTTCGATTCTCGCTCGGCGGATCGACGATCTCTCCGACCGATACGCCCAGCTCCTCAGCGACCTCGCGGAGGGTGGGGAGCAAGATACCGGCCTCTTGCTTCATCACGCGATACAGCCAATTCGGTGCCCGATCGAGTGCTGTAGCTACAGCATAAGCTGAACGCCCCTTCTTCTTAAGAACGGTCTTCAGATTCTCTGCAACTAGTGGATCAATAGATGACTGCGGCATAACGTACCTCTAAATTGTTGTTGACCACCTCTTGACAATCTAGAGTTCACTATGTACATTATGCCTATGTACTCAGTAAGCACTTATCAGCAATATCCGAAACTCATAGCTCGGATGGTCGAGATTGGGTTACGCCAGGCTGACCTTGCCGTTCGGCTCGGCATACACCCGACGCTGTTCAACGCGTACTTACGGGGTCGCCGTGCTGCGCCATCCGGCTTTGAGGCTTTAGTGAACGCAGAGCTAGACCTCCAGGCGGAAGCCAAGAGAGCTGGCGCGGAAGCGGAGCGGAAAGTTCTAGAGAGCGCCGTCCAAGAGGCCCAACAGAAAGGGGAGAGAGATGACCCTGACAAGTAAGCGTATCTTGCGTCGCCCAGAGGTATTGGCCCGCGTGGGCCTGTCCCAGGCGACGCTCTATCGGCTGATCTCACGCGGGGTGTTTCCCCGTCCTGTGCGGCTCAGCGAGCGGACCACTGGATGGCGCACTGACGAGGTGGAGGGGTGGCTGAACTCCCGGCCCCACACCGTTCCCGAAAGCCCCAGGACAAACGGAGGGGAGCCCTCCCATGACTAGGAGCCTACCCCGTACCACTACGTGGTGGCCACGGCGGAACAAGAGAGGAGGTGCAGCTCTATCGGCGGGAAGGACTAGGACCAACTGACCAGGCCGCGCCAGGGCATTGTACGGGCGAGAAAGGGGACCCAATGACAACCGCAACTCTATCCAAGGCATCGGAGCAGTGGGCTAGCAGGCCCGACGACCAACGGTACCTCACCCTTGGCGACCTCAAGGCCGCCGTCCAGGATAGACGGCATGAATCCTGGACCCTGACCACCCCGGTCCAGGACCTCCGGGTCCAGGTCGACGATGGGCTGGAGGTGGAAGCATACGACATTACCAGGGGCGAGCACCGCCTTCTAAGCCCCACCCACTGGGCTTTCGGACAGCTATCCCAATACGCCCAGGCCCCAGCGTCCTACCTCCGCAAGCTCCCCCACGAGCTGGCGGGGATCAACCTGCAATGGGGGCTGGAGCACACTCCCATCAGGGACGAGTCCCTGGTGTTGGGGCAGACCAACGGCTCCAACATTCTCCGGTCCATGACCTCCACCAGCTACGGGCGCATCTGGGACCAGGAGGTGGTGGAGGCAGTCGAGAGGGTGAACCATGATGGCCGGTGGCAGGTGCCGGCAGCCAGCTACACGACCCAGAATCCCAAGCGGGCCACCACCCTCTACGCCTCGGACAGGGACGTGTTCCTTTTCCTGGTGGACCCGGACAACCCCATCGAGGTAGGTAACGAGACGTTGTTTCGTGGGTTCTACACCTGGAACAGCGAGGTGGGAGCGGCGGTATTCGGGCTGACGACCTTCCTGTACCGCTACGTCTGTGACAACCGGATCATCTGGGGAGCCACCGACGTCCGGGAGCTACGGATACGCCACACCAGGGGGGCGCCGGATCGGTTCGCCTACGAGGGGCAGCGGTATCTCGCCAGGTACGCCGAGGAAGACACCCGGAAGACCGTTGAGGCCATCAAGGCGGCCCAGGCATACGAGCTTCCCCAGGGTGCGAAGGAAAACAAGGGCTGGGACAAGTGGCTCCAGGACAGGGGATTTACCGGCACCCAGGCGAAGAACGCCGTTGCATCAGCCATCGCTGAGGAGGGGCAGGCCCGGTCCTTGTGGGACATCATCCAGGGGATCACGGCGTCTGCCCGGCAGATACAGCACACCGATGAGCGGGTGAAGGTGGAGACAGCGGCGGGGAACCTCATGCGCTACGTCGAGGGATAGCAGGTGAGGCCGGGGAGCATGGCTCCCCGTAAACCCCAGGCCCCGTGCCAAGGCGAGGGCAATCAAGGAGGGTAGCGGCGTGATAAGCCTGGAGGAATCGGAGAGGTCACGACCATGAGCTGCAATCCCAAGTCTCGTGAGTGTTTCGTGGGCTCCCACCGCAAGTGCAACGGCGAGGTTCCCCACCTGAGCACCCCGCCGACGCCCTGCCAGTGCGAGTGCCACGCCAGGGATCGAGAGCTGGTGACAGCGTGATCACAGCTAAGCGCAGGGGGGCGGAGTTTCATGCGGATGAGGCCAAACCTAAACCTGTATGCGTCCACTACTGGCTGATAGAGACGGAGAAAGGCCCTACAAGCGCGGGGTTCTGCGAGCGCTGCGGGGAGACCCGCGCCTTCTCCAACGTGCTCCCGGATCGTTTCGACGACTACCGCCGCCGGCCCGCCGAGAACAAAGTGGAGATCCCTACTGGAAGGAGGCTCTTGTGACTGCGAATGCTAGCCCACCGACGGCTCCACTGGACGATGAGGCGGGAGAAACCGAAGCGGTCCATCTGGGGGAGAAGGATCAATACCCCGAGGACAGCAGCCGAGCCATAGGATACATCTATCTGGAGTGGATAGCCAACTTCAGCGTGGACCCGTGGGCCAGGAGGGCAGCGCGGCAGGTGCAGGCGGCCCTCGGGCTGAAGGATGTGGCGCTATGACGAGCAAGCTTTACTGCGAGATATCCGATTGCAGGAGCTCCACCAGCAAGCTATTCAACTGTGGCGAGTGTCGCAGGTTGGTATGTGAAGAATGCTGGCAGCGCGGGCACCATTGACAGGAAGGAGACTTGATCATGGCAAAGCGTCGGAAGCCCAAACCCAGGAGCGCACCCAATCGAAAGGGGATGATGCCCGGGGAGTACCGCAGGCGTTCAGCGGTCCACGTGGAGAGACTGGCGCAGTCCGGGGAGCAGCCGATCTACGGCGACGAGGACCTGATGGTCACCGACACCTACAACGTCTACACGCGGCGTTTAGACAACGACTGGACCCACGTGGTGGAGCTCAAGGGTGAAGTGTTCCGTCTGCCCGACAAGGTGTTCAAGCAGATCGAGCGGCACCGGAAGTCCATAGTGGCCGAGGCGGCCCAGGTTCGCAGTATGGAGCGGGCATCGCAGCTGAGGGCGCAGGCCAAGGAAGACCAGGAGGAGGCGGCTGCCTCAAGCGAGTTGGGTTCCAGTCGATTCAGCGGTGGCTTTTACCGCAATCTTTCAGGCCGTGTGGATACCGAGGACGTTGAATAGCCTACTTCTAGGGATGATCGGGTTTGCGGCCACAGCTTTCATAGCGATGGCGGCAGCTATGTATCTTTCCCAAGAAGTACGGCGATTAAGAAGAACAATACAGCGACTCCAAGAAACAGAAAACCAAACCCCGCCTGACCATCATTGAAAAGCAAGGCAAGGAGGGAAGCCCAATGGCAGACGCAAAGAGGTGTGATGCGTGCGGGGAGTTCTACGCAGAGGGCCCGGCAAAACGATACGCGACGGGAATAATCGTGGAAAGGGGCCTGAGATCATCTGCTCCGGTCTGTCTAGTGGTGGTAGCTAAGCAAGCAACAGATTCGGGGCTCCGCAGCGACCCGGTGGATCTCTGTGCCACGTGCATAGACCACGCGCTGGTCGATGCGGTCCGGAGCCAGGTCCGCGAGCAGCAGCCCACGGGCGTCTAGCACCAGGAGGCGTTAGATCGATGCCCTACTGCGATTTGTCGTGGAAGGGAGCTTGCCGAGCCGAGGCGCGACTCTGGGAGGAAACGTCGAAGCCGGTGGGAGAAGAGGAATGAACTGTTTCGTGGATCTGTTCGGCAAGCTGGTTCTGATGTCGTTCTTCGCTTGGCTCCTCGTTCTAGGAGTAGCTTTGTCGGGTGCGTTTGTCTATGGGGTGATCAAAAAGCCTCAGCAACTCCAAGAATTCCTAAGGCCACGCCAGTTACGATGCCCGAAATGCGGAGAAGGGACAGGAAGGGAGAGAGGTCATCAATGATCTGCAAGTCGGTGTTTGCGAGCCACCGTATCGGGCCCAGAACCACAAAGAAAGCAAAAGCGGAAGCCGCGAACCAGCGCATAGGAGGGTATTCCGGTGTGAAATACGCAGCGATGGCCGAGATGGTAAAGAACGCCACAGACGTTGCAGTGCCAATGGGAAGTTCGATGCTTGGCATCATTGCCGCAGCTCTCCCACATCAGAAGGATAACATACTCCTCACCCAGGGACTCTGGGGCAATGCCTAACCAGATCCGTAGTGAGGGATCGGAGCTGTACGAGAAGGACAGGCCAAGGCACAAGGAGGAGAAAACGGGAATGGCGACAGAAGCAGTCCCAGCGGAGGGGCAAGAGCAGGCCCTTGCGAGAATCCGGGAGACGGACCAGCGGGACGAGGAGCAGATCATCGCGCTCCTGGCAGGGGAGCTCGTCCATGAGTACGTCTATGAGTTCAAGGACGGCGCCGGACGCACCCAGCGCGGCCTATCGTGGGCCGGCATACGTGAGTACTCCCAATACCGCGGCAACTTCCGGATCGAGAAGCCCGAGGTGGAAGATCTGGGGGACGCCTTCCGAGTGATGGTCCAAGCGACCGACCTAGATAGGAACGTTACCCTGTGGGCGGGGACCCACCAGCCGAAGTCGATCCGGCTGCGGGACGGTAGGGGAGTAATCGCCGACGACTTCGCCTACGAGAAGGCGATCTCCAAGGCGCAACGCAACGTGATCAAGAACCTGATGCCGGTGACGGTGGTGGCCAAGGTCATAGAGGAGATGACCGGCGGCCGGCCTCTGGCGGGAGGGCGTGGCAACGGGAGGCCCGCCATGAGGAAGCCGACGAAGAGGCCCGAGGCGATTCAGGGAGTACCGGAGAACGCCGGCCAGCTTATGGCGTGGTCCTATGAGCGATACGGGCTCAGCACAGACGATGTACGGAGGATTCTGGATATAGGCCTCAGGGACACGATCTACGACCTGGGGGACGCTTGGGGCCGGGTCCAGCTGCACCAGAAGGCTGCCGTCGCTGACTAAGACCGGCCAGCCTAGCCTTGCTGCCTCAGTCCGATGAGAGGGTGAGTTTCGCATGTGCCGCACATACACAGAGGACACGATAGATTTTCAATGCTCAGACTCATGGCGGGACCATTACTTCGAGCGGGGCCTGACGGCCTTCCATAGCCCCGGATACAAGGGCTGTAGGGACAGGCTGTGGGACGGACAGGAGCGGCTGGAGGAGGTTGTGAGGGCGCTGGCGGACTTGGTACGCGGAGCGCCCGCCCGTGACCGGCCGCCGGACATGTCCGGGGTGTCCGGCGGACATGTCCGACAGGTGCAGGCACAGACCCTTCATGGCTACACGAGAATCCCATGAGCGACCCTAGAGTGGAGGCCAACGTCAGTGCGGGCGTCTACGTATTCAAGTACCTGGAAGAACGGATAGCCATTCGGGTGGACCGCATAACGGAGGACAAGAAGACCCTCTGGGGTGAGATCACCATCCGGGGCTCCTTCCCCCCGGAGCCTGGTTGGCACCACATATTCCACGAGGGGCTGAACCTGTTGGCCGGGAGAACCCGGAAGCAGATCGCGAGCATGTTGGCGAATCAGGTGCAGCAAATCAACTGGGATGAGGTCCTGGAGCAGGTCTGCCTCGGTGTGATCCAGCGGCACCGGGAAGGTGAAAAGGTCGTCCAGATACGAGACGTCCCAATACCAGAGTCAATCAGATGGAGAGTCGAGCCAATGATCATGGAAGGTGTGCCGACGCTGATATACGGATTTGGGGGTACGGGGAAGTCATACCTGGCCGCCTATCTAGCCTCCCTCATATCCGAGGGGTACCCGGCACAAGGGTTTTTACCGGAGCCTGGACCGGTGTTGTACCTGGACTATGAGAACACGGAGTCAGAGAATGCGCGGCGCTTCGACGCCATTCACAAAGGGTTAGGGCTGGGGGAGCGGTCAGCAGTGCATTACAGGCGGTGCTCCCAACGTCTGGCGGCGGATGTACAAGAGGTGCAGAAAGCCGTACTCGAGCGGGGCATACAGACCGTGATAGTGGACACCGCCGGACCAGCCTGCGGAGGGGACCCGGAGTCGGCCCAGTCCGCCATCCAGTTCTTCATGGCGCTTCGAAGCCTCAATGTGACCAGCCTGGTGTTGGCCCACAAGTCGAAGGTGACCGGGGCCACGGGGCCTTTTGGCAGCGTCTACTGGACAAACTACCCAAGGAACGTGTTTCACGTGAAGGCGTCCCAATCGGAGGATGAACACGTCACCCACGTCGGTCTATTCCATGAGAAGGCCAACGACGGCAAGTTGATAAGACCCATCGGATGTCGCCTGGAGTTCCTCAGTGACGGGGAGGTGTCAGTGGCTCGTGAGGACGTGCGGGATGTTCCGGAGCTGGAAGAGAACCTGAGCATCGCCGACCGCATCCAGGGAGCCATCAAACAGGCCCGATATAACCCTCTCACGGTGGAGGAACTTGCCGAGGACTTGGAGTCCAAGTCCGACACTATACGGAAAGCCTTGCGCCGGGACAGCAGATTCATAAAGCTGCCGGGCAATCGCTGGGGGCTTACACATACCGGATGGGACACCTGACGGGACAACGGGACGGGACACCCCCTATAAATAGGGGGGTGTTGTCCCGTCCCGTCCCCGCAGGAGATGTCCCGGGACATGTCCCGTAGATATAAGGCCGTATCTAGCGAACGGCTGCAACGGGACAGAGAACGGGACACCATTCGACCCTAAATTTCAAGGGCTTGTCCCGTGGAAGCTAGGGGAAGTTTGTCTCCAAAAAAGGAGTGCATGGCTGAGAGGAGATACAAGGAGGAGATGAAGGAGGAGATGAAGGAGGAGAAAGCCAAGTGCGTACATTGTGGCTATGGAGCCAAAGACGGCGAGGATCTCGACGACCATCTGGAGTCGGCCCACCGCGGGAGCTTGAACCGTCGTGCCAGGACGTGCATAGCGTGTCCGCCCCCCAACAATGTCTTCGCCGACCTGGAGCGTCACTTCAGCCAGGTTCACGGCTTGGAGAGGAGTGAAGGGGCCCGGTGCGGCTGCGGCCAGGTGTTCCGTACCCGACGCCTGCGCAACATCCATGCCAGGGAATGTCAGCGTTCGGGAATCCAGACCTAGCCGCAAGAGGCGAGCGAGATTCTGGAGAAACTAATCGCCTGGACTAGGAGCAGTGAGGAGACGTTGCGGTGAGTGACAAGAAGCGGAGCTACAAAAAACCCGATATTCGGTTTCACGACCAACCCCGCAATACCGACAGCATCGAGTTCCTGGGGGTCAAGCTAGATTCCATCCATGTGTTGGAGTGGCATCCGCTACCCGACGGGAAGGGCAAGCCGACTCAAGTGCATGTCTCCATGATGATCGAGAGCTTGGACGTTCCGCTAGTCATGCGTTTCAAGGGGCCTGGGACGTTGGACGCTTTCATATCAGCATTGGCTGTTCACCGCTTCCATGTCTGGCCCGACCAGGATTACACCGACAAGGAGGGGTTGCTTTGATGAACCTAGCTGAACTACAACGCGAGGCCCACGCCATCGCCAAGGACCACGGCTGGTGGGACGAGCCGAGAACCTTCGGCGACTGCATCGCAGATGTTCACGAGGCGTTAAGCGAGGCGCGGAGGGCGTATCGGGAGCATGGGCTGGAACATGGAGCAGCAGCGGTGTGTGACTGTTTCCAATCTCTTGGAGGGCACGCTGCTGACTGTCCTGCTTACGGCTATTTCGACTTTGCTACACAGAAACCCGAAGGCGTCGCGTCCGAGCTGGCCGACGTGGTGATCCGGGTGGCGGACATGGCGGAGTGGTACGAGTGGAAGTTGCCGCAACGACAATTGCTGGCGTTCGATCCGAACGAGTCGTTTGGCGAACACATCGTGAGTGCTCATGAAATGCTCAGTGATGTGCGTGGGTCCGAGCCGACCGATGTGTTGAGCGATTTCGTCGAATACATCCGAGCAATGGCCGCCCGCTACGGCATCGACCTGGACGCGGCGATCAGGGCCAAGATGGAGGGAAGGCGCTGTAATGGCACCGATAGTTGAAGTTGAAGTTGAAGTCGATATCGCCGACTTCTCCACAGAAAATTTACTTGAGGAGCTTGAGGCACGCATGAAGGAGGGGCGCCCGTGCCCAGGCCTTGCCCAGGTCTTGGAACATGTCGGGCTTCGCCGCGAGTGTACAGATGCGTTGGCCCGCTATCTCGGCGGTGACATGTCCATGTCCGAGGCCGTCGAATTTGAAGCGGCGATGGCATGGTATAGCAATGGGCGCGGAGGGAAGGCGCTGTGAGAATCTACGTCGCGTCGTCATGGCGCAATCAGTATCAGCCGGGAGTCGTCGTCGCACTGCGGGCTGCGGGACATGAAGTGTACGACTTCCGAAACCCCCCGGATCGGTCGGGCTTCGGCTGGGAACAGCTTGACCCAGATTGGCAATCCTGGTCAGTTGATCGCTATCGCTCAATGCTCAACGACCCGATTGCTCAACAAAGGTTTCAACACCGATTTCGACGCAATGAGATGGGCCGATGCCTGTGTGCTGGTGCTGCCATCTGGCCGGTCGGCGCACTTGGAAGCTGGATGGTTCGTCGGCCAAGAGAAGCCAACCAT
>CBDFKU010000020.1:0-545329 GCA_965248975.1 Dehalococcoidia bacterium
AAGCAGCATCCCCCGACACCTCGGTCACGGTGATTTCGTCGACGGGCTCCGTCGTTCCGTCACCCCAGTCGATAGTGGCGGTGAAGTTCTCTTCGGTGGGAGTGACAGCCCGGTCGAAGCCGGGGTCACTGTAGGTGGCCGAAGGCAGGCTGACCGGGGAGCCTTCGAGGGCACCTACCTGATCGGGGCCCGGGAACACGGTCGGTACCACGTTACCCACCGTCGCCGTAGTGGTGCCGCAGGTTGTTTCATCATCGTCGGATATGCAGACGGTGATGGTGTACCTTCCGTTGTCGGCGTAGACGTGGCTGGCGGCAACGGTGCCGTCGGTGCCGTCCTCGCTGCCTGGAGGCCCGTCGGGGTCCTCGGTGACAGTAACGCCACCGGTAATGCTGTCGTCCGTGGCCGTCCCATCGCCCCAGTCGACCGTGGCGGTGTGGCCGTCCAGAGTGCCCTTGTCGTTGAAGGGCACCGTTATATTGAGGGTCGACCCTTCCACGGTAACGGGCCGGCCGCCCGAGGTGAGCTGTAGCTCCAGGAACTCCACCCGCACATTTGTTATATCCACATCAAGGGTATCTGAGCCCACCCCGTTTACACCGTCGTAATCATCGTCTCGGACCTCTACGGTGATGGTGTAGGTGCCGTCCTGGGCATAGACATGGGAGCCGGAAACGCTGCGGGTGGTCTGGTCCACCGCTGCCGGGTCCGAGGAGGTGCCGTCACCCCAGTCGATCAGGGCGGTGTGGATATCGTCGGCACCGGCGTCGGTGAAGGTAGCAATTAGCGGAACCACCTCGCCCTCCTGGGCGAACTTGTCCAGGCCGGCATTCACCACCGGATTGGCATTGAGCACCGTGAATCCCACCGAGCCGCAGTCGGTGGCATTATCATCGTCGGTCACGCAGACCTCGACAACGTGAGTCGAACCGTCGCCGTAGACGTGGGAGCCGGCGACGGTGTCAGCCACCTGGTTGACCGTGCCGCTTTCTACTGTTCCATCATCCCAGTCGATGGTCGCGGTGTGGGTATCGGCCGGAACATCGGTGAACCCGGCGCCGGAAAGCGAGATCGGATCGCCTTCAGTGAAGGTTTGGGGGGCGCCGGCACTTACATTCGACGGCGGCGCGTTGAGGACGTTCACGGACCTAGCGAGCGTGACGCAGGCACCATCATCGTCACACACCTCAAGGGTCACGGTACGGGCGGCGTTGTCGGCGTACACGTGGCTGCCTGAAACGCTGCCTGGAGCAGCGGTGGTTGTTTGCTGGGTAACCAGGCCTGCTTCGACCGGGCTGCCGTCACCCCAGTTGATCAGGGCGGTGTGGGTATCGGCCAGGCCCAGGTCGGTGTAGGTGGCTGACAGCACCACCGTGGTCCCCTCCGGTGGCGTCGGCGCAATGTTCATAGAAGCGATCACCGGCGGGGCGTTGCTGATGGTCACGATGAAGTAGTCGATCTTCGCTGTTTGCAGCTTACCGTTGGTCAACGAGTAGCCTCTGACGGTAAGGGCCACAACTGCCTGACCATCGTCGCTGTAGCTGTGGCTGCTGGGTATCGCCGTTAGATTGTTCAAAGGAGTCAGCGGCGGGATAGCAGCGCCTCCGGCAATCTGCTGCACAAAGGGCGGGCTGAAGTCGCCGAAGTTCCATTCATATTCATAGCGCAGGTTCACCGGGAACGGCACAGGTAAGACGGCCTGGGAAGACCCGTTAACTGTAACGGAGCTTCCTTCGGGGATGCCCCGGTCGGGCCCGGCAGCCACAAAGGGGATTACCAGGTCAGTGACCAGGTTGGTGACGAAGACGATGGTCGAACCTCCATCTTTGTCTGTCACCGTGATAGAAGCTGTAACGTTCCGCGGGTAGGGCCCAGTTATGATGGCCGATGAGTAGGTGTGTCTACCCGTCACCCGCAGGTTGCCCTGGTCCACAGTAACGTTGATCGATCCGGTGTCCGTCTCCAACGGGGTACCGTCGCCCCAGTTTACGGTGGCGGTAAAGTCACGGTCGTTGAAGCCGGGATCGGTAAAGGTGGCAAGCAACAGGTCGGCCAGGGGAGTTTCGTCCCGCACGAAGGTGTTGTCTTGGCCGATTACCGTGGGCGGCACGTTGAGCACCGTCACCTGGAACCCGTCGCTCACCTGCCCGTTGTTGAACAGGATATGGTCGTCATCCTGTGCGGTGACAACTACATCGTAAACGCCGTTGTCGCCATAGGTGTGTAGCTGGCTGAAGACAGCTTCACCCCGGGCCTGATTAACCAGGGCAGCTTGCAGTGGACTCAGATCGCCCCAGTTGATGAGCGCCGTATGGGTATCGGCAAGGCCGTCATCTTCCAGGTTGGCGCCGGTGACTGCCCTGAATATCAGGGATAGGGCGTCTACGGAAGCATCGTTAAAAGCTCCGCTCAGATGGGCAAGGCCAACCTGAACCTGGACGCTGCGGGTCCCCACGGGAACATTCCCATCCAGGCTCCGCTGGAGCATCCCTGTGGAGCCCGACCGCTCCGCCCGGCTGACCGGGCCTATGGTCCTGGCGGGGCCTATGGGGGTGCCACCGGCGTCCTTGAAGAGGACGACGACTCCGGCAAGATCCTCCTGGCCTGCATGGCCTCCCAGGAAGCCCCTCAAGCCGAAGGTTGCGCCGCCGGCATCGATCACATCGGCTCCAGGCGAAACGTCTATGTCCTGTACACCGATGGTCGTCGTCCCAGTGCTGGAGAAGTAGCTAAGCTGCCGGTTGACCGGCCCAGGGGAGTTCAGCTTGGGGAAGCCGCCCGCCGGGGTGCCGGCCAGGTTGGTGTTGGGAGCCGACAGTGTCAGGGAGATGTTGTCGGCCAGCGCCTGGTTGCCGTTGAACGGGGGAGTGGGAGGCTGGAAGGTGAACCCCCAGGACAAGATAATATGATTGGCGCTGGACGCACCGGTCCCGGCTGTAAAGCCGATAAAGGCGTCTGTCTGGCCTAGCACAGCGGGCAGGTCAACGAATATATTAAATAGAGGGTCGGTAGGCCGGGATGGAAAGTGGCTAACCCGCACTTCGAGTATATCGGTGACTCCGTCGTAGTCGATCCAGGCGTACCAGGGCAAACCGTCTGCCAGAGCGAAGGGGAAGATGTTGCCGTCCACAAAAGCCAAATCCGCTATAACGAAAGGACTACAGAAATCGCCAAAGTGGATTGCCACATGACTGAAAGTGTTTCCGTCGCATGGAGCACCGTTATTAAAGTGATCAAACTCAATTGCCATAATGTTGTTGAGACCTGAATAGCCGATGCCGCCGCCTCCGAGGCCCAGGGAGCTGGGACTGGGTGCAACCACGAAAGCCAGGCCGTCGCCCCCATTCTCCTGAGGGTTATTTATCAGGAACGGGAACTGAGTGCTGAACGATGCATCGTTCGCGAGAGAGATGGAGTCCTTTAAGAAGGCGCTTCCTGCTTGACCGGGGCCGCTGGTCAACCAAAGGTTTTCAAAGACGTTGGGATTGAGGAATGCCGTGCTCCCGTTGAGTTGGAGCTGGCTAATCTCGGTTGCCTTGAACTCGCCGAAGAAGACGGACTCGGCAGGAGGAACAGGTGGAGGCGGCGCTTTCATCTCCAGGTCGACGCTGATGGACCGGGTCCCCCGAGGAACTGTACCGGATGCGAACCTGGGCAGGAGCTGGGTGACGTTGCCCCGGTCCGCTGCTGTAACAGGGCCTAGGATTGCGTTACCGATGGGGTTGCCCACAGCATCGCGGAAGGTGGCGGTTACGCCGGCATCATCGGGTTCAGCCCCCTGCCCTCCCAGGAAGGCGGACAGGTCGAAGTTGACGCCGTCTTCGTCGATGAGGGCGGCGGTGTCGGAAACGTCGAAGGTCTGACCGCCGCTGGTATTGAAGTTGCCACCGCCATCAAACACACGAGCTCCGGCGCCCGCGGGCGCCGGAACCCCCAGGACGGTGTAGGAGCTAGAGCTGAGGTTGCCGGACCAGCCGGCGGTGCCTCCCTCGGCACCTCCATTAAAGATCAGCGTGCGGTCGAAGAGGTTCAGGCTGGCCAGGGTGGGGTCAGATGCCAGAGCATAAGGCCGAGCTATGAACCCGGCGCCGGACCAGGCCGCGGTGCCAGCTTCAGCGTTGGGGTTGCTAATAAGGTTTACTCCGAAGGGGTATCCAACTCCAAGGCCCACAGGAGTACCCTCAAAGGTGGTCTTGTCGGTTCCTGCCTTCAAGGTGGGTGTGACATTGTCCACGTCCACATCGCGGGTAATGACGACGGGCCGGTTGTGACCGTCGTCCACGGTCAGGGTCACCGTGTAAGTGACCCCGGGTGCGCCGGCGTTGTCGTCGTAGGAGTGGGTGACGATCTTGCCCAGGGCTCCCGTGCCGTCGCCAAAGTCCCAGGTACAGGTGAAGGGTTCTGCGATGTCCCGGGAATCGGAGCCGGCCACATCGTTACAATCCCAGGTCCCCTCCTCACCCTCGCGGAGGTTGGTGGGGCCTATTCTGATCACCGGGATGGCTTCCCGCTGCGGGTCGAAAACCAGGGTGGCGCCGGGTACGCTGTTGAAGCCGCCCAGCACCCAGGGGAAGGGCGAAACGTCGAAGAACTGGGGAAGATCGAGGGTGGGAAGAGATACGGTCTCGTCCAGCACCGGACCCAGGGGTCCTATGGTGATGGGAGGCGAGCTGAGTCCTGGGAACCTCACTTCGGGAGTGCATAGTCCAAAAATGCAAATTTCGGGAAACACTGTGAAGCCGGGGATGATCTCGAAACCGGACACGGAAAGGGCTAGCTCCAGGGCGGTGAAGCGGAAGCTGGTCTCGAAGCGTGTGTTGAAGGCGTTGCCCAGCAGGGTAGGCAGCAGATACTCGGTGGTAACGTTCATCACGTCGGTGCCGACAGGGTAGTCGATGTCCACGCTGCTGCCCAGGTCGAACACGACAATGTTGGATTCGCCGTTACAGATCACCCAGTTATCGGGCACATTGACAGTGCCCGGGATGGGCGGTGTAGGCCGTCAGCGATAATGGGACACATCGGAGGGTAAGAAAACCCGAGAGTTTGGAGGGTGGCGAGAGCTCCTGAAGTGAGGGTAGAGTTACCCACAGAAAGCAACTGTCTTGAAAGTCAAGAGGAATGACCGGCGACTGCCGGAGTCAGGTCGCGCCAGGGTGAGCGATGCTTGAGCATGGAGTTGAGGATAACGAGCAGCTTGCGCATGCAGGCTGTGAGGGCCAGCTTCTTGGGCTTACCAGCGGCCAGCAGCCGCTGGTAGAAGTCCCTGATAACAGGGTTGAAGCGACTGGCAACCAGCGCTCCCATGTACAGGGCGGCGCGGATGCGGGCGCGTCCACCCCAGACGGTGCGTTTGCCCCGCAGGGTGCCGCTGTCCCGGTTGAAGGGAGCCACCCCTACCAGGGCGGCGATCTGCCGGCGGTCCAGCGTGCCCAGCTCCGGCAGATAGGCCAGGAGAGAGATGGAGACTTGTTCTCCCACGCCGGGAACGGTGCGCAGGAGGTCATCCTTCTCTCGCCATACGGGACTCTGGCGGAGAGTCTGCCGCAGTCCCTCATCCAGGTCGTCCAGCTCTCGCTCCAGCCATGCAATGTGGGCCTCGATGCGGGGGCGGACGGCGATGGCGGCGGCGCTCAAGCGGTTCTTCTCCGAGACCAGCATGGTCATCACCTGGTGCCTGCGGGCAGCCAGGGAGTTAAGGGCCTGGGTCTCGGCGTCTCGCAGAGGGCGCACGGGTGGACGAACCGCTTCGGCGAAGTGAGCCAGAACCGCCGCGTCCAGAGCGTCGGTCTTGGCCAGCTTCCCGGTGGCCCTGGCGAAGTCCCGCACCTGGCGGGGGTTGACGACGACCACAGGCACCGCGTCGGCTGCCAAGGCAGCCACCAGCGGCACTTCCAAGCCGCCCGAAGCCTCAGCAACACCATGACCGGTTCAAGGGCCTTCAGCTGGGAGACCAGCTGCCGGACTCCTGTCTCGTCATGGGAAACCTCCCATCTGTCGTCCGTAGGACGGACTGCGACGTCCACCTGGGCCTTGGCTACATCAATGCCTACGTAGATCGATTCTTGCTCCACGAGCACCTCCTGCGAATTATTGGCCCGTCCTTGCAAGATGCGGGCTTGGTTGGCCCAGGCAACTGTTCGGGCTCTATTCGGAAGGGGTGCGGCGACCCTCGCTTTCTGGCGGTCTTCCATAACCAAGGAGAAACCGGTCTGCCGCACCCCGATCCACCTAAGTGAAGTGATTGTTACACACCCAAACCAAGATACAAGGAGCAGATGTGTCCCAGTCAGACGTAGACAAAGCAGAGGCCGCCGAGGAACGGAGCGCGGAGACGAGGTCCTTCGTTCGCACGGTGAAGGCGGCTACCCGACGTAAGTACACCCCCGAAGAGAAGATCCGAATTGTTCTGGAGGGCTTCCGCCGCGAGGTCACAGTCAACGACCTGTGCCGGCGGGAGGGGATCAAGCCCCACTCCTACTACTCGTGGACCAAAGAGTTCATGGAGGCGGGCAAGGAGAGGTTGACCCGCGACACGATGCGGGACGCCACTCAGCATGAGGTAGGGCAGCTCAAGAGAGAGAACGGGGAGCTCAAGGAGCTAGTGGCCGATCTGTCGCTGGAGGCGTACCGTCTCAAAAAAACGGCCATCCCCATGCCCCAGGAAGCTACCGGTACCAGCGGATGAGCGCCGTGGAGAAGGCAGAAGTACTTACCGAAGTAGCCTCGTCTCCCCTCCCTAAACGAAAGGCCCTCAGCGAGTTGGGTATCCCTAAGAGCACCTACTACCGGTGGCTCAGACGCCAGGACCAACAAGGACTTGAGGACCATGCAGGAGGCGGCAAGCCCCCGTGGAACCGTCTCAGCATTCGGGAAGAACGCTCAGTTCTCGCAGCAGCCAGAGAGATGCCGGAGCTGAGCTGCCGTCAGCTGGCCGCGTGGATCACCGACAACCAGGGCTTCAGTGTCTCAGAGTCGAGTGTCTACCGTATCCTGAGCAGGGAGGGTCTGGTGAAGAGGCCTGAGATGAAGCTGGCCGCGGGTAAGGAGTACCACCGCAAGACCACAGGCCCTCACCAGATGTGGGCCACCGACGCCTCCTACTTCAGGGTAGTAGGTTGGGGCTACTACTACCTGGTGACCGTGATGGACGACTACTCCCGCTTCATCCTGGCTCACAGGCTCCAGGAAGACATGACGGCCGACTCCTTCATCGAGGTGGTCCAGGATGCTGTGGACAGGACCGGCATGGATCAAGTTCCAGTCACAGACCGCACTAGGCTGCTGAGTGACAACGGCCCGGGCTATGTCTCGAGGGCATTCAGGGACTACCTGGGTATGGTTGGCATCAAGCACATCCTGGCAACCCCTTTCCACCCTCAGACCAACGGGAAGCTGGAGCGCTACCACCAGAGCATCAAACGGGACGTAAACCAGGTGCCCTATGAGTTGCCCTCTGACCTCGATGCGGCTATCGCGGCGTTCGTCAGCTACTACAACTACCGGCGCTATCACAAGGCCCTGGCCAACGTGACACCATCTGACGTGCTCAAGGGAAGACGGCAAGAGATCCTACAACGCAGAAAGGAGGTGAAGGCCAAAACCATCCAAAACCGCAGACGCTATAACAGGGCCCTCAGAGAGCTCACCAGACCCCCATCCAGCACCTGATCTCTCGGGTCCCAATGTGTCCCACTTTTGCTGGTTGCTAACACCGACTGACAAGAGGGCTCTATTAGCGATCATCCTATTTCCGATATCAAGAATGGCTGCTATAGCTTAAAGTCGGACCACCAAGGTCGTCAACCCTGCTAAGTACAGCCGACTGCATAGCTGGGATTCGCGGCGTCGATGTGTGACTGGGTTAGTTATAAATGTGTATCGGGGGAGCGGCTCGAGGCTAGGGCCCTGGCCAGCCGATCTGGTGCCCAAAATAGCGGTGGCCGTAGTAGACGTGGTTGTGGAGGGTGTGTGGCCCCATGCCGACGGCAGGTCGCAAAACCAAGTCCTTTTGGTGCCCCCTATTCTAACCTCGGAGAGCCCCACTGTACATACCTCATCCATTTAGGAACGCCTCATAGCTTGGTCCGAAGCTTTCGATGAACGCATCGTAATCTGCAGTATATAGACTAGTACGTTGACATGCGCCTTTAGCCTATGTAACGCTCCAACCACATGAAAGTGGCATGACCAGATGACTGACGGTATCCAGGACACCGACATCACCCCCCGACAGGACGCCTTCGCTAGAGCCTACGTCGATACCAACAACGCCTACCAGGCATACCTAAGAGCTTACCGGAGCCGGCAACTGTAAGCTGGCCAGCGTGGATGTCAGGGCTAGCCGGCTCGTTGCAAATGCCAAGGTAATGCTAAGGATTACACAGCTGCAGTATGAAGCTGCTCGCCGCAACGACCTCAGCACGGACTGGGTCTTGCAACGCTTGAAGGAGGTCGTTGAGCACGCCATGGGGGAGCCCCGTTCCAGGGGAAGGTCGCCGTGGATGCCTTACAGGCAAGGGTGAAAATGCCACCAGCGGCAACGTGACGCCCCTTGCCGACCTCGTCTTGATGGCGGACGATGAGAGCCATAGAGATCACCCTAAGGGATGATCTCATACTACTTGTGCCTATCCTTTGGAGTGTTTCTCGGGAGCCGGCTCATGGGTGCGCTAAGCCTGGGCGTAGGTCCCTACAATTCCCACTCCCTGGTGGACGGTGCTACCTCCGACGACTGTCTGGTCCGTTTCTAGCAGGTTGCTGAAGAATAGGGTCCGAGACCAAGCTCGGAGCGTCAAGTCACTGGTCCTTAGGTTCTCGTGGAGGAAATTGGGCGTTGGAACGGGGCTTTTGGCCTTTGGAGCTACCTCAACCCGGTCCTCCAGGATACCGGGCATGTAGTCCCATTGTCATGTCATGCCACCCTGGTTTGTGGTGCTTCCTTTGCCAGCCCCAGGAGCTTGGCCATGCGGACCAGATTGTAGGCCGTCCTTCCGCGGAAGGACCAGATATCCCGCCAGACCGGTCCGGGCCAGTCCCCTATACAGCGCCCTTCGGAACCCGCCCACCGTCTTCATCCACCCGAAGATCTCCTCAACCCGTTTCCGAATCCGCTGACTGATAGCGTACCCTGGGTGGCGAGTGGTCTCGCCATCAATGGCGCTGGAACGGCCATTGGTGTTCTGTGCTACGTGAGGCGTCACCCCGCGGCGCCGCAGAACCGCCACGCAATCCTCGGTGTCGTAGCCCTTGTCTACACCTAGCGTTTTGGGATGAAAGCCCCGCTCCTTCGCTTGGTCCACCAGCACCGGTACTATATCCCGCTCCGCCGTCCCCGTCGCCTGGGTAGTCTGGAAGTCCACCAGCATTCCATGGCGGTTTGCCATCAAGGCGTGGGCCATCCTTCCAGGGAATGACCAACTTGGCTTCCTTACCTTTCCCCTTGCGCAGCAACCGGGCCTCCGGATCCGTGGTGCTCTGATGGGTGGCATTGCTACGTTGTTCTCCATCCTTCCGCGGAAGGGCTGAGGGATCGCCCGGGTCATCGTCTGCCGTCTTGGGTGGGTCTCCGTCCCTGGGCTTAAAGCTCTTCAGGCTGGATGCCGCCTCGATCAATGTGCCGTCTACGGTGAAATGCTCGTCGGACAGCAGGCCCTTTCGGTCTGCTTCCAGCACCACTTCATCGAACAAGGTCTGGCCCAGCCGGTGCTTCAGTCCTTCCAAGAAGGACCCCCGATTCTTGGTGAACGTGGTGGGATCGAAGCTGGGCTCGATGAGGTTCATGCCCAGAAACCACCGGAAGAGGAGGTCGTAATCCAGTTGTTCGCAGAAAGCCCGTTCACTGTGCACCGAGTACAGGGCAATCAGTAATGAATATTTCAGCAGTCGTTCGGGTGGAATCGAAGGTCGGCCTACGTCGGCAACCGGTCCAGGTCCGGTGACAGCGTCGCCAGGGCCTTATCGGCCACTGCCTTGATCAGCCGCAGGGGATGATCAAGCGGTACTCACGTCTCCAGGTTAATGAAGGCCAACATGGTTACCTGTGGATCATGTCGTCCGCGCACCGCCCCCACCTCCCCGCCTGTTTCCTATATCGTACCCCAGCTATCTTCTCCTCATGAAGCCTGTGCCGTCGGTCCCAGGGTTTTTCAGCAGCCTGTTAGGACGTGCCGAAAAACTCCAGGTCATAGTCTGGGGAGAACCAGGGGGCACTCTTCCTTAGCTCGGCAGCCACCGTTGCCATGGTTCTGAGCGCCGGAGCCGTTGGATCGGATGTAAGGTCGCGCACTCGCCGGTCGTAAAACCTGGACCTGAAAGTATTTTGGTATAGACCTCCCCGAGGTATCCGACCCAACTCCTCTCCGGCCTGTTGAATCGCCGGCTTCAATTCCATGACCTACACTGAGAATGGCATCGCACCTCTTCAGCATATTAATGGGGCCGTTTAACTGTAGGGTGCGGGGGGGGGTGAGTGGGATTAGAGCTTCCCAGGCGAGGACAGGCAGAGCCGGACGCCCAGGCTGGCCAGCGACCCCGTGTTCTCATAGTTGTGGCTCCAGTAGTTGCCCTTCTCCAGCATCAGTGAGGTCAAGGGCCGTCGGCCGTCGGCCGTCGGTTCCGGGTTTTGCCAGCATTTCCGCCGCCCGGCGAATCTTCCCGGCTGGGACTCCGGTGATCCCCTCGGACGCCCAGGCCATGGAGTACCTTCGCCGTGTCAAGGAAGGTCTGATGGAGATAGGGTTATCCTCGGTGGATGAGCATCTGCTCAATGGCCATCCCGCCGGAGCCGTCGTGGACATGGCCAGGAACACCCCCGCCAGCCTAATCGCCATGACTACCCACGGGCGATCAGGAATGGGTCGTTGGGTACTGGGCAGCGTCACCGACCGCGTGGTGCGCCACTCGGGAAACCCGGTCCTGGTCATCAGGGCCGAAGCAGGAGGCTTGGAGGGAGCTGGGGACACATCATAGGGTGCGCCGCCGTTGGTATTGGGTCACCAGCAAGTGGACGGACACTGCGAATCCGGCGATGATCAACCCCAGGACTACCGTGAGGGCGCCCAAGGCCACCGCCATGTCCGCCACCCCGAAGCCCACCACCGCCAGGTTCAGCGAGTTGCGGAGGGTCAGGCCCGTCATGTACGTATCCCGATTGGGGTCGTCCCGGTCTAGCGAGGAGTAAGGGCCCCACCTGCCGAAGGTATGGCTTTCGATGGCGTCCTGCTGGGCCTTGGCACTGTAAGAGAGGTCCGGTGTATAGAGTGTGAAGACCTGGGGGGTGGGCCGTGAAAAACCTGTGAACGTCCGGTGACGTGATCGAGCAACTGCCGGTCGCCGTGGCGACGAGTTATGCTGGTCTCTGCCTTTAGAACGGACGGCGCTTCGAGCTGATACCTATCGGGAGAAGATGCGTATCTGTTTTCTGGCAGGAGCGGGAGGATTCGAACCCCCGACCACCGGTTTTGGAGACCGGCGCTCTGACCAGACTGAGCTACGCTCCTTGAATGGTACCCCTGGAGGGACTCGAACCCCCGACGCGCGACTTAGGACGCCGCCGCTCTATCCTGGCTGAGCTACAGGGGCACGTTGGTGGAGATAGGGGGGCTCGAACCCCCAACCTCGGCATTGCGAACGCCGCGCTCTCCCAGTTGAGCTATATCCCCGACCCAGCATATGACGGGCTGTACCACCTTGCCCATAAAAATCGTATATCAACCCACTATTCGTGTCAAGCTGAAGGCCCGCCGTCCGAGCACGATCTATCAGTCGCTCCGTCCCAGAGTCTCGCTCGATACCCCTCACAGAATCTCTTCGAGTAGTGGCATCTTCTCCAGGTCTGTAAGCCCGGTCTGGATCGGAGTGATGGAGATCAGGTTGTGAGCAAGGGCCGCTATGTCGGTGTGGTCAGTGTTCTCTCGTTGCAGCCTCTTGTTCCTGGAGAGCCAGTAGTACGTCCTCCTGCCGTCGTCACCCGAGGTGACCGTCTCTCCGTAGCTCCGTCCGCCCAGCCGCGTCACCTCTGCGCCACCTATGACCGCCGGTGGTTCGTTGGGCACGTTGATGTTCAGCAGCAGCGGAGACACGCCGGAAATCCTGTCGATCCGGGCTGCCAGGGTTCTTAACAATGCTGTCGCAACCTCGAAGCGGACATCTTTTACGGCAGCTACCGAGATGGCTATGGAGGGGTAGCCCCTGACGTAGCCCTGTAACGCTGCTCCCACGGTCCCGGAGATCAGTATGTCCTGTCCCAGGTTGGACCCCTGGTTTATCCCCGAGACCAGGAGGTCCACGGGCCCCACCAGCTTTTCCAGGGCGAGGACGCTGCAGTCACCAGGCGTGCCCTCCACTGAGTAGGCTTTGATGCCGTTAGCGCCGGCTGTGACGGGCACGGGGACCTCGCTGGCCCTGATCGGGGCACGGAGGGTCAACGATGCGGCCACGCCGCTCTGATCACGGTCCGGGGCCACGACGAAGATCTCCCCGGCATCCTTCAGAGCGTCCACGGCGGCCCACAATCCGGGAGAGTCGATCCCGTCGTCGTTGGTTACCAGAATTTTCAAACATGCCTCTTTCGGCGGAGACCAAGAGCTTACCAGTTAGATGGGGAAAGACAGATACCGCTCCCCTGTGTCGGCCAGCACGGTGACCACCGTCTTGCCCTCTCCCAGGCGCCGGGCTATCTCCAGAGAGGCCAGTACGTTGGCTCCCGAGGATATCCCCACCAGTAGCCCCTCCTCCCTGGTCAGTCGTAAGGACATCTGGCTGGCCTCCTCGTCATTAACGAGCATAATCTCGTCTATGACGTCCCGATTCAAGAGGGGGGGAACGAAGTCGGCACCGATCCCCGGTATGGCGTGAGGGCCAGCGACGCCCCCCGTCAGAACCGGGGAAGTAGCCGGCTCAACCGCAACCACCAGCGTGGACGGACACTCGCGCTTGAGCAGCGCACCAACCCCGGTGATGGTTCCGCCGGTGCCTACCCCCGCCACGAAGGCGTCAACTTTCCCCCCGGTCGCTTCGATTATCTCCCTGCCGGTTGTCTCATAATGGGCCCGAACGACGGCGGCCTCGGCGAAAAGGTCCAGGGACACGTAGTCCTCGCTGGAGTCCACCATAGCCTTCGCCCCCTGATTGGCGCCCTCCATACTCTGGTGAGAGGGGGTCAACTGTACCTCAACTCCATAGAGGGTGAGGAGCCTGCGCCGTTCCACCGGGGCGTTCTCCGGCATGAAGATGACCAACCTGTACCCTTTGGCGGCGGCGACCATGGCCAGCGCAATGCCGCTGTTGCCGCTGGTGGCGCTTACGATAGTGCGGCCCGGCCCCAGGGTGCCCCTGGCTTCGGCGTCCTCCACCATTGCCAGCACCATCCGGTCCTTGACGCTGCCACTCGGGTTCCAGCTCTCGACCTTGCCCAGCACCTGGGCGTACCCCTCTTCGACGACCTTGCTCAGGCGTACCAGCGGGGTGTTGCCTACCAGCTCGAGGACGCTCCCTGCCACGCCCTCCATATCCACTCATCCTTCCCAGGCGGGTAAGTGTGATTCTTGCACAGGCATGAGTAGGCGTCAAGGAGACCCGGTCTAGGTCCGGATCAGAGGGCACGCAAAGAATACGAAAGGAGATTCGTGAGGGATAGCGGGACAGCGACCGGTCGCCGGGTAAGCCCTGGCGGCGGGGCCAAGAGGCAGACGACTAGCTGCCGTCTGGTGCCTTGATGGCTCGTAAGAGCCTGGCCATCTCGATTGCGCCGATGGTGGCGTTGTAGCCCAGGTTCCCCGACTTTCCGCCGGCCCTGTTGATGGCCTGGTCCATATTCTCGGTGGTCAGGACGCCCATGCCTATGGGCACGCCGGTCTCCAGACCCACCTTGCCGATGCCGTCGCAGGCGTGGCGGGCCACGAAGTCGTAGTGGGACGTCTCTCCACGGATCACGGCCCCCAGGCATATGACGGAGTCGTAGCGGCCGGTTTCCGCCAGGGCCTTGGCGGCTATAGGCAGCTCGAAAGAGCCCGGCACCCAGGCCACCAGGATGTCCTCCCCGTCGACCCCGTGGGTTGTCAGGGCTTCCTGGGCGCCCTCCAGCAGGCGCTGGGTGACGAACCGGTTAAAGCGGGCCACCACTATGGCCACTCGGAGACCCTGCCCTTGGAGGTCGGTTTTCAGCTCTCGCACCAAGATTTACGATTCTCCTTCGTCGGCTGCCTGTTTTACCCCCGCCTCCAACACCTTCTCCACGAACTCCGCCTCCGGAACGGCCCCGACGATCTGCACCGGCGGCCGCACTCCGGTGATGGGGGAGATGGTGCCCATTACGGTCTTGGGGACCCCCCTGACTGCGTAGGTCTGGGCCAGCGCCGGGAACTCCTGTACCTCTACGATGTCGGCGGTGATCAGTGTGTTTTCGATGGCTACTGCGTGGGCCAACCTGGCCACGGTGGGGCAATACCCTCAAGTGGGTGTCACGAACACCTGGATCTGTATCGGCTGGTTCACCGTCTTGAGCTTCTTGCGGCTTTCCATGGACAGTGGGCTGACCCCACGGGAGAGCGTCTTCAGGTCCTCGATAATGACGGGGAACTCGTAGCCCATAGGTAAGCCGTAGAACCTCAGCCGGGCGTCCCCGTCCTCGCCCATCACGATGGCCGGTATCCGCTCGACCCCGAACTTTTCCCTCTCCTCGGCCTGGCTGTAGAAGTCGTATATCTCCAGGTGCAGCTTGGGCGAAAGGGCCGTCAGCTCTTCCATTAGCTGTTGGGTTTGGGGACACTGCGGGCAATCCCGGCCGGGGACGGCCAGGAGGGAAGAGCCCTGGGTGAAGAGCCTGATGGTGACGTCCTTCTTCAGATCCTTCCTGAACTCCCTCTTCAGCATGTCTCTATCGCGGTCGGCGATAATGGGCATAGCGTCCTCCAAGCCGGCGATGCACTGGTGAGCATAGTTTACAACGGATCAGCCGATTTTATCCACCCCCTGAGCAGGCTCAGGACGATCCTCAAGGGCGCGTTTGACGTGGATTAGGCGCTGCATCAAGGTCACTGCCGACACGGCGGCCATCACAATCAAAATTACCTCCAGGGCGCGCAGGCCCAGCACCAGCCCCAGAGACAGCAGAACCACTCTCTCGGGGCGGGTCATCAGCCCGGTCCTGGTGAAGATGCCCAAACCTTCACCCCGAGCCCGCAGATAGCTCACCATCTGCGATGTCACCAGGGCGATGAACAGGACCACGATGAAAAACATGAGGCGGCCGTCGCTCAGGTCGGCGCGGAGGGCGTGGATGGCCATGCCCAGCATCACTGCGGCTTCCCCGAGCCGGTCCATCACGGAGTCCAGGAAGGCGCCGAAGCTGCTGACTTTGCCGGTGAAGCGCGCCAGGGCCCCATCCATCAGATCAAGTCCCGACCCGGCCAGGAAGACGGCTCCTCCCGCCGCCAGGAACCCGGCGCCCACTAGGGCCGCGGCCGCCAGGGAGACCCCGAAGCCCAGCAGGGTCACTGCATTGGGTGTTAGCCCCAGCGCATTAAGGAACCGCGCCCCGGGAACCTCGACGTACCGCAGTACGACGTCCCTAAACTGCTCTCTTCCTGGAAAGACCATTGACCGATTCCATTACGTCCATGTAGTAATCCATGACCTGCTGGGCCACCTTCTCCCAACGGTATGCCTGGGCCCGCTCCATTCCCCTTTCCCCCATGTGGTTGCAGAGGTCGGGGTCTCGGATCAGGCGCGCCAGGGTGTCGAACAGGGCCACGCTGTCTTTGGGGGGCACCAGCAACCCTTCTTCGCCGTGGTTCACCACGTTGGAGTAGCCCTCGATGGACGAGGCGACGACCGGCCTGCCGGCGGCCATGGCTTCGAGAAGCACTATTCCGAAGCTCTCCCTGCCGGTGGCGGGAGCCGTAAAGATATGGGCGCTGCGATAGTACCGAGGGAGGTCATGGTAGGGGACCCCTCCCATGAACACTACGTCATCGAGGCTGCGTTCGCTGAGGATACGGTAGCAGTCTTTGTCCGGGTTGCCCGGCCCGACCACCACCAGCCGCACGTTGGGAAACTCCCATTTGAGACGTCCGTAAGCCTCCAGCAGATACCGCAGCCCTTTACGCTTCTCCAGCCGGCCGACGAAGAGAATGTTGGTCTTGCCATCGTCCAGGCCGGGTATTGGAGTGACGTCTTTTGAGAAGTAGTCCACGTCTATCCCGTTGGGGATGATTTGGTAGTCGCTGGGGAAGAACCGGCTAACGTACTTTCGTGCGGCGGGTGACACCGCGATGCGGCCGTCGAGCCTGCGAAACCAGTATTTGAGGAGAGGATGAGACCAGCCGTAGTTCCTGAACTTGCCATAGACTGCATGGAACGTTCCCACGTTCACGGAGTTGGAGCGCAGCAATACTGCCAGTGGGAGGACCGGCATCAGGGGTTCGTGGAGGTGGACCACGTCGAAGTTTTCCCTGTTCAGTATGTGCCCGATCTTGCGCAGCAGCCAGACGGAGAGGGACAGTCGGGCGACGGATCCACCGCTGGGTATGGGCACGGACCTCCCCAGGGGTACGAAGTCGGCGTCATCGGTTACCGCCCGGGATGGTGAATGGGGCGCCAGGATCTTGACCTGATGGCCCATATCGGTGAACCGATGGGCGAGCTGGGATATGTGAGCGGTGACCCCACCAGGCCAGGTGAAATCATAGGGAGACACCAGGGCTATTTTCATACGTTCAGGATCGCCTCAGAGGACGGTTATCCGCAGGTCGGGGAGACTGACGGCTGAACACGGCTTTGGTCTGCGAATCAGGGTCTCCTCGGCCGGATCCTCACGCTAGGTGTCGGTACCCTCGATGAACGTCTCAACCATGCGGCGGGCCTCGTCGTCGGTGTGCTGAATGGGAGGCGACTTCATGAAATACGCCGATGGGGCCTCGATGGCGCCGCTGATGCCCCTGTCCATCGCCAGCTTGCAGCACCTGATGGCGTCCACGACAACGCCGGCGGAGTTGGGGCTGTCCCACACCTCCAGTTTCACTTCCATGTTTATCGGCGCTCCGCCGAAGGAGTGTCCCTCCATGCGGATATAGCACCACTTCCGGTCCTCCAGCCACGGTATGTGGTCGCTGGGACCTATGTGAATATCGGTGGGGCCCAGCTTTTCTTCCATCTGGGAGGTGACCGAGTTGGTCTTGGACTCCTTCTTCGACACCAGACGCTCGCGCTCCAGCATATTCAGGAAGTCTGTGTTGCCGCCGAAGTTAAGCTGATAGGTACGGTCCAGCTTCACGCCCCTATCCTCGAAGAGGCGGGTCAGCACCCGATGGGTGATGGTGGCGCCCAGTTGGGACTTGACGTCGTCGCCGATTATGGGCAGTCCCTTATCCTGGAAGCGCTTCTGCCAGTAGGACTCCCTGGCGATGAATACGGGGATGCAGTTCACCATGCCGCAGCCGGCCGTGAGCACTTGCTCGACGTACCATTTGGTGGCCATCTCGCTGCCCACCGGCAGGAAGTTGATCACAACGTCGCACTGGCGCTCCCTGAGAATGTCCACCATGTCGGAGGTGGCGCCGGAGCTCTTCTTGACCATGTGGGAAACGTATTTCCCGATGCCGTCGTGAGTCATGCCCCGCTCTACCGTAACTCCCAGGAAAGGCACCTCGCTGAACTTGAGAGTGTTGTTCGGCGGGCTGAAGATCGCCTCAGAGAGGTCCTTGCCCACCTTGTTTACATCTACGTCGAATGCGGCGACGAACTCGATGTCGCCGATGCCGAACCCGCCGATGTCGGGATGCATTATCCCCGGAATATCTCCGTTGCTGGAGATGTCCTGGTACCTGTGCACACCCTGCACCAGCGAGGAAGCACAGTTACCGACGCCGACGATGGCGGCCTTGATCTTAGCCACGGTGTTGACTCCTTTCCGAGCCCCCAACGCCCATTTTCCGCAGGAGGCGGCTGAATTGTAGCAGTTTTGAAGGGCCGAAACAAGGCAGCCAGGTTTGGCAGAGTATCGGAATCGTGCCATTGATGACCTTGGCTTATATAGAGAATAGTGGGTATAATCGATAGTACGGTATTACCACAATATGCTAAATCAGCTTCTGCCTCTATACATCCACGGACCATCAGATGTCCCACATAGTTCGTGAGTTCCTTGAGGCCGTAGTCCTCGCTCTGATGGTGTTCTTCGTCATCCAGGTCAGCGTCCAGAATTTCAGGGTCGAGGGCCACAGCATGGAGCCCACGTTAAGCGGTGGAGAGTACGTCATGGTCAACAAGCTCTCCTACTTCAAGCTGGACATGGAGCGCCTGGCCAGGCTGGTCCCGTTTTGGGACGTCGACCCCGGCGAGGAAAAGTATCTGCCCTTCTCCCACCCGCCCCAACGCTGCGACGTGATAGTCTTCCACGCCCCGCCCTCTCCAGACCGTGACTTCGTGAAAAGAGTGGTGGGGCTCCCCGGAGAGAAGGTGCAGATCGAGAATGGCAGGGTCAAAATCAACGGCGAGTTTCTCGATGAACCCTGCTTGGCGGAGTCCAACCTTTCCCGTCCCATGGACTGCATTCCCACCCTGCAGCGGTTCGGATGTACTCTACAGGAGGACCAGTACTTCGTCCTGGGCGACAATCGGGGCAGCAGCAACGATTCCCGAGACTGGGGCCCCGTTTCCTTGGACCGCATCGTCGGGAAGGTGTGGTTTATCTACTGGCCGTTGTCCAAGCTCCCCTTCCTGGACTCCGTCAAGATCGGCAACTGATACAGCCTTCCTATCTCCAGAGTTTTTCGATTCCCGGTCCCGTGGAATGTAGTCCCGCTCACTCCGAGCTTGTCGATGGCTGCCCTCATGGTTCGACAGCCTTACCATGAGCGTTAGACTTCTGCCTATTAAGATAATCGAAAGGTCCTCTTTTCGTCTCGAAGCCCCCATTGACAGTCGGACACCTAGGTGATATGATCGCCAGTGATTGAGACATAGTATCAGAAGGTGATATGAGAAGGGGCGGGTATTCAAGGGCTGATCTGCTGATGCGGGTCATGGAGGACAGAGGCCATCGCTCCACCGAGCCCCGTCGGGCGCTGGTGCGGAGCGTGGCGGCCAAGGATAGTCACTTCACGGCCGAGGAGCTGCATAAAGGGCTCCCTCAGGTGGGCCGGGCCACCGTGTATCGCTCCCTTAGCCTGCTGGTCGAGGCTGGCGTCCTCTGCCGGGTCCTGCTGGAGGACGGAAGCCTCCACTATCAGCTGAGCCACCGGGGCCATCACCACCACCTGATATGCACAGAGTGCGGCCTCACCCAGGACCTGCTGGGATGCGACATCGAAGGCATGCTCGATGAGAAGGCCGCCGAGCTTGGATTCCAGACGGAGGGACATCGTCTGGAGGTCTACGGCCGGTGTTACAAGTGTGTACCGGCCGAGGAAGCCGCGGACTAGTCTCCCTTTGATCCTTATTGATACTGACTCTCAATACTGTTCGTAATTGATACCAAGTATTAATTGATGCTCGGGTGACGCTATCCTGGATGTCAATCAAAGCCATCTCTCTGGTGTTCCCAATGGCGGTGGCCCTGATCGCCATGGGGCTGGCCTGTGGCGGCAATGGGAACTCCGCGCCGACACCGGCAGCCTCGGAGAAGGTGCGGGTGGTTGCCACCATGGCCATACTGGCGGATTTCGTGAAGAACGTGGGAGGCGATAGAGTGGAGGTCAGCTCCATCGTCGAGCCGGGCGCCGACGTCCACTCCTTTCAGCCCACGCCGGGGGACAGCCTGACCATCAGCCGGGCCGATCTCATTGTATCCAACGGCCATGGCCTGGACTCTTTCCTGGACTCGGTGATCGACGCTGCCAAAAACGCGGAGGCGATCCGCATCGTGGCTGCGGAAGGGATCGAGGTCTCAGCCGATGTAGAAGCCGAGGACACGGACCCAGAAGACGAGCGCGGACACCGGGGCGAAGGGAATCCCCACTTCTGGCTTAACCCTCTGAACGTCGTCCACTACATAGAGCGGATCCGCGATGGACTGACACGGGTTGATCCCGAGGGTGCCCAGGAGTACCGCGCCGGTTCCGAGACATATGTCTCAAAGCTGAAAGCCCTTGATGGCGAGATCGCAGCGGCCCTGGAGGCCGTCCCGACAGAGAGGCGGCACCTGGTGACCTTCCACGACGCCTTCGGCCATTTCGCCGACCGGTACGGCTGGGAGGTCTCCGCCTTCGTGAAGGGCGACGCCGGCGACGTAACCCCCGAAGCGGTCGTCGAGGCGCTGGGCCGGATCGAGGAACAGGGTATCCCCATGGTCTTCGCCGAGCCTCAGTTCTCTTCGGACGTGCTGCACCGGGCGGCCTCCGACGCCGGCGTAGAGGTCGGCACCATCTACTCGGATGTCCTGGATGGCCAGGCGTCAACTTACCTGGAAATGATGAGGTTTAACCTTCGAAGCCTCGTGGGCCTGGCGGCCGTGGAGGAGGAGTGAGCATCCCATGAACGGCATGGACGGTATGAACGGCGGGACGCCGGTGCTGGACGTCAAGGGCTTGTGGGCTGGCTACGGCCACACTACCGCCCTGGAAGACGTGAGCATCCAGGTGCCCCAGGGGCAGATTCTTGGGATTATCGGGCCCAACGGATCGGGAAAGTCGACTCTGTTCAAGGTCATCCTGGGTCTGCTGGCCCCCTGGCGGGGCGAGGTGATGACCTTCGGCCGGCCCGGCGGCTCCCAGCGATCCATGGTGGGGTACATGCCCCAGATGGAGCTGGTGGACTGGGACTTCCCAATCACGGTGGGGGATGTAGCCCTGATGGGCCGCTACGGACGCCTGGGGCTGGTCCGACGCCCTTCCAAGACTGACCGCAAGGCTGCCGAGGAAGCCCTGGAGCGGGTGGGCATGGCCGATATGCGGGGACGCCTCATCGGCGAGCTGTCAGGGGGACAACGTCGTCGTGCTCTGCTGGCCAGGGCCCTGGCCGACCACCCCAAGCTCTTGCTGCTGGACGAGCCGTTGGCCGGGCTGGATGCCACGGCCCAGCACCAGCTCCTGGACATCATCTGGGAGCTGCAACAAGAAGGAGCCACGGTGGTCCTGAGTACCCACGATCTCTCCTGCGTGTCGAGCGCCTGTCACCAGGCCGCCTGCCTTAACCGCTATCTGGTAGCCCACGGCACCCCTGGGGAAGTCCTGACGGAAGGGGTCCTCAGCGAGACCTTCGGCACCCATCTCCTGATGGTACACCTGGATGGCCAGGCGTACGCCTACCAGCACCATCTCCATGGCCGTCCGAGCCCGAGGGAAGCCGTCGTCGCCGATGATTGACGCCTTCGCCGACCCCTTCGAACCCGTCTTCATGCAGCGCGCTTTCCTGGCGGCGGCCCTGGCCGCCACCGTTTGCGCCGTGGTTGGAACCTTCGTGGTGCTCAAGGGGCTTGCATTCATGGGCGACGCCGTAGCCCACTCTTCCCTCCTGGGGATAGCCGCCGCCTACCTCATAGGCGGGAGTATCTTCTGGGGGGCCTTCGCCTGGGCTGTGCCGGCGTCGGTGGCGATCACCTTCATCAGCCGCCACGCTCGGATCCGCCTGGACACGTCCGTCGGCATCATATACGCCGGGGGGTTCGCCCTAGGCATTATCGTCGCCAGCCAGGCCAGCAACTACACCTCGGACCTGTTCAGCTTCCTGTTCGGCAACGTTCTGGGGGTTTCCTGGAGCGAGGTAATCCTGATCGGTGTGGTGGCAGGTGTGGTCCTTTCCCTGGTCGGCCTCTTCTACAAGGAGTTGCTCTTCACCTCCTATGATGCCACCATGGCGGCGGCCTCGGGCATACCCGTCCGCCTGATGCAGTACCTGCTGCCAGTGCTGGTGGGTGTGACCACGGTGGCGGCCCTGAAGACGGTGGGGATCGTGCTGGTGTTGGCCCTGCTGGTGACGCCTCCGGCGACGGCGGGGCTGCTGGCCCGGCGCCTGCCTTCCATCATGGCCGTCTCGGTGGTGGTGTCGCTGGCCTCAGTGGTGGCGGGGCTGTACCTCTCCTATCACTTGGACCTGCCCTCTGGTCCCAGCATTGTCATGGTCGCCACCGGACTTTTCGTGCTAGCCCTGGTGCTGTCGCCTTCGCGGGGACTGGTGGGGTACTGGCGCCGGCCCGACAGGGGCCTGCCGGCGGAGGCTCCCTTGACATATCCGGTGGGCGAAGAGTTACGATAGTCCCATATCCATGCCAAGCCTCATATCCCTTCCCTTGATCGTGGCGACCCTGGTGGTGGCCCTGGTGTCCGGGCTGCTTGCCCCGATCGCCGACCATCACTACGCCGAGCGGCTGCCCCTCCACGACCATGTCCACTTCGGGCCGCCCGATCCCGACCACGTCCATCCCTATGAGGTGTCCCACGACCATGTCCACGATGTCCCTGGCGCGGACCCGGGAGCGGCGCCCAAGGGAGGTGAACGAGGCGCTACGGTGTTCCTCCCCGCCGGCGACGACGTGCTGCTGAGCCTGGCTCCCCTCGCTGCGCCAACCTCGACGGTAAGCTTGGTCTCCGGGCCTGACAACCCCGGGCTGCTGCCTTTCTTCTCCGGGGATAATGTCCTCAGCGAGGTCTTCACGGCACCCCCCTACCCCCCTCCGCGAGCCTAGCTCACGATTCCCCTGTGCCCTCCTCCTAGGAGGCATGGTCAATCGATCCAGGATCGCTACTCAAAGGGGATTTTGCTTGGCTCTCAGTGCCGCTTATCGGAAACTGCTTGCGCCCGCCACGGTCATGGCCCTGGTAGGCGTCCTCTTGGTCCTCAGCGCCGATGGCCTGGGGACGGCCTCCGCAAACGGCAACACCCGCACGCTGGTCAGGAACCAGAGGATCGGGCCCTACGAGGTCGAGGTGGGGGTCTTTCCAGGAAAGCCCAAAGTGGGCAACCTCCACCTCAGCGTCGTGCTGACGGATGCCGAGGCTGGGAACCTCATTACCGACGCCGTGGTGACGGTGGCAGCAAGGGGTCCGGAGGGATCGACAGACGTGGGGCCGGTGCCCGCCGAGAACAGCCCCCAAACGCCCCAGTTCTTCGAGGCCGATATCCCACTGGACATGGAGGGCCCCTGGGCCATGACTCTGGAGGTGGACGGGGGTCTGGGGCCCGTCAGCGTGGACATCGCAATGGAAGTGACCGAATCCGGCATCAGTATGGCCTTCTTGGCGGCCGTGGCCATTGCGGCGTTGATCGCGTTGATATGGATATTTAGCTTCGTCGGCAAGCGCAGGCGCCGCCGCAGGAGCTTGGGAAGAGGATGAGGAGATAATGGTGGCCATCAAAAGAATGAGGCTCGCCCCGCTGCCTGTGGGCGCGGCCATACTCGCCACCCTTCTAGTGGCCGCCTGTGGAGGCGGTGGCGAGCCAGAGAATCTGGTGATCCCGGTAACTGTCGAGCACGAGAAGCTGGAACCCGAAACCCTCAAAGTAAAGCACAATGACATGGTCACCCTGAGGATAGAGACCGACGAGCCGGGAGAGTTCCACCTGCACGGCTACGACATCCGGGAGGACGTCGTGCCCGGAGAGACTACGGACTTCGTCTTCGAGGCCAGCGCAGAGGGTAGGTTCAAGATTGCCTTCCATCCGACGAGTGGCAGCGATGATGAAGAGGCCGAGGAGCACGGGGATGAGGATCACGAGGAAGGGGAGGAGGAGATAGACATAGGCACCCTCGAAGTAAGGCCCAGATAGGACAGATGAACACCCGCCTTAAGATTGTCCTGCCCCTACTGGCGCTGGGGGCCGCCCTGGCGGCCTCACCGGCCTACGCTCACGGCTTCGGAGAGAGGTACGACCTTCCCGTGCCGCTGGGCTACTTCATGGCCGGGGCGGGAGCTGCCGTGGCACTGTCCTTCACCATCATCGGCATCTTTGCCCGGGGCGGCCCGAGCCGGGGCGCCTACCGGAGGCACGACCTCCTGTCCCACCCGTTGGCCCGGGCCGTCCTGACCGGCGCGTTGCTTGTCTGGCCGCTCCGGCTGCTGTCGGTGTTCCCGCTTGGCCTGGTGATCGCCACCGGGCTTGTCGGTAGCCAGACTTCATCCCTGAACTTCGCCCCCACTTTCGTCTGGATAATCTGGTGGGTGGGGATGGGTTTCGCGGTGGCGCTGATCGGCAACTTCTGGGCCCTGGTAAACCCATGGAAGGTGCTCTTCGGGTGGGCCGAGGCGTTGTACGCCAGGATCAGGCCCGGGGCGAGCCGCTCCTTCAACGAAGAGTACCCATCGGGGTGGGGAATCTGGCCTGCCCTGGTGCTGTTCCTGGCCTTCTCATGGATCGAGAACGCCTATTCTGAGTCTGCCGTCCCGGAGAGAGTCGGCGTAATGGCCATCGCCTACACCATCATCACCCTTGGGGGCATGCTGTACTTCGGCAAGCACCAGTGGCTCCGACATGGGGAGGCCTTTACCGTGGTCTTCGGCTTCCTGGCCCGGTTCTCTCCTACCGAGGTTCGAGTCACGGACCCTGAGATCTGCGACGCCTGTGGGTCGGGTTGCAGGGACCTCGATGGGGGGTGTGTGGACTGCTACGAGTGCTTCGAGAGGGCAGGGGCCAGTCTACCCACAGGAGCCAGGACGGCTGGGGCCGCCGCTTGCCTTACGCCCAACTCAAGCCCCGGCGCCGGACGTCAACTGAACCTCCGGCCCTTCGCCGCCGGCCTCGTCCGAAATGAGCGGGTGACCACCGACACGCTCGCCGTGGTGATCCTTTTGCTGTCCACGGTAACCTTCGACGGCTTCGGCGCGACGCCCGCCTGGGTGGACGTCCAGGGGTATTCCCTGGACGTGTTCTCCGGGACCCTCAACAACGTGGTGCTTAACGGCATCACCATCGCCAACACCCTGGGGTTGGTGCTGTTTCCTGTGGTCTTTCTGCTGGTGTACCTGACCTTCAGCTACTTCATGTCCAAGGCGGTGGGTGGCACTGCGGGAGTGGCCGATCTGGCGAAGGCCTTCGTGTACTCGCTGATACCCATCGCGCTGGCCTACAACATAGCCCACTTCCTCACCCTCCTGCTGGTCCAAGGCCAGCTCATCGTGCCCCTGGCCTCGGACCCCTTTGGCAAGGGGTGGGACCTCTTCGGCACGGCCGACTACACCATCGATATCGGTGTCATTAATGCCAAGATACTCTGGTTCTTGTCGGTGGGAGTCATCGTCCTGGGGCACGTGATCGCCGTGTACCTTGCCCACCGAGTAGCTACGCGCCTGTTCGAGACCAGTGCAATGGCCCTCAGGAGCCAGGTCCCAATGCTGGCCCTGATGGTGCTGTACACCGTTGTGAGCCTGTGGATCATCGCCCAGCCCATCGCTGACTAGGTACCCTGCTTGGCATGGATCAGAGGCGGGCAGGGACCTAGGTGGACCTCACTCGCCAATATTCTCTATCTTCACCGTCGGCGGGGGTGATCCATCGGTCGAGGTGGTCGCCGGTACGGTGAGCAGCACGACCGCCCACATGACGACTCCCACGGCAACTCCGGCGGCACTGAAGGCCCTTAGGCCAACCGTTGTGCTCCCCCGATATGCCACAAAGCCACCCACGATCAACGCGGTTCCGAGAATAGCCAGGGTCATTATTATGATCCATCCCCAGTCCATGTTTGAACCTCCCATCCATATTAGTCCGCCTGCGGCCGCTTCCGCGCCCGTTAGTTAAAACGAACGAGGCGGGCGCCGGTGCTTTCGCCGGCCCCCGCCCAGTGACGGGACCTCGGGACGAGAGCTACTGGGCTACGAAGGTCTCCGTCACGTCGTTGACCAGGACGGTGTCGGTTTTGCCGCGCTCGAAGTCGGCCCCCAGGTTCACATAGTTCTCCACGGTGCCGTAGACCTGGGCGAAAACCAGATCCATCCCCAGGAGCTCCCCGTTCAACACGGTTACCTCGATGGTGTCGCCGGAGCGCTCCCAGTCGAGCAGCAGGAAGCGGACTCCGCTGTGGGGCAGACCGGAGACGACCCTTAGGCCGTACTGCGGTGGATCCGACTCCATGACCACGATCTCCACCGCGTCTATCGGCGCCAGCACTTCCTCGATGGGCACGCCGGGCTCGACGTCACCGTCGGGTTCCGGGGCCAGCGGCAGGGGCCCTCCTGTGTCGGGGTGCGGCTCACCTACGGCTATGCCTTGGCCGTTCCCGGCGTCACAACCTATCTTGGTGAGCGTTTCTCTGCCCGGGTCCCGGGGCAGGGGTGTCGATATCGGGTCGACGCTCCCGTTGGAGCTCGCGGGGCCAGGCCCCGGGAGTAGTGGCTCTGGGTCCGGCCTGTCGGAGACGTCGACTACCGAAGTGTCGCTATCACCCCCTTTGGTGGGATCGTCGTTTACTATCGTGACACTTCCGTCGGGATCGCCGTCCGTTATGGTGGGGTTCGGTGGTGAGATCAGTCCGGGGCCACCGTCCGGGAACGCGGGCTCCTGAGTGCCCACGGACTCACCGAGTGGGGAATCGCTTCCGTCGCCCGTCAAGGCAAAGGCGGTTACGGTGGCCGAAGTGACCAGGGCGACTGTCAGGCCGGCTATTGGGATCAGCCATCGCTTTTTCATCGCTCTCTCCTCTTCTTACTCTGAGACTTACTGGGTGGGAACCGGTTCTATGTACTAAGACGGAGCCGGCCAGCGATTTGTTCCCGGACCGCTCGCCTTGACACCCAAAATGTGGCCGCCTTATAGTTACGCCAGCTACAGGATCGGATACGGGCCTTGGGCCTCATCCGAGGAAGGCATATCATGGGAGAAGAGTACGGTGTTGTAATCGTGGGTGGCGGCGTGGCCGGCCTGATGGCGGGCACATACGCCGCCCGCTATGGGTTGAAGACGGCGATAGTCGAGCAGATGATGCCCGGCACCCAGATAATCAACGTGGAGAAGATAGAGAACTTCCCAGGGTTCCCCCAGGGGATCTCAGGAGCGGAGCTGGCCCCTCTGATGCAGGAGCAAGCCATGAACGCCGGGGCCGAGTTCCTGATGGCCGAGGCCACGGGCCTGGTGCTGGACGGTGATTATAGAATACTGGGCACCACCGACGACAGCTACAGGGCCAGGGCGGTTATCGTGGCGGCCGGATCGAGGCTGGGGAAGCTGGGCATCGCCGGGGAAGAAGAGTTCGCTGGCAGCGGGGTCTCCCACTGCGCCACCTGCGACGGCCCACTGTTCGCCGGGGAGGTTGTGGGAGTGGTCGGGGGAGGAGACTCGGCGGCCGACGAGGCCCTGACCCTGACCCAGTACGTGGACCGGGTAATCCTTTTTCACCGCAGGGACCGTCTGCGGGCCCAGAAGGTGCTCCAGGAAAGGCTACTGGGCCACGAGAAGGTGGAGGTGGCCTATAACACCGTGGTGGAGTCAATCCATGGCGAGGACCTGGTGAACGGCGCCCATGTGCGCAACGTGGTCACCAATCTGGAGGAGCGCATCGACCTGGCGGGGCTGTTCATATACGTGGGCCTGGAACCCAGCTCTGAGTTCGTCCGTGGGGTCCTCAAGACAGACAACGCCGGGCACATCCCGGTAAACTTGCGGATGGAGACCGAGGTGCCAGGCATCTTCGCGGCGGGAGACGTCAGGCAGCACTCGGTGGCCCAGCTTGCCAGCTCGGCGGGCGACGGAGCTACCGCCGCAGTCGGCGCCTTCCGGTACATTACCGGGCGCAAATGGTGATGGAGGTGGAGCCCACTACAAGTCTTCTGGTCGAAGGCCGGTCCGTCTGGCGATGCGAGAGAGCATCCTGGGGCCGATCTCTTCGCTGTCATGGAAAGCGAAGACGAAATCTGGCTAGCCCTCCCGAGAAAGAACCTGATGAGAACCCGTTTGTCTTTTAACAGTCCAGCCTATCCGAAGTAGCGCGGCGAGAACCCTTCGAGCCCGACTACCGGGCCATCTGCTCATGCGGCGCTGAAGGAGATGGTGAGGAAATCGAGGTGCGTTTCCCCATGTTCGAGGCTGTCGGCGACCACCCGTTAGGCGAGTGCTTGGACCTTCGCCCTCCCCTCTTCCGGGGTCGCGCCGTACGCGATTACACCGGGAAGCTCGACGACCTCGGCGATCCAGCGACCGTCTTCCTCCCGCTCGATCTCGATGTTGAAGGTCATAGCTTTGTCGATATCCATGCCCATGATCCCATTTTACGCTCGATCTACCTGGAGCGCCAGTTGCCGCTAATGGGCGCCCCGGTCCTGATACCCTCGCTCGGTAGTTTGCGCCTCCACTTCGTAGTACTCGGGTAGGCTAATGAGCTCCTCCACCCGGGCACGTCGCAGAGCTATCTCCTCCAGGTCTATGCCTGTCGAGCCCGTGTCCTTCAGGCTCTGATACGCCTCCATGATGGCGATGGCGGCAGTGATCACCGGCGTGGAAGCGTATATTATCACCTGGATCCCCAGGGCCTCGTACTCCTGGACGGTAAGCTCGAACTGGGTGCCGGCGATGGCCACAATGGGGATGTCTGGCACGGCCTTGCGAAAGTGGGCCAGGTCCGCCTTCGACGTGACGCCCCGGGGCATCACGACGTCCACCCCCAGGTCCCTCAGAGCCAGGCCACGCCGCACCGCTTCGTCCATGGACCCCTCCACCGCGGAGAAGGCATCCGTACGCCCGATGATAAGGAAGTCGGGGTCCCTGCGAGCCTGAAGGGCGTACGTCATCTTCTGGAGGAACTCGTCCATCGGGGTGATGTGCTCCAGCCCCTTGTGGTAGGAGGCTCGCTTGGGGAAAACCTGGTCCTCGATGTGCATACCCCCCAGCCCGGCGTCCTCGTAGGCCCGGACAGCCCGCATCGTGTGCAGCGGGTCGCCGAATCCGGCGTCGCCGTCGCAGATGACCGGAAGGTCCACGGCGTTGGCGACCTTGCGCGCCACCTCCATCTGCTCGGTCATCGTCATCAGGGGCTCGGTGACGGCCAGGTGGGCGCCGGACATGTATCCCCCGGTGTAGACGGCGGAGAAGCCCAGTGACTGGACTATACGGGCGCTCATGGGGTCGTAGGCTCCCGGCGCGACGATGGTCTCTCCCCGGTTTAGCTTCGCCCTGAGCTCGCTCCTGACCGATGGCATGGCGCACCTCCTGGTTAACTTGGCTTCTTGAAAACCGCTATAGAGTCAACCCATGATATTTAGGGCCCTCTCCGGTGTCAAGGAAGAGGCTCTGACCATGCTGGGCGCAGCGCCATGGTATAATCCAGCGATGTAGCCCAAGACAGCCATGTCCAGACCGACGAAGGACTCGAAAGGAAGGTGCTCCATGCCCGCAATGAAGCCCGGAGATTGCGACATCCTGGTGAGCCAGGCCATCGGCGCCGGCGACATGGAGGCCGCTATCGCCTTGTATGAGCCCGGAGCTGTCTTCGTGGCCGAGCCGGGTAAGGTCGTCACCGGACATGATGCCATCAGGGAAGTCATCGGCACCTTCATCGCTACCAAGCCACAAATAGATATCGAGGTGGAGCAGGTCATCCAGTCGGGGGACATCGCGCTGCTCCATGCCAGGTATACCCTCAAGGGCACGGATTCCGATGGCAAGCCCACGGAGATGTCAGGACGCAGCGCTGAGGTGGTGCGCCGGCAGGCTGACGGTTCCTGGCGCTTCATCATCGACAACCCCTTCGGGACCGGCCAGGCCTGAGCCAACCACCTTCGGAGGAACCGATGAAGCGCTTGACCAAGGACGTGCGCATCTATGCCCTGGACCCGGAAGCGACTCCAGCCGTCACCATAGCCTCAGGTGAGGAGTTGGTGGTGGAGACCTGGGACGCCTTCGAGGGCCGGCGGGACCCAGCCGCCTTCGATGAGACCGCCATCAAGGGAGGGGCCACCGGGCCCATCGCCGTCGAAGGGGCCATGCCAGGCGACGCCCTCCGGATAGATTTCCTCGAGGTCAAAGCTGTGGGGGAGAGCGTGCACCTTACGGGACCCGGCCGCGGCTTCCTGGAAGAGGACTTCCACGACTATCGGGCTACCGTTATGCCCATCCAGGGTGGCGAGCTCGTTTTCCCGGGCGGCATAAGGATACCCATCAGAACGTCGGTGGGCATGGTGGCCACCACCCCCACTTACGTGCAGGGCACCAACAGCGACAGCGGGCCTTACGGCGGCGACATCGACATGAAGGAACTGGTGGAGGGAAGCACCCTCTACATGCCCGTGTTCGTCCAGGGTGGCCTGCTGGCTATGGGCGACTGCCATGCCGTGGTGGGAGACGGCGCGGTGGCCGGCACCGGCGCCGAGACCGAGGCCGAGCTTCACATCCGCGTCACCGTGGAGAAGGGGCTCAGCCTGAAGGCGCCCAGGGCGTTGACCCCAGACTTTTTCGTCACGCTGTCCTACGGCGACGAGCTTGGGACGGCCATGAAGCAGGCGGTACGGGACATGGTGGACTTCCTTGTGCGGGAGAAAGGCATGGAGCCCTACGACGCCTACGCTCTGCTGAGTCTGGCCGGGGATGTCCGTGTATCCCGCACCTTTCGGCCCATAAGTCCAGTCAAGATGATGCTGTCTCGCCGGGTGCTGGAGCAGATCGGTTGAGGCATGAAGGCACTCGTCACCCTGGCCCTCGTACTTCTTCTGGCTGGAGCTTCGTGTGGGGGAGACGACAGGGAGGAAATCCTGGTTTTCGCCGCGGCCAGCCTGACCGACGTGATCGACCGTCTGGCGCAGGAATACGCCCGGCGTGAGCCCGTCGACGTGCGGATCAACCTTGGTGGATCCACGGAGCTAGCCCAGCAGATCGTGAGAGGCGCACCCGCCGACGCCTTCCTCTCGGCGGGACCCGGGCCGATGGACGCGCTGGAAGAACGGGGTCTGCTGGCCTCTGCCACCCGCGCAGACTTCCTGACCAACGAGCTGGTGCTGGCGGGCAGGTCCAAGGCCGCCGCGGAACTGGGCATCTCGACGATAGAGGACCTGGCCGGCTCCGGCGTCTCCGTGGCCATCGCCGACCCGGAGCTGGCGCCGGCGGGACGCTACGCCCGGGAAGCTCTGCAGAGCCTGGGCCTGTGGGAGCAAGTGGAGCCACGGCTGGTGTTCGGCCTCAACGTGCGCTTTGCCCTCGGCTACGTCGAGGCCGGGACCGCCGGCGCGGCCATCGTCTACCGCACCGACGTCTCAGTTGCCGACGACCTCCAGATCCTGGCCCCGATACCGGCAGACAGTCACTCCCCGATACTCTATCCCGCGGCGGTCGCGGCCCGTTCCTCCCATGTAGATACGGCTCGTAGGTTCCTGGAATACCTGCGGGGAGACGAGGCCGGCGACATTTTCCGGCAGTTCGGGTTCGTGCCAACGGATCGATAATCGCCACTCCGTGGAAATTAACGTCGTAAAGGAGTCCAGTGCTATCTTCCACCGAGTTCCAGGTCATAGGCCTGTCGCTGCAGGTGGCGGCTTTGGGAACGGCCATCGGCCTTCCCATCGCCCTGTGGATCGGCTGGCTGCTGGCCAAGTCCTCCATGCGGGGCAAGCCCCTGCTGGATACGCTGGTCTCCTTTCCGCTGGTGCTGCCCCCGGTGGTGACCGGATATTTCCTGTTGCTGCTCATGGGCCCCGACGGCCCCATCGGGCGGGCCCTGGACAAGCTATTCGGGGTGGACGTGATATTCACCTGGGTGGCGGCGGCCCTGGCGGCCGGGTTGGTTTCGCTGCCGCTGATGGTCAGGGCCATCGAGGTGGCCCTGTCCGGGGTGGACACACGACTGGAGCTGGCTGCGCGCAGCCTGGGGGCCGGGCGGGTGAAGACCTTCCTCACCGTCACCATGCCCCTGGCCTATCGAGGCATCCTGGCCGCGGTCCTGCTGGGCTTCGCCCGGGGTCTGGGGGAGTTTGGGGCCATCATAGTCGTGGCGGGCAACATACCTGGCAAGACCCAGACCATGTCCCTGCTCATCTTTAACCGCATACAGCTGGGGGACGACGAGGCAGCCGTGCGGCTCATCGTGGCCTCCATGGTGCTGGCCTTGCTGGCCCTCACCGTGCACCAACGTCTGACCCGGCGTGTCGCCTTCTAGACCATGGACGACGTCCTCTTGAGCCTGAGCATCCGAAAGACATACCCCAGCTTCGTGCTGGGGGTGGACGCCCGCTTCACCGACGGCGTCACCGCCATCTTCGGACCCTCGGGCAGCGGCAAGACTACCATCCTGGACTGCATCGCCGGCCTGAACACCCCCGACGAGGGGGAGATCCGCCTGCGCGACAGACCCCTGTACTCCTCGTCCTTGCGCCGGAATCTGAAGCCGGAGCAACGGCGGGTGGGCTACATGTTCCAGGACGGCCTGCTCTTTCCCCACTACAAAGTGCGGGAAAACCTGCTTTACGGCTTCAAGCGTACGCCGCCGGAGCATAGGCGGATCGCTCCCGAGGTCCTGGTCGACCTGCTGGAGCTGGGACCTCTGATGGAGCGGCGTCCGGCCAACCTGTCCACCGGGGAGAGGCAACGGGTGGCTCTGGCCCGGGCTCTGGCTTCCTCCCCGGAGCTACTGCTGCTGGACGAGCCCCTCAGCTCGCTGGACATTGCTCTGAGGGGGCGCATCCTGCGCTACCTCAAGGACCTGCACCGCGAGCTGTCCATCCCCATGGTGTACGTGTCCCACTCCATATCCGAGGTGCTGGCCATCGCCGACAGAGCGCTGGTCATCTCCCACGGGAGACAGCTAGCCTTCGATCAACCACGCAAAGTGTTGCTGGAGCCCTACGTACACTCGCTGGTGGAGAACGGGGGTGTGGAGAACCTGCTGGACGCCCAGGTAGTGGACCAGGTGGAGGGCAGCCTCATCGGCGCCAGGGTGGGTGATGCAGTGCTTTGGGTGCCCGGCAGGTCCCCTGAGGTCGGGAAGGGGGAGACTATCTCCGTGGCGATCCGCGCGGGGGACATCATCGTGGCGGTGGACCGGCCCCAGCGCATCAGCGCCCGGAACATCCTCCATGGCCGCGTCGAGGGGATCCACAGGGTGGACGGCGCCGTGCTCCTGTACGCCGACGTGGGGACAACGCTGCTGGCCGAGATCACTCCCGAGGCGCTGGACTCCCTGGAGCTGCGGGAGGGCCAGGAGATCTACCTGGTAATCAAGTCCAGTTCCATCGTCGTGGTGGGGTGATAACGGACTTCGATCACCACGAACACAAAATCCCGTGCAGGCAGCGAAAGGAGACGACATGGCCAAGCTTACCGGAGCGCACTTGCTGGTGCGAGCCCTCAAGCAGGAGGGGATTCGCAGGATCTTCACCATAGTGGGGGACACCATCCTCCCCCTGGTGGACGCCGTGGAGGACGAGGGGCTCGAGTTCGTGGACACCCGCCACGAGGCGGCAGCGATGCACATGGCCGACGCATGGGCCAGAGTCACCGGGGAGCCGGCGGTGGTCATGGTCACAGGGGGGCCCGGGTTCGCCAACGCCGTCTCCGCCCTGCCCAACATCTACACCTCGGAGAGCCCCGTCATATTCATCAGCGGCTTCAGCGCCCTCTCCGAAATGGGCATGTACGCTTTCCAGGAGATCGACCAGGTGGGCATGGCAGGGCCGGTCACCAAGGGGGCCTGGCTGGTCCACGACCGTCGCCGCATCCCCGACTTCGTCGCCACCGCCTTCCGCACCGCCCTCTCCGGCAGGCCGGGTCCGGTGCACCTGACCATCCCCATCGACCTGCAGGAAGCGGAGGTCTCCGAGGACCAGTTTCCCCGCTACCAGCCTGGCGAGTACCGCCACGGGGGACGGTCCCAGGGAGACCCGGAGCTGGTCAGGGAGGCGGTTGCCCTGCTGCGTGACGCCCAACGTCCCGTGGTCGTCGCAGCCAACGCCGCCCGCTACTCCCTGGCCCCTGAAGCGCTCCAGGAGTTTGTCGAGCTCACCGGCATCCCTGTGTTCACCGTGGAGCAGGCGCGGGGGCTGGTCTCTGACGACCACCCGCTGTGCTTCGGATATGCCGACGGGTCCCTCAACGCCACCGCCAGGCGCTTCCGGGAGGCGGACGCGGTGCTGCTGCTGGGGAAGCGCTTCGACCACCGCTACCGCTACGGCAGGCCGCCCTTCTTCGGCCCCGCTGCCCGCCTGATCCAGGTGGACCCCTCGCCCGCTGAGATCGGTCGCAGTCGGGGTGTGGCGGTGGGCATCGTCGGAGATATAGGCGCCGTGATGGGTCAGCTCACCCGGGAGGCCGGAACCCTGAGCTGGCCCGGCGGACACCTGGAGCCCTGGTTGGCCCGGCTCCGGGAGGATCGGCGGGCCTGGCTGGATCAGATGACGTCCCACGCAACCGACGACGTACCCTTGCACCCTATGAAGGTATTCAAAGAGGTGGAGCGGTTCGCCGGCGACGACACCATCCTGATCTTCGACGGCGGCGACTACGCTCAGTGGGGCCGGTCGTATATGAAGGCCAGGAAGGTGGGCCACTGGATGCGCCTGGGGCCGTTGAGCCACCTGGGGTGCGGGATTCCCTTTGCCCTGGCGGCGAAGCTGGCCCGGCCCGATTCCAGGGTCCTGCTTTTCATAGGCGATGGCTCCTTCGGGTTCCACGGCATGGAGTTCGATACCGCCGTGCGCCACAACCTGCCTTTTACCGCCGTCCTGGGCAGCGACTCTGCCTGGGGCATAGACCGCAACTTTCAGCTGGCTTACTATGGCCGGGCGGTGGCCACCGACCTGCGTGCAGTACGCTACGACCACGTGGTCGAGGCCCTGGGCGGCTACGGTGAGCACGTCGAGCGCGGCGAGGACGTGGCGCCGGCCGTGGAGCGCGCCATCGGGTCGGGCAGGCCCTCCCTGGTACAGGTGGCGGTGAAGTCGGCGCTCAGCCCGCTTGCGGAGGCCATGATAGCCCGAAAGACGGGTTCCACCCGGTCATAGAGCCGTCCGCACTGAATGAAGCGTCGCAAGGGTGCCGCGACGCTTGACAACATAATCGATTGGCTTCAGAATAAACTGAAGCCCGGGGGCCAGGCAGGATCATCTTTACGCGTCCTGTCGGCGTCCCGAGGGAGTCCGCTTGAAGGGGAGGAGTTAGAATGCTCAAGACAGGACACTCCATTACCCGGCCGGGGTCAAAAGCTGGCGCCCCGCCTATCACCATAGACGTACCGGAGGAGTTGGAAACGGCTCCCGGGATCGTCCAGCACCCCGACGAAGTGGACTTCTACGCCAGGGAGTACCCCCTGGAGAGCCAGGCCGTGGAAAATACCGCGGACCGGGATTGGGCCTTCTCGGTTTACACCAAAGAGGACTGGGAAGACCGGAGGATAAACGACCGGTTGGCCCGCCCCATCGTTCAAGAGGCGCACAACACCGGTGACATCGAGCCCACGGCGGAGCCCGTAGGTAGGGACGTGTCGGACGACATCCGTGCCAAGGCCAGGGAGATGGGCTTCGGTGAGGTGGGCTTCACCCGCTTCGACCGGCGCTACGTCTACCGGTTCAAGAAGGCCTGGACCAAGTACCCCAACGCCATCTGCCTGGCCTACGAGCAGGACTACGAGGCCACCCAGAGCGCACCCAGCCGGGAAGCAGAGGGACCCCACTACGCGGTATATCGGATCATGGGCGCCCTGGCTCTGGATCTGGCCGACTACATCCGGAGCCTCGGCTACCGCGCCCAAGTCCACAACCCCCTGTCCAACTCGGCGGTGTTCATACCTATGTTCGTCGAGGCAGGCCTGGGCCAGCTGGGGGCCAACGGGCAGCTCCTGTCGCCCCACTTCGGCTCCAGGGCCCGGCTGATGATGATAACCACCGACGCCATCGTGACCCACGACAAGCCCGTCGACTACGGCATCCACGCCTTCTGTAACATCTGCCAGGTGTGCGTCAACCGCTGCCCGGCCCGTGCGCTCATGAGGGATAAGGTGTGGTGGAGGGGTGCCCAGAAGCACAAGCTGATCTACAAGCGCTGCCGGCCGGTGATGACACGATACGAGGGCTGCGCCGTCTGCATGAAGGTCTGCCCCATACAGAGGTACGGTGTCAAGGCAACCATGGACCACTACTCTGCCACAGGCCAGGTGCTGGGCAAAGGAACCCACATGCTGGAGGGCTACACCCTGCGGGGCCTGGGCTACTTCGGCCCCGGCGAGCTTCCCAGCTTCAACACCGATATGTTCCACAGCATGCCCCACGGAAAGTCCGAGGACATGGTCTTCGAGGACCTGAAGGAGAAGATCCTTGCGGGCGACGTCACCGACGATGAGCGTGGCGACGTCATTTTGAGGGACTTCAAAGTTCAGGTGGAGAAGCACGTCAGCGTGAACCCCGAGGACATGGCTTCCCTGCCCGAGCCGGAGGAAGCGTAGCGACCTGTCTATCGCTTAAAGGGTCAGTTACAAGGCTTAGCGATGAAAGAGTACCCTGCTACCCACCTGGTAGCAGGGTACTCTTCTTATGGACGATAAATCTTGCGGTGGCGTTGTAGCCGCCAGACCTACTTCTTCAGGCGGTCCGTGCTTATGATCGCCCGGCGATGAGTTCCCTCGCCGATCTTGGTCTCGGCGTAATAGGCCTCCACCTTGAAGGTCAGACGGTTCCTCTCCATCTCGGTGAGCTCTGACTGGGCGACGATCGTCGCCCCCATGGGCGCGGGTGCGATGTGTCTGACGTTGACCTCGTAGCCCACCGAGGTCTGGTCAGAGTCGAGATGGGCGTCGATGGCGGCCATCGAGGCGTGCTCCATCAGCATTATCATGGCCGGGGTGCTGAACGCGCCCACATGGGCTGCGGCGTTGTGCTCGCATACGATGGTCTCCTTGCGTCCCTTGAGTCCCGGGGCTATCTTTTCGTCAGTCATTCTCGTCCTCCTGGAGGTTGATCTCTTGGACAGATTTCGATGGGGATTAGTGCCCACATATTCTAACCGTATGCCAGCATACGTGCTATCTCTCCCCAGAGAGTACCTACGACGGGTCTGTCCTTCCCTTGAAGAGCGATGCGTTTTGAGATATGATGCTGCCCTGTAGGTGATATATGCGTGGCAGGGCCTTCCTCTCTATCCTGGACCTCACGTCCGACGAGATACTGACCATAGTCCATCGCGCCCATCAGATGGCCCAGGAGCCATCATGGCCCGTGCTGGTGGGGAAGACGGCTGCGCTGTTGTTCGAGAAACCGTCTCTGCGCACCAAGGCCAGCTTCCATATGGCGATGCACCAGCTGGGGGGCTACTCCTTCTACATGGGTCCCGATGAGGTCGCGCTGGGGGTCCGGGAGCCGGTCTCCGACGTGGCCCGCGTCCTCTCCAGGTACGTGGACTGCATCGTGGCCCGGGTGAACTCCCACTCCAGCCTTGAAGAGCTGTGGAGCTATGGATCGGTGCCAGTGATCAATGCTCTGTCCGACCGGGAGCATCCCTGCCAGGCCCTGGCCGACCTGCAGACCATCCACCAGCACAAGGGAACCTTCGAAGGGCTGAAGATCGCGTTCGTAGGTGACGGGAACAACGTGGCCCGGAGCTTGTGCCTTGGAGCGGCCTCTGCTGGAGTGGGTTTCGTCAGCGCGTCTCCCCGGGGCTACGAGCTGAACGAGGATACCCTGGAGCAGGCGCGGCAACGGGCCTCCCGGTGGGATTCCCAGGTGCGTGCTCTGGCGGACCCCCTGGAGGCCGTGTCTGCGGCCGACGTTGTCTACACTGACGTTTGGACCAGCATGGGTCAAGAGGCGGACTCCCAGGCTCGGAGGAGAGCTTTCCGGGGCTATACGGTGGACCACGAGCTCCTCTCCCGGGCCAAACAGGACGCGATATTCATGCACGACATGCCCGCCCACTATGGGGAGGAAGTGCCAGAAGGGATGCTGGATCACCCCCAGTCCGTGGCCTTTGACCAGGCGGAGAACAGGCTCCACGCCCAGAAGGCTCTCCTGGAGCATATAATAGGAACTACTTAAGGTCTTGGAAGGTTAACCAATGGTGTATCGCTATACTGTGATACTAGATCGAGACCTCGAAGAGGGAGGGTATACGGTTACCGTACCTGCCCTGCCAGGGTGTGTTACGGAGGGAGATACTGTAGAAGAGTCTCTGGCGATGGCCAGAGAAGCCATCGCAGGGTACCTGGAATCGCTGGCTATGTTAGGGAAAAACCTCGTGCCAGATATCCAAGAAGTGCAGCTTGCCGTAGAGAACACCGATGAGATCCTGATATACAAAGTGGACGTGGACTTGGAGCCGGACGTTGTCCAGACTCCCACGAGTTAGGCCTAGAGAAGTAGTCGCCGCATTGAGGAGAGCAGGGTTCGAGGAATTACGTCAAAGGGGTAGTCACCTGAACCTTCATCATCGAGACCTGGATCGGCTTGTAACTGTACCTATGCACAGGACGACTCTCAATCCTAAGACCCTTAACTCCATCCTGAGACAAGCAGGATTGACTGCCACAGAATTGCGAGAACTCCTTTAAGTGAAGCGTCGATTCCGTAATGACTAATCCCCTTGTAGCCATCGTAGGCCGCCCCAACGTGGGCAAGTCCACCCTCTTCAACCGGCTTACCCGGAGCAGGCAGGCCATCGTCACAGATGTCCCCGGGACCACCCGGGACCGCCTGTTGGCGGAAGTATCCTGGAATGACCGCGGGTTCACCCTGGTCGACACGGGCGGCCTGGAGCCACGGCCCGAGGACCCCATCAGGGAGCAGGTTAGGGCCCAGGTGGAAGCGGCCGTAACCGAGGCCGACCTCATCATTTTCCTCCTGGACGTGTCCGACGGTATAACCCCCGCGGACCAGGAGGTTGCTGGCTGGCTCCGCCGCACACAGAAACCTCTGGTGGTGGCTGTAAACAAGGTGGACAACGAAGCCAGGGAGATCTCTACGGCTGAGTTCCATCGCATCGGCCTGGGAGACCCTCTGCCCATCAGCGCCTACCACAACCTGGGAATCTACTATCTCATGGACCGGGTAGTGGCCATGCTGCCCCTCGCCGAAGAGGTGGAGGAGGTCGACGAGGGCATGAAGCTGGCCATCGTCGGCAGGACCAACGTGGGTAAGTCCATGCTGATGAACGCCATACTGGGGCAGGAGAGGTCTATCGTCAGCGAAGTCCCTGGCACAACCAGGGACGCCTTGGATACCAAGTTCGAATACGAAGGCCAGCCTTCGGTCCTTATAGACACCGCTGGCATCCGGCGCCCGGGAAAGATCGAGAAGGGCATCGAGTACTTCAGCGTCCTCAGGGCCGTCAGGGCAGTGGAACGATGCGACATCGCCTTGCTGGTCATGGACGCCACCGAGCTGGCCTCTGCCCAGGATGCGCATATCTCGGGCCACGCCTGGGATGGATATCAGGGGCTGATAGCGGTGGTGAACAAGTGGGACCTGGCGCCCCAGGAAGATATCTATGAAAAAGAGATGGCGATTCAGATGGTGAGGAGGAGGCTCCACTTCATGCCTTACATTCCTATCTGTTTCACCTCGGCCCTCAAAGTCGAGGGCATCCACGAGCTGATGGCGACGGCGATGGATGTGTACAGAGAGAGGATGCAGCACGTTCCCCCCGGTAAGCTGCACTACGCCATCATGGACGCCCTAGCGCGGCACATGCCGCCGCGCAGCAAGGGCCGTCCCCTCAAGATAAACGACGTTAGGCAGGTAGCCGTAAATCCGCCCACCTTCGCCTTCGCCGTCAACGATCCCGATAGGGTACACTTCTCCTACCAGCGCTACCTGGAGAATCAGATCAGGTCAGCCTTCGGCTTCACCCACACCCATCTGCGACTGGTGTTCCGGGGAAGGATATAGGGATCGTTGTCTGCAATCCTGCTAAGCCTCCTGATCACACCCCTGATGGCCATATACGTGGCCATCGGCCTCCTGGTGATGGACACGGACCGCTCCTATGCGCAGTACGCCCTGGTCGTTCCCGTGGCCTATGTGCTGGGCTCGATACCATGGGGCTTCCTCCTGACCATGGCCGCGAGAGGGGTGGACATCCGGGAATACGGCAGCGGCAAGATCGGAATGTCCAACGTGCTGCGGACCGCCGGCGGACCGATCGCAGTCCTCGGCTTGATCCTGGACTTGAGCAAGGGGTTGGTGGCGGTGCTCCTGGCTTGGGTGGTCTCGGACTCGGATACCCTTAAGATGGCGGCCGGGCTTGCCGCGTTGGCGGGCCACAACTGGTCCGTCTTCCTCGCTTTCAAGGGCGGCCGGGGGATCTCGACCGGAGTGGGAGGGCTGCTGATCATGGAGCCTATAGCCGGCGCCATAGCCTTTGGAGTCTTCACTCCCGTGACCCTCATCAGTCGATATCTGTCCCTGGGCTCCATCATCGCAGTGGTTGTCGCCTTCCTCGCGGTGCTGGTGCTTCTGCTGCTGGACCACTCATCCACTGCCTACCTTTACTACGCCGGTATCGGCGGCGGAATCATAATCTGGCAGCACAGGGACAACATACGGCGGCTCTTCAGGGGGACGGAACGCAGGCTCGGGCAGAAGGCCAGCCGGGTCGCTGAAGCCGCAGGCCGCAGCGCTGACGGGGCATAGCAGGCTTGGAGAAGGTCGCCGTCATAGGGACCACCACCTGGGGCACCACGCTGGCCATCCTTCTCTCCAGAAAGGGCACTTCGGTAACCCTGCTGGCCCGGACCCCCGAGGAAGCCGGAGACCTGGAGGCTTCCAGGCAGAACGCTCGTTTCCTCCCCGGCACCACCTTTCCTGCCAGCCTCAATGTGTCCCACAAGGCCGTTGAAGCTCTCCAGGGGGCGAGTATGGCCGTTCTCGCTGTTCCTTCCAATACACTCCGGGACAACGCCAAGCGGTTCCTCGACGCCGTTGAAGGCTCACCGGTCGTCCTGAGCGCCACTAAAGGCCTGGAGATGGAGACCGGCAAGCGCATGAGCCAGGTCTTGGAGGAGGAGCTTCCCATCCATCTCCACAAGCGCATATGCGTGCTTTCGGGGCCCAACCTGGCGAAGGAGATAGTGGAGGGCAGGCCCGCCTCCACCGTGGTAGCCTCCTTCCATCAAGGTGTCGCGGAGGACGCCCAGAAGGCCCTGATGTCACCCTCGTTTCGGGTGTACACCAACGACGACCCCATCGGGGTCGAGCTGTCGGGCGCCCTGAAGAACATCATCGCCCTGGGGGCGGGTATCTGCGACGGCCTTCAGTACGGCGACAACGGCAAGGCAGGTTTCATCACCCGGGGCTTGGCCGAGATCACCCGATTGGGGGTTGCCGCCGGCGCCAGCCCCATCACCTTCGCCGGGCTGGCCGGGCTGGGCGACCTGGTGGCCACCTGCGCCAGCCCGCTGAGCCGCAACCATTACGTTGGCGAGCAACTGGCCGCAGGAAGGTCTCCTGACGAGGTGTTGGCCTCGATGAGCAATGTAGCGGAAGGCGTATATACCACCGTGGCCGCCCTGAAGCTCGCCGATAAGCTGGGTGTGGAGATGCCCATAGCCAGAGCCACCTATCAGGTACTCTTCGAGGGTCTGGACCCGCGTCGGGCGGTAGCGGAGCTGATGGGCAGGCCTCCCAGGTCCGAATCGGACGGACTCGGCTGAGGGTTCCTTCACCCCAGTAGGAATGCAGGAGCCCCGCCAGACTACTTTAATGCTACCTGGAAGGGGGTCCCTTTAAGAGAGCTCACCTTTAGAATGGAGAACCCCAGGAGATGCCCCTGCATATCCACCTTCTTCATGACGCGGTCATCCTCAGTCTCTCTATAGTACCCTTCTTCTTGCTCGAATATGACTTCCAGGAAGTCGCCTTCAGCATCGTACCAAACCTTTACTGACTCTTCGGACATATGACGCCTCCTGATTTAATGCTGTCTGTCAAATAAGCTGTTATAACGAAGGCGTCTTCTTCTTGAACCTTTGTCACCACGCATAAATACTTTTCACCTACTACGGTGCCAACGTACCAGCGATAATAGAGCTAAACCTCAGAATCGCTGCGGGACTGGACGACCTGCTGTGGATTTGCCAGAGTCTCCCCGATTGCCCCTTCCAGTCTGGACATCTCAGGATGCTCCAGGATGTGGTCAAGTCGTTCGTTGGTAAGCCGGATCTCTCGCCCGCTGTAATCCCTAAGATGGCTCACGCGTCAGGTCCTCTAGCTGATGATCCCTGCTGCCCCATCTCCCCCGCCTCGTACAGTACCGCCGTGACGGTGGCGACGGCGGCGACGGCGGCCGTCTCCGCCCGCAGGATTCGCTTCCCCAGGCTCACCTGAACCACTCCCCTGGAGCTGGCGTAGGCCACCTCCGCCTCGTCGAAGCCTCCCTCCGGCCCGATGAACACGTTGACACGGCGAGACGCCGTTCCTTCTAGAGTCCGGCGCAGCCCCGTACCCTCTTCCATCTCCCATGGTATTATCGAGGTGTCCTGCCCGGACGTCAGATCGCAGGCCTCTTCGAAGGCGGTAGGCAGGCATATTTCGGGCAACCGGCTGCGCCTAGACTGCTCGGCCGCCTCGGTCACGATCCTTCGCCACCGGGCATACCTGGCGCCCCCCGGGTCGTCGCGCCGCCGCGGTATGGAGCGCCTGCAGATGATGGGCACGAACCGGGCTACACCAAGCTCGGTACCCTTCTGCAGCACCCACTCGAACTTCTCACCCTTGAGGATGCCCTGATGCAGCGTTATCTCCAGCGCTGGCTCCCCCTGGCCTTCGACGGTGGACAGGACCTCCCCTTCCACTGTGTCCCTGCTGATCCGGTTGAGGCGTACGCCGTACTCCTTGCCGGTGTTGTCCAGCAGGACCACTTCCTCTTCGGGAGACATGCGCAGGACGCGGCTGATCTGGTGAGCCACGTCCCCTGTGAGGACGACGTTCCTGCCATTGATATCTGTGGGGGCCACGAAAAAACGGTGGGTCACCCGTCCCTCGTAAACGCCAGGGCAACCCAGTCTTCGACGCTGTAGATTTGGGTGCGTCGGAACCCGAGGCCCGTAACTACACCCTCCAACTCATCGCTCTGTCCCTGGACGAACCCCGAAACGACCAGGGTACCGCCGGGCCTGATGACAGGGTGGAGGTGCTCGGCCTGCTGGGTGATCACCCTGGCGCTTATGTTGGCCACGGCCAGGTCGAAGTCGCCTTCGGGCACAAGCTGATGAGGGAGGGTCGCCCGGGCCAGCCGAACCATGCGCTTGATGCCACCGGCCCTGAAGTTTTTCCTGGCCGCGGTCACGGCCGAGGAGTCTAGGTCCAGGGCCACCACCGAACCGGCTCCCAGCCTCATCGCAGCGATGGACAGTATGCCGGAGCCCGTACCCAGGTCCAGGACCCTCATCCCCCGGTGCAGGTGGCCTTCCAGGGCCTCCAGACACATCCTGGTGGTGGGGTGATAGCCTGTCCCGAAGGCCATCCCCGGGTCCAGCTCGATCACTACCTCGTGAGGCTCCGGCTCATAGTCGATCCAGGAAGGCTTTATCACCAGCTTCGAGCCGATCTTCAGGAGGGTGAAATGGACCTTCCAGGCGCTCTCCCAGTCGGCGTCCTCCAGATCCTTCACCGCCAGATCAGCCATGGGTTGAACCGACCGCACCAGGTTCACACCCACCTCGATGTGAGCACGTCTCCGTTTGGACGTGCTCGGCAAGTAGGTTCGAAGCAGTATCTGGTCGGGCCCCGCTTCCTCCATGGAGATGCCATGGCCGTAACGGCCAAACAGATAGGAGATGGGCTCGACGAACTCCCGGGGGGTGATGACGCTCAGTTCCTGCCAGATCATGCTATTAGGCCAGAACCCCCGGCTCTCTACGACGCGATCGGGGTAGGCGCGGCGAGTCGGAGCGTGAAATCGGATCGATGGGTCGGTTCCGGGGCCTTATCCCAAAACGTCCTTGATCTTGTCGAACAGTCCCTTGTCTTTGGAGGGGTCCGTCGGCTTCTCCATCGTCTTGGCCAGCTCTTCCAGGAGCTGGCGCTGCTGGCTGTCGATGGAGGTGGGTACCTGCAGGTCTACGGCGATCAGCAGGTCGCCCCGGCGATGCCCGTTCAGCTGTGGCACGCCCTTGCCCTTGATCCGAAAGACGGAGCCTGGCTGTGTACCCGGTGGGATCTTGATGGTCTCGGAGTCCCTCAAGGTGGGGATCTCCAACTCATCCCCCAGGGCAGCCTGGATGAAGTTGATGGGAAGCTCGTAGACCAGGTCGTTTCTTTCGCGGCGGAACAGCTCGTGTTCCTGAACCGACAGATGCATGTACAGGTTGCCCGAGGGCCCCCCGTTGGAGCCGGCATCGCCCTCGCCGGTAAGACGTATCTGCATGCCGTCTTCCACACCGGCGGGTATCCTGACGAGGATCTTTCGGCTGTGCCGTTCGGAGCCCGAGCTGCGACAGTTGTTACAGGGCGAGCTTATCGTCGAGCCGGTCCCTCGGCAGGCCGGGCAGGCCGTCACCTGGGTAAACTGACCAAAGACACTTCTCTCGGATCGGCGGACCTGGCCAATACCACGGCAGGTGGCGCAGGTTTCGGGCCGGGTCCCGGGCTCTGCCCCGGAGCCCTGGCATCGCCCACATCTCTCGAGGCGGCTTACCTCCACCTCTCGCTCGCCGCCGAAGACCGACTCCTCGAAAGGGATAGTCAGCCCGTACTGGATGTCTCCACCCCTCTGGACGGTTCGCTGCTGCCTCCTGCCGGTAACGTCGCCGAAGAAGGAATCGAAGATGTCTCCGAAGCCCCCGAAGATGTCGAACCCATCAAAGTCCCGGGGGCTGCCGGCTCCGGCCGTGGCTCCCACGCCTGCGTGGCCGAGGCGGTCGTACCTTCCACGCTTCTCGGAGTCTATCAGCACCTGGTAGGCTTCGCTTACTTCCTTGAACTTCTCCTCGGCGTCGGGGTTCTTGTTCCTGTCGGGATGGTACTCCATGGCCTTCTTCCGGAAGGCTTTGCGGACCTCCTCCTCGGAGGCTTTCTTGAGAACTCCGAGGACGTCGTAGTAGTCTCTCTTAGCCACGGACGTTTCTCGGTGTCCCTTCAACGAGGCGTGCCATTACCTGCCGCGTACCCCCATTAGCAGGTCGCTCATGCAGGCCGAGAGGAACCTGATCCCTCCCATGATGGCGGGGTACTCCATGCGGGTAGGTCCGATGACTCCGATGGTCCCCGAAGGCCCGCTGGTAACGCCGTATCGGCTCAGGATCACGCTGTAGGACCTCAGGGCCTCTTGCTGGTTCTCCCCGCCTATGTACACGGCTGTAGCACCCTGGCCGGGAGCTTCCATAAGCAGACTCTTCAGCAGGACCCGCTCTTCCAAAAGCTCCACCAAGGCCTGGGCCCTGCGCCCCCCAGCGAACTCCGGCTGACTTAACAGCAGCCGCAGGCCGTCTACCGAGTGCTCCAGCGCAGCTTCGTTGTCGACCTCTTTGAGCAAGGCCATCGTATTCTCTTTGACCAGGTCCTGGAATGGGTCGAGTTCCAGCTGTTTGGCTGCTATCTCCGAGTAGGTGTGGCCCGATAGCTGCTCATTGAGCCTGTTGGCGGTTTCAGTAAGCTCCGTTTGGGAAGTGGGTTCTTCCAGAGGCAGAAGGTGCTGCCTCAACCTCGCCTCCTGCAACACTACCACGAGAAGCGCCAGGAACTCCTGAACATAGACCAACTGAAGGTGTTTCACCCTGGAGGCGGCCTCTCGGGGAATCGTGACGATGGCGACGTTGTCCACCATCCGGGAAAGGATCGCCGCCGCCAGCTGGATCCAGGCTTCAGGGTCCATCTGTACCGAGGAGAACTGGTCCCGGATCTGTCTCTGGAGGCTTTTGGGCGGATCCGGTGCGTCTTCCAGAGACTCCACGTAGAACCTGTACCCTTTATCGGACGGTACGCCCCCGGCCGAGACGTGGGGCCTGTGGATGTACCCCCCCTCCTCCAGCCCGGCCATCTCGTTGCGTATGGTGGCCGCGCTGACCTTGAAGGGAGACCTGCGGGCGAGGTCCTCCGAAGCGATAGGACTGGCCAGCCTGATGTACTCGTCCACCAGGACTTTCAGGATCTCCGCCGTCCTAAGCTTTAGAGGCTTGCCGCCCACGTAATTCTCCACCTTCATCCCTTGCTATCTTACAGACCCACGGAATCTATCATTGCCCCAGGTTAGTGTCAACCGTTGACTGGGTGACTTCATACCATTATACTCTGCCATGGCCTGAAGTCCTAGCCAAAAACAGGAGGGGATTTTGAGGTTACCAACTCGGTCTCCGACCGTGGCCGACGCCCTCTTCCCGGCATGGCAGGCGGATACCAGGCTCGCCAGGCTGGCCCGTGACGCGGCACTGATCCTGGCGTTCACCGGCCTGGTCATCCTTTCCGCCCAGATCGCGATAAGACTGCCGTGGACCACCGTTCCCATCACCGGACAGACCTTCGGCGTGCTGGTGGCCGGCGGCGCTCTGGGAGCCTGGCGTGGAGCCAGCTCCCTCTCGCTCTACATGCTGCTGGGGATGATAGGAGCACCCGTTTTCGCGCCGGGCAGCTCGGCTACCACCGGCACATGGGATATCCACTTCATAGGGCCCTGGAGCGGTAACTCGGGACTGCCCTGGGACCTCTCCAGCGGCGGGTACATCGTCGGCTTCATATTCGCCGCGGCGCTGGTCGGATACCTCTCCGAGCGGCAATGGGACCGGAAGTCGTGGATCCTTGGTGGGATGTTCCTGGGCAACGTCGTCCTGTACATCCCCGGTATCCTGTGGCTGGCCTACCTCATCCACACTGATTGGATCCATCCCCTGGCCGGGGTGCCGCTGGGCGAGCTGATAAGGGGCTCCGACACCTGGGATAAGGCCCTCAAGGGAGGGCTATACCCCTTCATCGTCGGAGACCTGACGAAGCTGTTCCTGGCCTCGCTGACCCTTCCCGCCTTCTGGGCCATCGCAAACCGGCGCGACCGTAGTCCGAAGCAGGAAGCGGACTAGTTGGAAATAACCTGGCTGGGACATTCCTGCTTTTGGCTTCGGTCCAGCGATCTGGTGGTGATCACCGACCCCTTCCCAGACTCCATCGGCCTCAGCCTGGGGGAGCATCGTGCCCTCGCGGTCACGGTGAGCCACGAGGACGAAAACCACAGCCATTGGCGTGGTGTGGCCGGCGGATCCCAAGGTCCTCAATGGGCCCGGCGAGTACGAGCTCTCGGGAATCTACATCACCGGGATAATGACCCCCAGGGCCGAAGGGGACCCGCCGGGCTTTCGCAACACAGCCTACCTACTGGAGATGGAGAACCTCAGACTGTGCCACCTGGGAGACGTGCGTAGCGCCCTTTCCACCCGCCAGGTCGAGGAGCTGACGCCGGTGGACGTCCTGTTCCTGCCGGTGGGCGGTACCTGCACGGTGGAAGTTCCCCAGAGCATCGAGATAGTGCAGAGTCTCGAGCCTAGAGTGGTGATACCGATGCACTACAGCGTGCCAGCGACTGCGGGTACCGTTGGGCGGCCTCGAACCGTTCCTCAAGGAGATGTCCCTGAGGGATGTGGAGGCCCAGCCCCGGCTCAACGTCTCCACCTCCAACATGCCCCAGGAGAGGCGCGTGGTGGTGATGGAACCCCAGGGGGCCCCGACCGAGGGCTAGTACCCGCTCATCCCCAGCTTATCTAGGGGTGGTTCGACTGGCTCACCGCGAGCGGGCTTTGGATGCCGCTTTCCCCACTGAGGAGATGCTAGACGGGCTTTCGCCGCCTCCAGGAGACGACCAGGATGGCGCCTCCCAGCGCCAGGGCTGCCAGCGCCCGCTATGAGAACGATCCGATGAGAGCTGACCCACAGACGCGTCCCCCGGCGTGGGCGGGAAGGGCGACACAGTAGGTGTCGGGGTAGGCTCCGGGGTGGGTGTGAACCGTGGGAGGCGGTGGAGTCGGCACCGGGTCGGCAAACTCCAGAGTTCAATGTGGGGGTGAGGCCGGAGGGATTGGCGGGAGCACGGAAGGTGAGGTGCCTGAGTGGCCCTTATCCTCCCGGAAGGGGTCACTATCCAGAAGGTGGTCACTTCGTTCACCAGGAACTCGTCGGACGGTCCCACCACCAGCAGCCGGTACTCCCCGCCGGAGCCCGTGATCACCGGCTCGCTCTCGTACCTGTCGCAGCTCTGTACGCACCCCACCACCGTAAGGCCCTCAGGGGCCGGTGCTCCCTCGATGGTCACCTGCCCCGAAGTAGATTATGGGCAATGCGGCGGCTGTCCCGAAACGGCTGCGATGGACGCCAGAGCCACGAGCGACGGCGACCAGCGATGCCACCATGGCTAGACCGTTTCGCCGCATCCCACAGACCTCCTAGTGTGGCTTTCCCGGCCCGGGGCGGCCGAGCTTTCAAGCCATGATATGCTTCTCGCACCACGGTACGCAAGGGTCTTTGTAGAGAGTTCCCGGGATTTTGCGAGCCGGCGGCGAGGAGAGTGCCGGCCCCACACAGGGGGAAAAGAAGTGGCCCCGCCTGGCGGGCGGGGCCACTTCTTTTTGTGATCTAGTCGGAGGCTGGTGCTACGGGACGATTCGGTCGTCTGTAACGAACCAGACCCAGTAGCCTCTGCCTATCTGGACGGCGTCGGTCAGTGTGGTGGCATCGTCGTCGGGATCTGCTCCCGGAACGATCCTCACCCAGGCCCCACTGTCGAAGGTGAAGGCCCTGCTCCAGTTACCGCCCAGGTAGCCGTCGGGATCCAACTCGTCTCCTTGGATCTGAGGTAGCAGGCTTATGATCGGCACCAGGTTCCACTGGTTGCCCCTTACTGGGATGCTGGGCAGGATCTGCTGGGCTCCCAGTGGCGGTATGGGTATGTTCACCGTGGGAGCGCCGTTGGACCTGGCCCAGTAGGCGTGCTTGGCGTCGATGGTGGTCAGGTCGCCCTCGAAGTTGGCGGTGGGGCTGCTCCGGAAGGCCAGGAGCCACCTGTCACCGTCCATGGTGAACACAAGGTCTACCTCGGGTACGTCGCCGAAGATCGCGTCGATGCTCCCATTGGTGGGCGCACCGGGTATCGAGAAGAGGTTCATGCCCGGCGAGAGCTCCAGCGCGAAGGCCACGGGCTCCGTGACGTTGAACTCAAGGGTCCTGTCTTCTTCGTCGGCGTTACCGGCTTCGTCGCTGCCCCTGTAGGTTAGGGTGTGCGCGCCCAGGGAGATCGACGTCAGGGAGATGCTGAAGATGTTGCCACCTCTGACGTTCACCAGACCCGAGACATCGTTTCCGTCCAACTCTACCTTGGTCAGTGTAACGTCGCCATGTGTGTCTCCGGGGTACTCACCTATCTCAGCAGACCAGTCGATGGTTACAACGAAGGGGTCGGTGAACCCTGCGTTAGTGGGATCCGCTCCGGCCGCTGCCTGTACGGGTGTAGTACCGGGATCGGGGAGATCGTCGTCGACCTCGAATATGGTGGCGCCCTCCGCCTGCGGGTCGAACTGCCCCACGGTCCTCCTGTTTCGCCTGGAGTCGTCCACATCCACCAGTACGGTGTACGTGTTGGCTGCCAGGCCGGCCAGGGAGTAGCTCCACTCGTTCTGGCCCGGAGTTCGGGTGGCGGCGCCTTCGGCTACCACGACTCCGTCGGCGTCTTCCAACTCATCCAGCGCGGTGTCGGGATCGGCCGGATCCCTGGCCTGGACGGTCAGCCTGCTGGGACCGGAGGTCGGAGTCCGGATGGCTTCGTCCGTGCTGACGGTGATGGTCACGTCTCCTTGGCTCAAGGTCGGCGATGGGGTCAGTACCGGGGTAGGAGCGATCCCATCGACCGCCTCGATGGTGCCTGTGGCTGCGGAGTTACCGGCGGCGTCGGTCACCGTTCCTACCAGCTCTACGGTGGGATTGGCATCGGCCGGCATCGCCGCCACGACCAGGAACACGTTGGTGGGCGAGTCGGCGAAGAACATGGCGTCGTCTACTGCGGCTCCATCGACCTCGAAGTCCGTGGCCTGGATGGAGTCGGCGTCCAACTCGTCAGTGAATCCTACTCGGATGCTGGTGTTCATGGAGACACCTGGGAGGAACTGTCCGACGCCTATTCGTCGGTCGCCCTTCATCCTTTCGCCCTCATCGGCGTCGGGGTCCCACCAGTCTCCGGTGAGAGCCTCGTCAAGGCCGGGCGCCGTCCGGTCTACCTCTGTGGAGTAGGGCTGGTTTCCTAGCGTGGCGGCGTCGGCGGGATCGTCGGCAACGGCGTCCGAAGTTGCGGCGTTGCTGGCGTTGTCGCTGGCCTGGACCCACCAGCTTACGTCTGGAGCTACGGTGACATCATCAAGGTCGATGCCCAGCGCGGTTTCCAGGACGTCCTTGCTGACCGAGGCTGTAACCTCGGAGTTCGCGCCGCTGGTGGTCACGTCGTCACCTTCGATGGTGACGGTGTTCCCGTCCAGCACCGGGGCCGCGTTGGTGGTCACCTTGAACTGTATGGTGGCCGTGTCCACTTCGGAACCCAGGTCGGTGACCAGGATTGACAGGCCGTTGTCAAGGTTGGCGACTGAAGAGCCGCTGGTGGGCGTCTCGCCGCTGAAGCTGGGATCGTCGTTCTCGACGTCCACGAAGGCCTCTACGTCCTGAGCCGGGTCCGCGTCGGTGTAGGTGATGGTTACACGGCCAAGGTTGCTCACCTCAACTATTGGTCTGGCCGCAGGGTCTACAACGGCCGGGTCCAGAGCGTTCTGCGGGTTGGAGGGAACCCGGATGGCGTACTGTATGACTACTTGTTCTCCTGCGACGTGGTCTGCAGTTGCCGTGAGGGAGATTGTGTCTGCGTTAACCCCTCCGACGTCAACGTTCCACCCGGCGCTGACTACGGTTACGTCATTCTCGTCTACGACGCCGTCACCGTTCCTGTCCTGAATCGGCTGGTTCACAACGGCTACGTCGAAGGTCTCAGTGTTGAGCACGGGACCCAGCAGCGCCTGGTCGGCGTCGCTCTCAGAGCCGCTGTAGGTGATGGCAGTCACTGTACCGGCGGCACCGATGTCGGTTCGCACGCCTACGGTTAGCGCGCCGGTAGCGGGATCGAAGGCATTGATCTGTAGTAGGGCGCCTGCGTCACCACCACCAGGCAGTATCCAGGCCAGGTCGGTGGCGTCAACGCCGCCGCCGTTGCCGCTGTCCTGAACGGGCGCGAAGGCGAGTGTAGCGGTGACCTGGCGGGATCCTGAGTAGCTGACGGTGAAGTCGTCGTCGGCGGCGTCATCGGGGTCCGCGGTCAAGGGGTTGGTAGCCTGGACGGTGATGATACCGGCGTCCGCGTCAACTATGGCATCGAATCGTACGCTTCCCGAGGTGATGGTAATCTCGTCTGTCAGGTCGCCGTCGCCGTCACCGTCCTGCAAGGGCGGGTTGCCGAGGGTTATGCTGAACAGATCGTTGTCGGCGCGGTCCCCGCCCTCGAAGGCCTCGTCCTCGTAGTTCTGCAGGGCCGCTCCACCGGAGATGGCGACCTGCTCACCGTTGATGGCGCCTATGTCCATGATTACGTCGGTCGCGGCCACGACCGGCCCACCGGTGTAGTTGCCGCTGGCGGCGTCGTCGGTCTCCAGAAGGGCAAGTGTGAATATCCCGTCGGGATTGTCACCCTCGACGGTCACTATGGCTACTTCCCTGGTCGAGGTTGCGTGCCTCAGGACGAAGACGCTGCTGGCGTTGACGACGTCCTGGGCCTCGAACTGTATGCGTCCCGCGACGGCATTGGCCACCCTCAAGGGTCTTATGAGGTCTGGACCGATGGCCGTCTCGCCGACACCGATGTCGGCGGCGTCGGGCGCGATCACTTCAAAGTCAGAGGAGTTAATGTTCCCGTCTCCGTTTCGGTCCACCGTCGGGAGAGCGATGTCCCCTACATTCCTTACGGCATATCCGGCGACGGGGGTGGGATCGCTCAGGTCTACTACTATAGTTTCGAAGGCTCCCAATGGATCAATGAACTCGATGAGGAGCTGGGGAGAGTCGGCGGCCTGCGCGGCCGGGCCCTCACCAACGAAGAGGGTGACGTTGAGGTCGAAGTCGTCCACTGTGACGTCGATCACACGATCGGCGACCGCCAGATCCAGATTGGCGCTGACGAAGTCGTCGGCGGTCACCGTGCCCGCAACCCGGGCCGGAGCCGCTCCAACGAGGGAGCCCCACACCAGGGTCAGGGCCAAGATGGCCAGTAAACTTATTCCTGCTATCGGAAACAGTGCTTTCTTACTCTTCATCGGTAACTCCCTCTTGGAACGAATTCGCCGGGGCTAAAGTAGCGGCTCGCGACGCCATATTCTCGATGCCGCGAGCCCTGGGAACTAGTGATGGATCCTCTTCGGACGGATGATACCTAGAATAGTGCATAAGTGCCCCTCTACCGGAATTGATCCAACCTATTCAATCACTCTGCGGTTTCTATTGTCAAGGTGTGCGACGCCGCTTTTCCCCGTCAAACCCGCTGTATCAAGACGCCGGAGGCGGTCGCCCGCCCAGGGATTGACGATTTACGAATTTCCGGCCAGCGGCGGAATGCACGAACCCCTTCCCAGGAGTCGTCGGGAATATACTAAGAATTGAAACTCTTGTCAAGTCGCTGCGTAGGCCATTAGTACTGCTTTGCCATGGACCTTTAGTACCGCTTTTTGCGAGGTTTCTGAGCCCGGCGCGACGACGCTTCCGACAGGGGGTTCCCTCAGCGTTCTTTTCCGGGGTCTCGAAAGCCCTGCGGTGCTTCACAGCCGCGTTGTCGGAAGGGTCCCTCGCTAGGCTTCCTTGGAGAGGTTCGCCAGGAACTCGTCGTTGGTAGGGCTCTTGGCCAGCCGCTCCAGGACCCGTTCGGTGGCGTCGGAGTTGTTGGAGTCGGACAGGAGGGCGACCATGCGGCGCAGGAGCCAGACCTGCTTGAGGCTAGTCTCGTCGAAGAGAAGCTCTTCACGGCGTGTGCCGCTGCGCTGGATGTCGATGGCGGGAAAGAAGCGACGCTCGGCCAGCCTACGGTCCAGGTGTAGCTCCATGTTGCCGGTGCCTTTGAACTCTTCGTAGATGACCTCGTCCATGCGACTGCCGGTGTCCACCAGGCAGTTGGCTATTATAGTGAGGCTACCACCCTCTTCAACGTTCCGAGCGGCGCCGAAGAACCGCTTCGGCGGATAGAGGGCTACCGGGTCGATGCCTCCCGAGAGGGTCCGGCCGCTGGAGGGGACGGCCAGGTTGTAGGCCCTGGTGAAGCGAGTGATGCTGTCCAACAGGATCACCACGTCCTTCTGAGTCTCTACCAGGCGCTTGGCCCGGTCCAGGGCGAGCTCGCCCACGCGGCACTGGTCCTCCACCGACTCGTCGAAGTTGGAGCTGAACACCTCACCTCTGACCGAGCGACGCATGTCCGTGACCTCTTCGGGGCGCTCTCCGATGAGCACCACCATCAGCAGGGCGTGGGGACAGTTGGTCGTGACACCGTTGGCGATGTGTTTCAGCACCGTTGTCTTGCCGGCCTTGGGAGGTGACACTATGAGGCCTCTCTGGCCCAGGCCGATGGGGGAGAACAGGTCGATCATACGGGTGGTCAGGTTGTTGGTATCGGTCTCCAGCTTGATGCGCTCGTCGGGAAAGATGGGTGTCAGGTTCTCGAAGGTGGGTCTGGAGCGGGCGGTCTCCGGGTTTACGTCGTTGACCTCCTCCACCCTGACCAGCCCGAAGTACCGCTCGCCATCCTTGGGAGGACGCACCTGGCCGGCGATAGTATCGCCGGTCCTGAGAGCGAAGCGCCTTATCTGAGACTGAGAGACGTACACATCCCCGGCGGCCGGCCGCAGTCCGTTTTGCCTCAGGAAACCGTATCCCTCGGACATGGTCTCCAGGATGCCGCTGGCTATCAGGCCCTGGTGCTCAGAATAGCTCTGGAAAATCCGTTGCAGCACTTCTTCCCTGCGGGGATTGGAGGGGAGAGAAGCCTCGTCGAGCCCCATGTCCTGGGCTACCACCAGGAGCTCTTCTTTGGACTTCTTCTCCAGCTCCGAGATGTTTATTGTGCGTTCGGCGGTCACTGAAATCTCCTATTTACCGTAGATTTGGAGGAATGATCCGTTGTGGGCGGCCCGGGACGGGCTCCTAGCGGATCACATTTAAATTAGCTGCTAGCCATTAGGGCATCTTAATCCCGGCAAATTCGCGGTCTCCCCGGCGTACCGCATCGACCGTCGTTTCCACGGGACCTTAGCGGGGGGCAGGCCCAAGCTTGTTGTCCACCGGTCATTTCCGTTGGCCTCTCGCTGGGGTGGCACCTGGCCTCCGGCACCCGACTCTGTGACGCTGGTAGCCGGTGGCCTGATCGAACGCGAACTCATAGGGGTAGTGCCATCTCGTTTTCTAAGGCAGAGGGAGTGGGGGCTGGGCCCCTTCCCGGAGCGTGACCTTGGCGGCCCCCACCAGCTCCCGGAAGAGGGGATGGGGCCTGTTAGGCCTGGAGAGTAGCTCGGGGTGGAACTGTACCCCTACCATGAAGGGATGATCCACAACCTCGGTTATCTCCACCAGCTTGCCGTCAGGGGACACTCCGCTGGCGATGAGTCCTGAGTTCTCTAGAGGTTCCCGGTAGGCGTTGTTGAGCTCGAAGCGGTGCCTGTGTCGCTCCAGCACCAAAGGCTTGGCGTACGCTCTTTGGGCGAGGCTCCCCTCCAAAAGCTGGCAGGGATAGTTGCCCAGTCGCATGGTACCGCCTTTGTCGGTGACCGATCGCTGCTCGGGCATGATGTCTATGATGGGGTCTGGGGTATTGGGGTCCATCTCCGACGAGTCGGCCGACTCCAGCCCCAGGACGTTCCTGGCGTACTCGATAAGCATGACCTGAAGTCCGAGGCACAGGCCCAGGTACGGTATTTTGTTCTCCCGGGCGTACCGGGCAGCCTCTATCATCCCGTTTACACCCCGGGAACCGAACCCCCCGGGCACTACGATGGCGCAGGCCGTCTTTAGCAGCGAGTCGGGCCCCTCCCGCTCCACGTCTTCCGAGTGGATCCACTGTATCTCTATGTCTCTGTCGTGGTGGAGCCCGGCGTGCTTGAGGGCCTCCTTCACGGATATATAGGAGTCGGGCAGCTCCACGTACTTCCCCACCAGCGCGATGGGCACCTGCTCCTTGTGGCCATTCATCCGCTCCACCATGGCGGCCCATTCGGTCATATCGCGGCCGGTGGCCGGCAGGGCCAGGGAGTGGGCCAGCAGGTCGCCCAGCCCGTACTCTTCCAGGATCAGGGGTACCTCGTACACCCGGGGCACTGTGACCAGGGGGATGACGGCGTCGGAGGGGACGTCGCAGAACAGGGATATCTTCTCCTTGAGGGAAGGGGGCATCGGGTTGTCGCTGCGGCAGATTATGGCGTCGGGCTGTATCCCTATGGCCCTCAGCTCCTTGACGCTGTGCTGGGTGGGCTTGGTTTTCAGTTCTCCGGTGGCCGACATGTGGGGAAGCATCGTCACGTGGATGTAGAAAACGTTGTCTCGCCCTACCTCGTTGCGCATCTGGCGGATGGCCTCCAGGAAGGGAAGCCCCTCTATGTCGCCGACCGTTCCTCCTACCTCCACCACCACCACGTCGGCCTCGGACTCCCGGGCCAGTGCCGTGATCTTGCCTTTAATCTCGTTGGTAACATGGGGCACCGCCTGAATAGTGCCCCCGAGGAAATCGCCGTGGCGCTCCTTCCCCAGGATGGACAGGTACACCTGGCCCGCCGTAAGGTTGGAGGACCTGGTCAGCTCTAGGTCGATGAACCTCTCATAGTGTCCCAGGTCCATGTCCGTCTCGCCGCCATCCTTGGTCACGAAGACCTCGCCGTGCTGATAAGGGGACATGGTGCCGGGGTCCACGTTCAGGTAGGGGTCTAGCTTCATGACGGAGACGCTGATTCCCCGGCTCTTGAGTATGCGCCCGATAGATGCGACGCTGATCCCCTTGCCGACGGAGCTAACCACGCCTCCGGTGACGAAGATATATTTAGCGCTCATGCGTCAGCAAACGTGCATTCAATATGGATAGCGTTCATTCGCACCGGGAAGATTGGTGGGGACGAAAGGGGAGCGATGACTACCGCATCGACGGCTCATCGCTGGTCATCAACGTGATTATAGGCCGGGCTTTACGCGGGTGTCAATAGGAATCGCGTCGTTGAGTTGTGCTTTCCCACCTCTATCCAGACAGCTCTGTCTTGCCGCCGGGCCGCCCAAGATTCCTTTCCTTAGGCGGCCTCGGGTTCCTCATCGGTTGGGTCCTTGAGACGGCCCGCCGCTTGGCGGCCTTCGCCGCTGGTGCTAGAATTCGGGCAGGAGGTGGACGGCGATGCGGCGCACTAGAGTCAGGGAGATATTCGACCACGACGGCGGGGGCGCTGAGGTGTTGGTCCAGGGTTGGGTCAAGACCAAGCGCTCGTCGAAGAACGTCTCCTTCATTCAGCTTAACGATGGGTCCACCCTGAAGGACCTGCAGGTGGTGGTGGATGGCGACCTTCCCGACCACCATCTGGTGGAGTCCCTGACCACCGGAAGCAGCGTCGGAGTAGTCGGGACCCTGGTAGAGTCCCCGGGAAAGGGGCAACGGTTCGAGGTCCAGGCCAAGCACCTGGAGGTCTTGGGCGAAGCCGACCCTGAGAGCTACCCGCTGCAGAAGAAGCGCCACACCCCCGAGTTCCTGCGGGAGATCGCCCACCTCAGACCTCGTACCAACACCTTCGGCGCCATGGCGCGATTGAGGAACGCCATAGCCTTCGCCATCCACAGCTTCTTTCAGAGCCGCGGATTCCTCTATATCCACACTCCGATAATCACCGCCAGCGACGCCGAGGGCGCGGGGTCTATGTTCCGGGTCACTACTCTGGACCCGCTGGACCCAAGGGCCAACCCGGAAGAGGACTTCTTCGGTAAACCCGCGTTCCTCACCGTCAGCGGGCAACTGGAGGCGGAGATATTCGCCCTGGCCCTGGCCGACGTGTACACCTTCGGGCCAACCTTCCGTGCCGAGAACTCCAACACCGCCAGGCACCTGGCCGAGTTCTGGATGGTGGAGCCGGAGGTTGCCTTCTGCGACCTGGATGGCCTGGCGGAGCTGTCGGAGGACTTCCTGAAGTACGTATTCGCCTACGTGCTCGAGCACTGCCGGGACGATATGGCCTTCTTCAACCAGTGGTACGACGACGGCGCCGTCTCGACCCTGGAGGGGATCGTCGAGTCCAGCTTCGAGAGACTCACCTACACCGAAGCGGTGGACATTCTGCAGAAGTCGGGCGAGGATTTCGAGTTCCCCGTCGAATGGGGCCGGGACCTGCAGTCGGAGCACGAGAGATACCTCACCGAGAAGAGGCTGCAGCGGCCGGTGGTGGTCACCGATTACCCTCGGGAGATCAAGGCCTTCTACATGCGCCTGAACGACGACGGCAGGACGGTGAGGGCGATGGACGTGCTGGTCCCCCGGATCGGTGAGATCATTGGGGGCAGCCAGCGGGAGGACCGCCTGGACGTGCTTGTGGATCGGCTGAAGCAGTCGGGGCTGGACGAGGACAGATACTGGTGGTACCTGGATCTACGCCGCTATGGCAGCGTGCCCCACGCTGGGTTCGGTCTGGGCTTCGAGCGCACCGTTCAGTTCGTTACGGGGATGCAGAATATCCGCGACGTGTCCCCGTTCCCCAGGACCCCCAGGAGCGCAGAGTTTTAGGGGCCTTCCTCCCTGCGAGGGGAGGAGTCAGGGCAGAGGAGGGCTCAGGGAGGGGAGCGGGACATTCGCCATTCGTTACGATCTCCACCCGAGACGCTGCATCCTATTGAGTTGCCCCACGCAAGCCTCGCCCCGTAATCTTGACCGCTCCGTTTGTTAACGCCCCGCCGCTCAAGCGGATCTTCTCCCGCCGTCCGCATAGCTCAGTTCACTCAGTTCCCAGACCACAAATACATCGTCCTCAAACCGCGAGCTTTGTTTCCTCCCCTCGCGACCCACGACCTTACTCTCCACAGACCGGTTCCCCGAGCTCCCGTCACTTTCCCCTTCCTGAGCGCTCCTCCTTATCTGTATTACTAGTGGATAGCCGAGGCATGCTTGCCTCACCCGTCGGAAGTCTACGGCTCCAGATTGGGCCATCTGCCCGGCCCGGTCATCCCATAAGAGCGGGCCACGAGGGCCAGGTCCGAAGCGTCGACGTCACCGTCGTCGTCCAGATCCGCTTGGGTCCCCCCGACCCCCGGTCGCAACGCCCGTGCCGCTACGAGCAGGTCCTCCGTGTCAACGCGGCCTGACTCGTCAAGGTCACCTGGATCGAGGGCACCGTCATCCACGGTCCGCTGCTCACCCTCAACAAGGTCGAGGGACCCTTCTATAGGGAGGTAGCCGAGTCGCTCCGCGCGCAGACGATACTGGCCCGGCACCAGCTGCACGAAACGGAATGCGCCATCGCCACTGGTGATCACGGTTAGCGTCTCATTGCCGTTGAGGATCACCCGTATTCCGGGGAAGCTCGAGCGGCCGGGCAAGACCACCCGACCCTGAAGCTCAGCAGGCGTGGGAAGGGACTGAATCAGCCGCAGGTCGGCCACGGTCTCCCCGTCGGGGAAAAGCTGCTGAAAGCGGTCCGGGGCGATGCGCTGTTCCGTGATCTTGCAGTTGCAACCGAGGTGGGCACGGTTGGTGTTGGCGTCGGCGGCGGTTAGGAACACCTTGTAACGGGCGTGGCGTCTGCAGGCGCGACATACCCGGTTTCGACGAGCGCTCAACCGAAAGACGGTGACCCTTTCCCCGACACCACCCAGAGCTATATCGGGGCCGAGAAAGTAGGCGCTCAGCCCCAGGAGACCGGCGAGCTTGACGAAGGTACGTCGGGTGAGAAGGGCTGCCCCTCGCCTCGCCTCCATCGGATCCTCCTGAGCTGATGCCCTTCACGATACCACGGGGGTGGCACAGGGTCAATCCGAGAACTGGATGGACCATAAACTATAGATGTGTGTCGAGCTGATCCAGGATCTCACCGGGAGAGGGACGGTCGGAGATGTTCCGCCCCACCTGGCCCCACAGAATCTCGCCGCTCTTGGCTATGATGAAGGTAGCCGGCGCGGCGACGCCGTCTCCCAGCAGGTTGAATACGCCGTAGCGGCGAGTCACCTCCTCCGAGGGATCCGCCAGGACCGGGTACTCTGCCCCGGCCAGGGAGGACATGCGCACCGCGTCTTCGACGTCGTCTATGCTAATGGCCACGAGCTCGACGCCCCTGTCGCGGAACTGTTGGTACGAGTCCTGCAGCTGACCCAGCTGGCTTCGGCAGATCCCTCAGAAGAAGCCCCGGTAGAACACCAGGACCACCGCCCGATTCTCCTCCAGAAGCCCCGCAAGGCTTACATCACCGCCCGCGGCGGAGGCCAGGGTGAAGTCGGGCGCGAAGACCTTGCCCTGGGACGGAGGCGTAGGCTCGGAGGTAGGCGCCGCAGATGGAGTGGACTCGGCGCCGCAGGCCACCGCGACCAGCGCCAGGAGGAAGGCAGCGGCTGCCAGAGCCGCCGGTTTCGTCATGGATATCGTGCACCTACGGGGAGATCAGGCTTCCTTCTCAGCAACGAAGAGCCAATATCCTATTTTACCATCCCCCACCAGCGTCTTGACCCGCTCAATGAGCGGGAAAGCGCCGGCTATCAGGTCAGCGATGCCATCCGAGCTCCCTTTTAGGGACAGCAGCACGCGAAACGCGGCCAGCTTGCCGGCCACATCTCCCAGCAGCTTCATGACCGAGTCCGAGGCGTCCTGCTCCTGAATCAGGGTCAGCCCGTGGGAGCTCAGGAGCCGGCGATACCCGTCCACGGAAGGAGCGTCGGCCAGGCATAGCACCTGCCCCAGGGTGCCGTTCAGCTCTTCGGGCAGGCTGCCGGGCTCAACGGTGACGTCGCTCACCGCGAAACGTCCCCCAGGCCGCAGCAGCCGAGCGACCTCGGCCACCCCCCGGGGCTTGTCTGGGAACAGGCTCATGGAGCATTCGCAAAGTGCAACATCGAAGGCCCCCGTGCCCAAAGGGAGGCTCTCTCCGTCGGCGCAAAGGAAGGACACCCTCCCATCCATCCCGCTCTCCCTGGCCCGGGACCTGGCCTCCGCGATTGACCCTCGGCCCAGGTCCGCTCCGATCACCCTGCAATGGAAGGACCGGGCCAGGGCCATTGCGCTGGTTCCCCGTCCGCAGGCCAGGTCCAGCACCATGTCGTCCCGCTCGATTCCCGCCAGCTTGCCCAGGCGGTGGGTGAGGCCCAGGCCGCCGGGGTGAAGGGTCTCCCCCAGGAGCAGGCGCACCGGCTCCAGCTCGTACAGCGCCGAGCAGCAGCTCTTCCTGTCCTGGAGGTCCAGCGGGAGGCCCTGTACCCCCAGGGACTCGGCCATGCCGGCTATGTCGAACGCCGCCTCAGCCATCGACGTTTCCCTGGCCCTGCCTGGTGAGCTTGTCCCTAACGGCCTCCCGGTAGCCCACCGTGTTGTAGGCGCAGAAGGGGATCGCCCGTCCGTCGGGTACCAGTACCGCCACGCAACACTTCATCACTTGCTTTACGCTGAAGGTGTAGGCGTCGAGGAAGTCCTTGATGCCTATCTGGAACACGTACTTCTTGAGCTCTCGCAGGTCTCCGCCCAAGGCCAAGGGGATCTCGCAGATCCCGGCGTCGCAGGCCCCCTGGAATAGGCGGGCGGTCTTCTCGGCCCCCGCCACCGCCGAGGCGGACCATAGCCCCTCCAGGGCCGCCTGGATGTCGTCGGCGGATGGCACCTTGGGGAAGGCCCGGTTGGTTATGTAGTCCAGGTATTTGTCCACGTCCAGCATGCGAGGCAGGGGTAACACCTCCTCGCCGTCGGTCAGCACGTAGGAGTTCACCTGGCAGGTCGGGAAGCAGCAGGGCACCGGAACGAAATCCTTGAGGGTGAACAGCCCGTCGGTCTGGTCCACGATGCCATGGATCACGTCGGGGATGGTCATGCGCTGCATCGGGTCGAACTCGGGATGGCGTCCTACGTGGGTCACCGGCTGCAGCGCAACGCCGCGGACGGCGGGGTGCTTGAGCCCGAACTTGACTATGGACCCCACTTCGTGCTCGTTGATTCCCCGCTCCACCGCCGCCACCAGTGCCACGTCCAGGTCCGCCTCGGCCAGGCGGTCCAGGGCCCGCAGCTTCGTCTCCAGCAGGTCCTCGCCCCGGATGGCGCGGTAGGTCTCGTCGGTGAGCCCGTCGAACTGGAGGTAGATGGCCGGCTTGAGCCTGGCCAGCCCCTCCAGGAAGCGGTCGTCGCGGGCGATGCGAACGCCGTTGGTGTTGATCATCACGTGGCCGATTCCACGGTCCTGGGCCGCCTGGACCATGTCCAGGATCTGTGGGTGGATCGTCGGCTCCCCGCCGCTGAACTGGACCACCTCGGCGTCGCCCTCCATCTCCACGAACCTGTCCAGCATCCCCTCCACCTGCTCCATCGTGAGGCTGTAGCCCGGGCCGGCGTTGGCGAAGCACACCGGGCAGTTCAGGTTGCATCCGGTGTTCACCTCGATCAGTGCTAGGCAGGTGTGCTGCTTGTGCTCGGGGCAGAGGCCGCAGTCCAGGGGGCAACCGTCCACCACCTCTGTGCTGTGCTGGAGGGGCATGGTGCCCGGCTTGTTGAACTTGATGGAGTCGACGTACATCTCGGCGTCGGAGCTGATCAGCCCCTCGAACCAGCCGTGCTCCGGACAGCGCTTCCTCATGTATACCTTGTTCTCGCGGATGATGATCTGGGCGTCGATGACTCGCTTGCACTGAGGACAGATGCTGCGGGTCAGCTCATGGAAGATATAGTCGGCGTCCTGCCTAACGCGCCTCTCAGTCGCCATGTGCTCTCGAACCTCCCCCCGATTAGCCTAGCCCACCAGCCATAAAGATGGCCCTCCAATAGGATGCGCCGCCGCAGCCACCGGTGCAACGGCCCCGGCCGATATTGGGATAACGCTGACGCTATGATATAGTGGCCTGACCGGCCGGACAAGCTCCCGCCAAAGCCCACTGAGGAGACGTCATGCCCTCTCAGCCCTCGATGCCCCTGGAAGGCGTAACCGTCCTGGACTGCACCCAGGTGATGGCGGGCCCCTTCTGCACCCTGCTGCTGGCCGACATGGGCGCCGACGTCATCAAGGTCGAGCGGCCCGATGGCGGCGACGACATGCGCAGAATGGGCCCTCCCTTCATCAAGGGTCGGTCGGGAGCCTTCCTGGCGATGAACCGGAACAAGCGCAGCCTGGCCCTGAACCTCAGGTCGGAGGAAGGGCAGGAGGTGTTCAAAGGCCTGGTCGGCGGGGCGGACGTGGTGGTGGAGAACTTCAGGCCTGGCACCCTGGAGAGGCTCTGCCTGGGTTACCGGGACCTCAAGGAGATAAAACCCTCCCTGGTGTACTGCTCCATCTCCGGCTTCGGCCAGACGGGACCGTACCGGCAGCGGGGCGGCTTCGACCTGGTGGCCCAGGGGATGAGCGGGCTGATGAGCATCACCGGGAACCCCGGCGGACCGCCGGTAAAGGTTGGTGTGCCCATCACCGACCTGACGGCCGGGATGTACGCCGCTTACGGTGTCCTGGCGGCCTACATACACCGGCTGCGGACGGGAGAGGGCCAGCAGGTGGATACATCCCTGATGGAGGCGGGCGTCGCCTACACCTTCTGGGAGTCGGCGGTCTACTTCGCCACAGGGCAGATACCCGGACCGCTAGGCTCGGCCCACCGGCTTTCGGCGCCCTACCAGGCCCTACGGACTAGGGACGCCTATCTGAACCTGGGGGCGGCAACCCAACCGACGTGGGAGGCGGCCTGCCGCGCTATCGGTCGGGAGGACCTGATTACAGACCCCCGGTTCGTCACGAGCGGCGACCGCAAGCAACGGGAAGCGGAGCTGGCGGCGCTGCTGGAGGAGACCTTCACCCAAAGGTCGACGGCGGACTGGCTGGAGGTGCTGGAGGCGGCCGGCGTCCCCTCGGGCCCCATCTACGATATGGAGCAGGTCTACTCCGATCCCCAGGTCTTAGCCCGGGAGATGATGGTCGAGCTGGAGGACGAGGACCTGGGCACCCTGAAGAACATCGGCATCCCGCTGAAGCTCTCCCACACCCCGGCCCGCATCCGTCGCCGTGCCCCCGACCTCGGCGAGCACACCCGGGAGGTCCTGCTGGCGGCGGGCTACTCCGATGGAGACCTGGAGCGGCTCAATGGGGCCGGCGTAGTCGCCTGGTAGGTCCGCGGCTATCAGGACAGGGTGGAAGCCTGCTCGGGGTCCGGGCCAACCTCCAGGGCCGACAGCACGTGAGCCAGGCCGTGGTAGAAGGTGACGACCACCAGCAGGTCGATCAGTCCTGAGTCCCCTAGGAGCTCCTGCACCGCGTTATATGTGGGATCCGAGACACGGTTGCTCCGGAGCAGCTCCAGGGCGAACCCGACGATCAGGGCATCCTCACCCTCCAGGTCCCGGGGAGCCCGCTTCTCCCGGATGGCGTCGATGATCGCATCGCTCAGGCCCGCCGCCCGCCCCAGGGGCTCCTGCACGGTCCACACGAAATCGCCGTCGGCCTCCCGTGCCGCCGCCAGTACCGCCAGCTTTTTTATTCGCTCGGGGAGCGGCGTCTCGAACCGCAGATAGGCTCCCAGTGCTGCCATCCTGGAAGCCACCGCAGGGCTATTGAGGACGGCCTTGAAGGGCCTGTTCATGCCGCCCCGCCTGTTGGCTATTTCGTCGTAGAAGTGCCGCTGCTCAGAAGGTAGGTCTTCCCGCTCGACGTAAGGTACCCGCGCCATTGCGCTCCCTTCAGCCCGAGGCGTGGTGGTGCACCATCTTCCAGCCGCCATCGCCACGAACGAATACGTTGGTGGCCTGTACGCCGAAATTGGATGCCCTGCCGTCGACCACGCTGGTGATGTTCTCCACGCAGCAAACCCAGGCACAGTCTCCATGCACGATGACCCGGGCGTCGGTGATTGTGAATTGCATCAGGGCCGTGTTCTGGAAGATCCTCTGCCAGCTCTCCCGGATCGGCTCCCAGCCGGAGATGGGCTGCCAGCCTGGGTGGATACATAGTACCCTGTCGGACGTTTCCCAGGCCTTCTCCATCTCCTGGATGTCCAGGCTGCCAAAGGCATCGTAGAACCGCAGGTTGGCCGCCGTCACCGCCCTGATCTCAGGGTCTTCCATCCTTTACCTCCTGGGTACGCCGATGAAATTGTACCAGAAAGGTGCTGGGCGCCCTGCTCACAGTCGTGTGGTAGTATGGCAGCAAAAGATGGCAGGAGGGGCCCGATGGCACAGGAGCAGGAAAAGGTGATCTACGGCGAAGAGGATGGGGTGGCCACGATAACCCTGAACCGTCCCGAGGCCAGGAACGCCCTCTCTCCTAACATGATGGACGGTCTGGCCGAGGCCCTCAAGAGGTGCGATAGCGCCGACGTCCGGGCTGTGCTGATAACCGGCAGCGGTGGCGCCTTCTGCGCTGGGGCGGATGTGCGTGGATTCACCCGGGCCCTGGAGGAGGGTACGGCGAACATATCTGCCCACCTGGAAGACCAGGCAGGCAAGTTGCACCGCCAGGTGATACTCAAGATTCGGGAGCTCCCCAAGCCCGTTATCGCCGTGGTGGACGGTGTCGCCGCCGGGGCCGGGGTAGGACTCGCCCTGGCCTGCGACCTCCGCATCGCCTCCGAGGGCGCCCGTTTTGTCCTGGCCTACTCTAATATAGGCGCCACGGCCGACGGCGGCTCGACCTACTTCTTGCCGCGGCTCGTGGGTCCCAGTCGCACGATGGAGCTCTATCTGCTCAACGAACCCCTGGGAGCTCAGCGGGCCCTGGAGCTGGGCATGGTGAACCGGGTGGTCGCGGCAGAAGCCCTTCAGGAAGAGAGCATGGAGTTGGCTCGCCGTCTGGCTTCCGGGCCCACGGTGGCCTACGGGCGGGTGAAGGCCCTCATCGATAGGTTGGAGCTGAGTAAGCGCCTGGAGTCCCAGCTCGACGAGGAGACGAAAGCTATCGTCGGGATCACACAGACCCACGACTTTCAGGAGGGGATCAGGGCCTTCGCCGAAAAGCGGCCCCCGGATTTTCAGGGACGGTAGACTCCCGTCGCGTCAGGAAGTGGGCGGCCGCCCTAGTCCAGCTCTACGACGGTCACGCTGTCGACGGGAATGCTCTCGTCCCGTCCCGCTTCCTTGACCAGGGGATGATGGGCCAGGTACTCTCGCACGGCGCTGCGCAGGGTGCCCGTTCCCACGCCGTGCAGGACCCGCACCCGCGAGAGGCCCGCCACGGCCGCGTCGTTGAGAAACCCCTCCAGGCGGTCCATGGCCTCCTCGACTCGGACGCCGTGCAGGTCGAGGTCGCTGGTCACCGGGCGTGGCTTGGCACGGGAGAGGTAGACGCCCTCTCCGGACGGCGTCGTATGAGCGGGGGCCGCCCGGTCGAGCTGATGGACCGGTAGCCGTGCCCGCATGGTGCCCAACAACACCTCCATGGTACCGTCCTCACTAGGGGGTCTGATAACCTCTACGGGCCTGGGTATCCCCCGCAGATAGACCCGGTCCCCCTTCTGGATGCTTTCTATCCACCCGGCCCGCCGGCTGGGCGGGGGTTGCCAGGCGGGCAGGCGCAGCTCTTTGCGGACCTGAGCAAGCTCTTCACGGGTGCTCTTGGCCACCTCCGAGGCGACGGGCGCAGGCGGCATCGGGGCTGGGCGTTCCATGGCTCTCTCGGCCGCTCTCAATCGCTGGGAGACCTCGTCCACTCTGCGCTGAAGCTGGTGGCGGGCTTCCTCCAGCATCTCAGCCCGGCTGTCCTGGAGTTGCGCTAGCTCTTCGTCCAGGGCCGCCCTCTGAGCCTCAGCCCGCGCCAGGGCATCCTGGGCCTCCTGCCGCGCCTCCTGGGCCAGCCGCCGCTCCTCCTGTAGCTCCCTAAGAAGGTCTTCGGTGCCCTGGTGGGCGGGCGATAGCAGGTCCCGGGCTCCCTCGATTACTCCTACATCCAGGCCCAGCCGGGACGCGATGGTGAGGGCGTAGCTTCTGCCGGGCAGCCCCATAGTCAGCCGGTAGGTGGGGGCCAGCGTGCGAGGGTCCAGCTCGACGCTGGCGTTCAGCATCCCCTCCTGTTCCTGGACGTGTCCGGCCACGTCCCGGTGGTGGGTGGTCGCCACCAGGGTGACCCCTTTCCCAACGAAGTGGTCCAGGACGGCCTTGGCCAGGGCCGCTCCTTCCTCGGGGTCCGTGCTGGTCCCCAGCTCGTCGATGAGCACCAGGGATTGGGAGGTGGCGCCGGCCATTATTCCCCGCAGGTTCTCGACATGGGAGCTGAAAGTGGACAGGGACCGCTGGATGCTCTGCCGATCGCCGATGTCGGCGTAGACGCCGTCGAAGAGGCTGAGAGTGGCTTCGGCGGCGGGCAGCTGAAGGCCGGACTGGGCCATCAGCGTGAGGAGCCCCACCGTCTTGAGGGCCACCGTCTTGCCCCCCGCGTTGGGCCCGGTGATTACCAGCACCGGGTATCTTTCGCCCACCTTAGTCGTAATGGGGATTGCCTCGCCCCCCAGCAAGGGATGCCTGGCATCGGTGAGCCACACGAACTGGTGATCACCCTCCACCACGGTGGGAGAGGTCGCCCTTGTCGCCGCCCCGTACCGGGCCTTGGCCATGGCCAGGTCCAGCCGGGCGAGCAGGTCCACGCCGCTCAGAAGGTCGTCACTATGAGATTCCACGCCGGACGAGAGGGCCCGGAGGACCCGTTCCTCTTCGCGCTCCTCGGATTGCTTTAGCTCCCGCCACCGGTTGCCCAGGCCGACGGTGGCCATGGGCTCCACGAAGATGGTTGCGCCGCTGTCGGAGACGTCGTGGACGATCCCCGGGAGGTGGTGCTTCATCTCGGTCTTCAAAAGAAGCACGGCCCGGCCGTTGCGCTGGGTGATGATGGGCTCCTGGAGCACGTTGCGGCGGCTCATGCGTCGCACGGCCCGCTCCATGGCGTCCATCAGCGTCTGGTAGGCCGTGCGGGACTCGGCCCTCAGCTCCCGGAGCGCCGGACCGGCGGCGTCCAGCACCTCCCCCGACTTTCCAATGGCCCGGGCGATCTCCCCTTCCAGGTCCTTCAAGACGGGCAGGTCCCGGGCGGCGGCCTCGAGGACCGGGGTACCCTTCTGGCGCAGGACCGTTGCCCTGGCCACGCGGCAGGCCTTCAGGGTGTCGTGGACTGCCCGCAGCTCCTCCCCGCTGAGGACGCCCCCCAGCGCGGCCCTCTGTAGGGGCTGGCGTAGGTCGTGGGCCTCGGCCAGCTCCAGCGAAGCACCGCCCTCTAGCAGGCGCCGGGCCTCGGCGGTCTCCTGCTGACGCCGCGTAACATCGGGTGCCTGGTAAGAGGGCTCCAGCTCCAAAGCCAGCTCTCCGGCCGGCGGGAAAGTGGTGTAACCCGCCAGCTTCTCCCGGACGAGGTCGAACTCCAGGAGGTGCAGGGAGTCCTCCCGGAGGTCGCGAGGGCCGTCCCTTGGGTCAGTGGAGGGGTTCACCGTGGACATCGGCTATCGAAGGAGCAGTTCAAGAGACGTGCTGACCGTCACCGGACGGCAATATATTCGGCGAAGGAGTGGGATTCGGGTATGGGCTGGTTATCCTCCAGGAGCCCCTGCAGGTGCATTTGCATGGCTTCGTACATGTTCTCCTCAGCCTATTCCCTGTTGCAGCCGGTCGCCATACATCCGGACAGATCTGGTGAATAGGCTGAATAATTCTTATCCGCCTTCTCGATAATGACGAGGAATCGGTGCAACGCTCTTCCTCCTTCTCCGGTCTTTATGATATCACGCACCTTCATCCGACGGTCAGGACACGGCTCTCATAGATGGTATCGGCCAGGCCCTCCAGGACCTGATGCTTGGGCTCCCGTACGTTGAGCACCCTGCCCAGGGTCCTGGGGGACAGGCGTTGCAGGAAGTCGCAGCGCTTGAGGAACCCCTGCAGAGTGAACCGCTCTCCCCCCAGGAGGATGTAGTCCAGCTCGGCCTCGTAGGGACCGAGCTGGACCCTGGCCACCGAGCAGGTTTTGTCGAAGATCTGCTGCACCTGCTTGTCCCGGACGCGCTCGAACCGTTTCTGCGACGTGCCCCCTGCGCTGTGCCTCCCTTTGACGTAGCGGGTATCCGTCTTGGAGGAAACCAGGGTCCGCCCACGGAAGACACCCACGGCGTACCTGCCCAGCCGCAGCAGTACCACGCCCACCAAGTACTCCCGGCGAATCATCGTCAGCAGATCGGTCGGGTCCCAGCCGTCGAGGGTGAGGTCCCTCTCTATGGGGAAGGGAGGTAAGATGGCGACGGTGCCGGTGTCGCTGGAAAACAGGACGCTCCCCGTCTCGGATGTGCCGGCCCTGGAGTAGAGCCTTTCCAGCGCTTCAGAAGCGCCTCGGACGTTGAAGGGGACCGTACTGCCTGGCTTGGCGTAATGGGTCTGCGCGCCAGTGACGGGCCTGCTTCCCAGGTCTGCCAGCAAACGCTCCAAGTCAGCTTTGTTGGCACGACGTTCCAGAAGTTGGCTGGCAACTTCTCTGCCTTTATCCATCGTAGCTTCCCGGGGTACATTCTGTCCGAGCCTGGCTCTAGACTAGACTCGGACGGAAGGCGGTGTCAAGGAGTCGCCCGTTGGTATCATCCCGTATCTGTCTTCGGGCGAATATCTTGACAGTGTCGTAGTTGGAGATCAGAATAGCTATGGCGGTATTCGTCGATCGAGGGCCTGATGAAGGGTATCCCCAAAACCTTCGTGCTTGTTGTGTTGGCGACGCTGCTGGTCACCATCTTTTTCGGTGCCTGGGCCGTTTCCGCCGACAGGGCGGCTGCCGGCCCCGACATCGCCTACGGCGTTCCGGGGGCCGGGCCTTCCATTAGTGCTGGCACGGGGGCCGACGGCTCCGTCAACGGAGAGGAGTCCCGCTCGGCGGACACCTGGTGGGGATCGGCCCTGCTCAAGGCATGCCCCTTCCACTGACCCCGGCTCACGGACGGAGCCCCAGCGGTCCAACTTCCAGGCGAGAGCTGTGTGAACTATGGCCCTGAGCGAGAAGCTGAGACTGGATACCAGGGCGGCTAACCTGCCGAGAGGGACCCACTACGCCTGGGTGATAGTCGCCATACTCACCCTGGTCCAGGTCATCGCCAGCTCCATCGGTATGGCGGCCGGCGTCATGGTGGTGCCCCTCAAGGACCCCGAGGTCGGCTTCGGATGGAGCATAGGCGCCATCGCCGCCGCCATCACCGTCTACTATCTTATCGGCGCCATCTTCGCCCCCATCAGCGCCTGGCTGGGAGACCGGTACGGCCCGCGTCGCATGCTGTTATTGGGCAGCATCCTCTACATAGGCAGCATGGTGCTGCTGGGCATCATCAACGCGCCGTGGCATTTCTTCATCACCTTCGGTATCCTGCTCTCCCTGACTCAGTCCATTTCCATGGTCCCGCTTATGGCCGCAGTGAACCGGTGGTTCAAGCGTCGACTGGGAGTAGGAGTCGGCGTTCTGTGGGCCGCCGGGGGAGTCGGGACAGCCATCCTGGCGCCGTCTATCAGCTACCTGATCGAGAACGTGGGGTGGCGCGACACTTTCTGGACCGTGGGGTTCGTGGGCGGCGGGACGATGCTCCTGCTGACCCTGGTGTTCCGTAACGTACCCGCCGACCTTGGCCTCAAGCCCTACGGCGCCAAGGACGACGACCCCCCCGAGTTGGTAATGAGCAAGGAGAATGAGCGGCTTCGCGTCAGGGTGTTCAACCAGGCTATCCGCCGCACCGGGGCCTTCTGGAACCTGCCAGCCATCCACGGCCTGGGATGCGCCGGCCACGGCATCATCCTTATCTACTCTATCGTCATTGCCTACGACCGCGGTGTCTCCCCGACGGCCGCGGCCGTGATTCTGAGCCTCATCTCCATCTTCAGCGTCGGCAGCCGCTTCATAACCCCGGTGCTGGCCGAGCGTTTCGGCGGCAAGCCTGTCATGGCGTCGGCCCTGTTAATTCAGGGCATCACCGTCATAGTGCTGTTCTGGGCCCAGGACGTGTGGATGTTCTATCTGTTTGCCATGCTGTTCGGCATCGGCTTCGGCGGTGAGATGTCGGCGTACCTGGTGGTGAATCGCCAGTACTTCGGGTCCGGGCCCATCGCCATGACCTACGGCTTCCAGGTCATGGGCGCCCTCACCGGCCACGCCATAGCGACCGGGCTGGCCGGCCTGGTGCTATACGTGACTGGCTCCTACAACGCGATCCTTGCCATGTCCATCGCCTTCAGCCTGACGGGTGTGGCAGTGATAATGAACCTGGAGCCTACGGCCCGGGTGCTGATCCCGGACTGGGAGGACAAACTGCCTCTCGAGGCGAGGGTCGGCGAGCCCGCTCTGGCCGCCGCTTTGCCCCACTGGGACGATTAGCCGCCATTGGGTGATTAGCATATGGAGAGGAGCTACCCGCTATGATCGTTCGTATATACGCCGGCGCCGACGGCCAGTCCCACTTCGAAGACATCGACTTGGCCGGCGATGCCGAGATGGTGGACCTGAAGCCGGGCGCCCCCATGGGCCTCCGCCGCGTCCCCGAGGGGGCCTTCTTCGACTGGCATACGTCCGACCGCCACTACGCCTTCTTCCTGGAGGGGAAGGTCGAGGTGGTGATCGGCGACGGCACCGTCAGACACTTCGGCTTGGGCGATGCCGTCCTGGAGGAGGACACGACGGGGCAGGGACACACCACCCGGTTCATCGGCGGCCCCGCCATAGTGGTCAATGTGACCCTCCCCGATTAGCGATAAAGCGTCGTCGGCCTATCCCTTGACGAGAAGACAGATCGGATCCCAGAATATTGGCTGCCCGGTATAGTGGAGCGATGAAAGCGCGACCCCGTTCAAGGGCTGCAAGATAGCATGACCTATGTGATAACCGAACCCTGCATCGGTATGAAGGACGCCTCCTGCCTGGACGTGTGTCCAGTCGATTGTATCCACAGCTCCGATACGGATGACATGTACTACATCGATCCCGCCGCGTGCATCGACTGCGCCGCCTGCGAGCCTGTCTGCCCCGTCACGGCGATCTTCCACGAGTTCTCCGTCCCCGGCCAGTCGTATTCTTTCATAGGCAGGAACGCCGACTACTTCAAGTGAAGCACCGGCGGACCTGGACACCATCCCGACCGTAAAGGAATGGAATGGACCTGAAGTCGTACATCAGAGATATCCCCGACTTCCCAACACCGGGAATCCTGTTCAGGGACATCACTCCGCTGCTTCAAGAGCCCTCCGCCTTCGGGGAGGTGGTGGACCGTCTGGCAGATCGGTACGTCTCCCGACCCGTGGACGCCATCGTGGCCATCGAGGCCCGGGGCTTCCTCTTCGGGGCGCCCCTGGCCCACCGGCTGGGCAAACCCCTGGTGCTGGCCCGCAAGGAGGGTAAGCTGCCTGCCGAGTCCAGTAGGGCCGAGTACTCCCTGGAGTACGGCACCAACGTTGTAGAGATGCACCGCGACGGGATCACTCCGGGCCAGGGGGTACTGATCGTGGATGACCTTCTGGCCACAGGGGGCACTTTGGCCGCCGCCGCTCAGCTGGTGGAGCAGTCCGGCGGACGGGTGGAGGGCATGGCCCTGGTGATAGAGCTCACCGGGTTGGCCGGCAGGCGCCGCCTGGAGAAGTACGATGTTTTCTCACTGGTGCAGTATTGAGCAGTTGGTGCAGCCCCGCGATCCGGTTTCCTGAGCACGGTAAGACGTTCCCATGGCTATATAGAACGCCAGGAGGTGGACCAGCGTACCCAGTACATCTCCAACCACCATATCATGGACCTGGCCAAGTTAGCCCGAGAAGACCCATAAGTAATGACGCCTAAGAATCGTTTCTGCGGCATCCCCCTTGCCCTCACGCCTGCTATAGCCGTCCTCACTATTCTAGGGCCCACTGCCACTGTCCTTTATCAGGCCGCGCCTTCCTGATAAACTGTCTGCAAGTATCAGCCGGGTAAAGCGATCTGCTGGACGACAGCATGAGCGGCTTCTTCGAGCCAATGTTGTAACCTTAAGGGCGCTTGCCAAAAGCATTCATTGTGAGTACGAAGGAGGTAAGGAGATGGCAGTGGAGAAAAGCCACGTGGCTAAGGGCGCATACGTGGATATCCCGGAGGGCCGGTTACACTACCGTACGGCAGGCAGCGGTCCTCCTCTGATCATAAATCACCCGGCCGGCTTCGGCTCCGTTCATTTCCTGGACATAATCCCGTTGCTGGCGACGAGTTATACGGTCATGGCCATAGACATGTTCGGGCATGGTGAATCGGACCCGCCGCCGGAGCCATCTACGATAGAGGACGGTACCAGGATCCTCGCCCACTTTCTGGACGCCCACGGCATAGATCGTACCAACGTCCTGGCACAACACACAGGGGCAGGAATCTCTGTGGCGTTCGCCGCGCGGTACTCGGACCGGGTCATAAAGATGGTCCTCGAAGGCTCCCCGGACTGGGACGAGGACGTGCGGGCCCAGCTAAGACAGCGTACTGTGGGGACGCAGGTAACGGAAGACGGATCGTACCTGTTAGACACATGGAACGGTAAAAAGCGGCCCGCCAAGGATCTCACCACTTTGGAGATGGTGCACAGGGACACTCTGGCGGCGCTCCAGGCCATGGAACACGGCTTCAAAGTCCACCGCTGGGCTGAAGACGTTTATATGAGCGAGAAGCTGCCCCTGGTCAAGTGCCCAATCCTGTTTCTTTGTGGTGAATACGACTCGGTGGCCAGATTCGTGGACGCACACATCTCCTACGTCTCCTCGGATGTGCCGACGAAGAAGGTCATCCTGGAAGGCTGCGGGGACTATGCAGCCTCCGAGAAGCCCGAAGAGTTTGCCAGACACGTGTTGGACTTCCTGGGCGGGTGATGAGCACAAAAATGGGGTCGGAATCCTAGGACCTGCGGACTACTGCCCGGGAGCCGCGGAAAGACCAAAAGCCCCTCTGGAAGGCTTAATACCTCCAGTGGCTCAAGCCGCCAGGATTCTCAAGGACTTAAGGCAGCCGGCCAGGGTGTCCTCGATGGAACCTCTTGGAAGGGACAGCACCAAAGGTAGTCCCAGCGATACGCTGCCATCGCCGGGGCTATCCAAAGAAAGAGGGACACGATGCCGGACCAGACTGAGTTGCGTCCGTATGTCCGGGTGATGAATGACGACTGGGCCGCGATCCGATTAGCCGGCACCCTCCCTTTTGAGAGAGGGTGCCGGCTTTTTTTCTGGATTATCTGATAATGGTACATTTCCCCGCGGGGCGACAGCTCAGCCCGACGTTGTGAACGTTCCCACCGTAAAAGTCTGGTTTCCGGCGGCATCAACCGCCATCAGCTCGAACTCGTACTCAGTGCCAGACATGAGCAGTTCCGGAGACTGAATGTCGAAGATCGATACTTCGGAGTTGGGCGGCTCCCTCGACTCGAAGAACAGGTCAGCCATTGTCAGATCGTTCAATTGCCCTGTTGGATCCGCCATCAGGATGATCCGCCCGTTGGGGTCCCATACACAGACTTCGGAGTGGCCGTGGCCGCCAAAGAGCCCGTGCATACCGGTATCCTCATCCGTCGCGTTGTGCTCTATGTAAAGCTTCGCCGTTTCGAACCCTTCTGCGCCTTCAGTGGGGCAGTTTACTGAACTCTCGATATCGGGCTCAGGAGCGGCCGTCTGCGTGGGCGCCGCTCCGCTCCCAGCAGGAGTAGTCGGAGTGGGATTTGATGATGCGCCGCACGCCACCGCAATGGTGGCGACTGCCACCAACATGAAAAGAGCGAGCTTGCTAACATTGATTCTGCCTCCAGGGGATTTCATAGTGTGTTCCCCGTAGGGCTTTATTAGTACGTACTGTTCGCAACTGTGCCAGGGGGTGTACCCACGCCATCCTCGCCGACTTCGGTCTCCGTGACCGTGCCGCCGGGGTGTTCCCCGAGCACGCCTACAGGGGATTCGGCGACGGCCGAGCCGCCGATAGTACGACGACCCTGGCTGAACCGCTTCTTCGTCGTGGTCGTTGCCGCGATCAGAAGACGCTCTGCCAGCGGCCAGTGCCCCTCAGGTACCAGCTGGTGCCAAGATGGCCAGTAGTCCGAAGACTAGAAGATACGTTTGCCGAACATCATGATTACCTCTCTTCTCTTGTCGAGATCTGTTCCATGACGTGAGTCTTGAGCACCGGCATGAAGTTACGGTGAACTCAGCCTTAAGATAGGCTTAACCTTGAGTGGTATAAAATAATAGGGACACCGTGCCAGCGACGCTATCCTGGAGCATCTGATGAAACGATCCGGGGCCCACGGATCGGCTGGTCTCGATGGGAGCTCGCGCAATGCTGGGGGCTGTCATATATCCCGACCGTTACACGAACTTCTGTTGCCTCAGAGGAGCCCAACCGTATGGCGGCGCCGACGGGCCCGAAGCTCCGCACATAGGACTGCAAGGCGTCGGTGGTCTCCGGTGGACCCTTGCCTTTGATAATTGCACCGGGAGGCAGGTCTGCCAAAGTAAGGAGCATGGCCGTCAGGGCGGAGATCTCTATCGGAGGAGGTGTTGCGTCGCCCTGGGGAGTTACCTGAGGGTAGGGAGTCGAGGAGAAAGGAGTTGCCCCAATTCGCCCTGCCAGCGCCTCATCTATCTGCCGGTCCATGCGAGTAGTCTCATAGAAATTATCGTGGGACTATGAGATAATTGATATTGAGGGGACGCGCGGGTTCGACAGTGGAACATCTTGAAGGATTGCAGGCCGAGGTGCCACCCATCTCGAAAAACAGGTGGCAAAAAATAACTGGCGAACGTGAATTCGCTCTAGCTGCCTAACTAGGCAGCTACGTCTGCCCCGACTATCCCTGGAGGTAGGGAAGCAGGCGCCATAAGTCCGGGGTGCCATCACTCCAACGCCGATAGGAGTGGTGAAAGAACGATCGGCTGAGCCCCTCAAGATTCCGCCGGCAGAAGCTTGAGGTCGCGAGATTAAACCGCCGGACAAGCCTGTAGTACATCCTTACGGGGTGCCTTCTGGACGGGGAGTTCGACTCTCCCCCGTCTCCACCACAAACACGGACCAGTTGCCTCCGGACCTTCAGAAGCGTCCGGAGGCAGTTCTTTTTCGGAGATCAGCAACACTCCGCTGCCTTCCCGGGTCGTCGCCACCTCGAACAGTGGCATGAAAGCCGGCTTGGGCCGGATGGCTACGATAGACTTCTCCTCTACGGTGTCCACGTAGACAGCGTCCAGCATCGTCATCAGGATCTGTCGATGTTCGCCCAGATCAGCCTGCTCCCACAGCGCCGGAAGGTCTTCCAGGAGCTTTCCAGCCTCTTTAGCGGCGTCTACCCCAGGGACCACCAGGGAGGCCATCTGGTCCTCCAGGGAACGTTTCTCCCTCAGGTACTCATCCCGACCTTTGAAGCCATCCAGGTAGACTTCGCCCAACCGCTTCAGGCGGTGCTGGACCTTCACCCGTTCCTGCCTCACTCTCTTTACATCGTCCGCCAGGTGGATTCGGGCCAACACTCGGTCCATCCAGGCCTCCGGCAGCACGATGGCCCCGATGATCTGCCCTATCTGGTCGTCGGGTACATGGCAGGGCATGGAACCGCTCCTGCCCACGCAGTACCCGGCTCCCCGGCTGCCGTACTGCTCCCGGTAGTACCGGTGGCTATTGGTATACGTCTGAGCCCACATGGGCATCAGGCAATGGGCGCACCTGATCAGGCCCTTCAGCAGGTATTCTCGCTCTGGCCTGGGGTCAAGGGTCTTGGACCTGCCCGAGTTTCTCTTAAGGGCATCTTGGACCGTAAGGAATAGCTCTTCGGACACCATGGGCTCATGGGCACCTGGGCTGATCTCGTCTCTGTGGCGCACCTTCCCCGGGTAGAAGACGTTGTGGAGGATGCCCCTGACCGAGGCGGTGGTGAAGAGTCTGGGACCGGCGGAGACATCGCCAGTGCCGTCGTGGAGCCTCTTGGTGTTCCTGGTGCGGAAGCCCTGTTCGTTAAGCCACGATGCCAGCCGGGAGAGGGTCACCGTTCCGGAGCAGTATCGGCTGAACAGGCCCCTGACCGCCTCAGCCTCCTCAGGCACCACATGTACTCCGCCAGGGTGCTCTTCTTCACATCTCAGAAGCCCCTGCTCGTAGCAGGAGTGGTACCCGAAGGGCAGAGAGCCGAGGTGGAGGCCCTTCCCGGCCCGTTCTCCGATGCCCTTCCTGACGTGGGTTGCCAGAGCTTCCGAGAAGAACTCTGCTACACTGCCCAGCATCTGGGTGGCCATCTTGCCGTGGGGAGTGGAATAGTCTATGTTCTCGGTGATGGAAACCAGGCCGACTCCGTATTTCGCCAGAGTGCTCATCGACTCCAGCATGACCCTCAAATTCCGGCTCCACCGATCCAGGGTGTGCACGACGACTACGTCGAACCGATCGGTCGCCGCATCGTCGAGAAGCTGGCGGAACACCGGCCTCTTCTTGATGGAGTCTACGTGGGCGCTCCTGCCCTCTTCCCGGTAGACACCTACCGGTTCCCATTCCCTTGACCGACAGATCTCTTGGAAGAGCCTCCCCTGGGCATCCAGGGAGTGGCCCTCCACCTGGGAGAGGTCAGAAACCCTTATGTAGGCCACCGCTCTCACGGTTCTAGCTGCTCCTTCCTGTGGGCCGCAGGCAGGGCGACCTCTGCCAGGGTATTGAGGAAGTTGTCGATCTGTATCCGATCCAGCTCATCCTCGTCCTCGGTGGTGTCGGGTGTGGCGACACAGTGTATACGTCGGTGTATACATGTCAAGCGCCCCTCGGCATCAGTTTCATGAGCGAGCCCGAGATCGTCCGCTTGCCCACCTACCTGATGTCTTCGTCGGTTTCGGGCCCCCACGGCTATACCGCCTTCTTCGCCTGGATATCAGTGGCCCTGGCATCCAGCAGCCTCTTTAACGTAGCGTAGCCGATGCCCAACTCTCTGGCGGCCTGCCGCCTCGATATATCTCCCCCGCTAAGGCGCTCCAAAACTGCTCCAAAACGACGATTGAACCCCTTCCGCTCCGTTACCCTGGGACGGCCTATTCTGCGCCCCTGTTTCCGAGCCCTCTCCATCCCCGCCTTGACCCGTTCTCTGAGGATTCCCCGCTCCAACTGGGCGTAGGCTACGGTGATGTAGTACAGGGCCTCGCCGAAAGGAGAGGTGGTATCCAACCATGGCTCGGCGTAGGACCGGAGGCCCACACCCCATGTTCGTAGTCTCTCCAGGGTGGTCGCCGCGTCCAAGACGGAGCGAAAGGCCCGGTCCATCCTCCACACCAGCAGCAGGTCGAACTTCCTCTTGCTGGCATCGTCCAGGAGCTGACGCCAGGATGTGCGATGACCCAGGTCTGTAGCAGGAGCGTGGTCCACGTACTCCCGGAAGGTCTCCCAGCCCTGGTATCCCACGAACTCCCTCAGCTGGACCAGTTGGGTCTCGGGGTCCTGGTCCTTGTCTGAGGTGCTCACCCTGGCGTAGAGGCCTACCCTCACGTCATGTCCCCCGATAGAATCTCCTGGGGGGACTCCAGGTTGTCCATTACACCCTTGACGTAGGGCTGATCGGTGATGAAGGCCCTGAAATGGCGGCCATCCTGGGGGCAGACAAGCATGATGAAGGGCTTACCTGACTTCCGGCCCTGCGCCATGCGTACGGCCAGGGAGCCACTGCAGACGGGACAGTTCACGCTTTGGTCCAACATCACCAGAGCCCTTCGCTTTCCAAGTACTTGTGGCACATGATGTAGAGGGCCGTGCCCCGGGCGTTTGGGCTTTCCTCATGAGCATCGCCCTCATCGGTGGAGTTCCTGACCTGTGCCAGGGCCCGCTGAACGATCTCCAACTGTGAACTGGTGAGCTGGAACTGCAGGTGTTTCAGCCGAGCCCTCTGCGCCCGCTGCCACGCCTGGAGGTGCTCGGCCATGTCCTGCTGCCCTAGAGTGGAGAGGGCATTGAGACTATTGGAGGTCTCGGGGAGTATCGCCAGGACCTGATCCTGAGGTAGCTGTTTTAGGATCTCCCTCACTGCTTCCGCCCGAAGACCAAGGTCCTCCTCTCCATGGACGTGGTTCAGGGCTTGGGCCAGCAGTCGGGCCTGGGAGTTGTCCAGGTCCACCACCGCACATGGCACGCTGGTGTAACCCAGCTCTTTGATGACCCGGAGGCGGTGGTTGCCCGAGAGGACCTCGTAGGTATCGGTGCCGGGCATGGGACGGACCACCAGGTTCTGCACCAGGTCGAAGCGCCGTACCGATTCTTTGAGGTGGGCCAGCATATCTCGATCCACCTCGTTGGGGTTCCAGACGGCTTCCTGCAACTGGTCCACGGGAATATCCAACAGCCTCATACAGAGCCGTCCTTCTTGGGGTATTGGAGCACTGGTACCTTCAGCCGAGGGAGCCAGGTGGGGTCCAGGAAGTACATGTACCGGTGCTTCGGCACCTGGGGTACTAGCTGGATGGGGACCCCGTGATCAGCCAAATGCCGCACTGACCGGGTCCCAAAGGTCGTGGCCACTGACCGGCAGTGTCGATGATGGCCATCTCCCAGGTCGTACAAGGGAGTGGGTTCGGAGAGCCCGTTGTAGCACCAGTTGCTGGCCTTGTAAACGGTACCAACGTGTCCCTGTGAGGGGTCGGCATACGACACCAGGAACTTCACGTCCGTATGCCGCCTCAAGGAACGGAGCACGACCCCAATGACGCGGGATTCGCTGTTACGGGGAAGCGCGTCCGAGAGCCACATCCGGGTAAGAGTAAGGCAGTCGTCGGATGTGGCGCCGGCCACTAGCGAGGGGGAATTGTACGGACCTACGCCGAAGGTAAGGGCTCCCATCAGGCGGCTGCCGAGAAATACACCGAAGGCCAGAGAGGTGCCGCCTGGAAGGCTATGTAGATAGTGACGGCGGACGATCATCTTCCTTGCTATACCAATCGGGATCGGCTCTACTTCGATCTGGCGGAGCGCCGCCCTCGCAGTCGAACCGGGGCCTTCTCCGTGGTCCGGAGCTGTGCTGGCCGTTTCACCAGCGGCGCCCATGACCCCTATTCGCCTGTGACTTTCTTTTCGGTTCGAAACATGTATATCCTGGAATGGAGCACCGTTCACCCTACGGGTTGAACCCGGTCCTGCGCCGGGGCTCCGGACCCCTGGTGACTGTCACCCTCCGATCACATTCAGGTATACACCAAGACACCGGCCTGAGTGAAAATGCATTTCTACGTCATATGAGCGGGACGCGCGGGGCTAAGGATGCCTGCATCGTTGGTGCAAGTTTGGGAGGCTACTCTTGGCTAAAAAGGGAGTGAAGACGCCGGAACCTATACGGCAGTTTGTTTTCGAGACAAAGACGAATGCACCCGGGCTTACCGACAGGCAGATCGTGGACAGGGTCGTGGAAAGATTCGGCGAGGAGGGAAGAATAGACAAATCAACCGTGCAGAGGTTGGTGAAGGGGTTGTACGGCGAACTATACACCTCCACCGAGGACCCCGGGCAGGCAGAGAGGTCGGGCCACTGGCGTGCCCTTCGAAGCGTTGCCAAGACCCTGAAGGGTCAGATCTATGCGCCATTGCCGCAGCTGCTGGGCTTCCCATGGCAGATCGGCGACTGGAATGGGGCATTAGAGATCGGCTCCAACTCCATGTGGCATTTCACAACGCAGCTCACGAGCAAATACGATGAACTCTTCGGGGCTTCGGAAGACGACGTCCTATTCAAATCTTCGGATGGTCATATCCTATTCAGTGCTTTGAAGGAACACCTCCCGGATGACATCGCCTGGGATCTTCTCAAGGATTAGGCGAATGGAGTCAGCCACTTGGCACAGACCCTGGACACCCTATCCGAAAGTCTTAAGCAGCGCCCGGAACTGGGTGGGTATCGATGGCTCGGCGGGGATGAGGACCAGATGGTTGCGGCAGGTCTGACCCATTGGTTGCCTAAGACCGTGGTACTCGAGGTTGCAGAGGTTGTTTGCGACCTTCCCAGGGCCCACTGGGAGTGGGAGTCGCTTGCGCCAGCACGAGACCGCCCATTGTGGGTGCTGCGCCGAGTTAAGAATGGAGGCTCCCACATAGATGTCGGGACCGGTCCAGATCAAGATAACCTGAAAACCCTGATGGGACGATACAGCACTTTGAAGGAAGCTATCCGGATGCTTCCTGAGACCCAAGCGGTGGCCGACGCGAGCCGGGCTGCGGCTATGACGGAGAGAGCCCTGCAGAAAGAACTAAGCCGAATCTCCTACCTGGCTAGGTTCCCGGGGAGGTGCAGTCTTTGGCCTGCGTAGAGTAACGGCCGATAGCAATGCTCTGCTGGAACTGGGGACCATCTAGGTGTCTTTGAGCTAGACCCATTCTCTTTCCCGGACCCGGAATTCTCGATGATAGCTTCGGTAAGTGTATCCAACTCACCCTCCACTGCCCTTTTCCCGAACTTGGTTTGTGGTCGCACCTCCAGAGTCTCCCTTGCTAACGTGCTAAATTAAAAGAGGCCTCCTTCACAGAAGCCTTTTGGGACTCAAGCACCCTGACGTGCTCCTCCAGGGTCCGTTTCATCACTACTTCCGCCTCCAATTCCCGGATGCGTTCCCGAGCGTCCTCGAGCTGAGAACCAAGAGAGTCCTGCTCGTCTAGCCGCTCGTCCAGCAGTTCAGCCCAGCTTTCTAGCCCGTCGTTCTCGGTCTCGAGCTCCTTGATCCTGGCCAGGTATACCTCCTCTACCGTAGGGGTTTGCCGCATGCTCGTAGAGGTCCCTTCGTCGCCGCCCTGACATCTTCGACGCATTTGCCTCTGGACCTTGTACACAGTCCCAGGCGCGTAGCCCACCTCTATGAGCTCACCGCTGGACATCCCGTTGGACCACAGTTCCCTGATCTCTTCCATGATTCCCAAGGTTTACTCTCCTCTCCTGAAAAAGTGGTGTGTAGCGTTCCATGTACGCCGGTGGATGTCAACTCTCCCTAGAGAGGAAAGGAGCGTCCTGTGGAGTGCATAGGTAGACGCCATACACACCTGGGGACACTTCATAGGGAGCGTTTACCTATAGAGTTTAACCGGCAGGGACCGAGAGAGTGTCCTCTGCCTAGAGAGAGAAGGATTCGCTGAAGGCAGAGTCGTATACACCCATGTATACGTTTTTCTGAATACGGGACATACGGCTGAGCGGCGACCACGAGCTGCCTTGTCCGTGCTCTCAGGCTCGACCACAGGACCTACTGTTTTATCATGCCGTACGAGGATTTGAGGGTGTCACAGACCTCCGGTCAGGGGCCTCACCGCCATGGTATCTCATCCGGGGCAACGGCACCTCGCTTTGGCATCCAAGGTGGCCGCAAGAGGGCATCTCCGTGGGATATCTGAAAAGAACCAATTTGATCCTTACCCGAAGTACTCCACTCCGAAGAGACCCTCTAATCTGCATCCTTCGTGTCCACACCTTCGGGCAGAGTTCGGTACCTTCAGCTCGAAAAGCAGGGAAGGAAGTCCCTGCGCGAATCGGGCCTCCCGGTACCGCTCACCAGGGGGTCAGAAGGAGCCGGGTATGAGCATTGGACCGACATATGCTGCACCAGAATGCTATAGGGCTTGTATGTGTAGTAGGGACCGTGGCCGCCCAGCCCCGTCTGCCACATGACGATGATGTCGGGCCGTGTTTCCTTGACGGTGGGAAAGTCGATGCCCCAGCGGTCGAGAAAGTTGCTCCTGAAGTTGGTCAAGAACATGTCGGAGATGCCTATCAGTTCCAGGAGAATTTCCCGCCCTTCCGGAGTGCGCACGTCGATGGTGACCCGCACCTTGCCCCGCTGGTAATCGGGCTGGCCCTCGCCCCGGGACCAGGCGGGGATGAAGGCCATCTCGTCCAGCACCTTATTGGTCTCGACCTTCACAACCTGGGCGCCCAGCGACGCCAGGATGCGGCCCGACAACGGAAGGGGTAGGGTCCGAGCTCGACTATGCGGAGCCCCTCCCGCGCCCTACCGGCCATCGCGGTCTCCTCCACCGGGGCTCACCGGGAAGGCGACCAGGACCAACAGGTCCAAGTGATAGAACACGGTCACCGTACGGCGGCCGTATTTCTCGATGAACATGCCCGACACCCTGTCCACCTCCTCTGGTTCCTCGATGAAACGCCCTTGAGTGCGCCAGCGCCAGGTCCCAACTTGAAGCTGGACTTCGGGGTGTGCGCTGACGTTCTTCAGCCAGTCGGAAGAGGCGCCCCAACCCGAGAAACAGAAGACGACGTCCCCCTCCCTGACGTACCAGAGGGGGGTCCGCCGCTCGAAACCGGAAACCCGTCCGATGGTCTTCAGGATCATGACCTTGTGCCCCACCAGGAACCCCAGGCCGAGCTTATAGGCTAACAACGCCCACTTGGCCAGCCGGCTCCGCAGCCAGCTGGGGCGCAGGGGTCTATTCCCCGGTAGTCGGGACGCTGGTCTCGCGCGACTCATCTGGCTTTCCGTTGTCTCCCCGTCGCAATAGCAACCTCCAGGTCCTTCCGAAAAGATGCAGGGCCAACCCGAATATCAAGAATGCCACGGGGATGTGAACCATCTCCAGTGTCCGTTCGTCCTCTATCCCGAAGCCGAACACGTGGCCCTGCACGTTCCAGAGGATGGCGAGGATCAAGGTTAGCCATCCCAGCTGCCACTCTTTTGGAAACCGGCCCAAGAACCCAAGCGGGGTCAGAACAAACAATACGATTATTCCTGAGATAGTGCCCATGTGTCCGTGGGCATCGAGGAAGCTGATCTTCAACTCGGAGTAGAACCCGGCAAACGTCAGCCCCTGGGCGACCACGACCAGTACTAGCAAGCCGACAACCCATGCATAGGCACTGGCCACCCTGGGCCGTCCGATGGTTTGAGCCATTCGAGAGCCTCCTCACGCTGGGTTCAGCAGGAATTTCCCATATCAAGCCGCGCGGGCCCAAGCACCTTTCCATCTTAGACGAGAGCCATGGTAGTATTACTCACGAATGCCGTCAACCTTCCCATCAAGCTCACAAAACCATCTGGCGGCGTTCGTGAGTTAGCGGCCGCCAGGCAACGAAGGCAGCTTTCACCACTTTGCACTCCCTTCCAACTCCTCCAGGCACGCACCTCCCCCTTGGCTACCCCTGATCACCTCCGATGACCCCAAGGATGTTCGCTACCCAAGGCGCTGCTTGGAGCCCGCCGATACGCTCCAGCACTTGACGGAACACATCCCGAGGCACAGCCACCTCAGCGAGCTGGACCACCAGCCGCCGGGCGTGTCGCACCAGCCGCCCCCCGATCTTGATGAGCTTGATCTGGACAGTGTGCAACGACCAGTGTTTGACCGCCTTGGGCAGGCATAGCCTGCGGAGGAAGTTCCCCAGGTTGTAGGCCAGGATGAACAGAGCCAGCCGCAGGCTGCTAAGGGCCAGGACCAATATTCTTATGGACGGGCTCATCCGATGGGTGAGCCCGTCTTGTTGTTAGGTCGGAATTGAGTGGGGCGTCCTCGAATTGGAGCTTTCTCGCAACGTTCCTGTTACGTAGTCTCCGGGGGACTTGACTGGGCCGCACGAGAATACACCTCCTTTGTCTGTCCGATTGGTCGATGGACCAGAACTAAAGAATACTGGAGAGTAGAAGGAGTCATTGAAGGGAGGCGCTCCGAAACGGAGACTCCTGCCTCCGTAGGTGCTATGGGAGCAGAATAAGGGCTACCAAAAGGACTTCTTTATGAACGCCCTTCTCCACCGGATCTTGAGAATTTGTCCTTCCTGCACTGGTGGGAACCGCCCGCGGAGGAGCCATTGAATGTCTGTTAAAGTCCTGATCGAACGGTGGGTAAAGGCCGGGCATGAAGAAACTGTCTGGGACATGTTGCGCGCCCTCAGGAGCCAAGCGGTGAGGCAACGTGGATACCTTTACGGAGAGACTTGGCGCTCAATGGACAACCCCAGAATTTTCCTAGTGGTCAGTGTTTGGGGTCGCCGGGAATATTGGGAGCGATGGGTGGAAGATGACTTCCGTCGGAAGATGGACGACAGGATCAACGAGATGCTCAGAAAACCTAGCACCGCGAGGGTTTTTGAGGAAGTAGGTACTATGCCGCCACCGGATCTACAACCAACAAGGAGAAAGCCCCTAAAGCTTTAAGCTGCTCAAGTATCGGAATGATCGTCTACAATCTTAAGTGTTCAATCCCACGAAATCAGGCCCGGGATTCTGCCCGGGCCTGATTGAGTTCCTCACCTTTGTTCCCGCGTGCCCGACCATCACGGCCGGGGCATTTGCTCTATCCCTAGGTGGATGTCAGACGTGGACAATTTACAGGTGCGGAACCGCCGGCTTCCGCGTGCCCCCCGCTGGCTATACATACGTGCTTAGGTCTGAGCCAGCGGGGGCTGTCTGAGGGCACTTCCAGTCATGATTCCAATCGTACCTTCGAGCCACAGCTGCCTCCTTCCCCACCGGCCTGCATTCACAGGAACAGCCTGTTCCTCCGCCTCTGCTACCTTAAACGAAACCCCACACACTTTCTTGCTGATTACCACACCATCGTCAACTGTTGTGTGGGACCCTGTAAATGCAGACTAGGTCAACTCCTACTTGTCCATCCTGGGTCTGTTTGGTGGTGGTTAACTGGTTGACGATAATCGTAATATATCATCTTATGGAACTTGTGTCAACCCTCCACACCGTCGAGAAAACTTTCACAAATAGTTGTGTATGATTTCACAAAGGTCATATTTCGTCGGTGGTCGTATCGAACGTATAGCCACAGTTTTCAATTTGAAACTTGAAGGGCAAAAAACACACAGCCAACGAGGGACTTCACTGCGTGGTACGTAAGAGACATTCCTGCTACACCGTGGCCGTCAGCAAGTGCACTCCAACCACCATCAGTCCCCCGGAAAGAAGCTGGGTCACCCTTGACCCGCTGAACTTGGTCGAGAGCCGAGCTCCCATTTGAGCGCCGACTATGATGCTGATGGTTAGAGCGCTCACGTTCCACCACCCCAAGTGTTAGCAACCAGCAAAAGTGGGACTGCGATAATCTTTACCGGGCCTCCTTAGCTCGGGTCTGACCCGAAGTGGGACCGGCGCAGTGCCTTGAATGTGATCTGTCGACCTCGTTCTCAAGGTGGCCCAACCCCCACCGACCAGGTGAGCAGTGACCTTATAGGAGCCTGGCCATAGGTCCCGTCGCAGTCCTGTCCTCTCTCCTGGCCGTTCGTAGCCATCTCACTCAAGAACAGGAGGAAGCGGTGACGACTAGTGGTAACTTAGATGGTGTTGCCAGGGTGATCGTTGGAGTGGACACACATCTGGACGAACACGTGGCTGTAGCAATCGACCACCATGGCGCACGGCTGGGTGAATACCGGCTGGCGACCACAGCCAAGGGTTACAAAGGCCTGGAGAGCTGGGCTATCGGCCTGGGCGGGGTCGCTACCTTTGGCATCGAAGGTACGGGCTCATATGGAGTGGGGTTGGCTCGACACCTTGCTCGGTGTGGCCACAAAGTTATCGAGGTCAACCGACCAGACAGGTCCACACGCCGTAGACTGGGCAAAAGCGACCCTCTCGATGCTGAAATGGCTGCACGATCCGTTCTCGCTGGGGTGGCCCGGGAGTCTCCCAAATCAGGTGTGGACAAGGTAGAGATGATCCGGGTTCTCAAGATCACCAAGGACTCTGGGATGAAGGCCCGCACCCAGGCCATGAACCAGATGAAAGCCCTTGTGGTCACCGCACCTGTTGAATTGCGGGAGGATTTGGACGGACTGAATGCACGGAGGCTTGTGGACCGCTGCCGTAGCTTCCGCCCGGGTCGATTGGCGACGCCGACAGCTGCGGCCAAGCATGCACTTCGGTTACTTGCCCGTCGTCACAGCCATCTCACCTACGAGATCGAAGGTATCGACAAGGAGCTGGTCCGGCTCACCGCGGAGACTGCGCCGGCATTGGTCCACACCTTCGGAGTCGGAGCAGACACCGCAGCCACGCTTCTCGTTACTGCCGGCAGCAATCCCGAGCGACTGAGGTCGGAGTCCGCCTTCGCCGCCCTGTGCGGAGTAAACCCCATCCTTGCCTCTTCAGGCAAGACCAACCGCCATCGATTGAATCGCGGAGGCGATCGACACGCCAATGCCGCACTCTATCGCGTTGTCCTTGTGCGACTCCGCCACGACGAGCGGACGAGGGAATATATGCAGCGTCGTACGAGAGAGGGGATGACAAAGCCTGAGATCATCCGCTGTCTCAAACGCTACGTTGCTCGTCAGGTCTTTGCCATCTTGAGTGAGTTGGGACGTAAGAACCTGGCCTTACCAGCAGCTGCTTGACATCTATAGGAGCATCACATTGGGACCCGAGAGATCAGGTGCTGGATGGGGGTCTGGTGAGCTCTCTGAGGGCCCTGTTATAGCGTCTGCGGTTTTGGATGGTTTTGGCCTTCACCTCCTTTCTGCGTTGTAGGATCTCTTGCCGTCTTCCCTTGAGCACGTCAGATGGTGTCACGTTGGCCAGGGCCTTGTGATAGCGCCGGTAGTTGTAGTAGCTGACGAACGCCGCGATAGCCGCATCGAGGTCAGAGGGCAACTCATAGGGCACCTGGTTTACGTCCCGTTTGATGCTCTGGTGGTAGCGCTCCAGCTTCCCGTTGGTCTGAGGGTGGAAAGGGGTTGCCAGGATGTGCTTGATGCCAACCATACCCAGGTAGTCCCTGAATGCCCTCGAGACATAGCCCGGGCCGTTGTCACTCAGCAGCCTAGTGCGGTCTGTGACTGGAACTTGATCCATGCCGGTCCTGTCCACAGCATCCTGGACCACCTCGATGAAGGAGTCGGCCGTCATGTCTTCCTGGAGCCTGTGAGCCAGGATGAAGCGGGAGTAGTCGTCCATCACGGTCACCAGGTAGTAGTAGCCCCAACCTACTACCCTGAAGTAGGAGGCGTCGGTGGCCCACATCTGGTGAGGGCCTGTGGTCTTGCGGTGGTACTCCTTACCCGCGGCCAGCTTCATCTCAGGCCTCTTCACCAGACCCTCCCTGCTCAGGATACGGTAGACACTCGACTCTGAGACACTGAAGCCCTGGTTGTCGGTGATCCACGCGGCCAGCTGACGGCAGCTCAGCTCCGGCATCTCTCTGGCTGCTGCGAGAACTGAGCGTTCTTCCCGAATGCTGAGACGGTTCCACGGGGGCTTGCCGCCTCCTGCATGGTCCTCAAGTCCTTGTTGGTCCTGGCGTCTGAGCCACCGGTAGTAGGTGCTCTTAGGGATACCCAACTCGCTGAGGGCCTTTCGTTTAGGGAGGGGAGACGAGGCTACTTCGGTAAGTACTTCTGCCTTCTCCACGGCGCTCATCCGCTGGTACCGGTAGCTTCCTGGGGCATGGGGATGGCCGTTTTTTTGAGACGGTACGCCTCCAGCGACAGATCGGCCACTAGCTCCTTGAGCTCCCCGTTCTCTCTCTTGAGCTGCCCTACCTCATGCTGAGTGGCGTCCCGCATCGTGTCGCGGGTCAACCTCTCCTTGCCCGCCTCCATGAACTCTTTGGTCCACGAGTAGTAGGAGTGGGGCTTGATCCCCTCCCGCCGGCACAGGTCGTTGACTGTGACCTCGCGGCGGAAGCCCTCCAGAACAATTCGGATCTTCTCTTCGGGGGTGTACTTACGTCGGGTAGCCGCCTTCACCGTGCGAACGAAGGACCTCGTCTCCGCGCTCCGTTCCTCGGCGGCCTCTGCTTTGTCTACGTCTGACTGGGACACATCTGCTCCTTTCTGTGGGTAACTCTACCCTCACTTCAGGAGCTCTCGCCACCCTCCAAACTCTCGGGTTTTCTGAGGTGGACCCCAAAATTCGGACAGGTGGCTAAGAGAGAGTCCCGCTCCTAAAATAGGACGGAAACAAGGAGCAGGACATGAAGCAAACACGTAAGAAGCACAGCCCAGTCTTCAAGGCCAAAGTGGCTTTGGCCGCGCTCCAGGGGGAGCACACCATTGCAGAGCTGGCCAGCCGGTTTGAAGTCCACCCGAGCCAGATCCATGCCTGGAAGAAGGCCTTGACTCAGGGGGCGCCGCACCTCTTTGAAAATGGTGCTGGACGCCAGGAGAAGGACCAAGAGGTCCTCACTGCCCAGCTCTACCAACAGATTGGGCAGCTCAAGGTGGAACGGGATTTTTTGTCACGGAGCTTCGGGTTGTGAGCCGGTCCCAACGCCGGGCCATGATTGACCGAGAAGAACCGAAGCTGTCTCTGGTGCGCCAGTGCGCCTTGCTGGGTATCAGCCGCTCCTCGTTGTACTACCTGCCAACCGAGGCCGGCGCCGAGGACTTGGAGTTGATGGCCCTCATAGACCAACAGTACCTGAAGACACCTTTCTACGGATCCAGAAGGATGACTGCCTGGCTCAGCAATCACGGACACCAGGTCAACCGCAAGCGGGTCCGCCGGCTGATGCAGCTGATAGGCCTGGAGGCCATCTACCGGCGTCCCAACACCAGCAAGCCAAACCCAGGGCATAAGGTCTATCCATACTTGCTCAGGGGGCTGGAGATCAACCGGGTCAACCAGGTGTGGGCCACCGACATCACCTACATACCCATGGCTCGGGGTTTCCTCTACTTGGTGGCCATCATGGACTGGCACAGCCGCTACGTGCTGGCCTGGCGGCTGTCCAACACCCTGGAGGTAGACTTCTGTGTTGCGGCTCTGGAAGAGGCCTTGAGCAAGGGTCGGCCACAGATCTTCAACACCGACCAGGGCAGCCAGTTCACCAGCGAGGCCTTCACCAGCATGCTGCTGGCGCAAGGCGTTCAAGTGAGCATGGACGGCAGGGGCCGGTGCATGGACAACGTCTTCGTGGAACGGCTGTGGCGCAGCATCAAGTACGAGGAGGTGTACCTGAAGGCATACCAAAATGGGACTGAGGCCAGAAAAGGGATTGGGGCTTATCTGGCCTTCTACAACCAAGAGCGGCCCCATCAAGCCCTGGGCTATCGGTCACCGGGTCAGGTATTCCAAGCAGTGAGCCCACAAAGGTGTTTACTGGAACTTCCACGAGCCTTACCATCGGATGAAGGTTTACGAGACACCCCAGCGGTAGACTCTCTTATTTTAGCCTCACCGCTGTCCTGATGATGGGGTCCACTTGATTCTTACCCTCCGATGTGTCCCATTATCGCTGACGGCCTACACCACAGTTCCTTGCGCCCTATCAGGATAAAAAGCTGTGCCTCATAGAGGGCGGGCTCGATCACCATTTGTCCTTCTCCGACGTGCCCCTCTTCAGCGCTGAGGACCGAACAGATCCGCCGGACCTCGCTTCCGAAGGTTTCCTCCCACTCCCTGTCGGTCGCCCGTAACATCGGACCAGGTGAGTAGCCGATGTGCAGCGGTTCTCCGTGCTTGTCTGTGCCGTACCAGGAGTCATTGACCTCTGCGTCCCTAAGCCACCATTCCATGCGCCCTACATCGTCCCTGATCACTTTAACCAGTCTTACTTGCGGTAGCATTCCACACCTCCTGAGCTTCCTTACCCGTCAGGTCAGCCGCCGTTGTGCCGGAATCGCGTGAATTCGAGCCCAGGGCCTCCCACCTTAGCCCATCTGTCTCATCCTTGATGCGACAACCCGTCGATCGCTGCTTAAAAACGCCGACCCTGTGGCACTTCGTCCAAAGGCAACTCCATGATCACGGTGTTATAGCAAAACCCGTCCTTGTCGTGTATGCGATCGTACAGGGTCGCCTCCCTGTAGAAGCCCATCGTTTCCGCAAACCAGATGGCTTCTTCTTGCTTCTCCTCAACGAGATCGAACAAGACTCTGTCCAGGCCACTATCGTAGGCTATGTCAATGAGGGCTTTCGTTAACGTTGTGCCTAGCCCTTGGCTCCTGTATCTGGGGTCGACCACGATGCGGATCTCACCGATGTCTTTACGGGCCCACATCTGGTGCCGATGCAATGTGCAGTCGGCCACTATCTGGTCATCGACGACCGCCACCAGAGGTAACACCAGATCGTAGTCCATGTTACTGACCCAGTCGTCTATTACCTCCGGCGATGTGACGTCGTCCTTGAGGAAAAACCGTTCTTCTTCCGGCACCCGCCGAAAGAACTCCAGCAAGCGATCGGCGTCCTCTTGCCCTAGTGGCCGAATCGTTACCTTCTCGCCGGTCGTGGCGAGTGTTGTCTCTATCGGATAGATTTTCAACCCGGTCGTAACCATGGTCTTCCTCCCCATATTTTCATTTGGTCACAGTATGGCCCGTGGCTGCACTACACTCCGAGCACACCACCGCCAGCGGAGCACCAATCACACTCTTAACGGCAACGCGCATCTGGGCGGGGGCATGACTCTTCAAGTGGTAGACCGGGAACTTCACCCCGTTTAAGATCACTTTGTCGTCCGGCATCTCTGATGTTTCTCCCACACGTCCTAACCTGAGTGACCGGGATCTTCTTGACCGACCTGGGACGTATCCGGCCGCGCCGGTTGCCTGTTTCTGCGACCACCGGTCAGCTCAGGGATCCCATCCTCTCCCATCCGAATCTCGATCCCTTTCTTGGATTCCTCGAGGAACAGGTAGTACCTGACACCTGCCATGGGTACGACGTAGCCCCATTTTGTGGGCGGGGTCCTCGAACCACCGCTACCGGTATCCTGACCTTTCGTCTTGGCGGACTCTGCCTTGGCCACTTCCCTCACCCCCGTGCCATCTTTAGACCGACCGAACATTCCGACTCTACACCTACGCAGAGATCAGGCCTTCAAAACCTGATCTGATACCAATGTCCGCTCCAGCGAGTCGCGGCCATCGTCGACCGCAGCGAAAAAGTCCGGCCCTTGCCCCAGAACACCTGTGCGCCACCCGTCCCCGACGATCACGATGAGCACTACATACTTCTGTCCCCTCGATCTCTCGTTGTCGAACGTGACTAGAGCCATCGGGCGTTTTGGCTCCGGCAACTCGTGGATTACCGGAGCTAGTCTGTTCCGGAGGTATTGCTTTTGACCAACGTCCGGTTCAAAGTTTCGAAACGAGATTTCCAACACCGACTTCGTTGAATCGCCGGTCGCAGCGTTCCTGAAGTTGTCCGGAAGCTTCATTGTCCCTGCCGACTTCGCTCCCACTTGATCACCTCCTCACCGCGCCATGTGCCTGCTTTCGAACCCATCAAGCTTTGGCAGCCACCAATTCTTCGGGCGTGAAAATGGTTACATCGACAGGAGTCCTTCGCCGCACATCCCTGACGACGCTTTGCCTGATGAACCTAGCCGACCCTTTACGGTCGCTGGCGTACATGGCCACGCGATCGACCTGCTCTCGTCTGGCGAAATCCACGATCCCGAGGGCCACCGTCCTGGCTACAACTACCTGAAAACGGCACCGACCGGGGCCTCGACCCTGCTTGTGGATGACTCCTTGGAGATAAACCATCGCTTTGGACCGTTCAGCCTACTCTTTGGCGTTTGTGCTCGTGTCGGGGCCATAGATGAGGCTGTCTCAGAAGTCAGGGACATGGTGAATGAACCCGTGTTAGGTGTACCTTAGAGGCAACATCAACGAAGGAGAGATGGAGATGCCGCTTCGAGATATGGACCGCGATCAGATGTGGCTGCTGCCGCCTTCTCTTGACGAACTGTTGCCGTTAGACCATCCAGCCCGATTCGTGGCCGAGTTTGTGGACGCACTGGATAGGGAAGGCTGGGCCGAGCTCGGCGTGGAGATAGACGGCGACCCGATGGGAGCGCCGGCCTACCATCCCCGCGCTTTGTTGAACGTGTGGTTGTACGGGTTCATGACCGGGGTGCGCTCCTGCCGCAAGTTGGAGGCGGCCTGTCGCGACCAGATACCGTACCTGTGGCTGACTGGGTGGCAGCATCCCGACCACAACACCCTGTGGCGGTTCTACAGGGATCATCGCCGAGCCATGAGGAAGCTGTTCGAGCGCACAGTGCGCACGGCGGTAACTATGAAACTGGTGAACCTGGCGGTTCAGGCGGTTGACGGAACTAAGGTGGGTGCCAATGCGGCCAGAGATAGGACCTACAATGCCGAGGAGTTGGGCCGGTTATTGAACAGGGTGGGGAAGGCGATAGCCGACCTTGAAGATCAGAACGAAGGAGGTGAGGATACCCCTGCCTTACATCTGCCGGAGGAGTTAGCCAACAAGAGAGTGCTGAGGGAGCAGATTCGTCATGCAATGGACGAGTTGGCTTCTGAGCAGAATCGCAAGCGCATCAACCTGACCGATTGGGACGCAAGACTTATGAAGACCCGTCAGGGATTCGTGCCCAGCTACAACGCCCAGGCTATGGTTTCACCGCTGGCATCCGGCGGAAAGACGACCGGCATGCTGCTGACCGCCGTGGACGTTGTGGACCAAACCAATGACGCCTTCCAGTTGACCCCGATGATGGAACAGGCAGAGGGTGTTACAGGAGCCAGGACTCCGGTGACGTTGGCTGACGCCGGCTATTGTGGAGGCGGGCACCTGGAGGCGAGTCACCGTAAAGGTCAGCAAGTGGCAATGCCGGATATGGCCCGACCTCTGGACAACCCCTATCATAAGGACCGATTCACCTATGACGAGGATAACGACAGCTACATCTGTCCTCAGGGAAAGAGATTGCGCTTCTCCAGTTCGTCGACAAACAAAGGAATGCCGGTCCGGGTATACCGACCAGTCTCTGTCTCCGCCTGCCGCAACTGCCCCGCTTTTGGAGTCTGCACCAGGGACTACCAACGGGGACGCAAACTAGAAATCGGACCATACGACCGTGCACTGCGGGATCACAGAGAATGGATGTCTACCGAGGCAGCCAGGACGGCTTACAATCTGAGAAAGCAGTTGATCGAACCCGTCTTCGGAATCTTTAAGGAGCAACTGAGGGCACGGAGGTTCCTGTTGCGTGGCCTTGCCAACGTGAAGGCCGAATGGACGGTGCTTGCTATCGCCTTCAACCTCCGCACCCTCTGGAAGGCGTGGAGACCCCGAGCCTCCCTCTCCACTCAAGTATCCACGGCCTAGAGCCTCTCCCCACTCTCTGACAGCAACTGCTGTCACTACAGCAACCCTCACCCTTCAATCCAGCATTCCCCTAGCACTTCCCAGCCAGGGTCGTAAAGCAAACCCTGGTCAAAGCGACATCTCCATCTCTTCGTTGATGTCACCTCGGAAACACACCTAACGACCTAACGCGGTTCTATTCACCACTTCCCACTTGTGGGACAGGCTCGGGATGACTCCCGACCGGCCGCAAGGGATCACGTGAAGCAGGATGAGCTCTCCGTCCCGTGCCAGATCCCGCTCCACCATATCCAAGACTCTCCCCGATTCTCTCGAGCCATCCAAGGGCAGGAGTACCTTCCGATACATTAGCCACCTCCTCGGCCAGACATCTGCAGGTCATGAACCTAATGGTCCAGAGGTGCGTTTAGCCGCCTCCCACTGTGCTCACGCCACGTCTTTCTTTCGCCTCACACGTTCACGGGCCCGGTTGTAGTGCACCCTGACCGTACCGGGATTCAGTCCTAACATTTCTGCTATCCGGGTCACTCTCCCGTAGTCATCGGGTATCGAGTTCCACAGTTCCCAGATTTGCCGTTGCCTTTCTGTCAACGCCGTACTCCGATTCGTTCTCCGGGTAGCGATGCTGCAACTCCAGCACAGGGCAGCCGCCGGCGTTTTGGGGCCACCGCACTGCGGGCAGTATTTGGTCAGGAACTTGAGCGCATGAGGCATCCCGCAGGCGGGGCATACGCATTTCTCTCGATGTTGTCCCATGGTCAGACTCCGTGGTCTACGATTACTCTCAGCAGAGCATGAATCAGCCCGACAGTATCATCCGTCTACTCAACCCTGCTGGGCATCCTTTCGGGAAACTCGACTCCCACGACGTTGATGTTGATCTCTTTGGTGACCAGGCCCCACAGATCGAGCAAGCGGCGAACGATAGCGCGTCGGACTGTGACCACTACCAGGGGAATGCTGAATCCGTAAACCACCCGGAGATCAACGTCCAGGACCGCTTCCCTTCTCCCGGCCTCTACCACGACCCCTCTCAACCGTTTGTCGGCTCCCCCCATGCGCTCTGCAAAGGCTCTCCTGATGGAGTTGGTGCCGAGAGAGGACACCCCTTCTACCTCTCGGGCGGCCATTCCGGCGATGGCACCGATCACCGCGTCGTCTATATTGGTCTCGCCGCCCACCTCGATCTCCTGAAGACGTCCGATCTCAGCGAGCCTGGGCACCATTTCCGTCTCCCTAATTTTTTCCACCACCATGGCTCACCTCCTGCCCCTGTTGTCACCTGAGCGGGGGTCTGTGACCACCTTCACAAATAAAAAGGCCAATGTTACCTACTTGTCCTGTAGGTTTCACCGGCATCCGTACACCATATAACTGTCCCGAACCTTTGCAATATCCAGCCCGGCGCAATAATTGGTCACAAGGGGTGAAGCCCCTCGTCGCCGGGCTGCTCCGTCAACCGAAGCCTAGCATTTCGTCTCCATCCTGCGAACTGTACTCAGTCCGTGCATCTTACAGTGTATATGCTATATTGTAAATCGTCAAGTTAGTGCTTTCTATCACAATGAATACGTATATTATTATCTGATTCATTCCATAAAAACCCCATGTGATCTGTTTCACAAGACGTAATACGCAGGATAGGGAGCTCGCCGCAAAACTGTAGGCCGTCAGCGATAATGGGACACATCGGAGGGTAAGAAAACCCGAGAGTTTGGAGGGTGGCGAGAGCTCCTGAAGTGAGGGTAGAGTTACCCACAGAAAGCAACTGTCTTGAAAGTCAAGAGGAATGACCGGCGACTGCCGGAGTCAGGTCGCGCCAGGGTGAGCGATGCTTGAGCATGGAGTTGAGGATAACGAGCAGCTTGCGCATGCAGGCTGTGAGGGCCAGCTTCTTGGGCTTACCAGCGGCCAGCAGCCGCTGGTAGAAGTCCCTGATAACAGGGTTGAAGCGACTGGCAACCAGCGCTCCCATGTACAGGGCGGCGCGGATGCGGGCGCGTCCACCCCAGACGGTGCGTTTGCCCCGCAGGGTGCCGCTGTCCCGGTTGAAGGGAGCCACCCCTACCAGGGCGGCGATCTGCCGGCGGTCCAGCGTGCCCAGCTCCGGCAGATAGGCCAGGAGAGAGATGGAGACTTGTTCTCCCACGCCGGGAACGGTGCGCAGGAGGTCATCCTTCTCTCGCCATACGGGACTCTGGCGGAGAGTCTGCCGCAGTCCCTCATCCAGGTCGTCCAGCTCTCGCTCCAGCCATGCAATGTGGGCCTCGATGCGGGGACGGACGGCGATGGCGGCGGCGCTCAAGCGGTTCTTCTCCGAGACCAGCATGGTCATCACCTGGTGCCTGCGGGCAGCCAGGGAGTTAAGGGCCTGGGTCTCGGCGTCTCGCAGAGGGCGCACGGGTGGACGAACCGCTTCGGCGAAGTGAGCCAGAACCGCCGCGTCCAGAGCGTCGGTCTTGGCCAGCTTCCCGGTGGCCCTGGCGAAGTCCCGCACCTGGCGGGGGTTGACGACGACCACAGGCACCGCGTCGGCTGCCAAGGCAGCCACCAGCGGCACTTCCAAGCCGCCCGAAGCCTCCAGCAACACCATGACCGGTTCAAGGGCCTTCAGCTGGGAGACCAGCTGCCGGACTCCTGTCTCGTCATGGGAAACCTCCCATCTGTCGTCCGTAGGACGGACTGCGACGTCCACCTGGGCCTTGGCTACATCAATGCCTACGTAGATCGATTCTTGCTCCACGAGCACCTCCTGCGAATTATTGGCCCGTCCTTGCAAGATGCGGGCTTGGTTGGCCCAGGCAACTGTTCGGGCTCTATTCGGAAGGGGTGCGGCGACCCTCGCTTTCTGGCGGTCTTCCATAACCAAGGAGAAACCGGTCTGCCGCACCCCGATCCACCTAAGTGAAGTGATTGTTACACACCCAAACCAAGATACAAGGAGGTGAAGGCCAAAACCATCCAAAACCGCAGACGCTATAACAGGGCCCTCAGAGAGCTCACCAGACCCCCATCCAGCACCTGATCTCTCGGGTCCCAATGTGTCCCACTTTTGCTGGTTGCTAACAGTCGTTGACTGTGACCTCGCGGCGGAAGCCCTCCAGAACAATTCGGATCTCCGCACAGGGCGGCGAAGGCGGACTCTCTTCGGGGGTGTACTTACGTCGGGTAGCCGCCTTCACCGTGCGAACGAAGGACCTCGTCTCCGCGCTCCGTTCCTCGGCGGCCTCTGCTTTGTCTACGTCTGACTGGGACACATCTGCTCCTTTCTGTGGGTAACTCTACCCTCACTTCAGGAGCTCTCGCCACCCTCCAAACTCTCGGGTTTTCTTACCCTCCGATGTGTCCCATTATCGCTGACGGCCTACAGTCGCAGTGCCTTCAGATATTGTTACGCCTGTCGTCGCGCCACTTTGCTGTAGACAGGGAAGCAGAGACTTCTGAGACAAGCTCGTGACGCACTCCGGCCTCTGATGAACATCCCCTCTTGGAAAACCGTCTCGGAGAGTTTGCTCGATCCGATCAGTCCATCCGGGCTCAGGGAAAACCCCCAGGTTTCTATGGCAGTGAAACACTGGAAAGCCAAACAATGTTCTCAGTATTGCGCCCTATTTCCCCGTTGGCAATAGTTTCGGGGGCTTGCCGCCCAAAGTGTTCACTTTAGTTCAACAGCAGTTCAACGAAACCCTAACCGCACCCTTGAAAGTGGCTACTTCCGCCACAGCCCCAGGGTGAAAACACGGCGCACCCACCGCAGCAGCTCACGCGCGGCCCGCTCCCTCTGGATGTCCCCCAGAGCCAGTCTGCGCCATCCCAGATAGTCCTCCCGTTCTGAAGGGTGCATGGGAGACGTCGCCGGAGGCAGGGTCAACCCGTGCTCCCCGATCATGGCGATCTCCAGGGCCATGATCCGCTCCCTTCGCTTCGTCTGGGCGAGCTTGGCCCCCTCCCCGCGAACGCTCCAAAGCGCTCGCCACTCTTCCACCAGCGGCAGCCCCGGACCGTAGGAGGCTTCCTCACCAGGATGGGGCTCCTTGGTGACCACCCCAACTCGGAAAGGGCCGTTGGAGACAGTTCGCCCCTCCTTCGCTGCGGCGCGGGCCTCTGGAACGGGCTTCTCAGCCTGAGCCCCCTCCAGCCTGGCAACCCTGCGAGCCAGTTCCCCAACCGCCTGGGCGCTATCGTCAACCTTCCGACCCGGCTCCCCCGCATCGGCCACAGCCCCATCGTCGAGGGAGGTGCGCACCTCCCTCGCTAACGCGTCGATGCGTCCCTTGAGCTCCGCGTTCTGCTGCTCCAGGGCATCGAACCGCTCCTGCTGCTGGGCTGCTGCGGCGCTGTCCCTGGACAGCAGCAGCCGGTCTAGCTCACCCACCACCCGCCGGGACAACATCCCGCGCTCCAGGCACGTGTCCAGGGTCCTGGGGTCGATGCCCAGCACCTCGGCCGTCTCCTTACGCCCATGCTCTCTCATCAGCTCCCGCAGCAGCGCCATGAGCTGCAGATGGTGAAGGTTCTCCAGGCTTCGGCTCTTTTCCACAAACATTTCCCCTGATCTCATCGGTCTCGCCTCCCTCTGCAACATTGCACTCTCCAGCCAGGGACGTTTGCACGCATCGCCATTTCCGCCTGCTGCAAACATGCACTCTCCAGCTAGGAGTCTTTGCGCTCCCCGCCGCAACCATCCCTTGTCCCAAAGTGTTCGCTGTTTCAGTCCTATAGGGGGTAATTGCCCCCTGATTCAGCTTGCTCACGACCTCAGTTTGCAACTTTGCACAAAACTCAAATCTCTGTACACGTCTATGACATCACAGACGCCCCTCTCTTGGCAGGGTCTTATAGGGGGGTTCTTCGAGGAACCCCCCTATAAGGGGATGCGCCGAGGAACCCCCTTATAGGGGATTACCTTCAACTTTCTGAGTCTTCACACTCGATTGCAGGACCGACAACTCCATCGCTTCAAGGAGGCGCAAATGGGACTGCAATCGATCATCAAGTCCGGTGGGGCCAAGCGACTGATCCTGCTGGCCGGAGCGCTGCTCATGGCGGCGCTGGCGGCCATTCCCGCAAGTAACGTCGCCTTCGCCCAGGCCCCGCCCGGCGAGGGCGTCACCCTGGTCAACGAGGGCGAGGACTTCATCGAGCGCAAGGGAGACGGGCGCTTCATCGCACGTCCCATCTTCGACCGCGATCTGGACGTCCTCTACTACGGCGTGAGGGATCCCGACACCGGGGAGTGGCTGGCGGGCATGTACCGGGTCCAGGGGGGAGAGAAGGAGCGGCGGGACGGCTGGGAGTACTCCTTCGAGTACCCCTTCCAGAACGACCAGCCCGAGCTCGACCGCGACCAGCCCTATCTCCTGGTGATCCTTGTCACCGACCCCGGCGGCGGAGACCCCCACACCTTCTATGGCGTCATCCCTCCCCACGAGCCCGGCGGCATCTGGAACCGGGTGCTCCGAGCCCTGGATCCCGGACGCTGGGCCAAAGCCTTTGCCACCTGGGTCATCGAGGGCGTCCACGGCACTCTCTGCGGCGTGGTGGAGCAGGCCACCGGCGAAGACGCCGAGCCCTGCCGAGGGGGATAGCGACGCATGAGCGACATCCTCACCGGCACACCCCCCGAATTGACCTACCTGCATCCACTGGTGCGCGAAGCCTGGATGGTCGTCTGGGCCATCGCCTCCGGGGCGCTCATCGTGATCCTGGGCTGGATGGGCCTCAGCTTCATCATGGCCGAGCACCTGGGCACCAGACAGGCGGGCTGGCGGGAGATGGTCCCCCGCCTCGTCCTTGGTCTTGTTGCCGCCGCCACGTCCTTGTGGTGGTGCGCCCTGGTCATCGACGTGGCCGACGCGGTAAGCGGCTTCATTGCCGCATCGTTGGGGGTCACCGCAGGAGACCTGCTGAGAGCGTCGCTCAAGACGCTGCTGACGGCGGTGCAAGCCGGCAGCGTCGGCATGGCCATCCTGATGGCCATTCTGTACCTCTTCTACGGCTTCTTCGTGCTCTACGTGATCGTGCAGATGATCCTGCGGTTGGCCCTCATCGACATCCTGCTGGCGCTGGCCCCCATCGCCCTAGGGCTCTGGATACTGCCCCACACGGCGGGCTGGGGTCGGCACTGGCTCCGACTCTTTATGACGACGGTGTTTCAGCAGGCGGTGCAGCTCATCGCGCTGGCTCTGGGCTTCGGGTTCCTCCACGAGTTCGCGGGGTTCGCGGCCTACGAGCCGGTGCAGGACATCATCTGGAAGCTCTTGATGTCGCTGGCCTTCATCTACATGGCGACCAAGGTGCCGTCGATGATGGGCAACCACGGGACCTTCGACAGCTGGCTCCACACCCTCTACTTCGGCATGGCGTTGCCCGGAGCCATGATGCGCTCCGCCCGCTCCGTCGGGATGCTGGCGGGAGGCGGAGCCGTGGGAGGACCAGGCGGTATGGCGGTGGGCGCGGCGATTGCGGGCTCCGGCCTGGCATCCGGCGCGGCATCAGGAGTGCGCTCGGCGGCGGAGATGGCCACTCCCTCGGACGGCGGCGGGGGTGGCGGAGCCCCCAGGAGCGCCGGGGAGTAATCAACGACACCGAACGGCGTGGACGAATGCAAGTCCATCACAAGACGAAGGAGGAGAGGGAAATGTGCCAGTAATCGCGCGGCAAGTGTGAGCGGCACAACCAAGGAACCAACGCAGACCGAGTGAATTCTTTCACTCGGCAACAAAGAGGAGGAAAAACCAATGGAATCACTTACACAGACCATATCGAACATCGTCGGGATATTGATGGGATTGGTGGGCGCGGTCGGGGCGGGCTTCTTCGTCTACGGCGCCTACCAGTACCTCACCGCCGGGGGAGCCCCGCACCAGATGGAGCGGGGCAAGAGCGCCATGATGACCGCCATCGCGGGCATCGTGCTGGCGCTGGTCGCCTACGGCATCGTCGAGCTGGTCATGGCCGCCGTGGTGGACCCGGTAATCGACCCCTCGCTGCCCGAACCGGAAACGCCAACGCCAACACCCACACGCAGATTCTTCTAGGAGGACACTCATGAGAGCACACGAAGTACCGACCCATATAGGAGCAGAGGACAAGGTCCTGCTCTGGTTCACCTTCCCCCAGATCGTGGTGATGATCGCGACCTGCGCGCTGGCCTACGGCGCGTACCGGATGGCCCCCATCGGTCCCTCCGAGGTGCGCCTCGGCATCGCCGTAGCGTTGGGACTGCTGGGCCTGGCGGCGATTGTGGGGAAGATCGGAGGCCGGTCGTTGCCCCTGGTGACCGCCGACCTGCTTCGCTACGCCCTGGGGCCTCGGCGCTACGCCGGGACCCCGGCAGAGCTGGTGCGGAGCGAACCCCCCGCGCCCGTCGAGACCAAGCCCGGTCCGCTGAGCCTGATGGTCAAGAAGGCGGCACGCGGCCTGCGGAAGCCGCGCAGGCTCAACAGGAGCAAGGAGCGGCGCAACTGGCGGAGGCCCTTCCGTCCCCACGGCTGGTTCGGCAAGCGTCGGGCCGTAAAGGGGGAGAACGACAAAGAAAACAGGACGCAGCAGCAGGAGGCCGGCCGCAAGCCCAAGCGCCGGAAGGCCAAGCGCACCCTACTGAGCCTGGTTGCCGTGGCGATGCTGGTCGTCGCCATACCCCAGGTCGCCCTGGCCGACGGCCACTGGGGGTTCGACTTCGAGCCCCCGGAGCCGGTCCACGGACGCAGGCTCTTCATCGAGAGGCTGAGCGTCTCAGGCGACCGCGCCGAGGTGACCCTGCGGGCTGCTACGAGCCTCGACCTGCGGGTGCGGGCCTACGGCGGCTGGCAGGGGACGCCAGCTCCGCTTCTACAGGGCGGCCGACCTGAACCAGGGAGAGACCGTCACCTACGACCTGCCGCTGTCCGGTGAAGCGCCCTCCTTCACCTTCTCCTGGGAGGACACCCTGGGGCAGGCGGGAGCCCTCACCCTCAAGGACGAGCAGCTCCCGTACCCCCTGCCCTCGGTGGAGGGGGAGCTCTGCGACCTCCGCGTCGCGTCCCTGGGCTGGAGGCCGGGGCGCATCAAGGGGGTGATCGCCTCCGACTGCGTATCCACGACCCTGGAGACCATCAGTCTCCAGACGGTTGACCGGACATGACAGCGTCACGGAGATGGCCGTCATGGACGCCGCCGTCACCGCCATCACGGGAACCGTCAGCGATCACGGTTGGGCGGTTCTCGCGCGACCGCATCATTCGTCCCAAACGGCGAGACGAGCTTCTCCATGTCCATCGGGGACGGGGAAGCGGTCCACAGCGTTGCCATAAACGCCGACCTTCGGGCCGACCTGGAGGTCGCCCTGCCCCCGCTGGTCCAGCTCACCCATCACCCGGAGCGGACGGAGCAGGTCATCCGAACAGTGAGCATGGTGCGTCCTGGGGCCAGCGACGGCGTCAGCGAGACGGTGACGTTGACCTGCGAAGACGGAACCACGGAGGAGCACACCGTCTCGGCCTCCGTCTCCATTCCCAGCAAGGTGATCTACAAGAACGTGACCATCTCCATCCTCCACCCGGAGCACGTCAAGGCCGAGGTGATACAGCGTGCCCCCGTCACCAAGAGCAGACGCGAGACCGCCAATCTAGCGCCGAGCATTGCCTCCGACGACCCCTACGAAACGCTGACCCTGCCGGAGCCCGAAGAAGAGGACGAGGCCGCAGACCAGACGCCTGCCGATGACGAAGCGCGGGACCTCTTCGACCGCCTCGGATGGTGGTGGCCGTGGTAAAGCGCCTTGCGACCATCCTGCTCCTCACCGGCGCGGCGCTCACGTCAATGGGCGCTGCGCATCTGGAGGAGTGGCGAATGCTCCAAACCTTCAACGAGGCGCTGACGGCGATGGTCTACGCCGCCACCGGCCTGGCCTTCTTCGCCATCGTCTGGGCGGGCTTCGTCCTCATGGCGGAGGGGACCGAGGAGCGCAGCTCAGGCCGAGCCAGAAACGCCGTCCTGGGAGCCGTCATCGGGCTGGTGCTGGTCCTCTCGGCCAAGGGCGTGGCCCTGGCGCTGCTTAACGGCATCGTCCCCATCCCATAGCGCAAAGGAGAACCCATTTGAGAACGCCACTTGAACGAACGAAACGCATAGCCGCAGGCATGGTGGGGAGGGCTAAGGGAGCCGCTTCCAGCGTAAGAGGCAGGCTCCGCCCCGGCCTTCCGCTGCGATGGTGCGCGGCCCTGCGCGAGCGGTTGCGCAGGCCGAAGCCCCGCACCGAGAAGCCCAAGGAGGTCGCCCCCAAGCCGCCGCCCCCGCTGCCCAACGCCTTCATGCTCTCCCACCTGGCCGACGACGGGCCGGTGCGCCTCGACCGGGTGAAGGTCGGCGTCTGCGAGGTGCTGGGGCTGGAGCTGGACGAGCCGAAGCTGGGAGCCTTCGCCGGAGCCCTCAACGCCTGCGACTTCGAGGTGCAACTGCTGGTACGCCAGCACCCGCCGGGCCTGGAGCGGCTGCGGGCTGAGCTGCTTCAAGCCCAGCCCGAGGACCTGCCCCAGCAGGCCCATGACGCAGCGGAGTCCCTTCAGCGATTGTTGTCCCAGCTGGAGACCCGCGACGGCATCCTGGACCGGCGCTTCTACGCCGTCTGCCAGATGGAGCGGGCCGATGAGCTTCGCTCCCTGCTGTCCAAGGGCGGATTGAGCGTGCATCCCCTCACGGGCCGCACCCTTCGGATGCTGCTGCTGGCCTCGGCCCTGGGAGGCTCGCCCCAAGAGGTGGACGAGGACGCGCCGGTGAACGTAGAGATCCACCGGCGCCACCTTCGCATCGGCGGACACCTCACCCGCTCCCTGCACCTGGGAAAGTGGCCCAGGACGCTGGCGCCCGGGTTCCTGCAGAGCCTCATGGCCGCAGGCATCCCCATGGACCTCTCCGTCCACCTGGGAGCGATACCGGCGGAGCAGGCGTCCCGCACTCTGGAGTGGCAGAAGGTCAAGTTCGAGTCCGCCCAGAGCCTCTCGATGCACCGGGGCCGCACCCTCTCCTCAGAGGCGGAGATCGCCCTTGAGGACGTGAGCCGTCTCAGGGACGAGGTGCAGCGGGGTCGGGAGCGGCTTTTCCACGCGTCGTTGTCCATCACCCTTCACGCCAAGGACGAGACGTCCCTGAAGGAGATGACCCAGCGGGCGAGGGCGCACTTCGCCGCCACGCTGGGCAAGCTGGACCTGCTCCCGTTCCGGCAGCGGGAGGGACTCCTGTCCACCCTTCCCTTGGCGCTGAATGCCGTGGCCGTGTGGCGCACGTTGGACACCAGCTCCGTGGCGAGGCTGTACCCCTTCTCGCCCCCCGACCTGGACACGAGGAGCGGCACCCTCATGGGCATCGACCTGCGGGCCTGTGCCCCGGTGGTCTACGACGCCTTCGACGGCACCCACCTCAACGCCAACACGGCGGTGCTGGCACGGTCGGGTTCTGGAAAATCCTTCGCCACCAAGCTGGGTGTGCTGCGGGGTCTGACCCGTGGGGTCACCGCCTACATCATCGACCCCGAGGGCGAGTACGCCGACATGGCCCGCGCCGCCGGAGGTCGGGTGCTCTCCCCGGGCGTGCCGGGACAGGGCTTGAACCCCTTCGTGATCCAGCGGGGGGACTCCGAGGAGCTCCTCCAGCGCATCGGCAGCCTCAGACGCCTCATCGAGGTCATGGTGGGAGAGAGGCTGAGCGCGGAACGCAGAGCCTCCCTCGACCACGCCCTGGCCTCCTACTACGCCGAGCCCCGCGAGCGCACCGGGTTCAAGGACTTCTATGCATTCCTCGAAGGCAACGACGGGAACGACATGGCCGCGCTGCTGCGGCCCTTCGCCACGGGCAGCCTGAAGCACCTCCTCTCCGACGAGGGCGACGACCTGCTCTCCACCGAGGCGTCGGTCACCGTCTTCGACCTGCGGTTGCTGGAGCCGGAGCTGCGGCCCGCCGCCGCGATGGTCTGCACCGAGACGGTGTGGGCCGCTGCGGCACAGAACCCCAAGCCCCGGCTCCTGGTTGTGGATGAGGTGTGGAGCATCATGCAGCACCCGGAGGGGGCCGCCTTCATGGTCTCGATGGCCAAGCGGGCGAGGAAGCACCGCCTCGGGCTCCAGTTCATCACCCAGGACGTCCAGGACCTCCTGAGCGAGGACACCTCCCGCGCCATCACCGGACACTCCGGCAGAGCCCTACTCCAGAACGCCGCCTTCAAGCTGCTGCTCCAACAGGACGCCGCAGCAATCTCCACCGTCGGCGACGCCTTTGATCTGCCGCCGGAGCTTCAGCGCTGGCTCCTCTCCTGCCCCAGGGGAGACGGACTCCTCCTGGCACGAGGCGGGCGGTTTCCCATCCGCATCGAGGCCACGCCGGAGGAGAAAGAGGTCATCGAGTGGCGGCCCGGCCCCCGCAAGTAATCGACTGCAACAGGGAAAGGAAGGCATACCCATGAAACTGAATCCCATCCATTGGCTGTTCGCAGCGATAGCAACCGAAGCGTGAAACCCCCGGTCCTGCTGGCGGTGACGCCGCCCCGCACCGGAGAGCGCACCCTCCTGGGCGTGGAGAACCTGCTCCAGTCCATCGCCGTGCCTGAGCCCTTCTCGCTGGAGATAGTGGGGGACGAAGGCGGCGTGATCCTCATGGCCCGCTGCCGGGACCAGGAGGTGGTCCGGGGCCAGATCGCGGCCCACTATCCCCAGGCCCGCATCCACGAGATTCCCGAAGAGGAGGACCCCCTGCGTCTCGGGGAGGGAGAGGAGGCGTGGAGCATGACCCTCAGATCAGGCGGCCCCGAGTACGTGCCCCTGAGAGTCTTTCGCGACGACGACCTGCTGGACCCCGGCTCTGATCCCCTCATCGCCCTCATCGGCGCTCTGTCGGCCCTCAAGGAGGGGGAGCGCATCGTTGCCCGGCTGCTGCTGCGCTCCCTGGGACCCGACTGGTCCCAGGCCCATCTGGCGAAGGCGCTGAAGCGGCCTGACGTGGAGCGGCGTGACCCCTCCTACACCTACACCACCAAGCCTCTCCAGACCGACGGGGTGACCATGGCCATCCTTGGCGTGGGAGCCCTGGCGGCCCTCCGCGGCTACTTCTGGATGCAGTCCGGCGAGACCTGGAAGGCGATTCTGCTGGGAGCGGGGGTCCTGTTCGGAGCAGCCCTGGCGGGCTGGGGCTGGTGGCGCTGGAAGCGGGCTCGCTCCCGCGTCTACGACCCGATATTGATCAAGGAGAAGGTCTCCCGCATCGCCTTCGACGCCCAGCTCCAGGTGACCGCCATCTTGCCCCAGGGGGATGCGCAGCAGCGCTCCAGGGAGCTGCTGGGCCAGGTGGCGGCGGCCTACCGCCACTACGACCACCCCGCAGGCGCTCGCTTCAAGGTGAGCAAGGCGCGGGCTGTGACGCCCAACGCTTCCATGCACCCTCCAGGCCCCGGACTCTTCGGCAGCCGCAGCGTCCTCGGCGTGCGGGAAGTGGCCGCCCTGTGGCACCCGCCGGGAGCCAGGGACGAGACGCCGTTGGTGGAACGTTCTGGGGCCAGGGTGCTCCTGCCCTCGGCCAGGGGAGTCAAGGGCGGAGCCCTGGTGGGCCAGACCACGGCGGGGAAGGCCCGGGACATCCGTTTCCCCGAGGACCTGCTGCGCCGTCATCACCTCTACGTGGCGCGCACCCGCATGGGCAAGTCCACCCTGATGCACCACATCGTCGCCCACAAGCTCCAGCAGAAGGCCGAGGGCAAGGACTCAGACGCCATTGTGGTGGTCGACCCACACACCGACCTGGTGAGCGGGCTTCTCCAGCAGGTGCCGGAGTCCCTCATCGATCAGGTGCGCCTCATCGACCTGGCAGACGAGCGGGGCGCTCCCGGCATCAATCTGCTGGATACGAGGATATTCGCCGACAGGGACCGCACCGCCGACTCGGTGGTGCGCGTCGCCCGCGGGCTGTGGGACCAGTGGGGGCCGAGGATGCAGTCCATCCTGGAGCAGACCGTCAAAACCCTTCACGAGGCCAACGAGCGGATGGACGCCGAGGAGCAGTACACCATCCTGGACGGGCTGAGGCTCCTCTCCGACGCAAAGTTCCGGGGCGCGGTGCTGGCCAAGGTCAGCGACCCCTACATCCTGGAGTGGTGGTCCAGGGACTTCGGCTCCTGGCACCGCCAGTACAAGGCGGAGGCGTTGGCCCCGGTCCAGACCCGCCTCTCCTACTACGCCTCCTCCAAGCGGGCTCGCGCCATCCTCGGTCAGTCCCGCTCCACCATCGACATGCGCCAGGTGATCCTCGAAGGCGGTGTATTGCTGGTCTCCACCTCCCAGGGCACGGCGGGACGGGACGTGGCCGCCCTGGTGGGCGCATCCATACTGAACCTGGTGGACGCCGTGATACGGGAGCAGGGAAGTCTCTCCCTGGAGAAGCGGCGAGGCGTGCTGGTCGTCGTCGACGAGATGCAGTCCATGCCCGGCGTGGACTACGAGTCGATGCTCTCCGAGCTGGGCAAGTTCGGTGCCTCCTTCGTGCTGGCAACCCAGAGCCTGGCCAAGCTCACCGACATCTCCCGCACCATGCAGGACACGCTGCTGGCCAACATCGGCTGCCTCTGCGTCTTCCAGGTCGCCGGGGCAGATGCCCGGACGTTGGTCTGGGAGCTGGGCAAGGACCGGGTGTCGGAGGATGACATCACCTCCCTGCCGGTGCATCACTGCTACGTCCGGGCCACCGTGGGGAAGGAGCGGATGCCCGCCTTCTCCATGATGGTGATGAAGCCGGAGCCGGGCAGCTCCGAGGTCGCCGACCGCATCCGAGCCGCCACCGGAGGCTACACCACCACGGTGAGGGAGCTGGCCGCAGGAGAGGTGGAGTCGGAGAAGCTGGTGGAGGAGTACCAGCAGGGAATGGCCGCCCTGGAGGACGACGACGAAGGCCAGCCGCATAGCAACGGCCCGTCTCCCAGTCCCACCATCAAGGGCAAGTACCGCTCCCGCCCTCCCAAGGACGCAAGCGACACCGAGACGCCATCAGCCAACGACGACACGCCAACCGACGAAGGAGAAGGCCGATGAGAGCCGCGCCGGAACGCTACCGCTACGTTCTTCGCTCACTGGTCGCCATGCCCTTCCTCGACCGGCTGGAGATGGCCGCCCTATCCGCCATGCCCCAACGCACCGTCTACGACGCCGTCGCCCGCCTGGAGCGCCTGGGCCTGGTGGACGGCGTCCCCCACGCCACGCCCCTTCAGAGCCGGACGCGGCGCTTCTATCTGACCGCCGCCGGGCTCAACCGGCTGGCCGACGTGTACGGCATGAGCCTGGACGAACTGCTCTATCTCAATCCCGTCTCCGCCTCGTGGCGGCGCATCCTTCTGGAGCGCCTCGATACCGTGGGGGTCATCTACCGGCTGGCATCCGCCATCGCCAGAGTCGCCGATCCCATAGAGATTCAGTGGTACAGGGCAACCCCCCTGGACGCCACCATCTTCCTTCCCGGCGGGCGAACCATAGGTGTGGTGAGGCAGGGGGCCACCTCCGACAGGACGGCCTTTGCCAAGCGGCTCTGGAGACTCAGAGAGGGACCGCTCCCCAGCGCCGTCCTGATACTGGCGCCCGACGCCGTGCGCCTGAGACATGCCCGCAGGCTGATGGCGGGAGCAGACCTGACGACCTTCCTGGCCCTTGAGGAGGATGCGGCCCTGGCCGATGCCGACGCCGCCGTGTGGCGTCCCCCGTCCATCGCCGCCTTCCTTGACATGCGATACGTCCTGTCCCATCTGGGTCGGGGCGGAGCGCTGCCAGAGGAGCCTGAGCTCTCACAAGCGTCCCTCCCCGAAGACATCGACCTGGATGCTTCGGGAGGCGACCTTCCCGATCACCTGCTTCCCCCCGCACTCAGGCCCACGGAGAAGCGCATGTTGGACATCCTCTCCGACTGGCCCTGGATCAGCCCGCTCCACCTGCGCCGGTTGCTGGGCTTCTCAGCAGCGCGGCTCTCCCAGGTGATGATGCCCCTGGTTGGCGCTGGCCTGGTTTCCCGTATCTGCACCCCAGCACCCCGCTTCGTCCTCACCGACCGGGGACTGGCGCTGCTCTCCCGCAGGGACCGCACCTCCGTGGGGACGGCTCGCAGGCGATGGAGCGCAGCACGCCTGAACCCGAAGGCTCCCGCCGACTGGCGCAACGTCTCCGGCTCCAGAACACGCCAGCTGCTCAGGAACCTAGAGCACACCGAAGCGGTGCATGGATTCATCGCGGCCCTGGCCGCACAGTGCCGCACCCAGGACTGGGAGGCGCTCCAACTCGACCCGGCCCGGCGAGCCTCGCGCTACTTCCAGTACGGCGGCAGGCTCCACTCGGTCCGCCCCGACGCCTTCGGGATGGTGCGCCACGGCCCCACGATATGGCCCTTCTTCCTGGAGTGGGAGAGACGGGCGGTTCGGCCCGTCACAATGGCGGCCCGGCTCGCGCCCTACCTGCGCTACTACTCTTCCCACCGGCCCATTGACGACCACGGCGCACAGCCCGCAGTCCTCGTCGTCTTCGCAGGCGACATCGCCGCCACCCATTTCCTTCGGGTGGCGCAGGAGGAGATGGAGCGGGCGAGAGTCCAACTTCCCCTGCGGGTCTCCCACGAGGCTGCCCTGGAGAAGCTGGGGCCGCTGGGACGGGCCTGGCGCCCGCCCGGCGTCTGGGAGCCCACCCACGCCTTTACAGGGCATTAAAAGCGAACTTTTAGAAAAGAGTGAAACCCATGAGACTGTACTACATCGACGAATCGGAAGGCCCCCGCTACTACGTGCGCTCCGCCCTGGGGGTGGACGGCGAGCGTTGGAACGAGCTGTTCGCCGACATCTACGCCTGGCGGCTGGACCTGCGGGACGACTACGGCATCCCCCTGTCGAGGGAGCTTCACGCCACCGACCTGCTGGCGGGACGGGGGCTGCTGGCCCGGAACGGCGACTCCAACGAGCGGCTCACATTACAACAGGGAGCCGATATCTTCCTCGGCGGCCTGCGCCGCCTGGAGGATGCGGTTAAGAGCATCGGCGGCATCGAGGTCATCAACGTCTGCCTCCACAAGCCCCAGAGCAGAAGGTACGAGCAGGTGAGCCTGGACCGCCTCCTCAACCGGATCAACACCTCCGTCGCATCGGCCAATAGGCACGCCTTCCTCATCTTCGACCAGGGGAGGGAGGAGATGCTCTCCCGCCTCTACCAGCGGCTCAAGGTGCGTAATCACGTGCCCAGCCGCTACGAGGCGTGGGAGGACGGCGAGAAGACCCGGAACATCCCCATCGAGCAGGTCATCGGCGGCCCCGCCTTCCGCAGCTCGGACAGCGACTATCTGTTGCAGATGGTCGACTTCATCGCCCACGCCCTGCTCAAACAGGAGGAGGAGCCGATATCCAGGGTGGAGGAGCACGGCATCGACGAAGCCTTCCGCATCCTGGATGCCGCGCTCAACAGGCAGGCGTCGGGAAGGGACCCCCAGGGGATCGTTCGGAGATGAAGGGCAGAACTCCCCTGGCTGCCTTCTAGCGGGGCTATTGTTTCCGCCTTGCGTGCCCAACCAGTACCAGCCCAGCAAGGGCGACCAGGGCAACCGCTGAGGCTTGCGTCAGGGCTAATGAGACACCCAGGTGCAGCCATAGCATGAATGCTAGCCCAACGAGCAGAACCATTCCCAGGAACGCCGCAATTACAGGTGGCCAGTACCTCAGTTGCGGCCAGGACATCACCACAACTGCGATCCCGAGAGTGAATGCGATTACGGCGGTCACCTCCAGGTCTGAGTTGAATTCGCCGTAGAATCCGCCGGGGTGGTCCTGGGAACCCCCAAATATTAGCAACAGCCCACCTGATGCTAGTAAGGACGGGATGCCCATGCCCAAACCAAGACTCTTCCGCACTCTGCTCTCTCTCGGCATGAACCCAAGGACGATGGCCCCTCCAATCAGGGCGAAGACTATGAGCGGTGATAAAGCCAGGCCAATAAGCAGGACCTGCCCTAATACCTCCTCAAGCCCTGTTACCCCCAACACGATAGGTAGGACGATGAGCAGGGACAGAGTGGCCACAGCGACGGCGGATAGCAGTGGAAGGTCCTCTCTCCGGTATCGGGAGACCATTAGGGCGATGCCCGTCATGGACAGGGACAGCGCTAGGCACACCGCCCAGAAGCCGCCGTTGGATAGTAGAAGACCCGTTTTGCCTAAGAAGGAGAAGTCAACGGGGGAATAGCGCCCGACGGCGTACCGAGTCCACTCTCCGTCAGCGGTGCCCACCAAGACGCCCTGGATCCCCATCGCCATGATAAGATTGCCGCTGGGCTCGTGGTAGACGATACTGCGAGGTGCGGTCGTAAGCTCCCTCGCGTCCAAATGTGAAGTCGCGTGTTCCTGTACCCACATGTTGCCCTCTTCCTGCATGTACGCCGTCGAAAAGACCAACTTCGATCTGCCGTCAGAGCCGAATCGCACGATGTCAGGTCCCTGGATCACGTACCTGCCTGTGGGAGTATCCACGCTCTCGCCACCCCATTCGATCTGCCCTGAATCGACGGACCCCCCGCGCCAACTCAACCCTCCATCTTCACTCCGAAAGTGGCCTAATTCCCAGGCACCAGCATGAATCGCACCGTCTCTTGAGGTCCCCACATCCCTCATGCCGAAGTCCGGTTGGGACTCGCTAGTAGCCACGCTAGCCAGCGCCGCCACTCCCGCCGTCAGCACAGCAAGTCGCATACGCAGGCTCTCTGCGCTGGCGATGCGCCTGCGCCACACCCATAGCGCGATACCCAGTCCGAAGGGGATGACCAGGGAGTCGGTAACGTCCAGCGGAGACCCGGAGGTTCCGCCCGAGGCGATGGACAGACCCCGGATAATCAGGTCGTGTACTGGCCCGAAGGTGTTGAACGCCGCATACAGGAGCGGCAACGCCGCATAGGAGGCGATGAATGCTACACGTTGACCAACGGTGCTCCGGCGGACAAGGAACGACAGTAGGAAGGCTAGCAGGGGCGAGGCGAACACCACCCATGCCAGGTCGCTGAGCTTCCCCGTGGCCCACGACTCCGGCCACACCGACTTGAACACGAGGTCATTCAGCAGCAGCAGGGCAACGGCCGTGACGGTCGCCGGGTGCATGAGGGCCGAGGCACACCTGGCGCGGAAGCGGTTGTTCATTCGAGGTGCTTCACGGGCTGGTTCCGAAGCACCGTCCAACTGCGTCACTCCTTGGTTGGCCGACATCAGAGCCCCTCCAGCAGTCCGCTCAGGTCTCCCAGGGGCACCACCTCGCAATCGCTCCGGGACTGACGGGCGGTGCCGCCGTAGACCACCGCCTTGGCGGAGATGTCCGGGATCAGCCCTGCAACCCGATTAAGGGCATGGAAGTAGTCAGAGGCGATCGTGGACCCGGATTTGATCTCGATGGCTCCGATGCCGCGTCCGGTCTGGTAGAACAGGTCGCACTCCAGGCCCCGCGCATCTCGGAAGAAGGAGAGGTTGGGCTGCTCGCCCCGGTTGAAACGGTGCTTCAGCGCCTCTGCGACGACCACGTTCTCGAAGAGCGCCCCACGCAGCGGATGGGTGGCGAGCTGATCGGCATGTTCGATGCCAAGGAGGTAGCATGCCAGGCCAACGTCGTAGAAGTAGAGCTTGGGCGACCGGATCAAGCGCTTGCGGATGTTGGCGTGGAAGGGCGGTAACTGGAAGACGATGTAGCTGGCTTCCAGCACCGTGAGCCACCCCCGCGCCGTCGTGTGAGAGACGCCTGCATCCGCCCCCAGAGAGGAGAGGTTGGCCAACTGCCCGACCCGCCCGGCGCACAGGCGGACGAAGAGCCTGAAGCTGGAGAGGTTGCGAATCTCTCCTATGCGGCGCACATCGCGCTCCACATAGGTCTCGAAGTAGTCGCCGAGGGCCTGGCGCGGGTCGAGCCCCTGATCGTGGATGCGTGGGTAGAAGCCCGAAAACAGGATATCATTCAGCGTGTCGCTGGCCCCCGTTCGCTGCCTTTCCGCCAGCGAGAAGGGCAGCAGCTTGAGCAGCGCGGTCCGGCCCGCCAGGGACTGGCTGATGGCATCGGAGAGGCGGAACTGCTCGCTGCCCGTGAGCACGAATAGACCGTTGCTCCTCTTCTCGTCTGCGAGCACCTGGAGATAGGACAACAGAGCGGGAACGTGCTGAATTTCATCCAGGATGGCACCCTCGTCGAATTGTTCGAGGAAGCTCCGTGGGTCGGACTCGGCGAACTCCCGCTGGTCAGGCGCTTCCAGATTGGCATATGCCAGACCGGGGAAGGCGGCGCGGCACAGAGTGGTCTTCCCGGACTGACGTGGCCCGGTCACGGTCACGAAGGGGTACTGCTGGAATAGCCTGGTCAGGCGGGGTGTGATGTCGCGCTCGATCATGGGGACCATGATGCCAGAGTATTGCACATTTTGCAAGTAGCGCTTTCATATTGCACCAACGCCTGGGGTCTTATGGAGAGGGTTGACCAGGCCCGAAAAGAGCGGCCCTTCTACTCCAATAGCAGGGGCAACTGAAGCCGGACCATCTGGTCTGGGACGCCGAAGTGCTCCGCCACCTCCCACCACTCGGTGAGGTGAGCCGCGAGCGCCTCCTTCACATCCATCAGAAGGGCGGCAGTGAAATCCTCCGCCTCTCGCTCGATCCGGCCACCGAATCTGGTGTGCTTGTATATCCAGAGGTGGTTGCCGGGATGCATCTGAATGTGCCCTATGGCGTGGGCAATCATCCACCGCCGCCAGTCGGGTTCCAGGTCCTCGGCGACGCAGATGTAGCGGTCGATACGCAGCTCTTGGTGAACCTGCATCGGCCATGGGATGACCTCGTAATCCAGGATGTTGGCCACCCCCTCGGCATCCACCTGGCCGCACAGCCCCAGCTTGAACCGAAGCTCCACGGCCTTTCGCTGAGCTCTGTTCATTCCCCAGCTTCACTTCCTCCTCCGTCGTTCTCTGACGAAGCGGATGAATTCCTGGATCGACTCCACGTCCTCGATGGGCAGGCCGGAGATGGCGTTTCTGAAGGAGACATCGGCCTCCTTGAGCAGCTCCGCCTCCAACACGTCCCGGCCCAACAGCCAGTCGGTGCTCACCTCGCAGCGGTAGGCCAGCTCCAGCAGGTTCTTGTGGGAGGGTTTCATCTTCCCCGACTCCCAGCACCAGACGGCATGGGAGGAGACGCCGATCAGCTCCGACATCTGCTTCTGGGTGAGGCCCACCCTGGTCCTGGCCTCCTTGATACGGGACCCGATGTCTTTCCACTTGTAGCCCGTGTCATCTGGCATGGTAATCACCTCAGAATAGCACATACGTTCTTGACAAGCCATCTGGCTCACAGTTATTATATTACTATAAGTTACACTTAGAGTACAGAAGGACTTCCAGAGATACGATGAAGCGACGAGGAAGGACCGTGGTCCGGCTCAAGACAGAGGCTCTGTGGGCGCGATTGGCCCTCCTGGGCCGCTCCCAGAACTGGCTGGCCCAGGAGGTCGGTATCAGCAAGAGCTACCTCTCCACGCTGATCAATCAGGGCCGAGCTCCGTCGGGCCGAATACGGCGTCGCATGCAGCAGGTCCTCGGCCTGAGCAATTTTGATGAGCTGTTCGCATTGGAGCCAAGGGATTGAGTAGCCGCATGTCTTCACCCCGTCTGCCCGGCGATGCAGGCGGCCTCGCCGTCAGGGGCCGTCTCGTGCCCTACGAGACCGCCGATCTCCCTGACGATTTCGTCCAGCGCCTGCATCGCCTCAAGGAGCTCACCGGCCTCACCTGGAACGCCTTCTCCGACCTGCTGGGGGTGGACCCGAAGCAGATGCTCAGGTGGCGTGACGGCACCGAACCCTGCGGCGGGGCCTATCGCTCCCTCGTCCGCGTCGCCCGGTGGGTTCCCGGCGGGCTCGACCTGATCGTCGGAGAGGATTTCCTGGCATCACTTCTGGAGGAGTAGGCCCATGCCCCGTAAACGCGCCGATTACAGAAAGACCTTCCACGTCTTCCCCAAGGACTTCCCCCGAAGGCTGGAGCGGTTCAAGGAAGCCTCCGGCCTGACCTGGCGGGAGATCGCCCGGCGTCTGGGGACCAACACCCTCACCCTCCGGCGGTGGCGGGCCGGAGCCCAGCCAAACTCCAAGCACTTCCTGGCGCTGCTGGAGTTGGCCCAGGAGCTCGGTCTCGGCCACCTCTTCCCCCTGGGCAGCGGAGACTAAGGCGTCTCCCAGAGCAGGCGGATCGGCGCTGCGTAGAGCTCGCCCCGAAGCTGGCGCTCCTCGCACCGTTTACCTCGGCCGATTGCAACCCTAGCCCTCGGCGGATTGAAACGTGCCCCCCCCCCCGACTGGAAAGACAGCCATCCTAGTAAAGGGTTCTTGGATGAACCCCCCTATAAGGGGATGCACCGACGAACCCCCTTATAGGGGATTACCCCCAACTCTCCGGCCACGCACACTGGATAGTGAGCGAACACTCGCTAGTTTGGCGGGAGGCCAGTGGCCCCCCCAGCCCTTCAATTAGATACGGGAATAGCGATATGGAAGAGACCAAGAACCAGGACAAACCGAAAAGCGCCAAGAGGGGCGTCTCGGAGTTGGGGGTCGTGAGCATCGACTTCAACCCCGGCCCCGACGCCCAGGACCGGCTACGCCGCCTCTTTACCTTGCTCGTCAAGTACGCGACCAAGGACATGCTCCCTGCTCCCGACGCGGACTCTTCATCAGAGGACGGCAGCGAGGTAGAGGGCTGATGCATCCCGCGCACTCGTTGACGGTCATCAGCCTGGGCGGAGGAGTACAGTCCTCCGTCATGGCGCTCATGGCAAGCCAGGGAGCATTCGACGCCATCCCCAACTGCGCCATCTTCGCCGACACCCACTGGGAGCCTCCCAGTCTCTACACTCACCTCGATTGGCTCGCCGAGCGTCTCGGCTTCCCCGTGTACGTCGTGGACAACGGGCGGAGTCTCCGCGAGGACGTCAAGTCCCTCACCAACCACTCAGGCAACCACGGCTTTGTAGACGTTCCCCTCTATCTGAAGGGACGTGACGGAGGGAGCGACGGGATGGGTCGTCGCCAATGCACCGAGCACTACAAGATAAGGCCGATTCAGCGGAAGATACGCGAGCTGCTGGGACTCACAAAAGGACAACGTGTTCCGTCCGGCACCGCCGTCGAGCTGTGGCTGGGCATCTCCACCGACGAGGCCATCCGCATGAAGCCCTCTCGCGATAGATGGATACAGAACCGTTACCCCCTCATCGAAGCTGGGATGTCCAGGAAAGACTGCCTCCACTGGTGGAACACCCGCTACGACCGGCCACTGGAGCGTTCAGCCTGCATTGGCTGCCCATACCAGTCACGGCAGCGGTGGGTCGAGACCAAGCGCAGGTGGCCGGAGCTGTTCGCTGAGGCGGTCGAGATTGACGCCAAACTCAGAGGACGGCTGGCCTTCGCCAAGGAGCCCTACCTGCATCCACGACGGGTGCCCCTCGCGCAGGCGGTCAGCCTCGTTGACGCGGAGTTGGGAACGGACGGGCAATCGGACGGGTTCGGAAACGAGTGCGAGGGGCACTACGGGCTCTAAGGGGCCGCATTCACGACGAGACGGCGGGGAGCCTATTTTCTAGTCGCCAAGGCGCTTCACTGCTGCGGAGAGGAGGGCGCTATGGCAGAAAGAGCGGAGGAACGGGTCATGAAGAAGACGGTCGCAGCTGGCGAGCTTGATGCTCCGTATCAAGTGGTCTTTGGAGATGTGTCGAAGATTGTCGATGCCGCCAAGGACTCGGCAACCCGTTCGGTGAATGCCGCCATGACCGCCGCGTACTGGTTGATCGGCCATCGCATCGTTGAGTTCGAGCAGTCAGGAGAAGAGCGGGCTACGTACGGGACCGCGCTCATGGAAAGACTGGCGGCGGACTTGACCCAGCGGTTTGGACGCGGCTTCTCCCGTCAGAACATCCAATACATGATTCCTTCGTAGAAAGGCCTGTTAGAGATGGACCCTGGAGTGCGAGGGTGTCTGGCAGGGAGGCGCCACGGGCTGTCGGCTGCTGACCTCACCGCCCTTGGGGCTGCGCTCAGGACAAGCAGGATCCCGTGCAGTACCCCTTCCGTGGCTCAGGGCGCCCGATGGAAGTTATGGAGCGGGGCCCTCACGCGGCTGCGACCGCAGGTACCGTCCCGGCCTCCGGCTGAGCCGTGTTTTCCATCTCCACCAGGCGTGCATGGACCATCCGCTTGAAGTTGCACGCCAACGCCTTCAGGTAGACGGCAAGCCGCACCCGACGGCCCCCTCGCACCCGCAAGCGCCCAAGCCCGTGGGCGCGCTTCAGCTCGGAGTTTGTCCCCTCTATCCCGGCCCTTATGGCATACCGCTTGCGCCACTCCTCGGTGGCCTCGGCCCGCCGCCGCCCCTCGATGTTCACCTTCACCAGGTCCGCCTTGAGGACGTAGGCCCCCGCACGCCGGTCCAGCTTCACCGGGCAACGGGACCGCAAGGGGCAGAGCTCGCATGTTGCCCTGGCAAAGTGAACCTCTACCCGCTCCGGCGCATCCTCCAGCTCGTACTCCTCGACGGACCGGTGCCCGGCGGGGCACACCGTGGCCTGCTCCCCGGTGACGTCGATCTGGAAGTCCGCCCCAGTGAGCGGCGGCGGTCCGTCTCCCTCTCCTTCGTGGGAGTTCCCCGGCGCCGACCCCGCCACCGGGCTCACCAGTTCCGTCCCCCGGCGCGAGGCCTCGAAGGCGTTGCGGCCCGACCCATACGCCGTGTCCGCGAAGAGCTCGTCCGGTCGGACCTTCCGCTCCGCCAGCCCGTCAACCAGCGGCACAGTCACGTCGGTGTCGCTCCCGCTGGATGGGGTCACCTCTACATGAGTGATCAACTGGGTGGCGTTCTCCGCATGGCAGGTCTCCGCCACCTGTACCTCGTACCCCTTGCCTTTGTGCCCGCTGTAGGTGGCCTCCGGGTCGTGGGGCGATTGCAGGGAATCGGACCGCACCTCCTTCGGGTCCCTGAGGGTGATGGGCACCGCCCCTTCCCCTGCGTCGTCATCGCCCTCTCCGGGGCGCCCGTCCCTCTTGTTGCCCACCACACACTGCTCCCGCAGCAGCCTCTCCAGCAGCCGGTACTCCTCCAGTTGGGCGGCAGCCGTGCCACGGAAGCCGTCCACCAGCCGGTAGAGGTCCCGGGCACACACGCCAAGCCTTCGGCGACCCTCCCCCGAGCGGGCGTCCTCGTAGTCGGTCGCTTCTGCTTCTTCCTTCAAGTAGCGCCTCACAAGGCCCTCTGGGACCACACGGCGAAGCTCTGGGTGCTCTTGGCTCACGGCCCGAAGGAACAACCGCATCGTCTCACAGAACAGGCCGAGGCGGGTGAGGGTGGCGATGTTGCTCATGATGTGGGTGGAGTCCAGCCGCTGCTTTCCGGTGCGTATACCCAGCGCCTGGATGATCCGCTCCGTGGTCTCCTGGAAAGCCAGCCGGCCACCGTCGTGCTGCATCAGGCGAACTCGGAAGTTGTGTAGCGTCTTCTGGGGGAGGTGGGTCTCCTCCATATCCAGCCGCAGGGCGTGGTGCCAGAGCAGATTGAACTCCAGCTGTTCTAGGGCTTCATCGTCGGTGAGGTTGAACATCTCTTTGAGAAGGTGGACCCCGAGGACCGTCTGCACCGCTCGGTTGGGACGGCCGTTGTCCGCGCAGTACATCGGAGCAAAGCGCTCCTCGTCAATCAGGGGGAGCGCCTCGTTCCGGAAAACCTCGGCCCAACTCCGCTCCAAGCGCCTGGCCTTCTTCGGCGGAACCAGGAACTCGGACTGCCACAGGCTCACCTGTGGGTCTCGCTCTCGGAACATGCTCACCTCCCCCGCCCAGGTGCAGCACCTCGCCGCTTCCACACATTATCCCTGCCTTGCCCCAGCTTGGCGAGGGGTTTTTACGAACGAATCAATACATGCGTCTCTTCTACGTCTCATATCCGTCCGATCAGATTCGCCAGGCGCTGTCTGGCAAATTGACTCGATCCACTCAACGTCGGATTCTCCAGACGGCGTCGGGCGAATCCGACACCACTTCCATTGAAATACGCCTGGGAGAGCTTCTCGCGGCCTTCCCGCTGCCCTGGTCCGCCTACGTGCGGTTGGTATCAGTCAAGAACACCAGCGCCCGTGAATTCTATGGAGCCGAGGCCCTGCGAGGAGGGTGGTCGGTTCGCCAGCTCGACCGGCAGATCAATTCCCAGTTCTACGAGCGCATCGCCCTGTCGAAGAACAAGGCCGTCATGCTGACGGAGGGGCAGAAGCCCCGTCACGAAGATCGCGTGGAGATCAAAGACCCGTTCGTCCTTGAATTCCTCGACCTCAAGGACGAGTACTCCGAAAGCGATCTGGAAGAGGCGCTCATCCTCCACCTGGAGACCTTCCTCCTGGAACTGGGCGGTGACTTCTGCTTTATGGGCCGCCAGTGTAGGCCGTCAGCGATAATGGGACACATCGGAGGGTAAGAAAACCCGAGAGTTTGGAGGGTGGCGAGAGCTCCTGAAGTGAGGGTAGAGTTACCCACAGAAAGGAGCAGATGTGTCCCAGTCAGACGTAGACAAAGCAGAGGCCGCCGAGGAACGGAGCGCGGAGACGAGGTCCTTCGTTCGCACGGTGAAGGCGGCTACCCGACGTAAGTACACCCCCGAAGAGAAGATCCGAATTGTTCTGGAGGGCTTCCGCCGCGAGGTCACAGTCAACGACCTGTGCCGGCGGGAGGGGATCAAGCCCCACTCCTACTACTCGTGGACCAAAGAGTTCATGGAGGCGGGCAAGGAGAGGTTGACCCGCGACACGATGCGGGACGCCACTCAGCATGAGGTAGGGCAGCTCAAGAGAGAGAACGGGGAGCTCAAGGAGCTAGTGGCCGATCTGTCGCTGGAGGCGTACCGTCTCAAAAAAACGGCCATCCCCATGCCCCAGGAAGCTACCGGTACCAGCGGATGAGCGCCGTGGAGAAGGCAGAAGTACTTACCGAAGTAGCCTCGTCTCCCCTCCCTAAACGAAAGGCCCTCAGCGAGTTGGGTATCCCTAAGAGCACCTACTACCGGTGGCTCAGACGCCAGGACCAACAAGGACTTGAGGACCATGCAGGAGGCGGCAAGCCCCCGTGGAACCGTCTCAGCATTCGGGAAGAACGCTCAGTTCTCGCAGCAGCCAGAGAGATGCCGGAGCTGAGCTGCCGTCAGCTGGCCGCGTGGATCACCGACAACCAGGGCTTCAGTGTCTCAGAGTCGAGTGTCTACCGTATCCTGAGCAGGGAGGGTCTGGTGAAGAGGCCTGAGATGAAGCTGGCCGCGGGTAAGGAGTACCACCGCAAGACCACAGGCCCTCACCAGATGTGGGCCACCGACGCCTCCTACTTCAGGGTAGTAGGTTGGGGCTACTACTACCTGGTGACCGTGATGGACGACTACTCCCGCTTCATCCTGGCTCACAGGCTCCAGGAAGACATGACGGCCGACTCCTTCATCGAGGTGGTCCAGGATGCTGTGGACAGGACCGGCATGGATCAAGTTCCAGTCACAGACCGCACTAGGCTGCTGAGTGACAACGGCCCGGGCTATGTCTCGAGGGCATTCAGGGACTACCTGGGTATGGTTGGCATCAAGCACATCCTGGCAACCCCTTTCCACCCTCAGACCAACGGGAAGCTGGAGCGCTACCACCAGAGCATCAAACGGGACGTAAACCAGGTGCCCTATGAGTTGCCCTCTGACCTCGATGCGGCTATCGCGGCGTTCGTCAGCTACTACAACTACCGGCGCTATCACAAGGCCCTGGCCAACGTGACACCATCTGACGTGCTCAAGGGAAGACGGCAAGAGATCCTACAACGCAGAAAGCAACTGTCTTGAAAGTCAAGAGGAATGACCGGCGACTGCCGGAGTCAGGTCGCGCCAGGGTGAGCGATGCTTGAGCATGGAGTTGAGGATAACGAGCAGCTTGCGCATGCAGGCTGTGAGGGCCAGCTTCTTGGGCTTACCAGCGGCCAGCAGCCGCTGGTAGAAGTCCCTGATAACAGGGTTGAAGCGACTGGCAACCAGCGCTCCCATGTACAGGGCGGCGCGGATGCGGGCGCGTCCACCCCAGACGGTGCGTTTGCCCCGCAGGGTGCCGCTGTCCCGGTTGAAGGGAGCCACCCCTACCAGGGCGGCGATCTGCCGGCGGTCCAGCGTGCCCAGCTCCGGCAGATAGGCCAGGAGAGAGATGGAGACTTGTTCTCCCACGCCGGGAACGGTGCGCAGGAGGTCATCCTTCTCTCGCCATACGGGACTCTGGCGGAGAGTCTGCCGCAGTCCCTCATCCAGGTCGTCCAGCTCTCGCTCCAGCCATGCAATGTGGGCCTCGATGCGGGGACGGACGGCGATGGCGGCGGCGCTCAAGCGGTTCTTCTCCGAGACCAGCATGGTCATCACCTGGTGCCTGCGGGCAGCCAGGGAGTTAAGGGCCTGGGTCTCGGCGTCTCGCAGAGGGCGCACGGGTGGACGAACCGCTTCGGCGAAGTGAGCCAGAACCGCCGCGTCCAGAGCGTCGGTCTTGGCCAGCTTCCCGGTGGCCCTGGCGAAGTCCCGCACCTGGCGGGGGTTGACGACGACCACAGGCACCGCGTCGGCTGCCAAGGCAGCCACCAGCGGCACTTCCAAGCCGCCCGAAGCCTCCAGCAACACCATGACCGGTTCAAGGGCCTTCAGCTGGGAGACCAGCTGCCGGACTCCTGTCTCGTCATGGGAAACCTCCCATCTGTCGTCCGTAGGACGGACTGCGACGTCCACCTGGGCCTTGGCTACATCAATGCCTACGTAGATCGATTCTTGCTCCACGAGCACCTCCTGCGAATTATTGGCCCGTCCTTGCAAGATGCGGGCTTGGTTGGCCCAGGCAACTGTTCGGGCTCTATTCGGAAGGGGTGCGGCGACCCTCGCTTTCTGGCGGTCTTCCATAACCAAGGAGAAACCGGTCTGCCGCACCCCGATCCACCTAAGTGAAGTGATTGTTACACACCCAAACCAAGATACAAGGAGGTGAAGGCCAAAACCATCCAAAACCGCAGACGCTATAACAGGGCCCTCAGAGAGCTCACCAGACCCCCATCCAGCACCTGATCTCTCGGGTCCCAATGTGTCCCACTTTTGCTGGTTGCTAACACTCCTCAGCTGTAGCCGATGGGTCCAGTGTAGGTGGGGGCGTCGACGTCGGTAGTGGGGTATGGGCCGATCCACCACAGCCAGCGATTAGCGCCAGTCCGAGGAACGTAGCTACGAAGGTGATGCGCAGAAGAGTGCTCCTAGGCCGGCCCATCCCGCGCCACCGTTAGTCGGCCGGCTCGGGTGAGGGCCCGGACTCCCGCTCCCCCTCTGATGAGACCCTGGGCAGCCAGTCCAGCCACCGTGGCAGGTACCAGTTCCAGTCGCCCAGCAGCTTCATGCTGGCGGGCAGCAGGATCACCCGGATGACCGTGGCGTCGATGAACACGGCTACGGCCAATCCCAGGCCGAACTGCTGGAGGCCCAGTACCCGGCTGGTGGCGAAGGTGGCGAAGACCCCTATCATGATGGCCGCTGCGCTGGTGATCTGGCCGGCGGTAAGCCGTATTCCGATGGATACCGCCTCCTCGTTGCGGCCCGTGCGGTCATACACTTCCTTGATCCGGTTGAGCAGCAGCATGTGGTAGTCCATGGACAGCCCAAAGAGAATGCCGAACAGGAACAGGGGCAGCCAGGACTCGATGATGCCCGACTCTTCGGAGCCCAGGATGCTTATGGCCCATCCCCACTGGAAGACCATTACCAGCACCCCGTAGACGGCGGCGACCGACAGCAGGTTGAGGACCAGGGCCTTTACCGGGATCACTATCGACCGGAACATGACCAGCAACAGTAGGAAGGATAGCCCCAGCACGAAGGCGAAAACGTAGGGAGCCGAGTCGTACATGCGCTCTCTGAAGTCGATGCTCTCGGCGGTGTTCCCGCTGACGTACAACGCGGCGTCGGTCCCGTCGAAGGCCCGGGGAATGATCACGTTGCGCAGAAGCCGCACCGCATCCTCCGACTCTTCATCGTCGATACTCCCGGCCAAGGGGACGCTCACCCGCACCAGATTGCCGTCTCGGTTGGTAACGGTGTCCACGCTGCCGAGGAAGGCGTCGTTCCCTTCGATCTGCTGGATGAGGTTGTCCAGCGCATCCTGTATTTCCGGCGCATGGACGTCCGGGGCGTCGATGACGATCCTTGCAGGAAGGATCAGACTGCTGGTGAAGCTCGCTTCGAGCAGCTCCAGGGCTCGCTTGCCCCGGACGGCGTCGGGGAGAGAGTCGGCCCCGTTGTTGAAGCCCAGGTTCAAGGAGAACGCCGGCACCGCCAGCGCGATGAGGACTCCCGCCGTGAGGGTAGCGAGGAAGGCTGGCCGGGCAAGGACCCGGTCGGTGATGGCGCCCCAGAAGCCGGCTTGACCCCCCTCGCGGCCCAGGACGGGGACCCTCAGCCTGTTGATGCCGTCACCAAGGACGGACAGCAGCGCGGGCAAGAGGGTCAGCGAGCCGACTACGGCGATGAACACGACTATGATGGCCCCTAAGGCCAGGGAGGTGAAGGTCGCGTCTCTCGTCAGCGTGAGCCCGGCCAGGGACAGGATCACGGTGACTCCGGCGTAGAAGACCGCCCGGCCGGTGGTGTTGCTGGCCACCGTGATGGCCTCCAGCCGGGGCCTTCCCTCGCGGCGCTCGCTACGGAACCGGCTGACGATGAACAGGGAGTAGTCGATGCCGACGGCCAGGCCCATCAGAAGGATCATCTCGGCGTAGAGGTCGACCAGGGGATACGCCTGGCTGACCAGGGCGGCGACCCCGATGGCGCTGAAGATGGCCCCGACGGCCATGGCCAGGGGAATCAGGGCTGCCACCAGAGCCCGGAAGGCCAGTACCAGGATTATCAGACCCAGCGCCAGGGAGATGACCAGGATGCGGTTGAAGTCCTCGTCCAGGATCTCTTCGAACTGGTGCTCGACCAGACGAAAGCTGAAGACTTCAATCTCAAACCCGTCGGCCTTGTTCGCCGCCCGGTCCACAGTGTCCAACAGGCGATCGATGTCGAAGGAGCCCGTCGGGCTCTGCAGGGTGACAACCGCCAGGAGGGCATTGCGGTCATCCGAAACCATGTCCGGAACGCCGGTATCGTAGAAGCTGGCCGCCGACGCGACCTGGGGTAAGGTCCGTATCTCCTGGATAAGAGCGTCGACAGTCGCTCGAAAGGCCGGATCGGCCACGTCCAGCGACAGGTTACTGAATATAAGGCTCTCCGTCCTGGTGGCCATCGGGACCCTATCGGTTGGTGGCGGCGTGAAGCTGAACCGTTCGCCAAAGAGTTTCGACCCTTCGCCCGACTCACCCACCCCCTCGTCGTCGTCCCGGGTCTCGGTTCCGACCGCGATTATGGCGAGGACGGCGAAGACGATGACCAGGATTGACGCCGACAGCACCCACCAGCGGCGCCGGGCGCTCCATCCGGCGATCCGTGCCGTGAATGAGAGTCCGGAGGGGCGATCTGGGAGAGATTGCTGGCCGACGGACGTGGGCTCCACCCCTTCCTGAGGGTCGCCGGAGCTGTCGGATTTCATGGCTCCCTCCTCTGCCTAAGGTTGCGTTACCGAGGCGGGGTGTCCACGGCGCCCAGGCCCTCCAAGGCCAGTCCGTAACCCAGGGCCTCCTGCATGAGCCGCTTTAGCTGGAGGGTCAGCACCACCCGGCTGTACCGGACCGTCAGCGGGGGTTGCTTGGCCAGCTGCTCGGCAAGCTCCCAGGCCCTGGGCAGAAGTTTGTCCCTGGGCAGCACCTCGTTGACCACCCCCAGGTCCATTGCCTCCCGAGCCGAGAGCTTCTGTCCCGTCAACAGGAAGTACCGGCCCCGATTCTGGCCCAGCAGCAGCGGCCACACCACGTGCACCCCGTCCCCGGGCACCAGGCCTCGGGGAAAGTGGGGCGCGTCCTGGAAGTAGGCGTTCTCCGATGCCAGCACGATGTCCGACAGCACCGGGATTTCGGCATGGATGGTCGCCGGGCCGTTGACCGCGCCGATGATGGGCACCTCGATGTCCAGGAGGTTGGCTAGTAGCCGCTTCCCCTCCCAGTAGACAGGGTCCCAGGTCCGCGCGGTCCTGCCTCCCGCCGCTCCCGGCCGGGGCTGCAGCTCGGCGCAGAAGTCGTCGCCGGTGCCCGTCATGATCACCACTTTGTTCTCCGGGTCGCTGCCGATGTCGGCGAAAGCGTAGCCGAACTCCCGGTGAGCGGGCCCCCACTTGAGGCTGCCGCCTTCGGTGTGGAAGGTGATCTGTAAGATGCCGTCCCGCCGCTCCATGCGGATGGTCTCGTACCTGTCGCTGTACTCTTCAAACGTCGCCATCGGCGCCCTCCGCTTCCAATCTAGTACTCAGTCAACTCGGTGTTGGTAATTATTTAAGAAATCACTCAAAGTTGCTACCCTTTGGGAAGACAGAATCTACCCAAGGGGTGGCAGTGATGGGACGACGGGAAAAGTATAGGGTGCGCTTGGACCAGGAAGACCGGGAACAACTCCAGCAATTGATTCGAAGTGGGAAGAGCCGGGCTCGTGTGATGACCCGGGCGAGGATTCTACTAAAGAGCGATGAGGGTTGGAAGGCTCCCAAGGTGTCTGAGGCCTTGGACGTCTCCGTAGGCACAGTGTTCCGCATCAAGCGGCGTTTCGCTGAAGAGGGCATGAAGGGGGCTTTGCTGGAAAGGCCCAGGCCCAGGCCACGGAGGAAGCTGGACGACAAGGGAGAGGCCCACCTCATCGCCCTGGCCTGCAGCGCCGCGCCGGAGGGCCACGACCACTGGACCCTGCGGCTGTTGGCCGGGAAAGTGGTAGAGCTAGGGTTGGTGCCCTCCATGTCCCATGAAGGCATCCGCAAGCGGCTCAAAAAAACGTTCTTAAGCCGTGGCAGAAGAAGGAATGGTGTATTCCTAAGGTGAGCGCCGACTTTGTGGCAGCCATGGAGGATGTGCTGGACCTGTATGCCGAGCCCTATGACCCCCGGCGGCCGGTGGTCTGCTTTGACGAGACCTCGACTCAGCTGTTGAGCGAGCCACGGCCGCCCCTCCCAGCGAAGCCGGGACAGCCGCGGCGACAGGACTACGAGTACCGAAGGGAGGGCACCCGGAACCTGTTCCTGACCTGCGAGCCGCTGCAGGGCTGGAGACACGTGGCCATCACCCAGCGGCGGACCCAGCAGGACTTCGCCCGTCAGATGCGTTGGTTGGTGGATGAGGCCTACCCGGAGGCCCCGGTGGTGCGAGTTGTTCTGGATAACCTGAACACTCATCGCCCGGCTTCCCTGTACGAGGCCTTTCCTGCCCCTGAGGCCCGGCGTATCGTAAAGCGGCTGGAGTTCCACCACACCCCCAAACACGGCAGTTGGCTCAACATGGCGGAGATCGAGTTCAGCGTCCTGGCCCGATCTTGCCTGAGGAGGCGTGTCCCCGATGAGGCTGCCCTCCGCCGAGAAATTCAGGCCCTGGAGGGGGAGCGAAACGCCGCCCGAGCCTCTATCCATTGGCGCTTCAACACCCAAGATGCTAGGGCGAAACTCCATCGGCTATATCCTTCAAATCACAGGTTGACTGAGTACTAGGAGTATTCTATCAATTGGCAACCGGGTCGTGGAACGGCAAAGTTGCCGTGCTACCCCAAACTAAACACGATGTACAGGCCAGCCAGGTAGAGAAGGGCCATGATGGCGAGGGAGGGTTTCACGGGGATGTACCTGTAGCGTCCTCGCGACAGGATCAGGAATAGGCCCATCCCCATGAGGCCGATGGCCAGCAGGCCAGCCGCCAGGTGCTCGTCCCCCAGGGTTTCCACCAGGATTCCCTTGCGGTAGAAGGGGTCGGCCAGGGCGAGGATGAGGATGTTGAAGGCGCAGCTGCCGTAGAGGTTTCCGACGGCCAGGTCGGCAGCGCCGATGCGCAGTGCGGCGACGGTTGTGGTGATCTCCGGCATGGATGTCACTATGGCCAGAGCCGCCACTCCCAGGAAGCCGGTAGAGATTCCCGAGGTCTCGGCAATCTCCTCGACGCTGAAGGCCAGGGCCGGGGCGGCCACCAGGACTCCCAGGGACGACAGTCCGAAAAGCATCCAGGAACGTCGCAGTCCCGGCAGCCCACTGCGCTGAAGGACACCGGCCACCTCGGCGGGTCGTGTGATATACACAACACGCATTCCAACCAGGTAGATGATCAAGATCAGCACCGACGCCAGACCGATCTCCAGGAAGGAGAGGTCCATATGGAAGGCCCCGAGAAATAGTGCCAGACCGGTGAGAGCCATCGCCGACAGAACGATGTACCGTTGCTCTAGAGCCACTCGCCGGAAAAAGTGCGCCGCTCCGAAGAGGAGGGCCACCGCCGCCAGGATGAACATGTTGGCCATGTTCGAGCCCAGGATTGCCCCGGCGGCCAGGTCCGATTGGTCCCGAGTTGCAGCGGTGATGTTGGTCGCCAGCTCGGGCAGCGACGTGGCCGCAGCCACCAGGATGGTCCCTACCCACAGCCGGCCCCATCCCATCAGCCCGGCCAGCGCATCACCGTACCGCGCTATACCCACGCCGCTGATGATCACCAGAACGGCGCTGCCAAAGAAGAGGGCCAACGCCACCAGGAGGTCGCCGCTCATGCAACTATCATTGTGTGTAAGCCCTGGGAACCTTCACGCCGGGCACCTTCACCCGCACTCGATATACGGAGGTCCGGGCGGTGAAGAACAAGGTCCGCATATCTGACCCGCCGAAGGCGCAGTTGGCCGGGATCTCGGGCGTCCGGATGGTCCCCAGGTAATGACCCTCCTTGTCGAACACGCATGTGCCACCGTTGCCCGTGCAGAACACGTTCCCCTCGGTGTCGACCTTCATGCCGTCGGGAACTCCGGGCTCGGCCGACGACATGTCGGCGAAGACGCGGTTGTTGCTCAGGCTGCCGTCGGGAGCGACGTCGAAGGCCCTTATCTTGCGGTGGGCGCATACCTCGCCCCGCTCCTCCTCGGCGAAGCACCCCTCGTCCTGGCGGCTGATGGCCACGTACAGCACCGACTCGTCGGGGGAGAAGGCCAGCCCGTTGGGGTACTCGCACTCGTCGGTCGCCAGCAGCACCTGTCCGTCCGGCGAAACCCGAAAAACCCCGAAGAAGCCGATCTCCCGCTCCTCGGGCGGGGTCCGCAGGCCCGGGTCGGTAAAGTAGATGCTGCCGTCGGAGCGGCCCACCACGTCGTTGGGCTTGTGGAACCGCTTGCCCTCCCACCGATCGGCCAGTACCGTGATGCTGCGGTCCCTCTCGGTGCGAGTCAACCGCCTGTTGGCGCCCTCGCACATGATCAGACGTCCCTGAAGGTCGAAGGTCAGCCCGTTGCCCTCCCCGGTGTCTTCGCGGATTACGTCGGTGTCCCGGCCGGGAGACAGTCTGAGGAGCTGGCTCCTGCGAATGTCCACGAAATACAGCCAGCCGGCCGGGCTCCAGAGGGGTCCTTCGGTGAACAAGAATCCTGTGGCCAGCTCTTCGGGCTCGCCATCCAGGATGTTGGAGAGGTCCTCACTCATACCGGCACCTCCTTGTCGTTATCGCTGTCGTTATCGCTGTCGTTATCGCTGTCGTTATCGCTTTAAGGGTCTATGTCTGGACGCTGGCCGCTATAATAATAGCAGCGTCGGACCAGCGGGTGAAGAGATGCCGAAGGAGCGACCGATGGACGAAGCAGTGGTGAAGGCTCTGAGAGAGGACCTGGTCATCGATATCACCACCACCGGTCGGAAGTCGGGCCGGCCTAGGCGCAAGGAGATCTGGTTCCATAACCTGGATGGCCGGTTGTACATAACCGGCACCCCGGGCCGCCGCGACTGGTATGCCAACCTGCTGGCCGACCCACGGTTCATCCTCCACCTAAAGGGCACAGCCCACGCTGACCTGCTCGCCAGCGCTACACCGGTGACCGATGAAGCCGGCCGCCGCGAGGTTTTCCAAGAGATACACCGGCGACTCCAGGGCCGGCTCAGAGACAGCCTGGAGGACTGGATGCAGGGAAGCCCTCTGGTACGGGTGGAGTTTACCGAACCGTAGCTATCGTCGCCGAGGCCTCCGCTTGACCACGCCATGGGGCATGGATACAATGGGCCCATCCCCCGCAACATGATCGGCTTCAGACTCTGTCACCTCGGGAGCCATGAAGGAGGGATGTGATGGCCACCCAGTCGGGACTGAAAATCAAGGTCGTCGAGATGGACCACATCGTGCTCAGGGTGAAGGATATTGAGAGGGCAATACAGTTCTACACTCAGGTGCTGGGCCTTACCCCCTATCGGGTGGAGGAGTACCGGGCCGGTGAGGTGCCCTTCCCCTGCGCCAGGATCAACGACCACACCCTGATAGACCTGTTCCCCTTCACCGAGCATGAGCCGGTGGGCGACGGTCCCAGGAACCTGGACCACTACTGTCTCACCATCGAGCCCACCGACATGGTGAAGCTGGCCGAGGACCTGAAGCAAAACGGCGTGACGGTAGTCAGCGAGGGCCCAATGCCGCGCTCCGGCGCCCGGGGGATGGGGAACTCCATCTACATCAAGGACTGGGAGGGGAACAACATCGAGCTGCGCCACTACTAGTGCTATTTATGGTCCCTTCCCCCTTTATGGGGGAAGGTTAGGATGGGGCCGTATGCTTTCTCCTCGCTCTCCTGCAAGGGAGAGCGGACGGGAGCCCTGCCCCTTCTAGGCTGGACTGTCCACCTCGCCATGATATAATTCAGCCGTCGCCGCTCCGGGACGACATCCCAGGCTATCAGGAGGAGCACCATGAAAGACAAGGTAGAGATATTCTTCCACAGTCAGCAGCCTTACACCGACGTCACCGACGAGCAGCTGGAGCAGTACCCCTCCCGCCTGGAATTCCCCAACACCTACTTCGACCCGAACAAGGCCCACGCGCTGTACAACGAGTACCATGAGCAATACTCCTGGGCCGACGAGGTCGGCTTCGACGGCATCATGACCAACGAGCACCACGCCTCCTACTTCAATATGAAGCCCTCCGCCAACCTGGACGCCGCCGTAATCAGCAAGATCACCAAGAAGGTAAAGATCGCCATCCTGGGCAACATTCTGCCCATAAACGACCCGGTGAGGCTGGCCGAAGAGCTTGCCATGCTGGACTGCTACTCCGGCGGCCGGCTGATCTCCGGCTTCGTGCGTGGGATCGCCTCTGAGACGATCCAGTCGGGTCTGGACCCCACCGAGAATCGGGAGCGGTTCGAGGAGGCCCACGACCTCATCATCCGGTGCTGGACCGAGCCGGGCCCCTTCCGCCACGAAGGGAAGTACTATCACTACAGGGCGGTAAACCCCTGGGTGCTGCCCTACCAGAAGCCCCACCCGCCCATCTGGTTCCCCGGCGGCGGCAGCCCCGAAAGCGTGGTGTGGGCGGCCCAGCACCGCTATGCCTATCTGAACCTCGGTGCCCTGATCGACCTGACCAAGCAGCTCAAGCAGCTCTATATAGATACCGCTCACGAGGTAGGCTTCAAGCCGGGCCCCGAGCACTTTGGCTACCAGCTCAGGACCCTCGTCGCCGATACCGACGAGAAAGCCCAGGAAATCGGCCGTGGGTTCATGTGGACCGTGGGCAATCGCATGAGGGGGCCACGGGAGCACAACGACCCCCCGGGCTACAGCACCACCGCCGCCAAGAAGTATGACGCCATCCGACCCGTGGGTGGCGGACACAGCACCGCTACTAGCTACGAGGGGCTCCAGGCCGTCAACTCCCTCATCGTGGGGAGCCCCAAAACGGTCATCGGAAAGCTGAGAACGACCATCGAGGCCCTCAGCCCCGGCTACTTCATCCTCATCCTGGGCGACGGCACCATCCCAAACAAGGACGCCATGCGCTCCATCGAGCTGATGGGCAAAGAGGTGATCCCCGCGCTGCACGAGATTCCGCTGCAGCCCTATGAGTAGGACACCAGCGTTCTTTGAAAACCCGACGCCGGGGGCGCCATCTGTGAGTGGTAGTAGGTAATCTATCCCTTCGGGGATTTCCATGTCAGCAGCTTACCTAAAGGTCTCCGTCGAGAATGGGATCGCGGCCATCACCATGGCCCGTCCCCCGGTCAACGCCGTGGACCGGGAGTTCGTGCAGCAGTTAACCGCCGCCCTGGATCGGTGCGAGGCCGACGGGGCAGCGCGGGCCATCGTCATCGCCAGTGGATTCCCCAGCGTCTTCAGCGGTGGGGCTGACATCCGAGAGATGGAGGCCATGGATGAGGCCGGCTGTCTGGACTTCGTCCGCCAGGGCCAGGGGCTGATGGACCGGATGGAGGCCCTGCCGAAACCCATCATAGCCGCCGTGAATGGTGCCTGCGTCGGAGGTGGATGTGAGCTGGCCATGTCCTGCGACCTTCGAGTTGCCGGACGATCCTCCAGCTTCGGACAGCCCGAGGTGAACCTGGGAGTTCTGCCCGGCTGGGGCGGCAGCCAGAGGATGCCCCGCCTGGTAGGCAAGACCAAGGCAATGGAGCTACTGATGACCGGCGAGGCTATCTCCGCCGACCGTGCCCTGGACCTGGGCCTGGTGAACCTAGTGGTCCCCGATGAAGAAGTCCTGTCGTCGACAATGGCTCTGGCCGGTAAGCTGCTGGAAAAGTCACCCTCCGCCCTTGCCGCGATCAAGGCAGCGATTCACGAAGGCTTCTCCACGAGCCTGGCCGAGGGGCTGGAGGTGGAGGCCCGCCAGTATCGGGAAGCCTTTACCGCGCCCGATGCCCGGGAGGGGATGCGCGCCTTCCTGGAGAAACGGGCGCCTCGCTTCACCGGCCTTTAAGCAAAGGGGGTGTAGAATGCACGTCGGACATCTCCTCACCAGGGCAGCACGCCGGTACCCCGACCGCGCCGCCTGGCTACTGGAAGACCGGGCCGTCAGCTTTCGTGAAGCCGAGGACCGGGCCAACCGCCTGGCCAACGCTCTGCTCTCCCTGGGTTGCGAGCCCGGCGACCGGGTCGGCATGCTGCTATCCAACCGCCACCAGGGCTTGGAGACCATCATCGCCCCCATGAAGGCAGGGATGGCCACCGTCCCGATGAACATACGCCTGCATCCCCGGGAGCACGAATACCTGCTCAGCAACTCCGGGGCCAGCGTGCTGGTCTACGGCGCGGAGTTCCAGCACCATCTCGCCGAGGTCCGCGAATCCCTTGACGGCGTGAAGCACTTCATCTGCGTGGGCGACAGCTCCAGAGGCGACCTGTCCTACGAGGCCCTCATCGATGAAGCCTCACCCAGGGACCCGGCCCCTGCCATCGACCCTGACGACCTGGCATGGATGTTCTACACCTCGGGTACCACGGGCAGGCCCAAGGGCGCGATGATCAGCCACCGTAACATGCTGGCCATGGTAGACAGCTTCCTCATGGACATCAATCCCGTCGCCCCCGACGACGTGCTGCTGCACGCCGGACCGGTTACCCACGGCTCTGGGCTGTCCATCTTCCACCACATCGTCCGGGGCGCGGCCAGCGCCTTCCCGCTCAGCGCCAGCTTTGAGCCGCCCAAAATCTTCGAGGCTATCCAGCGCTATAAGGTCACCACCATGTTCCTGGCGCCGACCATGGTCAACGTCCTGGTCAACAGCCCCGACAAGGCCGCCTATGACCTCTCCAGTCTTCACACAGTGTTCTATGGCGGCGGCCCGATGCACGTCGAGCACATTCTCCAGGCCGTGGGCACCTTCGGCAACATCTTCGTGCAGATCTTCGGCCAGGGCGAGGCCCCGATGGCCGTCACATCCCTTCCCAGGGAAGAGCACCTGGTGGATGGTGACCCGGTGAAGCTGGAGCGTCTGGCCTCCGCCGGCAAAGAGACCACCGGCGTCCGGGTGCGTATCGTCGACGAGGAGGACCGGGAGGTTCCGGCAGGCGAGATGGGGGAGATCGTCGTGAAGGGCGACCTGGTGATGAAGGGATACTGGAACAACCCCGAGGCCAGCGCCGAGACCCTTCGGGGCGGCTGGCTGCACACCGGCGATCTGGGCTACATGGACGCCGAGGGATATCTGTTCATCACCGACCGTACCAAGGACATGATCATCAGCGGCGGGGCCAACATCTACCCCCGGGAGGTGGACGAGGTCATCGCCCAGCACCCGGCCGTGGCCGAGGTGGCCGTGATCGGTGTGCCAGACGAGCTGTGGGGAGAGTCGGTGAAGGCCGCGGTGGTGCTCCGCCCGGGTCAGCATGCCACCGAAGAGGATATCATCGAGTTCTGTCGGGAGCGGCTGGCCAGCTACAAGAAGCCCAGGTTCGTCGAGTTCCTGCCCGACCTGCCCAAGAACGCCTACGGCAAGGTGCTGAAGCGAGAGCTGCGGGACCAGCACTGGGCGGGCCAGGAGCGGAAGGTTTAGTAAGAAACATGAGCCATCCCGGATTTCGTCAACAGATAACGAAAGATACCATCAGGGACCTAAAGATGACAGGTGGGGCGCATCCAGCATCGGTAGCAAGGCGGCCAAGCCTGTCATTCCGGCGGAAGCCGGAATCCAGCTAGCCTAGCTCTTCATACAGGTCCCGCCATTCTGGGTTCGAAATCTCGGGCAACTCGATTTTCCACCCGCGTTTCCATTCTTTGATCGCTTTCTCCCGCGCGATGGCACTCTCTATCGTGCTGTGCACTTCATACCAAACCAACCTATGCACTCCGTAACGCTTGGTGAACCCTTCCGGGGAAGGGTGAACCCTTCGACTAGACTATTCTTGTGTTGCGAGACGCGCAGAATCAGGTTGGAGGTCACGCCTACGTACAATGTGCCATTCCGTATGCTCGAGAGGAGATACATCGCAGGGCTGCCGTCCTGGGTTCCGGCTTTCGCCGGAACGACGAGGGCGGTACAAGGAGCGCCGTCCTCCTTCTCCAAAATTCGGGATGACTCAGGTAGGAATGAGGGCTACTTTACACCCACCCCGGCGCCGGTAGCTGCGGACTCGTAGGCCTTGAGCACCACCACCAGGTCCCTCAGCCCCTCCTCTCCGGAGGTCAGCGGCGGGCGGTCCTCGGTGATGCTGTCCCGGAACTCCCTCACCATCCCCCCGATGCCCGTCCGGTCGTCGGGGAACCTGAGCCTGCTGGTCCCCTGCGCTGTCTCCAGGGTGAGGGTGGTGCCCCTGGGCTCGAAGTAGATCCGGCCCTCGGTCCCGGAGACGGCCACCCACAGCTTCCAGGCCCGCTTGGAGATGCCCCAGGCATGGTTGACCAGGCCGGCGGCGCCTCCCCCGAGGCGGAGCATCAGCACGATCCCGTCTTCCCCTTCCAGGTCTGGGATCTTCCTGGGGAGGACCGAGGCGTACACCTCGACGGGTTCGCCGGCCAGGTCCCTTATCATTGCCACCGAATGGATGCCGCCGTCGATGAGGACGCCGCCTCCCATCATGTCCTGGTCGGTGCGCCAGCCCACGACTTGGTAGTTTCCCTCCTCCTGGACCTGGATGAAACGCACGTGGCCGATGGCGCCCTGCTGGATGAGCTCCCGCGACTTCAGCACCAGCGGCATGAAGCGGTAGTTCTCGGCCACCATTAGCTTCACGCCCGCTTCCCTGGCCGCCGCGATCATCGTTCGGGCCTCGTCCTCTGTCCTGGCGATGGGCTTCTCCACGAGGACGTGCTTGGAGGCCCGCGTCGCCATCAGGGTCTGCTCCATGTGCAGGTGATGGGGCGTGCAGAGGTATAGAGCATCCACTCTGGGGTCGGCGGCGGCCTCCTGGTAGCTGCCGAAGGCGCCTGCGCCGCTGAAGCGCCTGGAGTAAGCCCTTGCCATGCCGAGGTCCCGGCTGGCGAAGAACAGCTCGATGTCCCCGGCTTCCAATCCCTTGAAGGACCGGACGGCCCTGACGAAGGTCCGGGCGAACTGGCCGCAGCCGCAGACGCAAAGGCCCAGGGACATGACATCTCTCCAGGAGGCCGGCTGAGCCCATTCTATCGCCGGGCCTGATGGTGTCAAGGCCGAATGCTCTCTTGACAGAGCCGGGGATTTCCCGTCCAATACTGATCATAGGGTGGCCGGGATAGTCGGGATACGAGGAGGTGCCATGGCGACCGCGAGAGATGAGGAGATCACCCTTGAACAGTTCAGGTTGCTGGCGGAGCGAGCCGGTCTGGGCCTGAGCTCCGAGGACCTGTCCGAGCTGAAGCCTCTATACGAGCTGTACCTGAAGCAGATCGCCCCGATGCGCTCGTTGAACCTCAAGGCCGAGGAGATCGGCGTGGCCTTTCACCCCGACTGGTCCTCACAGTGATGGGTCCCGCTCGCTAACGTGGGTTGAGCCTTCGACGGGCTCAGGCTGAGCGGATCTGAATCCCCTGGCCACTTTGGGGTTCCCCCTCGCTCATAGTGAGATACTTGTCGAACCATGAGCCGAATCTGACACTCTGATCGTTCCTGGAGGTGGAGACATGGCCAGCACCGACACGAACCTGTGCTTCCTGACCATTCACCAGGCCGGCGACCTGATTCGCCGGCGCGAGCTGTCGCCGGTGGAGCTTACCCGTGCCTTCCTGGAGCGCATCGACGCCACCCATGGCCGTCTGCACTCCTTCATCACGCTGCTTGGGGACGAGGCCCTGGCCCAGGCCAGGACCGCTGAGGCCGAGATACTGGGCGGCAGCTATCGGGGTCCCCTGCACGGCATCCCCATCGCCCTGAAGGACCTGTACGACACCGCCGGCGTCCGCACAACCAGCGGCTCCCGGGTGGACTTCGACCGGGTGCCCACGGAAGACGCCACGGTGGTAACCAGGTTGAGGGAGGCGGGCACCGTGCTCCTGGGCAAGCTGTCGATGTACGAGTTCGCCCTGGGAGGGCCCGACTTCACCACCCCATTTGAGCCGGCCCGCAATCCCTGGAACCTGGCCCACATGCCCGGGGGGTCCAGCAGCGGATCCGGGACGGCGGTGGCGTCAGGGCAGTGCATGGGGGCACTGGGTTCCTGCACGGGCGGGTCCATCAGAGGTCCGGCCTCCCTTTGCGGCATAGTCGGTCTCAAGGCCACCTACGGCCGGGTCAGCCGCGGCGGCGTGGTCACGCTGAGCTGGTCCCAGGACCACGTGGGCCCGATGACCTGGACGGTGGAGGACACGGCACTCATGCTTCAGGCCATCGCCGGCCACGACCCCAGAGACCCCACCACCAGCACCGCGCCGGTACCCGACTATTCGCAGGCCTTGAGGGAGGATATCCGGGACCTTACTATCGGGGTGCCGAGACACTACTTCTTCGCCTCCAGCGCCGACGTCAACCCTGAGGTAGTGTCTACGGTGGAGAGCCAGCTGAAGGTCCTCCAGAGCCTGGGGGCTAACATAGAAGAGGTCGCTGTTCCCAGCCTGGACTACGTTCGGGCGGCCAACTCCATCATCATGCTGAGCGAGGCCTTCGCCTTCCATGAGCCCAACCTGACCACCCGTCCCCAGGACTTCGGCGAGATGGCGCGGGCCCGGTTCCGCATCGGAGGGCTCTTCACGGCGGCCGACTACATCCAGGCCCAGCGGTTGAGGCAGGTGGTGAAGCGGGAGTTTGCCGAGGTGCTGCGGCGCGTGGACGTCCTGGTGACGCCGACCATGACCCAGCCCGCGGCCGCCTTCGAAGGCTACGACCCTCTGGCGGGGTTCCGCGGACCCAGCTTCACGGCGCCCTTCAACGTCTCCGGGCTGCCCGCCATCTCGGTCCCCTGCGGCTTCACCGGCGCCGGTCTGCCCGTGGGAATGCAGATCGTGGGCAAGCCCTTCGACGAGCCGACGATCCTGCGGACGGCCTACACTTATCAGCAGCACGCCCGCTGGTTCGAGAAGCGGCCGCCCATATAGGGGCGACCCTACAGTCCCTGCTGAACGGGGACGCCGGGGATCTTCAGCCGGATGCGGGCCAGCTCGTTCATCAGGGTAACGTAGAGGGTCCGGAGGTCGTCGTCGCCCCATGCGACGTTGGTGGCCTGGGTGTGCTCCCCTACCAGGATCGTGCCCAGGTGCCTGCCGCCCGGGTCGGTGATCCATATCCCGCCAGGGCCGGTGCAGTACAGGTTACCCTCGACATCCAGCTTCATCCCGTCGGGGACGCCCCGGCGGCCGCGCTCCATCTCCAGGAGGACCCGATCGCTGGCCCGATCCACGCTGCCATCTGGGAGAACGTCGAAGGCCCTGACGTGATAGCGGCCGGTGTCGTTGATGTAAAGGATACTCTCGTCGGGGGAGAAGGCCAGTCCGTTGGGGACCTCGAAGTCCTCCACCAGCAAGGTGACGTCGCTCAGGTCCGGGGAGACCCGAAAGACCCCGGCAAAGTCCAGCTCCAGGTCCGGGGCCGCCAGGGACGGATCGGTGAAGTACACGTTCCCGTCGGACTTCACCACCACGTCGTTGGGCCTGTTCAGCCTATTGCCCCGATACCGGTCCGCCACCACGGTGACATCGCCGTCGTCCTCGAAGCGCGTCACCCGCCGGGTGGTCCCCTCGCAGGCCACCAGTCTCCCCTTGGGGTCTCTGGTGAGGCCGTTGGCCTTGTTGGATCCTTCCCGGACCACCGTGATGCCCTTTCCCGGAGCCCACTTCATCCTTCGATTCTGGGCGATGTCGCTGAAGATCAGGTAGCCCGCCTCCTTCCACCACACGGGACCCTCTGAAGCCTCATGCTCGCCCCCGAGGCCTCCTCCCAGGATCTCAAGGCTCTGGTCCGGCGACACGATGCGGTCCAGCTCGGGAGAGACTCGCTCGATGTGCATGATACTAGCCTCCTTGCCCGGTCCGTGGGAGGGACCAATGCTGCACGGGGCCGGATGGCAGCCGCCATTTGACCCCACCCACGGACGTTGCTACACTCGCCTCATTATACATGGGCACGTCCCTCTCAAGGGGGTGCCTGGGCGAAGGAGGGAGCCATGGCGTTAGCTAAGGTCGACGGCGGGGAGATCTACTATGAGGAGACCGGAAGCGGGCCCGCCATCATTCTGATAGGGGGCGGCCTCAACGGGCTGATGGAGAACCAGAGGCCCATAATGGGCGGACTGTCCCAGGAGCACCGGGTCATCGCCTACGACCGGCGCTTCGGCGGCCAGTCCAAGAGCCCCATGGTGGTCCAGACCTGGGACCTGATATGCCGCGACGCCATCGGTCTGATGGACGCCCTGGGAATAGACCAGGCCTACCTCGGCGGCGGCTCCTTCGCTCCCGGCATCTGCATGGGGACGGCCTACCGCTACCCGGAGCGGGTGCGGGGGATAATCGTGTCCAACATCGCCGGCGGCATCTTCTGCGAGTCCTGGCTGGCGTTCAAGCTGTTCAGGGCCATGGAGATGGCTACGACAGTGGGGATGAAGGCCGTGGTAGCGGGCCTTGACCGGGACGATCGATACTCGCCCTTCGTGCCCGACCAGGTCAAGTACGATCCCGAGTTCAAGGCGGAGCTGGAGTCCATGGACCCGGAGGACTTCGCCCAGGTGATGCGGGACACCATCCGTGCTCTGTTCGAGGGCCCATACGTCTCCCTGGGGATGACTAAGAAGACGCTTAAGGGCCTCGGCACACCGACGCTGGTCATGCCGGGCCACGATGACGTGCATCCCCGCGAGACGGCGGAGGCAGTACACCGGCTGGTCCCCAACGCCCGCTGGGCGGAGATCCGTCCCCACGGAGAAGAGCCCGAGAAGCACGTGGACGCGGTGCTGAAGTTCATCTCCAAGGTCGAGGCGAACTAGAGCCCGTGAGCTAGCTCCGGTCCGACCGGCCCTGGTCCACGTAGACCGTTTCCCCGGCCCGGGACAGCCGGACCTCCTGGCGGTGGGTCGTTCCGGCCACTGTGGTCGAAGCGTCGTGGAGCTCGCTGGTGACCTGAACCTCGTCCGTGTGCGGGCCTCCACGTAGCGCCTCGGCCAATACCCGGCCGTCGATTCCCTCCGGTTGGGCCAGCCCCAGGGCGTGCAGCACCGTTGGCGTGACGTCCACGTTCCCCGACGGTGTCCCGACTACGGCCCCCTCCTTGAAGTGCGGGCCTGCCGCGATCAGCACGGCGTGGACCTCGTAGGGGCTCAGCGACCCGTGCTGCCCGCGGCCGGTGGACCCGATGGCGCTACCGTAGCAGGTCCCCTGGACTCCGTCACCGTTCCAGCCGTCGTCCCATGCGAAGGACATGAGGATGTCCGGGGAACGCTGGTTCAGGCAGCCGATGAGGGACAGGGGCAGGGTTCCCGGTACGGGCGCGGGACCGTCCCTGACGAAGATGGGGCCGGACCAGGGCTGGAGCATCAGCGCCTCCGCCGCGGCCCGCACCTTTGCGGGATCGTGGTCCCGTACGTATATGGCGTCGCAGCCCCCGTTGGCCGCTATAAGCACGTCAAGCGACGAAGGGTCCTCCTTGACTCCCGTCTCCACCAGGTACTCGGCAACGTCCACCTCACCGATCACAGTCGAGTGTCCGTGATCCGACGCCACCATTATGTCGGTGGTGCCGGCCATTCCGGTGCGGTCAAGGTGCTCGAGGATCCGACCAAGCTGGTCGTCGGCCAGCCTGATGGACTGCATGGCCGCCGCAGAGCCGACGCTGGTGTCGTGCTGAGCGGAGTCGGGGTCAGACATCCAGAGAGTAGCCACTGCGGGCCGGTAGGTAGGGATGACATGTTCCAGGAGGACCGTCACAGCCCGCTCTCTTCGCGCCTTGTCGGGCGTCTCGGACTCGGGCCAGGCGCCGAAACGCCGGTCCAGTTGGGCAGCCTCGGATTCGGGGACTGTCATCTCGGGGTGGACGACCACGCCTCCCAGCGAACCGGCCCTGGGGTGGTGCAGGAAGGTGTTGCCGGTGCTGCCCACGCCGATGGCCGCCATCGCCCTGCCGGCGCCGTGGACCGTCTCACCCAGCGTAGGGGCCATCACGACCCGTCCGCCCGTGGACCGGTCCAGCTCCCTGAGGGCGGCGTGGTCGCCGGTGTTGATGCGCCAGGTGGGGTCAACGTCGGGAATGTACATGTAGTTGGTGGTGATGCCGTGGCGCCCTGGATGGCAGCCGGTGAAGAGGCTGGCCACGTTCACACGAGTAAGGGTGGGGAACGTGGCGTGGTGGTTGGTGAACTCCACGCCGCGTCGAGCCAGCCCGTACAGGTTGGGGCAGCTCTCCGCCGTCACCTGGTCGGCGCGCAGTCCGTCGAACACGACGATCAGTACCAGGTCTGCCATTACGGGGGAGGCACCGGGGGCAGGCCCTCCCGGGCCCGCACCAGGTTCAGGTAGTGGGTTACGCCCTCTTCCATGGTGTATCGGGGGCGGAACCCCAGCTCGTTGCGCAGCCGGCTGTTGTCCATTAGGGGCCAGGTCTGGCGCGGCTCTTTGTCGACGCTTATCTCCGAGTCTGGGAGGACCCGTCGCAGGAAGGCTGTCAAGTCGCCCACCCGAATGCGCTCCGAGCAAAAGTTGAACACGCGGTGCTTAGGGCTCTCGGCCGTCAGGGCGCAGTACCAGGCCTCCCCGGCGTCGGCCCCGTACATCCAGTCCGTGATGTGGTCGTCGGGAGGCATCACCACCGGCTCCCCCAGGGCGGCCAGCTCGGGCAGCGCCACGAACTGCTGGCGCACACGGGCGGCCCCTGCGGTTACCGGCGAGACCCGGGACCCTCTTTGCAGGGCGCCCAGCCCGAATACCTCTGTGGGACGCATGCCGATGATGTCCAGGCCGTACTCCAGGTGGTAGGACTCGGCAATGTGCTCGTACCACAGCTTGCACGCACCGTAGAGGCTGTCGGGCACCGGCGGCACGTCCTCGTTATATTCGTGCTCCCGGTCGTAGGTCTGGCCGTGTACGGCCACGGAGCTGGCGTAGACCACACGTCGGACCCCGTGGTTCAGGCAGGCCTGGAACACGTTGACAGCCCCCATGCACTGGACCCTGAAGTACTGGGCCAGCTTGTCCGGAGGAATGGGGGTGCCGCGGCTGGCGCCGCCCATAATGAACGCCAGATGGACCACCCGATCTATGTTGTGTTTCCGCATCGTGGACATCAGCTCGTGGGGATCGAGGACGTCTCCCTGGACTATGGTGACCCGGTCCAGAATGCTCTCCACCAGAGAAGGCTGGGGATACATGTCGTAGAGCACCACGCCCGTCTCCCCCTTCTCCTCGACCACGTGCCTGGCCAGGTAGGACCCCAGAAATCCCGTGCCGCCAGTAATCATGATGGCCACGACGTCACCTCCATCGCCGTTACTGCGCTGGCGCCGGAACCTCTCCGGACGCCTGTACGCCGATCAACGACTATATCCCCGGATTTGCCAGAAAGTCTAGTACCAGCGGGGCGATTTCATCGGCTATCCGGTTCGGCCCAAAAGGACCGCCGCCGACCTCCACCGCTCTATTTCGGGCGATCAGCCGGCTGATAACCGGCCTGCGCTCCTCTGTCAGAACCCCCGGCACTTCGTAATCGCCCCATATTATCAAGGTTGGACATTGCACCATCTTAAGGCGTTCGGTCATATATGTGTAGCCGCTGACCGCGTTCCGACCGAAGGCCGCAAACATCTCCCCCGGCTTCAACCACGCGAGGACCAGCCGGTTCACAAAATGAGGGGGTACCTGGGACCATCCACGCCGCATGGCGCCTTCCTTGAGGTCGTTCCACAGCTCGGTCAGATGCGAGCCGTCTTCCTTCACTCTCCAGTCCAGGTTGGTAGTGACACCCGGGAGCTGTTGGGCTACCTCCTCGTCGACGTAAGGCGGCCCGTAGAGAATCAGTTTGTCCAAACGCTCGGGATAAGCCGCCGCCACCTCTATCGCGGTCAGGGCCCCGGTGTGCCTGCCCATTATGCTGGCTGCGTTGATGTCCAGGCCGTCCAGTAGGCTGACGACGGCCTCCGCGTAGTCTTCAATGGAAGGCTGGGTCCGGGGCCTGTAAGAATCACCGTAGCCGATGGTGTCCATGGCTATAGCCCGTCTGTCCCTGGCAAGCAGCGGCATCAACTCGAGGTACTCGTCTACCCCACGAGGTGTAGCGTGAAGGAGGAGCAGAGGCTCTCCGGAGCCCTCAAAGCAGTAGTGGATCTGGCCGTCAGGAGTATCTACAAAGCCCCTTTTGATGTCGCCTCCCTTATGACCCGCTCAAGGGCGAGCGGCCCCATTGTACACCACTGGTGGGGCACGTTCCAACGTGAGTTGACAGCGCCCTCCCGTCCCAGCCACCTTGACGCCCCTGGGGGTCCCCACTACAATTGCCCTCGTCGGACCGGGAGTACGATCCGGGAGTACGATCCGGGAGTACGATCCGGGAGTACGATCAAGGAGGTTGGCGATGAGCCCGAAGGTAATCGGCATTGCAGCCACGGGGCCAGATGCCCCCGGAATCTTGGCAGCCATCCAGCGTGCCGAGGAGCTGGGAATCAGCGCGGCCTGGATGACCAGCGGCGGCGCGGCCGGGGTCGACGCTCTCACGATCTTCGCCGGTGCGGCCATGCGCACACAGCGCATCCTGCTGGGGACGGCCATTGTGCCCACCTATCCGCGTCACCCGGTGGTCATGGTGCAGCAGGCCAACGTCATCGCGCAGCTGGCGCCGGGCCGCTTCCGTCTGGGCATAGGCCCTAGCCATCGCCCGACCATGACGGAAAGCTACGGGGTTGACTTCAAGGCCCCGCTGGGCCACCTCCGGGAGTACATGAAGATAGCCAAAACACTGCTCAGCACGGGTTCCGTTGACTTCGACGGGCGCCACTACGTGGCCCACGCGAAGATAGGGTACCCGACGGACATCCCGGTGATGGCATCGGCCCTGCAGGAGAAGTCGTTCCGGGTGTGCGGCGCCGAGTCCGACGGGGCCATCAGCTGGGTCTGTCCGCCCGCCTATCTCAGGGACGTGGCCCTGCCCGCCATGAAGGCCGGCGCCCAGGAGGCGGGACGCCCGTTGCCACCCCTGATCGCCCACGCGCCCGTCTCCGTCCACGAGAACGCCGCCGAAGTGCGGGAGGCCGTCAGGGCGCAGATAATGAACCCACGGCTGCCCTTCTACCAGCAGATGTTCGCCTCGGCGGGCTTCCCCGAGGCTTCCAGCGGCACCTGGAGCGACGGTATGGTCGACGCCACCGTGTTCTGGGGCAACGAGTCCCAGGTGGCGGAGAAGCTGAATGGGTTGTTCGCCATGGGAGCCGACGAGATCCTGGTCACTCCGGTGCTGGCCGGGAGCAACCCCGAGGCTTCCAGGGAGCGCACCCTCAAGCTGTTGGGAGAGGTAGCCAGTTCAGGCTAGCCTCCGCCATGGGAGTCTAGCTCGGCCAGGAAGCTGAGGACCTCCTCGGTGCATCGGTCCGGCATCAGTTGCTGGACGCCTATTCCCACGTTTGGGAAGACCACCAGCCTGGCGTCGCGGATCTGTTGCACCATTGCCCACTCCTCGTCCACAGGAGCCTGGAAGAACCGGTCGCCTACCATCACCAGCGTAGGGACCTCTATCCCTGACAGGACATCGGGCAGGTCGAGGGTGTCGGCGACGGTCAGGATGCTCAGCGCGACCTCGTTGGAGATTTTGGAGCGCTCGGCCAGGTCCCACTCGAACTGCTCCGGCGACACCCATCTGGGCAAGGGGTCCGGGCGGGTCTCGACGAGATATCCCGCGAACCCCACTTCCCTGGTCCTGCCGATCATCTGCTCGAAGTGGAAATTATGGAAAGGCGCGGGCGAGTTGCAGGTGATGAGGCTCCTTACCCTGTCCCGGTAGGTGCTGGCGAACACCATCCCCCATATCCCCCCCGACTCGAACCCCAGCCAGTGGATCCTCTCAATCCCCAGGTGGTCCACCAGGTTAAGGACATCCCCGGCGAATCGTTGGGGTGACCACTCTGACCCCTCCGGTGGCACCGAGGACCCTCCGTGTCCCCGTATGTCGTATCTGACCACCCTGAACTTCCTGGCGAGGGCGGGCACGCACTGGGTCCACCAACGCATGTCCCTGCTGGCCCCGTGGGACATCAGGATCACGTCCTGGGGGTCGGCGTTCCACGGGTCCCGGAAGTCGTCCACGTGGTAGTGGAGCTCCACGCCGTCGTCGGTCCGCATCTTGGGCATCGATCAGTCCTCTCTAGAAGGCCAAATCGGACGGGGTTTAACTCAGTTCATTGAAAGCCTGTCAAACCATGAGCGATATCACCCTTCGACAAGCTCAGAACAAACGATGATGCGTCGTCAGGAGTCCTGCGCCGCTCACGGTGAGCTTCTCGAACCGCGGGGGCGGGTCAACCGGCTTGGCCTTCTCCATCGTCGTCATCGATGCCGGCCAGACGCCGCACCAGCGCCTCCCGCTCCTCCAGGCCGTAGCGCCGCAGGATCTCCATCATCTGAGAGGCCGGCGACCCTCCGCCGTGGGCGCTGATCACGGCGTACCAGCCCCCCTGGTAGGAGGCAGTCACGTCCTCGATGAACCGGGCCATCTTCAGGCGGTCTCCGGTGGGGACGTCGGCCCGGCCCCGGAAGTATTTGTCCAGGTCCTTGCGGACATCGGGATCCGTCTCCTCGTCGGGCTCCGGGGCCGCCACCACGATTCCCCCGGCGATCTCGTGGGTCAGCCGGAACATATCGTAGATATGGGTCCCCATGAGGTGCTTGCCCACGTTGGAGTACACCTCGTCGGGCTGGTAGTTGCCTGCGGGAAGCTGCTTCCCGAACATGGAGGAGGCAACACCACAGGCGTAGAAACCCTCGACGATCCTGATCAGCTCGGCCATCTTGTCCCCCAGCCTCTGGTTGTCCGCAAGGGGCAGGCCGTTGTAGTCCGCGATGGAGGACGAGGCGCCGATCACCATGTCCCCCAGCCCGGCACGGCATCCGATGCAGCTGTGGCGGTGGAAAGCGGCGAAGGAGTGGGCCAGGGGCCCGGCGAAGGCTTGCTCGCGGCAGAGGAACACCCGCTCCCAGGGCACCAGCACGTCCTCGAACACTACCAGGGCCGTGGCCTGGGCGTACCGGGCGCTGTGGGGCGCTTTGCTCAGCATCGCGAAGGTGCCGGGCCTGCTTGGGACCCGGGCCACCATGTGGATCCCGGGTGCGTCCACCGGTACGGCGAAGGCCACGGCGTAGTCCCGGTCCGCCTCGGACATGGCCCGGGTGGGCAGGACGATGAACTCGTGGGCGTAGGGCGCCCCGGTGACGATCGCCTTGGCGCCTCGCACCGTGATCCCATCTGGCCCCTCTTCTACCACTCGCAAGTATGCATCAGGGTCTTCCTGCTGGGAGGGGCGCTTGCTGCGGTCCCCCTTCCCGTCGGTCATGGCCACCGCGCAGGTCAGGTCTTCCTCCTGAACGTATTTCAGGTAGTCGCGGAACCGCTGATGGTAGTCGGTTTCTTCGGACTGGTCCGTCTCGAAGGTGATGGCGTACAGTGCGTTGAGGGCGTCGTGAGTCAGGTAGCGCTGGGCGCATCCCACCACCTTACACAGCGCTCGGCTCAGCTCCAGCTTCTTCAGCAGGTCCTGGGGCGTCTCGTCGATGGCCAGGAGGCGGTTCACAGGCCCCACCGTCAGCGGCGAGTCCGCCACGGCCAGGTCCCGAAGCTCGGGGTCCACGGCATACTGGTATGTTAGGGAGACTGCGCGGATCCCCGACTGGAGCAGCGGTTCCTCGGGGACACTGTCCACCGGGCCGCCTCCGATGTGGACCCGGGGTCGCAGACTGCGTAGACTCTCCACGTATTGATCGGGCGTTTTCATAGCTGTTCAAGGGCGATTGTAGCACCACAACCCGAAGGTGGCAATCGTGGGCCGAAGGGTTGGAACCGGGCCGTTCCGTTGACATCGACGCTCATGCTGTGCTAATTTTTCATTAGATAACGGCACCCCGGAAACCGGTACCGAGCACTTGCCCAGGCCGTATCGGCCCTGAAGGAGGAGGTCATGCAGAAAGGGTTCAGAATAATCGACTCCGATGCCCACTCCATGGAGCCCATGGAGCTGTGGGACAAGTACTTGGACCCAAAGTACAGGCCCTGGGCCCCCGGTGGCGCAAAAAACAAGAACATCGCCGGCGCACGGCGGGTGAACGAGGTGGGGATGGGCCGACGCCTCGATGGTACCGCCGGGCCGCCCTTCATCCGTGACGGCAAGGGCGGGCTCCTCACCTACGACGAGGCCTATGCCCCCTACATCGAGAGGCAGTACGAGCCCAGCGCCTACCATATGTATATGGACAGCGTTGGCATCGACTATCAGGTCCTGTACCCCACCACCTGCCTCAGCCTCACGACCCTGGAGGCCGATGGTGTCAGGCAAGAGCAGAGCCCGGAGGTGGCCGCGGCCTTGTGGCGGGCCTACAACCAGTGGCTGTCCGACTTCTGCAAGGGCGGCGAGGGCAGGCTCTTGGGCGGCGCCGGCATAGACCTGAGGGACGCGGATCAGGCGGCCAAGGACATTCGGTGGGCGGTGAAGGAGCTGGGGCTTCGGGCTGCGTTCATGGTCCCTCAACCAGCCCTGGGTATCCCGCTGCACGACCCCTACTACGACGTCCTCTGGGGGGAGATCGCCGACCTTGGGATCCCCATCGCCTGCCACGGCAGCCAGGGTAGCTGCCACGCCGGCACCCCCTACTGGGGGCAGGCGTGGGGTATGGGGCGGGCCTCCGTATCCTTCCCCATGGAAGAGATGATGTTCTGCGTCATGGCCTGCGCCGGCGGCATCTTCGAGCGACATCCCAAGCTGAAGGTGGTGTACCTGGAGTCATCGGCGGGATGGGCCCCCTTCTGGTGCTGGTGGATGGACGAGAAGTACAAGCAAAAGGTGCTGGACCCGGACACCCCCGAGCCACCTTCCTACTACTTCAAGCGCAACTGCTGGATCTCTGCGGAACCCGACGAGCCTGGAATCAGCTACTGCGTCCAGTTCGGGCTTGAGGACAACGTGGTAACCGCTACCGACTTCCCACATCCCGAGGACTCGGACTTCCCCAACGTGCTCAACGAGTTCTTCGAGGTGCAGCCCGAGGCGATCTCTCAGGACCAGATGCGCAAGATCCTCTGGGACAATCCGGCGAGGCTGTACGGCATAGAGCAGTAAGCCGCCGGTCATCTGTCGGCGCATAGAGGGCGGCTCCCCGGCATGGGGGGCCGCCCTCTATTTTTTCAATTTCCTCAGCCCTTTCGAGGACCCCAATTCCTGGTGAGAAATTGGGGTGAAACTGGTTAGAGATTCCCTGTAACTTCCTATTGACAGGCTCAAACAACTATGATACTGTCTGTACCCATGAGGCAAGAATATCGATATACTAGTACAGCGGTACACCAGTATACTGATAAGGTAAGTGGGGGCAAAGTACAGATGGTCACATCTCATTACGAGAACCTGGGCCTGAGGTACATCAGCGTAGCAAACGCCCTGAGGCAGAAGATCGTCAATGGCCTTTACCAGCCCGGCGAGCGCCTCCAGCCCCAGCACAACCTGGCCAAGGAGCACAACGTCTCCTTCATCACCCTCAAGCGGGCCCTGGACGTCCTGGAGCAAGAGGGATACGTCGTCCGCAAGATAGGCCAGGGCACCTACGCCTCCCTTCCCGAAGACAACGCCCCGACCGCACTGATTATCGATGACGACTCGATAATCCGGGAGCTCTTCTCCAGAGCCCTCCCAGAGTTCGGCTGGAACACCGTCGTCGCCGATTCCGGTGAGGCCGGGGTGGAGGCATTCGGGGCGCAGCAGTTCGACCTGATTTTCCTGGACTTGGTAATGCCGGGGATGAACGGAGCCGAGACCTTCCGAGAGATTCGGAAGCTGGCCCCGAACGCCTATGTAGTGATCATCACGGGCTATCCGGACTCGACGATCATGGCGGAAGCCTTGGACATCGGGCCTTTTGCGGTGATGAAGAAGCCCTTCTCCCTCGAGGAGTTGGGAGTGGTGCTCGGTCGCGTGGCAGGCGGGCATGAGCTTGTCATGAGGCGGGTGAGCTGAATCCGGTATCACAGATAGGACGGCGGTCACTAAAAAAACAGGAGGGAACACGGTCATGTTGAAGCTCAAGGTCCTGGTGGTAGTTGGTGTCCTGGCTGGATTCGCGGTATTCGGCGCGATGCTGGCTCACGGTTCATGGTGGTGGAACTCCAAGATCGACATCGAGGGTGTCGTCCTGCAGACCATCTGGGAAGTGACCGACGATGGCGAAAACGTATACTACTACAACTCCGACTTCAAAGTACTGCATCCCAAGTTTGCTGACGTCGAGATCATCGAGCAGTCGGCCAACGAGACGGTGACCCTGGTCAAGAGGGGAAGGCTAAAGTGCACCTCCGAGGGAGTCCAGGTCACGGTCAAGGGTAAGGTCAATGCTCTGCCCGGTGCCACGGGAACCCAGGCAAAGGTCACACTCACGGCCGATGGTGTGGTGGTATCCGAGAAGACGGGCAACGTCGGCAACTGGATAGTCCAGAAGAAGGTTCTTCTCCCGACGACCACGGCTAGCTGCTAGAAATTAGCACCGGGGCTAGCTGGGCGGCCTTCATCCCTGCCCTACCTTGAACTGGGAACGGCAGGGGTGGAGGACCAACCCAGGGCAGACGATCCTAAAACCTACCCCGGCTGCGCCCTTGTACCGCACCTCAGGATACATCCTCCCCCACGGATGCAATCTCATGAAAACCGACCTTAGTAGAGGTCTATCTCCCGAAAGGGCCGGTGTACGTAATGCAGGTCTTGAAGAACAAGAGACTAGTACTCAGTCAACTTGTGATTTGAAGGATATAGCCGATGGAGTTTCGCCCTAGCATCTTGGGTGTTGAAGCGCCAATGGATAGAGGCTCGGGCGGCGTTTCGCTCCCCCTCCAGGGCCTGAATTTCTCGGCGGAGGGCAGCCTCATCGGGGACACGCCTCCTCAGGCAAGATCGGGCCAGGACGCTGAACTCGATCTCCGCCATGTTGAGCCAACTGCCGTGTTTGGGGGTGTGGTGGAACTCCAGCCGCTTTACGATACGCCGGGCCTCAGGGGCAGGAAAGGCCTCGTACAGGGAAGCCGGGCGATGAGTGTTCAGGTTATCCAGAACAACTCGCACCACCGGGGCCTCCGGGTAGGCCTCATCCACCAACCAACGCATCTGACGGGCGAAGTCCTGCTGGGTCCGCCGCTGGGTGATGGCCACGTGTCTCCAGCCCTGCAGCGGCTCGCAGGTCAGGAACAGGTTCCGGGTGCCCTCCCTTCGGTACAAAGTAGTCCTGTCGCCGCGGCTGTCCCGGCTTCGCTGGGAGGGGCGGCCGTGGCTCGCTCAACAGCTGAGTCGAGGTCTCGTCAAAGCAGACCACCGGCCGCCGGGGGTCATAGGGCTCGGCATACAGGTCCAGCACATCCTCCATGGCTGCCACAAAGTCGGCGCTCACCTTAGGAATACACCATTCCTTCTTCTGCCACGGCTTAAGAACGTTTTTTTGAGCCGCTTGCGGATGCCTTCATGGGACATGGAGGGCACCAACCCTAGCTCTACCACTTTCCCGGCCAACAGCCGCAGGGTCCAGTGGTCGTGGCCCTCCGGCGCGGCGCTGCAGGCCAGGGCGATGAGGTGGGCCTCTCCCTTGTCGTCCAGCTTCCTCCGTGGCCTGGGCCTGGGCCTTTCCAGCAAAGCCCCCTTCATGCCCTCTTCAGCGAAACGCCGCTTGATGCGGAACACTGTGCCTACGGAGACGTCCAAGGCCTCAGACACCTTGGGAGCCTTCCAACCCTCATCGCTCTTTAGTAGAATCCTCGCCCGGGTCATCACACGAGCCCGGCTCTTCCCACTTCGAATCAATTGCTGGAGTTGTTCCCAGTCTTCCTGGTCCAAGCGCACCCTATACTTTTCCCGTCGTCCCATCACTGCCACCCCTTGGGTAGATTCTGTCTTCCCAAAGGGTAGCAACTTTGAGTGATTTCTTAAATAATTACCAACACCGAGTTGACTGAGTACTAGCTCTCATTGCGCCCGTGTTAATGGTGACGTTGGTGCTGATCGCTCTCCTGGCCAGCGGGACCCAAGCCGCCTTCACAACCAACGGTGGCTTCGAGTCCGGTGACTTCACCGGCTGGACGGCGGAGAACCTTCCGGGCCCTGGTGGTGGAGCCCCGCTGGGCAGCTGGTTCGTCTACAGCGGCACGACCTCACCACTGAGTGGATTCCCCATAGAGGCTCCCCCCGAAGGAAACTTCGCCGCCACCAAGGATCAGACCGGGCCAGGGACCCACATCGTTTATCAGGACGTCACCCTGGAGGCGGGGGAGACCCATAGCCTGTCCCTGTTCGTGTACTACGAGAACGAAGCGGTAGACTTCTTCACCCCTGACACCCTGGACTATGACGCCCGCATACCTGACATACCGACGGGCCAGCTGATCAAGAACCAGCAGTTCCGCATCGACATCATGGACCCGACGGCCGATGTTTACTCGGTGGCGACGGGCGATGTGAAGGCGATGCTCTTCCGCACCGAGTCTGGGGGTCCCCTTACACTTCCCCCCACCTTCATGGCCTTCGACATCTCCCAGTTCGCCGGCGAGACGGTGAGGGTGCGGATGGCGGTTGCGGACAACCAGTTCTTCCTGTCTGCGGCGGTGGACGATGTGAGGGTCTCCACGGACACCGCGGTGAACGATCCGCCCCAGGTCGATGCGGTGCCCCCGGTATCGGTGTTCTTGGACGACACCACCGACATCTCCCTGGATTTCCTGGTCTTCGACGTGGAGACCCCGGATGCCGAGATCACCTGGGCCGGGCTTTCCAGCGACGCCGGCACGGCGACGGTGGGCATCAATCCCACTACCCGCGTGGCGACCATCACCGGCATAGCTCCGGGCCAGGCCGGCATCACCCTGACCGCCACCGACGGGGGCGACCCCAACGGGTGCTCCGGCACCCCTCCGGGCTGCCACGCTCCGCTGAGCGGCCAGACAACGGTCCAGGTCACGGTATTGGATCAGCCTGCCGGAGCGGTCATTCAGGTGGACTTCATGGAGATCACCTACTTCGAGAACAAGACTGTGATCACCTCCTCGGACCTCCAGATCCTGGCGGACAACGGCATAATGGGCCCCTTCAACCCCAACCTGTGGCCCTACGACCCCAACGGTGGTAAGAACAAGACCAAGTCGCGGGGTACCTTGTTCCGCATCTACGGCTTCTCGGCTGCCTCTGAGGGCAATGAGGTGCGGGACGCCATCGATCCCCAGGTTACCTACGAGGTGGTGGAGGACGTGGACATCCCGGGAGCCTTCTACATAGACCTGGAGAAGGCCACCGCGGTGCTGATCGACATAGACGATCTGCAGACCAACGTCATCAAGGGTAAGGTCCACAACCACAACCTTCCCGGCTCGGTAAAGCTGAGCAACGACCAGCTAAACGTGTCGGGAATCATGCTCACCCGCAACCGGGACAAGATCCAGATTCCGGCCAGGGTGAGGGACGAGCTGGAAGCCCTTGGGATGCCCCTGCTGAACCAGAACGGCAACAAGGTGCAGAGGGCTTTCGTCGACTACGTGGGATTCCAGCTCTGGGGCAAGGGCAAGGGCAAATTCCGGGAGTTCGTGGACGTGGAGATCAGGTTGGTGAACGACAGTGTGGACCACTACGAGTTCGGGTTCCACACGGCGAAGAACGCCGGCATCGAGGGCTTCAGCGGCTGCAACTACAAGGACTTCAAGCCGGGCAACGACACGACCCGTTTCAACGACGTGTGGAAGGGGAACAAGGCGGGGCACCCCGATTTCGGGCCGGCCTGCGGAAGTGCCGAACCCTCCGACAGTCAGAGTGTCCGTGAGAACTACGACGTGCCCATCGACGGCATCCAGCTTCTGCCCACCGTGGCCGGCGCTAAGGACACGGCGCGGATCTTCTGGGGTCCTATACGGGTGGAGGACTAAGGGACCAGCAGGTGTGAGGTGGGTCACAGCCCGGGCAGCGGAAAGAGGAGTAGCATGTGGCGATTGAGAACGTTGGTGATCCTGGGAACACTGGTGGCGGCATTGGTCGTTGGAGCCACGGTGGCCTACGGGTCCTGGTGGTGGAACGCCCACCTAGACGTCGAGGGCGTGGAGGTCAGGACCGCCTGGACGGTGCCCGACGACCCCGAGGGCGCCAACAACTACGGGGCGGTGATACTGGTCAGGCTGCCGATGGGGGCCAACGCCGAGATCATCGAGGTGGCCGACAACGAAATTGTGACCATCCAGCACACGCCCGCCCTCAGCTGCTATCCCAACGGTATTGAGGCGAAGGTCACCTACGTCGTCCAGGGCAACGACGCCGCGACGGGGTCCTATGCTGAGGTCTGGGTAACCGGCGACGGGCACCTCCTGGGGAGCAATCAGGGTCCCCTGGGCACTCCGATCAAGGTCCGGGTGATCATACCCGGGACCTGCTCGGGCTACCCCTGGAGCGCCCAATAATATTTCGCTTGCCCCTTACGGGGGAGCGAACGCCGTGGTGCCCCTGATTCCCCTGCCAGGGGAATCAGGGGGCCGAGATGAAGGTGGCATCCCGCACCTTAAACAGGCGAACAGGTGGCCCGCCGGACCAGAGGTTCGGCTAACTTAGAGGGCTTGCGTTACTGTGCTATAGTGCTCATTGGGGCTAGACACAGTAACGCCGAGGTAGTCAGGATGCACACGGTCGATCCTGGCCTGCCGAAGCCGTTGCGAGTGTTTATCGCCCTGGTGGGCGTCACCGGAACGGCGACAGCGGCCTACCTGATACAGAAAATCGAATGGGGACCCAGTAGCTTCGGCGAGCTAGGCATTTTCACACTGCTAGTCGTCGTAGCCGGCAGCTTCTATCTGCCGGTGGCCCCCAAAATCAAGACCGATGTCGGCGCGGCGGCTCTCTTCGCGGCGGCGTTGGTTCTGGAACCGGGTGCCGCCGCCCTTGCGGGCGCGGTCGGGGTCGTTTCCTACACCTTCCTAGCCAGGTTCCACGGCGAGAAGCTTCGACTCCCCTGGTACAAGTACCCCTTCAACGCTGGATCCGCCGCCCTTCAGATGGGACTCTCTTCGGCGGTGTTTCACGCTCTGGCCCAGGCCGACACCATCCTGACACCCGCCCTCTTGCCGGCCGCCCTCGCCTATTACATGGTCAACACGTCCCTGGTCTCGGTCGCCGTCGGCCTACAGCTCCGAGTGAACCCCCTGAGATTCTGGGTCATGGGCACCCGGGAGAACGGCCTGGCGGAGGTCAGCCTGTTCGCCTTCGGTGTTCTGGGGGCGGCCGTATACCACGAGAACCCCTATGCCGTCGCTGCCCTGGTCGTTCCGGTGGGCACCATCTACATGGCCATCTCCAAGCTGGCGGCGTCCAACGGCCGGCTGGAGGGGCAGGTCCAGGAGCGCACCGCCGACCTCGCCAGGGCCAAAGAGTACACCGATGGCATCCTTTCCTCCATGATCGACAGCCTGATCGTGGTTTCTCCCGATCAGCGCATCGAGACCGTCAACCCGGCCACCTGCGCCCTCTTAGGCTACAAGGAAAAGGAGCTGGTGGGACAGCCGGTGGCGACGGTGCTCACAGACCAGGGGTTCACCGGCGCAGGCTTCGTCGACCTGATCCTGAAGGGCTCCATAAGTAATGTAGAGAGCACCTTCGTATCCAAGGAAGGTAGGGAAATCCCCATCTCTCTGTCGGGCTCGGCCATGCGCGGAACCGATGGGGATGTGAGGGGGATATTGTGTGTGGCCCAGGACAGCACCGAGCGCAAGCGGGCCGAAGATGAGATTCTCCGCCTGGGTGAGCTCAACGACCAGATCATCAGCAATACTCCCATGGGAATGGCTGTCCTGACCGGCAACGAACGGGTCGTGTCTCGGGCCAACCAGGCCTTTTGCCAGACAATGGGCATCGACCACCGGATCGTTGAAGGGAAGCCCATTGGGGACGTGGTCGTGCTCAACGGCCTCGAAAAGGTGATGAAGTCGCCCAATGGCTACCACGCGCCGGTGACCGAGGTACACTACACCCGGCCAAACGGGGCGGATCGCTGGCTGGACGTGGCGGTGACGCCATTGCCTTCGGATGACGAGACCCTGGTCATAGTTAACGACGTCACCGAGCGCAAAGAGATACGTGAGAGGGTCCAGGAGAACGCCAGACTGGCCTCCATCGGCGAGCTGGCGGCGGGAGTGGCCCACGAGCTGAACAACCCATTGGCCGGAGTGCTAGGGTTCGCCCAGCTTCTCATGGCCAAGGCGGCCAATGCTTCCACAAAGGACGACCTGGCCAAGATTTACGAGCAAGCGCAGCGGGCGACCAAGGTGGTGCAGAACCTGCTGTCCTTTGCCCGGGAGCACAAGCCCGAGCGACGGTACGTCAACGTCAATACCGCCATCGAGAAGGCCGTGGCGCTCAAGCTGTACGACTTCTCCGTCAGCAACATACATCTGAGCCTGGACATCCCCCGCGACATCCCCAAAACCATGGCCGACGAGCACCAGCTCCAGCAGGTGTTCCTGAACATCCTGGTAAACGCCGAGCATGCGATGAAAGAGGCTAATGGCGAGGGGAGCCTCCGCGTAACTGCCCAGCAGACTGGGGAGAAGATTCACATAACCTTTACCGACGATGGCCCCGGCATAGCCCCCGACCTACTGAAGAAGATCTTTAATCCCTTCTTCACCACCAAAGAGGTCGGCAAGGGCACCGGTCTTGGGCTAAGCATCTGCTATGGAATAATGCAGGAGCACGGCGGTACCATCTGGGCAGAGAGCGAGATTGGCCAGGGCTCCACGTTCCACATCGAGCTACCCATCCTGGCTCCCGATAACGGCACTATCGCGGCGGTGTTAACTGACGTCACTCCCTCGGTCCCGACGCAGCGGTTCCTGGTCGTGGACGACGAGCCGGTGGTCCGGGACCTTCTCTTCCAGGTGCTTTCGGCCGACGGCCATACTGTAGACCTGGCGTCGGGAGGTCAGGAGGCCTGGGACATGATTCGGGAGGAGCGATACAGCTGTATCGTAGCGGATTTGAGGATGCCCGGCGTAAGCGGCCAGGACCTTTACAGGCGCATAAGGGAAGCAGATTCACGATTGGCCGAGAAAGTTATCTTCATCACTGGAGACATGGCGAGGCCCGACGTCCGGGCGTTTCTGGAGAGCACGGGGAACCCGGTGATGGGCAAGCCCTTCGATCTGAGTGAGCTCCGGTGGCACGTGAGCAAGTTGTCAGAGCAATAATCGGGTAGGGAGGTCTCTGGGGGTATGAGTAAAATTCGAGTTTTCTTAGTTGACGACCACCCGGTGGTCAGAGAAGGTATACATCAGCTTCTGGAGCTGGACGAGCGGATCAGCGTTGTGGGGGAGGCAGGTGACGCCGAAGAGGCGGTTGAGGAGATCGGGGTCAGTATCCCTCAGGTGGTCCTGATGGACATCAAGCTGCCGGGGGCTGACGGTATCGAGGCCACACGGCGGTTGAAAGACCGCGTCCCCGAGTCCAGGGTGGTCATACTGAGCTCCTTCGGGGACCAATATCTGACCCAGGCCATCGAAGCAGGCGCCTGCGGGTACATCCTGAAGACGGCCTCTCAACCCGAGCTGGTGTTGGCGGTGGTGCAGGCGGCCAACGGCCAGTCGCCGGTGGACCCTTGCCTCAGTGGCGACCTGTTCGCCCAGGTCGCCAAACTGGCGAAGGGTGCACAGAGCGGTGGACTGTCCACGCGACAGCATGAGATTCTGGTTATGGCGGCCAACGGCTCATCGTCCAGGGACATCGAAGGCCATCTCTTCGTTAGCGAGGCCACGGTAAAGCGGGAGTTTCGGAATATTTTCGATGCCCTGGGAGTGAACGACCGCGTCCAGGCGGTGGCGGAGGCTTACAGGCGAAAGATCATCTAGCGAACCAGGTTCCAGGCCGGCGATAAAGAGAGGAGGCCCTCAAACGAGGGCCTCCTCTCTTTATGCCTTGATACACTCTTTCTCCACAATCTCCGTCATGGTGATCGTGCCAGGTTATAGACTCTCAGCCCCGGTTATACCAACTATAGCGTCTCCATCTGGCGGGCGGCTCACTGAGCGCACCTTTAGGGTCATCCAGAGTGATCCCCAGGTATCGCCAACCTTAATACCCCCGGAACTTAGCAGGAGTCCGATGGGTTGCGACAATAGATTCAACGATAAAGATGGCGAGGGGGGCAGAGGCCGAGTAAAGGAACGAGGCTCCCAGGAACTCTCAAAATGATGACTGACACCAAACCTCAAATTCTGATAGTGGACGATGAGGAGCTCATCGGAGAGCTGGTGATGAGATGGCTCACCGGAGTCGGCTACGGATGCGCCAGCACCCAGGACGCGGAAAACGCCATGACCCTCATGTCACACACGGATTTCGATCTCATGCTCCTCGACGTGAGGATGCCGGGCAAGTCGGGGCTGGAGCTTCTTCCAGAGGTGAAGAGTCGATACCCCGGCACACCGGTCGTGATGATGACCGGAGCCGTGGACAAGAACATCGCCGCCCAGGCCATAGAGCGGGGGGCTTATGAGTACCTTATCAAGCCTTTCGATCTCATGGACCTGGCCAAAGCGGTCCAGGACGCGCTGCGCAGCCGGTTGGCTGCCTCCCAAGAAGGGAAAGGTCGGCGGGTCTTCAGGGACACAGTGGCGATAGAAGCCTAGGAATTCAGCACCCATTGGATCACGTGAAGGAGGAAGGAAATGTGGTTGAAAGGATGTCCTAAGTGCGGTGGAGACCTCTACAAGGATCGGGACGTATATGGCGCTTTCGTCTCTTGCATCCAGTGCGGCATGCACAAGGACGTCGCGATCGAGCTTCCTAAGACCGCATTGGCCATGGGACTCAATCAGACGAGGAAAACTCTGGTCATCGCACGCGGCAAGGCGGACGGAGTCAGGGTGTAAGGCATCCGGTCCGGCTGGGATGCACTAAAGAAAGGCAGGTGAAACCATGACAACTCTACTCACTTCCCAGGTTGAAAGGATCGTCAGCGACGTGATGGCCGACTCGGCCGTAGAGCAGCCTTCGCCCCCGACCCAGAGGCTCAAGGAGCTGGGCAGGAACGTCGAAGCAATCGGGAGGATCATCGAGAGCCTGGCCGGTGGCCTCGGCGACCAGGGGCTTACCGGCGGATACGGTGCGACTGAGTGGCAGACGTCGACCATCGGCGACCTGAAGCCACGGTCGTTGGAAGTCCTGTCGTTGATGGCCCAGGGCCACAGCAACTGGGGAATCGCCGAGGCCCTGGCGCTTCAGCCCAAGACCGTTGAGAACCACATCAACTCTATTTACCAGACGCTGAATGTGTCCAACCACCGCACCAGCCATCCCCGCGTGCAGGCGGTGCTGAACTACATCGACTACACCTCGGGGAAACGATAGCGCCGAGCGCTTGCATCGAATATCTGTCCGGCAAATCAGCCGGGGCACCGTTGCCTTCAAGGCCGGCGGCGTGGCAGTGCCCCTCGCTGCAGGATCCGGCCCGCCCGTCACCGACCCCCTGCTCTTTGACAGCTGAATAACCGCGCCGCACATCGAAACGCATTGGGTCCCGGTGGTCGAGGTCTTTTCCTAAAAGGGAAGTCATAGTCCGGAACGCCTAATCGCGTTTCATGGAGGTCAGATCGTGGGTCATCGAGATGATCCATCAGTGTCAAAATGTCGAGACCGGGGGAACTTAGCAGGTTCCGGGAAAGCTGGAACAATAAATGACAAGGATATTCCGCAGGTTCGTGGAAACCAGGAAAGGAGTGGCTTATGAGGTGATTCTTTCATGCCCGAGTGGGGGGCCGCAACACCCCGCCTAAGGGAATCACCGATCCAGAACCGTTCCAAGAGAAATAACAGACCAAGAGCAGATACAAAACAGGAGGAAAAATACAATGGCAAACCGTATATCCAGCTTTATAAGGACGGCTCCCAGGGTCTGGAAGCAGTCCAGGGGTATCACAGGACTTGAGACGGCCATCGTGCTGATAGCCTTCGTAGTGGTCTCCTCGGTGTTCGCCTTCGCGGCCTTGTCCACGGGCCTCTTCTCCGCCGACAAGTCCAAGGACACGATAAACGCGGGCCTGTCGGAAGCCAGGGGTACCCTGGAAGTCCGGGGCACGATCATAGCCAAGGCCAACGGTGGCAAGACCGCCATCGACGAGATCTCGTTCCAGGTGGCCAACGCCGCGGGTGGCGAGGCCGTCGACATCACACCGGATGAGACCCTCATAACTTATAGCGACGTAGACCAGCTGGTCACCCTCACCAGCGCCGACTGGTCGGCCACGGGACTGGGCAACGCCGACACAGACAAGCTGGTCGAGCCCGGCGAGATGTACGAGATCAAGCTCACCGGCTTGGAAGCCAAGCTTGTCACCGACCTGCCCAAGGACAAGCCCTTTACCCTGCAGGTCAAGCCTCCCCAGGGTGCGGTCGTCAACATCCAGCGCAGGACCCCCGTTGTGTTGGAAACTTTCAACGATCTAGGGTAAAGGTATCTGCTCGGGTCCTTCGAACTTCAGGCTTCGACGACGAAGCCTGAAGCCGGAGACCTGGGGGCGAAACACGACACATAACTTTGTAGAGAGAGATTAGATTGAGACATTTACTGAAAGCCAGGATCCGACCATTTAAGAACCAGCGTGGCATTACAGGACTTGAGACGGCCATCGTGCTGATCGCCTTCGTGGTGGTCTCCTCGGTCTTCGCCTTCGCCGCGCTGTCAACGGGTCTCTTCTCCGCCGACAAGTCCAAGGACACCATCAACGCGGGCCTATCGGAAGCCAGGGGTACCCTGGAGATCCGGGGCTCCGTGATAGCGAAGGAACACGCCTCTGGTGATGTCATCGACGAGATCATTTTCCAGGTCGCCAACGCCGCGGGTGGTGAGGCCGTCGACCTGACCCCCGGTGAGACCCTGATCACATACACCGATTTTGATCAGACGACAACGCTCGCCAAGACCTGGACAACGGGTGGATTCACGGTGACCGCCCTGGGCAACGCCGACACCGATAAGCTGGTGGAACCCGGCGAGATGTACGAAATAAAGGTCATAGGCCTGAAGAGCAAGCTTGCCACCGACCTAGTAAAGGACAAGTCCTTTACCCTCGAGGTGAAGCCTCCCCAGGGTGCGGTGGTCCACATCGATCGCAGGACTCCGGTGGTCCTGGAAACCTACATGGACCTCGGATAAGAACCATCAGCCGAAGGCGATCTAAGGATAGATAGCAAAATGCGAGAGGAGCTAGTGAAATGAGCTACAGAGAGAAAAAGATGGGGGGGGGCTGTGGCGCGACCAGCGCGGCATCACCGGACTTGAGACGGCCATTGTGCTGATAGCCTTCGTGGTGGTCTCCTCGGTGTTTGCCTTCGCGGCCTTGTCCACGGGCCTCTTCTCCGCCGACAAGTCCAAGGACACCATCAACGCGGGCCTATCGGAAGCCAGAGGCACCCTGGAGGTGCGAGGGTCCATAGTCGCCAAGTTAAACAGCACCGGTGATGTCGTCGACGAGATTATCTTCCAGGTAGCCAACGCCGCGGGCGGCGAGGCCGTCGATCTGACCCCCGGCGAGACACTGATCACCTATACCGATTTCGATCAGACGACGACCCTTGCGACGACCTGGACAACGGGTGGATTCACCGTGACTGCGCTCGGCAATGCCGACAGTGACAAACTGGTAGAACCCGGCGAGATGTACGAGGTTAAGGTCATAGGCCTGGAGAGCAAGCTTGGCACCGACCTGAAAAAGGACAAGCGCTTTACCCTCGAAGTGAAGCCCCCTCAGGGTGCGGTGGTCAACATCCAGCGCAGGACCCCGGTGGTCCTCGAAACCTACATGGACCTCGGATAGTGTAAACCCAGGCGACTCAAGGCGCCAGCTGAATCGGCCACCAACGAAGGCCCCTGTCGAGCCGGCCCGGGACCAGCTAACGAGGCCCGCCGGTCCCGGGTCGGCTCATCGATACCCGAAGCATATGGAGGACGGCAATGCCCACCGAAGAGAAAAGGATAGAGGGCCTGGAAAATGAGCTCAAGGTTCTGAAGGGACAAGTCAAGCAGACCTTGGTCGACCTCCGGGCCTACATGCTGCGGGAGTCCTCTCCTTTGCGAGAATCAGGTGGATTCGACAGGCCGCCCCAAGTGCCAAGGAGCGAAGTCAGCGTCAACAACACCGACTCGGGTAGTGGGGCCGGGCAACCCAACCAACAGCCGGCCGCTCCGGTACCGGCCGCTCCTCCACCCCCACCGGTCGCCCAGCAGCCTCAATATGCAGCTGCACCGCCTCCTCCGCCCCAGGTGGTCTATCAGCCGGCCCCGCCACCCATGGCTTCGCCACCGCCGGGTTACTCACAATACCACCCTGGGGAGCCTCAGCGGGAGCCTCAGCGCGAATCGAGAGAGTCTCAGCGCGAGTCACGAGAGGCAGAGCGTGAGTCTCGGGGACCTCGACCTCCGCAGGACGAGTCGGAGAGGCCTCAGAGGCGGGACCGGCGACAACGTGGGGAACAGTATTCAGAGAACGAATCCACCCGGTAGGACCGCGTGGGATATGATCGGCAGGAATCCCGCTCGGTCAGACGGGATCGAAAAGACTCCAGGCCAGAGCGCCGCCGGGATGATGATCCCCGCCAGGCCTCACAGTCCCGGCGGATGGAGGGGGATAAACACCAGATGGAGTATGAGGAAGACTTCGAGGACATTAACGACCACTGGGACGAGTATCGACCCGAGCAGATGCCAATGTCCAGGGATCAGGTGATGGGTCCGGACAACCCTAACGTGAACATGATCTCAAACCTGGTACGGTGGGCGTTCAAGGCCAGAAGCCGCATGAGTCACGAAGCCCTCATGGACTACCTGCGACTCTATATGGCTTCCGGCAAGTATTCCGAGGAACTGAGAGATATGATCGGCTACATCTGTGACATTGTGGGAGAGAATCCGACCTACGAGCCGGATCCTTCCCAGGAATGCGTAGACCTGATTCACCAGCTTCACGGCATCCTGGCAGGGGACAGTCATATCTCGCACCGGATGCCTCCGAAGATATCTCATAACGGACACTCTGGTGGCCAGGATCGAAAAGGACTGTATACCAATGGGAGGGGTTGAGCGTGGAGAAGACTATTACGACTGCCCTGCTGGTTATAGCGGGCATCATAGCCGCCGTGGCACTGATCAACGCAGTGCTTCCGGCCGCCAATAAAGGCTCTGGAGCGCTGCTGATGGCCAACGCGGCCTCAGCGGACCGCATCAAGACTGACGTGGAGATTGTGTTCGCTTCCGGCAACGCCACCGGCGACGAGATCAACTTCTGGGTGAAGAACGTGGGGAGCAACGTCATCAAGCCCATAGACGAATCGGATGTGTTCGTTACTACGCCCACCATCATCAGTCGCATCCCTTACAACGCCTCGTGTACGGCGGGCTCTGCGCCCTGCTGGAAGCATGCCCTGGAAGGCGGAGCCACCGCCTGGACCTTGTCGGCAACGGTCAAAGTCAGCGTGTATCTCAGCAGCGGGACTGCCGGGCTTCATAAGATAAAAATAGCCGTTTACAACTCGGTCAGTGCTGAGAAAGAGTTCAGTATCTAGGGACCCGCCATCGCGGCGACGGGGGTCCTGGGGTGCCATACGAGTGAACGTGGAGGTCGAGTCTTTTTCAATGGGAAGCGAGGATGAACGCCGGAGGCCGACAGGATGAGTGCGGTAATTTCAGGGGGATTGATCATCTCACTGTTCATACTGGTGGCGATGCTAATCTCCAGCACTTTCCTGACCACCAGCGACACCCAGGCCACCTCGCTCAAGGAAATCTCGAAACTACGGATCGACCAGATAGGCGGCGACATATCTATTACTTCTACCATCGCTGCCAACTCGGGAGACGGGACCAACGTGACACTAGCCGTAAATAACCCCGGATCCATCGGATATGGAGACTTCTCGCAGGTGGACGTGGTAATCGATTACACCAACACCACCGGCGATCAAGAGGTAAGGCGTCTGACCTATGTTTGCAGGCAGCTATGCGGAAACTCGGCGGATCCCGGAGACAACCAGTGGACCGTCACCAGCCTGGTCCCCGATGGTTACAGCCCCAAGATGTGGAACCCCGACGAGGTGGCAAACATGACCTTGAACTCGTTCCCACGGTCAAGAGTGGGACGTCAGGAACGGTAGCCGTAGCCGTCCCGGGCGGGGTCTCGGACTCGGCCTACTACACCAACTAGGCACACGGCACCGGTTATCAAACTAGTGGGAGGAGGGATAGAGGATGGTTGCGGAGCCAAAAGCACTGGCGACTTCTATTTCCACGGGCAGCAACGAGATAGACAAGAAGATGGGGGGCGGAATACCCATAGGCTCCCTGACCCTGGTCGAAGGGGTCTCCGACGCCGGCAAGAGCGTGCTCACCCAGCACCTTGCTCACGAAGCGGTTACCGGCGGATTTGAGGTCGCCTACTACACCACCGAGAACACCGTCAAGAGCCTGCTCACCCAGATGGGCTCCCTTAACCTGGACGTGACTGACTACTTCCTGATGGACCGGCTCCGGATCTACCCGTTGCAGATTTCCCAAAACGATGAGAGTGGGACCGCTTTCAAGAACCTGGCCACGCACATAGATACCATTCCTCGGGCGTTCAATGTCGTAGTCATCGACTCGGTCACCAACCTGGTGACCCACAGCACAGAATCCACCATCATGGACTTCTTCATTGCTTGTAAAGACATATGTGACAACGACAGAAGCGTCTTCATGGTGGTCCACTCCTACGCATTCGACGAGCGGATGCTCATCCGTGTCAGGTCTCTGTGCGACGCCCATCTCAAGCTCCGGCTTGAGGAGATCGGCGAGAGGCTGGTCAAGATGATGGAAGTGAGCAAGGTGCGCAACGCCGAACGGACCACGGGAAACATCATCAGCTTCGACGTTGAGCCCGGGTTGGGTATGAGAATCATTCCTGTGACGAAGGCGAAAGCATAAAGATGGCAAAGCCACTTCTACCATTCGAAGTTCAGTCGGAGCATAGCCACAAGGGCGACGATTCCAAGTGCCCTGTGTTCCGCATGCTTCCCAAGGAGCTCAGAAAGGAGTCAAAGAATAAGGCCCACCTGAGGGAGTACCTGCACGCCCTGCCCATAGACAAGTTGGGTGTGCCCCAGTTCCACAAGACCCTGGACCGCAAGCTGGGGGAACTGCAGAACCCTAACCTCATATATCCCTCGGGCAAAGAGAACTTTATCCACATCTATCCCAATCCCGGCGATGCGCGGAACCACTACATAGCCATCGAGCCGGGCATGTCCGAGGACCTTGCCGGCATCAATGATGATGTGGAGATCCGGCTGGTGGACTTCGTCGGCGACCTTGACGATGGCACCATCGACGGTAAAGAGCGAGCCCAGCTCCTACTGAAGAGCTTGGACAAGGTCTGCACGGTCAGCAAGGATGGCGCCAAGCCTCAGAAAGGCACCAGCAAGGACGGCAAAGGAAAGGTGGTCCTGACTCCTAAGCAGTACGAGGCCCTGAGATATCTGATGGTCAGGGACAAGGAAGGTATGGGCCCCCTCGAACCCATGATAACCGACCCATACATCGAGGACATAAGCTGCAGCGGGGTGGGATCCCTGTTCGTAGAGCACAAGATCTTCAAGGGTCTCAAGGCCACCGTAGCCTTCGACTCCATCGAGGAGCTGGACAGCTTCGTCATTCGGATGTCGGAGAAGATCGGCAAGCCGGTGACCTTCCGGGACCCCATCGTGGACGCTACCCTTCCCGATGGCTCCCGAATCAATATTGTCTTCGGGGGAGACCTGTCCAAGCGCGGCAGCAACTTTACCATCCGGAAGTTCATGGCCAGCCCCATGAGCATCCTGCAGCTCGTGGCGTCAGGCGGCCTCACCTACGAGATGGCGGCGTACTTCTCCCTGACCCTGGGCCACGGTATGAACATGTTCGTCTCCGGGGAGACGGCCTCGGGTAAGACCACCCTGATGAACGCCCTTACCACCTTCATCGCACCCACCGGCAAGATCGTCAGCATCGAGGATACCCCCGAGCTCCAGGTTCCTCACCCCAACTGGATCAGGGAGGTGGTGCGGGGCAGCACAAAGGCCTCATCGAACTCGGCGGTGACAATGTTCGACCTGCTGAAGGCCGCCCTGAGGCAGCGGCCGAACGAGATCATCATCGGGGAGATCCGGGGGGAGGAAGGGGCCATCGCCTTCCAGGCTATGCAGACAGGCCACGCGTGCATGGCCACCTTCCACGCCGCGTCGGTTGAGAAGCTGATCCAGAGGCTCACTGGCAACCCCATCAACGTGCCCAAGACCTATGTCGACAACCTGAACCTGGTGGCCATCCAGAGCATGGTCAGGCTTCCCAACGGCAAAGAAGGCAGAAGGATCCTGAGCGTGAACGAGATCGTGGGGTACGACTCCTCCAGCGACTCCTTCTCCTTCATCGAGGTGTTCCGGTGGAACCCCGCCGATGACGCCTTCGAGTTCAGCGGCTACATGAACAGCTATCTCCTGGAGGAGCGCATCGCCATGCAGAGGGGGATACCCCCTCATAAGAAAAGGACCATCTACGACGAGCTAACCAGGCGGGCCAACATTCTTAAGAAGTTACAGGAACAGGGGAAAAACGACTTCTATGAACTCTACCAAGTCCTCTCGAAAGCGTATAGAGAAGGAGTCCTCCGATAGCGTCGTACTGAGCTTCGACTTGTTCTCCAGCCTTACCTACATGTCGGCGCTAGCTATCGGGGAGACTCCAAGGGACGTGATTTTCCAGCACGTCATCCAGCAGCCGTACAAGACTGCTTCGTACTTCAAGCAGGTATACCTGCTGACGAAGAGGTTGGGGTTCGAGTACGGCCGCAGCTTCCAGCTGGTGTCCAAGAAGGCCGGGGCCTACACGGTGAAGAGCTTGCTCCTGAGGTTCGCGGGCTCCATATCCTCCGGAGAGTCCGAGCAGGAGTTCCTGGCCCAGGAGGCCAGGGTGGAGCGCGAGCAATACATCGACCAGTACCAGAGGAGCCTGGAAAGCCTTCAAAAGTGGGGCGACGCCTACGCCGCTCTCCTTGTATCGGTGTCCTTGATCGTGGTGGTGTCGATGATCTCGACGATGCTTTATGACATCGGCAACACCTTCGTCATGATGCTTACGGGGACGATGTTCTGTATGTCCCTGGGGGGGCGTGGATCATCTACAAGTCAGCTCCATACGAATTGAAAGCCTATAAAAACCATAGGGGTCCCAAAGAAAGACGGAGATCCGCCCAGTTGCTGATGATCTTTGGGCCTCTGGGCGCTCTGATGGCCTTGTACCTGGCAGCTACCTCGGGGATCGGCCTTGCCTTCCTTGCCTTCGGCCTTTCCTTGCTGCCCGCGGGAATCTACGCATATATCGACGACATGAAGGTATCTCAGCTGGACCAAGAGGCCTCCAAGTTCCTGCGGTCCATGGGCAACGTCGCCGAGTCCCTTGGCACTACCCTGTCCTCGGCCATGACGAAGATCGACCGGCGTTCCCTTGGAAGCCTTGAGCCCTACGTGAAGAGGCTCCAGTCCCGCCTCCGCAGCCGAATAACACCGAACCTATGCTGGGACAGGTTCATGGACGAGACGGGCAGCGAGCTGATCCATCGCTCCACCAGGATGTTCGTGGACGGCGTGAGCCTGGGCGGCAGCCCGGAGAGAGTGGGCGCGGTCGCCTCGGACTACGCGATGAGCATCGCCCTGTTGAGGGCGAGGCGGCACGTAACGGCCTTACCCTTCGCCTACCTGACCATCCCCCTTCATGGAGCCATGACAGGGCTGCTGATCTTCGTCCTGGAGATAATGGTTGCCTTCAACGGTAAGCTCAACACTGCCACCGAGGAGCTGTTAGCACAAGGTGGGAATTCAGCCGCGTCGATCCCCAACCTTCACGTTTTCAACCCCCAGGACATGTCACAGACCAGCCTCATCACCATGGGCGCGGTCATAGTGCTCACGGTGGCCAACACCCTGGCGCCCAAATTCGCGACTGGAGGGCACCGGCTGAAGCTGGCGTTCTACGGCAGCATCATGTGCACCCTCACTGGGATAAACCTGATCATCATCCCTCCAGTCGCCGCGATGGTTCTCAAGTAAACCATGGCAGTTTCGGGCCGGAAAGACCCTTAAGTAAGTCCGAGGAGGATACGGCATGGCGTTCATGAGCAAGTTCAAGAACAAGAAGGGCTCCAAAGACGAGCTAGATGATGAGATGCCAGATCTGGATTCAGATCTGGACGATGACTCCGATGAGGAGGAAGAGAAGGAAAGCGACGTCGGAAGGTTCAAGCTCAACACCGTAAAGCTGAAAAAGAACCCAGATGACTCCGCCAAGACCGAAGACGAGGAAGAAGACGCCGAAGCAGACGACGAAGCCGATGAGGCCGACGAAGATGAAGACGACGATGAGTCGGCCGAAAATGCATCCGTCGGTGAGGCAGAGAGCCCAGACGACTCGTTGATGGACCTCTTCGAGGTTGAAGAGGTGGTAGACCACCATCTCATCTCAATGGCTTCATGGGCGGATGAAGTGGAGGCGACGGAGTTGGCCGAGGAGCTGGATGCACTGGTCGACGAGATGCGCGAACGGTGGGGAGACGAAGACGATTACGAGCCAGAGGAAGAAAGACGGATATCATGACGGCGACGTCGGATCGGTTCAGTGAGGGGACCAAGACTATGGTGAGGGAGGTCGGGAGCTAGATATGGGTATGATCACGGGTAGCCAGGGGGAACTTACTATGCCGCAAGGGATGAGCGTCGGCTCGAAAATGGGCACCCTTGGCCGTGGGATGGGACGATACAAGCTGACCGTCTTCTTTGCCATTACCGCGGCGCTGGTTATCGCTGTCGGCTCGGTAATAGTGAATCATGTCATACGCGACCTCCCCGTCGACAACGTGGTGAGGATAGCGGAAGAGAACGCGACGCTGGAGGTTCAACGGATCGAGTCTTTGATGCGGGCGGCGGGCAGTAACGACCTTCAGGAGTCCCTGCCGGCGGACCTTGAGTCTTTGATCGACTCCAGCAGCGGTGTCCTTGGTCGCTTGCAGGGTTTGGATATCGTGAAGTTCAATCTGCTGAACACCGACGGAGCTCTTTTGTGGAGCGCCAGACAGGGCCAGGCCGGACTCTCTGACGAGCAGGTTTACCTGTTTCAGGGCGCCCTGGCCGGACAGACCCGATCGCGGTTGGTCGACGGCCGATTCCTGGTCGACATGAACGGCGTTGAGCAAAGGGTCGACGTGGCCGAAACCTATATACCCGTCACGAACGCATCCTCGGGAGAAATTGTCGGCGTCCTGGAGGTCCACAGCGACGTGACCAGAGAGGCTGCCCTTCAGGTGGACGGCGCGAAGTCGGCCCTTCGTATCACAATGGGGACCATGGCTGGCCTGGTGCTGGTCCTCCTCGGCTTCGTGGTGGTGGCCGACGTAATGATCTCCCGGTCCAGCCGGCGTGAGCTGTCCCTGGTGGAGGAAGCCAACCGTAACCTGGAAGAACGGGCTAGAGAGCGAGCTCAGGAGTTGGAGCGTGCTAACCAGCAGCTAGTCGAAGCCCAGGACCAGCTGGTACGCACCGAGAGGTTGGTAGCCATCGGACAGCTCTCCGGCAGCGTAGCCCACGATCTGAGGAATCCCCTGGGGGCCATCAACAATGCCATCTATTACCTGCGCAGGAGGCTGAACAACAGCGAGGCAGTCCGTTCCAATCCCAGGATCGGGCAGTTTCTGCAGATCATCGAGGACGAGGTACAGCACTCCAACCAGATAATCACGGATCTGATGAACTTCGCGCGGGCCAAGGCTCCCTCCCTTTCTCCGACGAATCTCGAGACGGTGATCGAAGACACCATCTCCACCATCGCGTTGAGGGAGGATGTCAGGATCACCCGGCTGTTTGAGTCAGACCTACCGGCGGTTCCGGCCGACGCCGACCAGCTGCTGCGGGTTTTCATGAACCTGATCGTCAACGCTCAGGACGCGATGCCCGACGGTGGCGAGCTGACCATCAACGCCAACGTTGTGGGTAACTACGTCGAAGTGGGCTTCAGGGACAGGGGCATGGGAATACCCAATGAAGACATGAAGAAGATATTCGACCCCCTGTTTACGACAAAGACGCAGGGTACCGGTTTGGGACTGGCCATCTGCCAGCAGATCATTTCAAAGCATGGCGGGACCATCGACGTATCCGGCGGGTACGGCCAGGGCGCCACCTTCACCGTTAAGCTGCCCCGATTAATCGAAAGATCGGACGGAGGAATGTAATGACGGAACACCAGGGCAGGATCATGGTTGTCGACGACGATCTGGGTATGAGGGTCACCCTCGAGGGCGTCATCGAAGATGAAGGTTACGAGGTCGTTGCGGTGGAGGATGGATACCAGGCTATCGAGATGGTTAGGCAAACGGAATTCGCCCTTATCTTCATGGATATCAAGATGCCGGGGTTGAACGGAGTCGAGACCTACAGGGAGATCAGAAAGATAAGCCCGGACTCCGTCGTGGTCATGATGACCGGTTTCTCCGTGGAAGACCTTGTCAAAGAGTCCCTGGAAGTCGGGGCCTACTCCGTGATCTACAAGCCCTTCGACATGGCCCAGGTGATCGAGATCGTCGAAGCCGTTCTGGAGACCACGTGCGTGTTGGTGGTAGACGATCGTGCGGCCGACCGGATAACCCTGCAGGGCATCCTCGAGGACGAGGGATACGACGTGTTCGTGGCGCAACACGGAAGCCAGGCCGTTTCCATGGTACGGGAGAAACACTACAGGGTGATCCTGATGGACATAAAAATGCCCGGCATGGACGGAATCTCCGCCTTCGAGGAGATCCGGAAGATCGACCCGCAGGTGAAAGTCATTTTCGTCACCGGGTACGCCATGGACGACGCTGTGAAAGGAGCCCTCAAGAGGGGCGCCTACTCCCTGGTTATCAAGCCGGTCCGGCCGGAAGAGATGCTGACCCTGATGAAGGCAATCACGCAATAGGAGACAAGATATGGCTTATCTGGCAAATATTCTTGTGGTGGATGATGAGAAGGGCACGCTGGACACCCTTGTCGGCGTCCTTGAGGGAGAAGGCCACCGGGCAGTCGGGTTCCAGAGTGGGGCGGAGGCCATCAGGAGCCTGGTGGCTGAGGAAGCCAGCGCAGACATAGACATCGTCATATCTGACCTGAAGCTGCCCGATATGAGCGGTCTTGAGATACTGATGGCGCTCAAGAAAATCAAGCCCGATGCAGCCTTCATTCTGATGACCGGCTACGCCACCGTCGAGACGGCCATCGAAGCGGTGAACAAAGGCGCCTTCACTTATCACATGAAGCCCCTGGACCTGGACGCCCTGGGCAACAGCATCCGCAACGCGGTGCGGCACCAGGAGCTTCTGGCGGAGAACAAGAAGCTCCTGGACAGGCTGCAGCGGATGAACAAAGAGCTCACTATATCCAACCGGGAGCTGCAGAACGCTGCCGAGCGGGTCCGCCTGTCGGAAATCAAGTACCGGACTGTAGTGGAGCAGGCAGGTGACGGCATCTTCATAGTGGATCCAGAGAATGGAAACTTCGTTGAGGTCAATCCCAGGATGGAGGCCTTGACCGGTTATTGTCGGGAGGAGCTGCTCAATCTGATCATGCCGATGCTCCATCCCGAGTCCGAGCAGACCGCCGGCATGGGACTGCTGGGGCGGACGTTGGAGCACGGACATGGGGGTGCGGATTATCTCTCCTTCCAGCAGAAAAACGGGGACCGGATTCCGGTGGACCTGAACACCAACCTAGTGGAGTACGAGGGCAGGAGCGTGGTCCTGGGGATCGCCAGGGACGTGACCGAGCGAAAGACCGTGGAAGAGCGCGTCCGGGAGACCAGTCGACTGGTCTCCGTCGGAGACCTGGCGGCCGGGGTCGCCCATGAGATCAACAACCCACTCACCATCATTCTAGGATTTTCCCAGCTGCTGATGGCCAGGGAGCTCCCCGATCAGGTCGGATCCCACGTGGAGAGGATCTACACCGAGGCCCAGAGAGCGGCGAAGATCGTTCAGAACCTGATCTCCTTCGCCTGGAGGCGCCGGCCCGAGAAACAGTACATGGACGTGACCGCGGTCCTGCAGCGGGCACTGGAGCTGAAATCCTATGACTTCAAGGTAAACAACATCGAGGTCTCTGCTCTATGGGACCGTGACTTGCCCCTTACCATGGTCGACGAGTACCAGATGACCCAGTCCATTATCAACATCATGAACAACGCCGAGCAGGCCATGTACGAGGCCCACCAGGGCGGAAGGCTCACCATTCGTGCCAGCAGGTCCGATGATAGGATTAAGGTCACCATCGCCGACGATGGGCCCGGCATCCTCGTCGAGCATCTGCGAAAGATATTCGATCCCTTCTTCACTACCAGGGAAGTGGGCTCGGGGACCGGCCTCGGTCTGAGCATATGCTACGGAGTGATCCGGCAGCACGGCGGAACGATCTGGGCCGAGAGCGTTCCCGACGGCGGCACCACGGTCTGCATCACGCTGCCTATATCCAGAGCCAGATCCTGGGAAGATTCGGAGTCCGGTGAGGAATTCGTATCGACCAAACACCTGTTGGTCGTAGAGGACGAGCCCCACCTGCGGGACCTCTTGGCCGATGCCCTGGCCATCGAGCGCTACATGGTGGACATGGCGGAGGATGAGCTGGAGGCTCGACGTAAGCTAGGAAAGCATCCATACGACTGCGTGGTGTTGGACCTGAAGGCGTCGAAAGATGGTGGCTGGCGCCGTTGCCGGCTTATCGAGGACTGTGACAGGGATATGGCCGGCAGAGTGATCTTCGTGGCCGGAAACGAGGATGGGGCCTGGGCCGAGGCCACAGGGAATCCGATGGTGAGGGAGCCCTTCAGCATAGAAGAGCTACGACGCCAAATCCTCGGACCGAGGGAGATGGCGCCGGCTTACCGGTAGACGGGCGTCATAGAGAACACGGCCGATGAAAGATCGATAGGAGACCCCGGTAATGAACCACAAAGCCAACATACTGGTTGCTGACGACGAAGCAGGGATGAGGGACACCTTGGCCGCCATCCTCGAGGACGAGGGCTATGGGGTGATCGTCTGCGGAGGAGGCCGTGCCGCCCTGAAACACCTGGAGGAGACCACCATAGACGTGGTCATATCGGACCTGAACCTGCCCGACATCAGTGGCCTGGAAATCCTAATGGCCCTGAAGCACGTCCATCCCGATGCGCCATTTATCCTTATCACGGGCCATGCCACTGTCGAAACCGCGGTAGAAGCGATGAACAAGGGGGCCTTTGCCTACCATGTGAAGCCCTTCGATCCGGGTGCGATTCACAACAGCGTCCGAAACGCCCTGAAGCAGCGGCGTTTGCAGATGGAGAATAAGGACCTGCTGGAGATGCTGAGCCGGTCCAACGAGGAGCTGAAGGCCGCCCGGGACGCGGCCATCGAGGCGTCAAGGACCAAGTCGGAGTTCCTCTCCACCATGAGCCACGAGATTCGCACCCCCTTGAACTCCATCCTGGGGATGGCGGACCTCCTTTCCACTACCCGGCTGAGTCCCGAGCAGTACGAATACGTCCGGGTTTTCCGGACCTCCGGTGAGACGCTGCTGGTGCTGATTAACGACATCCTGGACCTGTCCAGGGTCGAGGCGGGACAGGTGGTCCTGGAAGAGATCGAGTTCGATCTGGTCGAGCTGATCGATGACGTCGCCGAGTTCCTTGTTGTCAGTGCCCATGAGAGGGGTCTGGAGCTGAACTGTCGCGTCGCCCCCGACGTTCCGGCCACGGTAAAGGGTGACCCGGTCCGCTTACGCCAGGTCCTAACCAACCTCATAGGCAACGCCATCAAGTTCACCGAGGACGGGGAAGTGAATGTGGATGCCAGCCTTCGTGCCGGCACGGACGGGACCGACTACCTTCAGTTTCAGGTAATTGACACGGGGATTGGCATTCCCGAAGAGAAGCTGGACATCATCTTCGACAGCTTTACCCAGGCCGACGCTTCGACGACGCGGCAACACGGAGGTACTGGGCTGGGCCTGGCCATATGCTGCCGGTTGGTGGAGCTAATGGGAGGGCGTATCTGGGTCGAAAGCAAGGAGGGTAGGGGCAGTCGATTCTCCTTCACCGTAAGCGTTGACGTCGACGAGGAGAGTCGGGTTGTCCCGGCACGCGACGCTGACCTGGAAGGCCTCGACACCCTCGTGGTTGACGACAACTCCACCGGTCGCGCCAACCTGAAAGAGATGCTGGGGTCCTGGGGCGCCTCGGTGATTGAAGCGGAGGACGGCTACCAGGCGCTCGTTCTCGCCAACCGGTCCCAGGTAGGGCCGGAAGAACGCCAGGTTGTGCTGTTAGACAGCCAGATGCCCGGCATGGATGGGTTCGTGGTGGCCGAAGAGCTAAGTACCAGCCTGGGTTCCCTGGATAGGGTCGTCATGATGCTCAAGTCGGACCACCTTACCGGCGACCTGGCCAGATGTCGCCAGATGGGGATCTCGAACTACGTGGTCAAGCCGGTGAGGCGGTCTCAGCTGCTCAAAGCCATCAAGGCGGCCGTCAATGGAACGGTTGGGCAGGATGAGGAGGGACAACCGGCCGATCCCGCCATGGATGTCCCCGACACCGAACGTCCGTTGCGCATCCTGTTGGTCGAAGACTCCAGGGACAACCGTCTGCTAATCCAAGCTTACCTGAAGAGGACAGCGTACAAAATGGACATGGCCGAGAATGGTCAGGTCGCCTTCGACAAGTTCGTGGCCGGGGCCTACGACGTAGTGCTGATGGACATGCGGATGCCCATTGTGGACGGGTACACGGCCACCCAGATGATAAGGAAGTGGGAACGGGAAGCCGGCGTGGCTTCGATCCCCATCATCGCCCTTACTGCTCATGCTCTTCAGGAGGACGCTCAGAAGAGCCTGGAAGCGGGATGCGATGCCCACGTGACCAAGCCGGTAAAGATGATGACCCTGATCGAGGCAATAAACGACCATACAAGGGGTGTGAGAGTATGAGTACGAGGTACGACACCATGGGCAATGGTCGGGTTCATGTAAATGTGGACCAAGACCTGCAGGACATTATTCCGGGGTTCCTGGAGCGCCGTGGAGAGGACGTGGCGTCCATCCTGGAAGGGCTCGAGCAGGGCGACTACGAGACGATCCGGTACCTGGGCCACAGTATGAAGGGTGCCGGAGGGGGATACGGGTTCGACGCCATCACAGAGATGGGACGTGACCTGGAGCGGGCTGCGGGTAACCATGACCGCGATGAGATTCTCAAGTTGGCGGGGGAGCTTTCGGCCTACTTGGAGCTGGTCGAGCCGGTCTACGGATAGTGGGTGTAGCCCGCGGTCCGAGAGATCTAGTGACGGCCGAAGGAATGGCTGATTCTGGGAGGTGCAACCGATGAGCGTATTGATAGTTGACGATTCCCTCGATAATCGACTGCTCATCAGAAAATTCCTTGAGAGCGATTACCCTTGCATAGAGGCATCCAACGGTAACGCTGCCCTGGATGTCCTTGGCTCGGAGTCGGTGGACCTTGCGCTGCTCGACATCATGATGCCGGGCATGACCGGGTTGAGCCTGTTCCAGCACATAATGGACCTCTACCCCGAGGTAGCGGTGATCTTCGTTACCTCGGTGGACGATCTTCGCATAGCTGTAGAGCACCTGAAGAAGGGCGCCTACGAGTACATCGTCAAGCCCGTGACGCGAGAGCGCTTGCGAGGGGCCGTGGATGAGAGCTTGGAGAAACGGGCTTCTGTCCTTGAAGAAAAACAGCAGCAAATGCAGAGAGAGGAGCGGTTGGTCCGGCAGAACCAGGAGCTGGAGTCGCGCGCACGGGAGATCTCCTCCATCAATCGTTTGATCCAGGCCGACCTTACGCAAAGGTTCGACGAGGTCGAACCCTTGAGCGAGGGTGGGATTGCCTTTCAAAGTCATTGGCAAGGGACTCAGCTTGCGGAGGTTCCCTACGGCGTCCAGACTCCCTGGGGAGCCATGTCGGCGGAAGGGCCCAACGCCTCGATGAACCTCGAAGCCTACTCAGGCTCCCTGACCGATAACACGCCGGGGCTGGTCCCTATGCTGAGGTCCCTGGTTCAACAGTTCCGCCGGCGGGTCAACGTCGAGCTATACGTAGAGGCCGACATCGAAGGTCGGATCAGAAACGACAACAGGTTGTCCTTCGGGGAGCTCCAGAAGGGGATGCGCCGTATCCTCGAAGAGGCCTTGGACAACGTGGTCAAGCATGCGCACGCAAAGTCCGCCATCGTAATGCTACGCCAGCGAGAGGACGGGCGCATCTGCCTCGACGTGATTGACAATGGGCGTGGCTTCCTGGTCAATGGGGAGTCCGACACGATAGGATTGCTGGCCATGAAGCATTACAGCGCGGAGCTGGGTGGCGTGTTTCGCATCGCCAGCATACCGGGGCAGGGCACTATCGTTCGAGTAATCCTGTAACGTCATATTCCTCCATGGTCACGGTTGGGAGCGGGCCACGGTCCCTCCCTTGACAAGGCGTATGCTGCCAACCTATAGTCGCTAAAACGACGGTTGGGAGGGTTGCGATGCCCATCGAGCAGGTCGCCCAGGAGCTTGAGCGCATCCTATCGCCGAACCAGGAGATAGAGGTTCTGGGCAGCGGCTACTGGGGCCCGGGAGGACCCGCCGAAGGGCCCGTGTGGTGGCGCGAGGAGGGATATCTCCTCTTCACCGACATCCGAGCGAGCAAAATCATGAAGTGGACGCCCGGCGAGGGCGTCTCTGTCTTTCGAGAGCCGACCAACCAGGCCAACGGCCTAACCCGCGATATCCAGGGCAGGTTGATAGCCTGTGAGCACGCCAGCCGCCGGGTCACCAGGACGGAGCCCGACGGCAGCATCACCGTCGTGGCCAACAACTATCGCGGCACCCGATTGGACCAACCCAACGACGTGGTGGTGAAGTCCGACGGCAGCATATATTTCACCGACCCTTGGGTCCTCCCTAACCCCAAGGACCAGGTAGACCTGGACTTCGCGGGTGTATACCGAGTCTCGCCCGATCTGGGCACGATCAGCTTGCTGGTGGACGACTTCGTGCTCCCCAACGGGCTGGCCTTCTCCCCCGATGAGAAGGTCCTTTACGTGGACGACTCCCGCAGGATGCAGATCCGGGCCTTCGACGTGCAGTCCAACGGCACCCTGGGCCGGCACACGGACCGGGTGTTCTACCAATTCGAGAAGGTGCGCCCCGGAACCGCCGACGGCATGAAAGTGGACGAAGAGGGGAACGTCTACTCTACCGGACCGGGTGGTGTCTGGGTCATCGACCCGTCGGGGAAGCATCTGGGAACGATCCTGACGGGGGCCGAGCAGACCACCAACGTGGCCTTCGGCGGGGACGACCGCAAGACCCTGTTCATCACGACCCGGGACAACTTCGGGCGAATACAGGTGAACATACCGGGGATATCCGTTCCGACGGACAGATAGCCCGTGTAGGTCCCGGCCTAGGTCAGGTGGTAGATCCTGGCAGCGTTGCCGCCGGCGATCTTGCCCTTCTCCTCTTCAGTGCACTCGGACAGGATGTCTTCCAGTATCTCCTGGCTCCGGGGGAAGGTGGACTCCTGGTGAGGGTAGTCGGATCCCCATAGGATGTTGTCCACTCCGATAATGTCCCGGAACCGGATGCCCATGCCGTCCTCCTGGAAACCCAGGAATACATTCCGGTAGAAATACTCGCTGGGCAGCATGTCTTCGTTGTACCGGTGCCAGTCCGGGCGTTGGATCCTCTGGTTGTAGGTGTAGTCCAGCCGGTCCAGGAAATGGGGCGCCCAGGAAAGCTCGTGCTCCACCGATCCCACCATCAGCTTGGGGTGTCGCTCGAACACCCCGCTGAATATAATGTCGCACAGGGACAGGCGCACCCAGTGGTCCACGTTGCAGATGCCCGCCGGCTTGGGAGAGTCGAATCCTCCGTCGAACGCCGGGGCGGGCCGGTTGGTGCCGATGTGGAGGCTGAGGGGCATCCCCAGGTCCTCGGCCGTGGCCCAAAGGGGTTCGTACACGGGAGAGTCGTATCGCTTGTCTTCCTGGGGATACACGGAGATCATGGCCCCGAGGAACCCTCGCTTGGCGCAGCGCTCCATCTCCGCCTCCGCCGCCGGGATGTCGTCGGCGTTGACCATAGCGATGGGCTTGAGGCGCTTGGGGTCGGCGCTGCAGAACTCGGCGATCCAGTCGTTGTAGGCGCTGAAAACGGGGTTCAGGAGGTCGCTGTCGGGCACCCGGTACAGCAGGACGCCGGCTGTGGGATATAGGATGCTGACGTCGATCCCGTCCAAGTCCATGTCCTTAATGTGCTCTTCGGGTATGTATCCTCCAACCCGCACCTTGTCGTAGGTGTCCACGTTGCTAAGTTTGTCGGGTTCCTCGAACCGACGGCCCGCCTGGGACCCCGAAGTGACCGGGTTCACCATGACCTCGTCGCAGATCCACCAGTCGCCGCCGCTCTCCGTTCGCTCGATACGGGGACACCGGTCCAGATACTTGCCGTCCATCCTGCTTGTCCACAGGTCTATGGGCTCGTATATGTGGTCGTCCGAGGAGATAATTCTGTAGCCGGCCATTTCGCAGCTCCTTCGCCGTCGTCAGGAGGATTTCCTGAGACTGCGGGCGATTCATGTTTAAAATTATGCTCTGAGCGTCGATGAGTGTCAACATATGCCCTCACCCCGTGCCTCTCTCCCTCATGGAGAGGGGTTGGAGGGTGAGGGCTGTGATAGAATTTGTGCGATGCTAGGGATGGAGGTGAGGGCCATGGGTTCCAATGTGGTGCTGTCGACACAGGAGTACCGGGTGGTGGGCACCAGGCCCATCCGCCATGATGGTACCGACAAGGTGACGGGACGAGCCCAGTACGGCGCCGACGTCAACCCGCCGGGCCTGCTCCACGGCAAGGTCCTGAGGAGCCCCCACGCTCACGCGCGCATCGTCTCCATCGACGTCAGCCAGGCCATGGCCCTGCCCGGTGTGAAGGCCGCAGTAACCTCGGCCGAGCTTCCACAGCCCGCCGGCAGGGCCGCCGACCTGGGCGAGGGAGCTCTGGTCAACCCCAGGTTCATGAGCAACAACTGCCTGGCGGGGGACAAGGCGCTGTACGTTGGGCATGCCATCGCCGCGGTGGCGGCCACAGACCCTCACGTCGCCGAAGAGGCCCTGTCCCTGATCGAAGTAGAGTACGATGTGCTGCCCCCTGTCCTGGATGTCCTCGACGCCATGAAAGAAGACTCCCCGGTCCTCCACGAGAGGCTGGCGACCATGACCACGCACACCATAAGGGCCGGCGGCCTTCGCTCCGAGGACGACACCGGGGAGGCCAGCAACGTGGCCAACCACATCCTCTTCGAGCTGGACGACCCGGAGAAGGGGTTTCGCGAGGCCGACTTAGTCGTAGAGCGGGAGTTCCGCACGGTGCCGGTGCACCAGGGCTACATCGAGCCCCAGTCGGCCACCGCCCTTTGGAGCACCGACGGCACCCTAACGATCTGGTGCAGCAGCCAGGGCCACTTCCAGATCAGGCAGCATACGGCCACCATCCTGGGCATTCCCGTCTCCCGGATCAGGGTGGTCCCCATGGAGATCGGCGGAGGGTTCGGAGGGAAGTTGGTCCCCTTCCTGGAACCAGTGGCATCCCTCCTGTCCAGGAAAACGGGCCACCCGGTGAAGATGACCATGAGCAGGTCCGAGGTGTTCGAGGCCAGCGGGCCCACCTCCGGGGCTTACCTGAAGGTGAAGATGGGCGCCACCAGCGAGGGGCGCATAACGGCGGCCGACGCCTACATGGTCTACGAAGCCGGTGCCTTCCCGGGATCACCGGTGCCCGGCGCGGCCAATTGCGTCTTCGGGCCCTACGACATCCCCAACTCCCACATCGAGGGCTTCGACGTGGTACTGAACAGGCCCAAGACCGCCGCCTACCGGGCTCCAGGCGCTCCCTCCGCCGCCTTCGCCACCGAGACGGTGGTGGACGAGATCTGCGAGGCGCTGGGCATGGACCCCCTGGGCTTCCGCACTCTCAACAGCGCCCAGGAGGGCACCCGGCGAGCGACGGGACAGAGGTTCCCTCGCATCGGCTGCCTGGAAACGCTTCGGGCGGCCCAGGAGCACCCGCACTACACCGCACCGCTGGAAGGGCCCAACCGAGGTAGGGGCGTCGCCGCGGGTTTCTGGACCAACAACACCGGGCCGTCCAGCGCCACCGCTAGCGTCAACCCCGACGGTACCGTTAGCCTGGTGGAGGGCTCTCCCGACATCGGTGGTAGCAGGGCGGTGGCCGCCATGCACGTCGCCGAGGTGCTGGGGATCCGCGCCGAGGACGTCAGGCCCGCTATCGGCGATACCGACTCGGTGGGCTTCACGTCGACCACCGGCGGAAGCGGCGTGGCCTTCAAGACGGGCTGGGCCTGCTACGAGGCGGCCCAGGACGTCCGCAGCCAGATGGTCCAACGGGCCGCCCTGGTCTGGGATGTTCCATCCGATGACGTGGAGTACGCAGATGGCGTCCTGTCCCACGCCTCGGACTCGGAGCTCCGGCTGACTTTCAAGGGGCTAGCGGCGATGCTGAACTCCACTGGCGGGCCCATCGTAGGCCGGGCCAACGTGGATCCCGGGGGAGTAGGTACCGCCTTCGCCGTTCACATCGTCGACGTGGAGGTGGACCCCGAGACCGGGAAGGTGGACATCCTGCGCTACACCGCCGTCCAGGACGCCGGCAAGGCCGTCCATCCCGACTACGTGGAGGGCCAGATGCAGGGCGGTGTGTCCCAGGGGGTCGGCTGGGCCCTCAACGAAGAGTACTTCCTGAACGAAGAGGGCGAGATGGTCAACTCCACCTTCCTCGACTACCGCATGCCCACCAGCCTGGACCTGCCCATGATCGACACGGTGATTGTGGAGGTAGCCAACCCCGGACACCCTTATGGCGTCCGGGGAGTGGGGGAGGTCCCCCTGGTGCCCCCCATGGCCGCCGTAGCAAACGCCATATACAACGCCGTCGGCGTCAGGATGAGGAAGCTTCCCATGTCTCCCGGAAATGTGCTGGAGGCACTGTGGGAAAAGCGGCCGAACGGTGAGGGCAGCCCGTAGTCTCAGGCTGTCCGGAGGGTACACATGATCTGGGAGGAGTTCCGGCGCAGCTCTCCCGAGTTGGCCGCCCTGGGCGAGGAGAGGTTCGAGCGCACCGGCCTGGTGCTGATAGCCACCCTCAGGAAGGATGGCTGGCCCCGGATTAGCCCGGTGGAGCCCCTCATCGCCGATGGGCAGCTCTATCTGGGAATGATGTGGGAGTCCAGGAAGGCCCTTGACCTGCTGCGCGACCCTCGCTGCACGGTGCACAACACCATCACGAACAAGGATGCCAGCGAGGGGGAGTTCAAGGTGTACGGGCGGGCGGTGGACGTTCGGGACCCTGAGATCCGGCGGCGCTACGGCGGCGCCCTGTACCGGAAGTTGGGTTTCAAGCCCGAGGAGCCGGAGTACCACCTGTTTTCGGTGGACATCGAGGGCGTCGCCTTCTCCATCCTCAGGAACAACGAGACCTGGGATCGCAAGGTTTGGAAGTCGGGAGGTGAAGGGCAATGATCCGTTTCCTGAAATGGCTGCTCAGGCTGCTCACCTTTGGTCTGATCGGCAGGGAGCCCAGCCCAGCCCCCGACCCTGATGGGAGACATACCGCCCCGTCTTCGGGTTCCGCGCCATCGACGAAGGCGATAGTCAGCCTGCTGGTGTTCCCCGCCCTGGCCGAAGACGCACAGTTCGACACTACCGTAGAGGTGGACGGCGACCGGTACTACACCTCTTCGCCCTGGGGGCTCTCCATGGCCAAGGTGAACGAAGCCATCAGGTTCGCCGAGGACTGGCTGGCGGCCGCCCTCGGGACCAGGATCGCCTGGAACCCGGTGGTGCTGGTGAACTCCCGCAGAAACCTCTCCGAGTGGCGATCCCGGAACATCTCCCTGATCAGGGACGAAGTCGAGGAGCTGGGCCTGCCCTGGACTGACGACTACATCTACCTGGCCTTCGTGCGGGGGATGGGAGGGTACGCCGGCGGCATCCGCTACGAAAACGGCAACGCCGGCTACGCCATGGTGGGAGACATTTGCCTGGAAGCCGTCTGCGAGTACCCGGCGCCCACGTCCGGCTCCGTGATCCTGGACGGCTGGCCCGCCAACTCCTTCGGACTTGTCGGCCAGAGCGGTGCCTTCATCCACGAGGCGCTGCACGGCCTGGACCTGCCTCACCCCGACGGCTGGCCCGAGGGCGACCGACCCGAGTGGGACGAGACGCTGATGGGCCACTGGTGGAACATGCCCGACTTCCGCAACACCCGGGGCCTGACCCAGAGGGAGGTTGACCGGGTGCTGCGGTGGACCGGTCCTTTAGAATAGCGCCGCGGACACTACCCCTCTGACATGTTATGGTATTTCGCCCCTGCAGGCGTGTTACTCGTCTTTTTTGGCGCAATACTGGGCGTTTACCCTCTGTCTAGCGACGGAGACGATGTCCGAGCCATGTTACAGGTGACGGCCGGCGCATTGATCACGGTCTTCGCCCTGGCGCTGACGATATTGCTCGTCGGTGCCCAGCTCTTTGCTCGTTACAGTTACAGGTTGGTGGGGTCAAGGGTCTTCTTCCCCGGTACCTTCGCATACTTCATTGGTTTCATCATCATCGTGATTTACACCCTGGCGCTGGTGGCGGGATTCCATTTTGAGACGACTGCTAATGCCCCTATTGAGATCCAGGCAAAGATAAGTTTCGGTCTGGCGGGGCTCCTGCTTGCCTCTTTAGTCCCGTTCTTCTATTTCATCTTCAAGTATCGCCTGGATCCCGCACGTGTGATAGAGGGGCAACAGACCGAGGCAAAGAAGCCGAGCCATAAACCCGATACAGCGAAAGACGATGATTTACCGGAGGGGGCTAATAACATTTTCCTGATAGCCAGTAGCGCCTACGCCCTCCGGGACTATGATACTGTCAACAAGGCGATGCAGGCTCTCGCCGACGTTGCCAGAACTGCCTATGAGGGAGGGCGATTCTCCCAAGGCAAGAAGGTCTTCGAGAAGATGCGTGACTTCGCTGTAATGGTAGTGGACGATTTCGGTTTGATTAGGACAATCATGGACATCTTGGAGCAAACGGGGAAGCAGGTCGTAAGGACTAAGGCCCCCATACCACGTAAAGATGCAGATGAGCCTGCTGGCGCTTTGGTTAACGTAGGCCTCAGAGCCCTCCCGACGGACGAGGACGTTTCCAGTTGGGTCGCCAACGCCCTGGGGAATCTCGGAAGCGAGAATCCCTCGCATCAGGGGGATGCGCGTGCTTCCATAGTGGAATTCTTAAAAACACTGCGCAAAGAGGCGGTAAAAACCGGCAGGGAGCGTACTCGACGTTTGTGTGAAGGAAGCCTCGTGAGGGTTTGGCCTACGGCCTCGTGACGTCGGTTTGCCCGACCACCGAGGTCTCATATTGTAGACCCAACACATGAAGACCCTGTCATCGGCAACTGGTAAAGAGCTAGTCGAGCAAACGGCGATGTCCTCTTGGGACTGAGCTCGCGTGTTATTCGTCTATGTGATAAAGCCGGGCCGGGTTGTCCCACAGGACCTTCCTCTTGGTCTCGGCAGAGAGATCGGGGCTGTCCACGATCTTCTCCAGCACGTTGGGGAACGTCGCGTCCTCTGGGTGGGGGAAGTCGGTGGCCGTGATGATGTTGTCGTTCCCCTGAAAGTCCGTCACGTACTTGAGCCCGGGCTCGTCGGGCTCCGATGAGATGAAGCACTGGCGCTTCCAGTAAAGGGACGGCGGATGCGGCGTGTCCACGTTATCGCCCAGCCGCTCCCACCGGTCGTCCAGCCACCACACCCAGAAGGGGACCCAGCTGGCGGAGGACTCCAGGAAGATGACCTTTAGGTCCGGGAACCTCTCCAGGGGTCCTGAGGCCATGGCCAGGAAGCTGATCATGTTCTCCAACGGAAATGCGCAGGCCTGGCCCAGGGCCAGGTGGCCCACCTCCAGGGTGCCGGCGGGCATAAATCCGTTGCCGTTGGACTGGTGCAGGCCCAATGGGACGCCCAGCTCTGATATCTCTCGCCAGAGACGGTCCATGTTCGCGTCGGCCAGCGAGGTGCCCTGCTCCATCTGGGGCATCAGGGTGAGGGCCTTGAACCCCAGCTCCCTGACGCACCGTCGGGCCTCCAGGGCCGCCGTTTCCGGATCCCTGGTGTCCAGGCGGCCGACGCCGACGAGCCGTCCCTGGCCGCCCTCGCAGAAGTCGTAGAGCCAGTTGTTGTACGCACGGCATAGGGCCGCCGCAACCCTGGGGTCCATGCCGGGGACCCCGGTGATGAACAGGCCGGCCGTGGGGTAGATCACCAGGTAGTCGATCCCCGTCATATCCAGGTAGTCCACGTATGACTGGGGAGAGAAGCTGCTGTCGATCCAGTGGGAATAGGCTTCGGTGTAGTCCCTGGACACCCCGTCCTTCCCCAGTATGTACTTCACCCGTCCTACGTCTTTCTTCCTGCCCTCGCGACGGAGCGCCTGTCCCATGGGCATCCTGAAACCGTTCATCAGGACCTTCAGGGTGAAGGTGGGAGGATCGCCCTCGATGAGCTCGTGGTAGACCGGGTAGTACTGGAACTCGGGCTCCACGTAGCGTTCCCACAGGTCTTTGGGCTCCATGGCGTGGCTGTCGGCGTCGATGATCTTGTAGCCCTTGAACATGGCGGCGTCTCCCAAGCGGCGGTCCGGGGTTGGCACCAATATAGTTTGGGCCTAAGGCATTGTCAACGACCGTCCACAAGTGGCTTGATGGATGAAGGTGCGGTCACTACAATTGCTTTCATGCCCTCTCCTTGTCCTGTCAAAGGAGGAGAGGGGGATACCTAGGATTCGGCCCAACGAAGGAGACCGGCCATGAAGGTGGGATTGTTCGTGTTCACGACGGCGGACTCGGTGGACCCCGGCGTGCTTGCCAGGCGCGCCGAGGAGCTGGGGTTCGAGTCCTTTTGGGTGCCGGAGCACCCCATCATCCCGGTGCACTTCGCCACGCCAACAGCCGACGGAGGCCCCCTGCCTTCTGTCTACAACAAGATACTGGACCCATTCGTCGCCCTGGCCCGGGCCTCGGCCACCACCAGCACCATTGGGCTGGGGACCGCCATCTGCCTGGTTCCCGAGAGGGACCCCATCGTGCTAGCCAAGGAGGTCGCTACCCTGGACCATCTCTCGGGCGGCCGGTTCTTATTCGGCATCGGCGCGGGCTGGATCCGAGAGGAGACGGAGATCATGGGGGCCGATTTTTCCCATCGCTGGACCCAGACCAGGGAAGCCATCATGGCGATGAAGGAGCTGTGGACCAAGGACGAATCGGAGTACCACGGGAAGTACTATGACTTCCCACCCGTGCGGTCTTTCCCCAAGCCGATACAGGTGCCCCATCCTCCGATCATCCTGGGAGGAGATGGATGGGCCCGTAACCGGAAGGCCGGAGAAGACCCTGCCCTGGCCCGTGGACGCGCCCCAGCCGTATTCCGGCGCATCGTGGAGTGGGGCGACGGCTGGATGCCCGGAGGCGCCTCCCTGGACGACATCAGGGAGGGCCGGGCGATCCTGGACCGGCTAGCCGGCGAGGCCGGAAGGGATCCCGCTTCCCTGGGAATCATGGCCTTCTGCCCGGGAACCCTGTTTGGGAGGAACGAGTTCAAGAACAGGCAGGGTATCGGGGAGCTGGAGGCAGCTGGAGCGGACCGGGTGAGCCTCTGGCTGAACAACGACACCGACGAGAAGGCAGCCCTAGCGGAGATGGAGGACATCGCCCGCGACGTGCTGTGACGCCAGGGCTATATCGGACACGGTTTCCCGGTTAGTATTCGGGACCTGTGATAGAATCGTGATATCCCTCTAGGTCAACCACCAGGAGGTGTCCAGCCGATGGCTTCTAACGTGGTTCTGTCCACTCTCGAGTACAACGTAGTAGGCAGCCGGCCCGTCCGCCACGATGGCGCCGATAAGGTCACCGGCCGGGCGCGGTACGGCGCCGACATTCACCCGCCCGACCTCCTCCACGGCAGGATACTGCGCAGCCCCCACGCCCACGCACGCATCGTGTCCATCGACGCCAGCCGTGCGCTGGCCCTGCCGGGGGTGAAGGCCGTGGTCACTTCGGCGGAGCTGCAGCGGCCTCCAGGCAGGGCGGCCGACGTCACGGAGGGGTCCCTGACCAACTGGAGCTTCCTCAGCGACAACTGCCTAGCCGGAGACAAAGTGCTGTACGTGGGCCACGCCGTGGCGGCGGTGGCTGCCACCAGCCCCCACATCGCCGAGGAGGCCCTGGCCCTAATCGACGTGGAGTACGAGGTCCTCGCGCCGCTTCTGGACGTTCTGGAGGCCATGGAGGAGGACGCTCCCTTACTTCACGAGAGGCTGGCGACCCTGTCCAACCCCAACATGAGGTGGGCGGGAGGCTTGCGCTCCGAAGAGGACACCGAGAAGGCCAGCAACGTGGCCAACCGCTTCGTGTTCCAGGAAGGCGACCTGGAGGCCGGGTTCGGGGAGGCCGACGTGGTGGTCGAGAAGGAGTTTCGTACCGCTTCGGTGCACCAGGGGTACATCGAGCCCCACACAGCGACCGCCCACTGGGGCCCCGACGGCCACGTGACCATCTGGTGCAGCAGCCAAGGCCACTTCGGCATAAGAGACCAGACGGCCAAGATGGTAGGCATTCCGTCCTCCAGGGTCAAGGTGATTCCCATGGAGATCGGCGGCGGCTTCGGAGGCAAGACATCGGTGTACCTGGAGCCGGTGGCGGCCCTGCTGTCCCGGAAGACGGGACATCCGGTGAAGCTCACCATGACCCGGTCCGAGGTGTTCGAAGGGACGGGACCCACATCGGGATGTTACATGAAGGTCAAGGTGGGCGCAAACAAGGCCGGGCGCATCACCGCCGCCTACGCCTACCTGGTGTACGAGGCGGGCGCCTACCCGGGCTCCCCCGTCAATCCCGCGGCCCAGTGCGTCTTTGGCCCCTACGACCTGGCCAACTACTACGTCGAGGGGCTGGACGTGGTGCTCAACAAGCCCAAGACAGGGGCCTATCGGGCGCCGGGCGCTCCTACCGCGGCCTTTGCCGCCGAGACGGTCATTGACGAGATCTGCGAGGCGTTGGGCATGGACCGCATGGAGTTCCGGCTGATCAACGCCGCCAAGGAGGGCACCCGCCGCATCGGGGGCCCCAGGTTCGTGCGCATAGGATGTGTGGAGACCCTGCGGGCCGCCGCCGATCACGAACACTACTCGGCTCCTCTGAAGGGTCCGAACCGGGGCCGGGGCATCGCCGCCGGTTTCTGGTTCAACGACACCGGCCCATCCAGCGCCGCCGCCAGCGTCAACCCCGACGGCACCGTCAGCCTGGTGGAGGGTTCCCCCGACATCGGCGGCAGCCGAACGGCTGTGGCCATGCAGCTGGCCGAGGTCCTGGGCATCCCCGTGGAGAATGTGAGACCCGTTGTGGCCGACACCGATTCAGTGGGGTACACCTCCACCACCGGAGGGAGCAGTGTCGCCTTCAAGACCGGCTGGGCCTGCTACAAGGTAGCCCATGACCTCAAACGCCAGCTCGTGCAGCGGGCCGCCCACATATGGGACACGTCGGTGGGGGAGGTGGATTACAGCGACGGAGTCCTCTCTCATCGGTCGGATCCCGAGCTGAGGTTCACCTTCAAGGAGCTGGCCGGCATGCTCAACTCCACCGGCGGGCCCATCTCTGGACGGGCGACCATCGACGAGCGGGGCATCGGCAACACCTTCGCGGTCCACATGGTCGATGTGGAGGTGGACCCCGAGACGGGAAAGGTCGACATCCTACGCTACACCGCCCTTCAGGACGCCGGCAAGGCCATACACCCGAGCTACGTGGAGGGCCAGATGCAGGGCGGGGTGGTCCAGGGCATCGGCTGGGCGCTGAACGAAGAGTACACCTTTAGCGGGAACGGGGAAATGACCAACTCCAGCTTCCTGGACTATCGCATGCCCACCAGCCTCGACCTGCCCATGGTCGATACCGTCATCGTCGAAGTGCCCAACCCGGGCCACCCCTTTGGCGTCCGGGGGGCCGGAGAGATCCCCCTCGTCCCTCCCATGGCTGCCATAGCCAACGCCATCTATGACGCCGTGGGGGTCAGGATGGACGTGCTGCCCATGTCACCCGGCAACATCCTGGAGGCTCTGTGGGCCAAGCAGGGCAAGTCCTAAAGCCATTGCTGAAGCGATACCCTGAGGTAGCGGAGGCGAGTGGTGCCCGATCATAGGATAATATCCTCGGATAACCACGTTGTAGAGCCTCCGGAGCTGTGGCAGTCCCGCGTCGAGTCCAGGTTCAAGGACCGAGCGCCGCGGCTCGTCAGGGAGGCCGACGGTGACTGGTGGCACTGCGACGGTCGGAAGCTGCTCATGGGGTTCGGGTTCGCCGGGGCCCAGACTGGTAAGAGGTTCGAGGAAGTGGCCCAGATGTCCAACGAGGACCTGTTCGACGATGTCCGTCCGGGCGCCTACATCCCCGAGGAGCAGGTAAAGGACATGGACATCGATGGCGTGGACGTGAGTATCCTCTACCCTAGCCTGGGCCTCCAGCTCTTCAGCGTAGAGGACACCGAGCTTGTCAACGCGGTCTTCAGGGCCTACAACGACTGGCTGGCCGAGTTCTGCCAGGCCTCACCCAAACGCCTGGCCGGCATCGCCATGATCAACCTGGACGACGTGCAGACCGGCATCAAGGAGCTGGAGCGCTGCAGGGACAAAGGCCTCATAGGAGCCATGATCTCCGTGTACCCTCCTGAAGGCAGGAAATACAACTCGCCCGAGTACGAGCCCCTGTGGGCGGCGGCCCAGGACCTGGATGTGCCTCTGAGCCTCCACGCCGCCACCAACCGCATCGGCTCCGGCGAAGGAGTGCTGACCGGCGACAGGGGAATGACCATCCTGATAAACATGGACCACTACGTTCGCATGTCCCTAACCGACATGATCCTCACCGGCGTCTTCGAGCGGTATCCGAGGCTGCAGGTTGGTGCCGTGGAGCACGAGGCGTCCTGGGCGGCCCACTTCCTGGACCGGATCGACTACAACTACGCTCAGCGGGCCCGCACCGACAACACCTACTGGTTCAAGGAAGGCATGTTGCCCAGCGACTACTTCCACCGCAACGTTTTCGTCGGATTCCAGGAGGACGACCTGGGCATCCAGCTTCGCCACATCATAGGGGTCGAGAACCTCCAGTGGGGCTCCGACTATCCCCACCATGAGTCGACCTTTCCCAGAAGCCAGGAGATCCTAGAGGACATCCTCGTGGACTGCACTGAGCAGGAGAAGGCGGCCATCGTCGGGGGCAACGCCGCCAGGGTGTACCGACTCTGATCAACACTGACACCAGGAGGTTGCAAATGGCCGGGTACCGGGTTATATCGTCCGACAGTCACGTCGTCGAACCTCCCGATTTATGGACCACCAGGACCGAACCCAAGTACAGGGACCAGGCACCCTATGTGGCCGCAGAGGACGACGGCGACTGGTGGTACTGCGAGGGCGAGAAGATCATCGGTCAGCACAATGGGACGGCTACGGGGGTACGCTTCGAGGAAGGCCATGACATGGTCTCTCAAAAATCCCTCTGGGAAGACGTCCAGCTTGGTGGATACATCCCCGAGGAGCACGTCAAAGACATGGACGCCGATGGAGTGGACGCGGGACTGATCTACCCTTCCGTCGGCCTCGCGCTGTTCAGAAGCGTGCGAGATAGCGGCCTGCTGACGGCCCTCTTCCGGACCTACAACGACTGGCTGGCAGAGTTCTGCCAGGTCTCACCCAAGCGGCTCAAGGGCATCGCCATGATCGATATCGACGACATAGGGTTTGGTGTGGACGAGTTGGAGCGTTGCGCCCGGTCGGGCCTGGCCGGGGCCATGATCAGCGTTTACCCCGTCCAGGAGAGGGCGTATTATCTGTCGGACTATGAGCGCTTGTGGGCCGCTGCCGAGGACCTGGACATGCCTCTGAGCTTGCACCTGGCTACCAACCGCCCGGGACCGAGCCAGACCTTCTGGGGCCCCAACGCCCAACCCCATGCTTTCCTATGCAACGCCGACCATTGGCCCCGGATGTCGCTGTTCCACATGATCTTCAGCGGCGTGTTCGAGCGGCATCCGAAGCTCCAAGTGGGTGTGGTGGAGACCGACCTGTCCTGGGTCCCTCACTTCATGAAACAATTGGACTACAACTACACCCAGAGAACCCACGGGGAGGACGCCTACCGCTTCAAGGAGTCGGCCCTTCCTAGCGACTACTTCCGCCGCAATGTGTTCCTCAGCTTCCAGGAAGACGGTCTGGGCGTCAGGCTGCGGGACCTCATCGGCGTGGATAGCCTGCTATGGGGCTCGGACTACCCCCACGCTGAGGGTACTTTTCCCCGAAGTCGCCAGATCATCGAGGAAATTCTCGCCGATTGTACCGAGGAGGAGAAGGCCAAGATATCCGGCGGCAACGCCGTCAGGGTGTACCGACTCTGATCAGAAGAGGGCACGAGCATCCATGAAGTATGGGTTTAATTTACCCCATCGCGGTGAGATGGCTCACCCTGACAACTTGATCGTCATAGTCAGAAGAGCCGAGGAGCTGGGATACCACTCGGTTCATTTCGGCGACCACGTTCTGATGCCCACAGGGGTGGCCTCCCAGTACCCCTATACGGAAGACGGAGTGTTCCCTGCCGCCGATCCTGGCGAGCATTTGGAGCACCTGAACGTGTTGTCCTTCATAGCTGCGCAGACCCAGAGGATACAGCTGGTCACCGGCGTTACCATCGTCCCGTATCGAAATCCACTGGTGGCGGCAAAGTCCCTTGCTACCCTGGATGTGCTGTCCAAGGGTCGCCTGGTGGTGGGTGTCGGGACGGGGTGGATGCGCGAGGAGTTCGAGGCCCTCGGCACGCCACCCTTCGAGGAGCGGGGTGCGGTAACCGACGAGTACATTAGCGCCTTCAAGGAGCTGTGGATGAGCGACAGGCCCAGGTTCGAAGGCAAATACTGCCGGTTCTCCGACATCGCCTTCGACCCGAAACCGGTGCAGAAGCCCCACCCGCCGATATGGGTTGGTGGGGAGAGTCCCAGGGCCCTTCGAAGAACGGCGCAGCTGGGCAACGGCTGGTATCCTGTCGGGTCGAACCCCCGTTTTCCACTTAACGGACCGGGACAGTTGGAGGCGGCCCTGGAACGCCTTACCTCCCATGTCCGTCGGGCCGGGAGAGACCCCGGGGAGATCGAGGTTATCTACGTACCTTCGATTGCCGACGGGTTCGAGCTCATGGAAGGCGACGGTGCTTCCGGATCGGCACACGCGCCCTTCCGGGGCAGTGCAGAGGAGACGGCGGCGCGCATCCGCGAATACGAAGAGGTAGGAGTCGACCGCATCATGCTGGACTTCTTCCACACCAGCTCAACCGTGGAGGAAGGCTTGGCGAAGATGGAGACCCTGGCCACCAGGGTCTGGCCCCTGGTGTGACCGGGGCTCAGTAGCCTGCGACCTTGTCCACCTCGTTTATCAGCCGCTCTCCCTTGAGGAACCGCCTCAGGTTCTCGCAGAAGAGGTCCACAGTGGCCGATGTCTGGTCGTCGGTCACCCCCGAAACGTGGGGCGACAGGAACACGTTGGGCAGGTCCCGGAGAGGGCTGTCGGCGGGCAGCGGCTCGACGTCGAAGGCGTCCAGGCCGGCGCCGGCGATGCGGCCCCCTCGAAGGGCGTCGATCAGGTCGGCCTCCACCACGATGGCGCCACGGCTGATGTTTATCAGATAGGCCGTTGGCTTCATCATCCCTAGCTCCCGCACCCCTATGAGGCCCCTGGTCTCTGGGGTGAGAGACATGGTCACCACCACGAAGTCGCTTTCCCTCAATAGCTCGTCCATCTGCGCCGAGGGCAGCAGCAGGTCCACGTTTCCCACCGACTGCTGACGTCGGGTGGCTGAGCGCCTGGTGGCCAGGACCCGCATCCCCAGGACCTTGCAGAGCTGGGCCAGCTCGCCGCCGGCACCCCCCATGCCCAGGATGCCTACCGTCTTGCCCACCAGGTACCCCGGGACCAGGCCTCGACGGTCCCACTCTTTGCTGCCCTGCTGGGACAGGATTCGGGGCATCTCCTTGACGAACATCAGGATCAAGGTGAGGGCGAACTCGGCCATGCCCCGAGACGGCACACCGTGGTTGACGGTCAGAAGGACGGGACGCTCCCATACCGGTGTGCCGGGCAGCGAGTCGACTCCTGCGCTGATGATCTGGATCCAGCGCAGGTTGGGCGCCCTGTCGGCCAGGTCGATGGGCAGCGGCATGCTCATGACCACCTGGCACCGGTCCAGCAGCCCGTCCAACTCAGGATCGGCTCCGGTCTTGGGGAGGTGGCGCTTCGCCATGACCCGGTAGTCGATCAAGTGGACCTTTACTCCCTCCGCCACGTCCTCTATTTGCTGGACCTGCTCCGGCGTGAGGGACCATCCTACGACGATGTCTAGCTTTTCCATGGGTGGTTAGACGGCGCCGATCTGTTGCATCAGCCCCAGCATGTCCACCACCGCCCAGTGCTCCACCGCCTTGCCGTCCTTGACCCGGACGATATCGATCACCTCTAGAGAGACCTGCTTCCCAGTGGCCGGCACCCCCATGAAATCGCCCTTGTGGGTGCCATGGACGGTCTTGCGAGTCACTACCTTGTCGTCTTCAGCGATCTGGTCGTGGATGGTGGCCTGCAGGTCGGGGAAGGCCTGCAGCATCCGGCCCATGCCCTCCCTCATGCCGTCCCGGGTGGGCGAAAAGCCCGCGATGGCGCTGCGGTTTATGAAGTCCGGGCTGTGAAGGTCGTCGATGGCGCCCAGGTTGTGTTTGTTCTGGACCTCCTCCACCAGGTTGCGGACGAAGTCCTTGTTGGCCTGTGACACGGGTATCCTCCTACGTCTGGTTCGCATGAATGATACCCTCGGTCCGATGCTCTGGCAAGGCCTGCTCGGTCATAGTCGAGGTCCCCGGACCATGATAGAATGTGTCGGTCCGGCGCAAGGCGCCAAAACTTCTAGGAAAAGGGGTGTGCCATGCCGCCCAGTTGGGTAGACATGAACGTCGGTGGACAGACCATGGAGGGCTACCTGACCCAGCCCGAGGCCGCAGGGAAGTATCCGGCCGTGCTGGTGATCCAGGAGGTTTGGGGAGTGAACTCCCATATCCAGAGCGTGGCTGATAGACTTCCGTCCCGGGGCTATGTCGGCCTTGCCCCGGCCGTCTTCCACCGTGAAGGGCGCATGACCATCGGGCTGCACGAGGAGCTGCCGAGCGCCATCGATCGCATGAGCAAGTGCACTGCCGACGGTATCCTGGCTGACCTAAGGGCGGCGGTGGACTACCTGAAGGCCCAGCCTTTCGTGCAGGGCGACCGCATAGGCATCGTGGGGTTCTGTTTCGGCGGTAGGATCAGCTACCTGGCCGCGGCCAACATTCGCGACATCTCTGCCTCGGTGGTCTATTACGGAGGAGCCATTCCAGCACCATTCATCGGCGGAGGACCTTCGCCCCTGGAGCAGACGGCCAACATCAGTGCGCCCGTGCTGGGTCTGTTTGGCGAGGAGGATGCTAACCCCACCCCGGCGGACGTGGCCAACATCGAGGCCGAGCTGAAGAAACACGGCAAGACCTACGAGTTCCACGTGTACCCCGGCTGCGGTCACGGCTTCCACTGCGACGCGAGAGACAGCTACAGGCGGCAGGCGGCCCTAGACGCCTGGGACAAGACAATGGCCTGGTTCGACAAGCATCTCAAGGGATAGAGGGGCATGGGCAAAACCCTGACGCCAGTCTGCGGAACATGAGTCATCCCGAATTTGGGAAGGAGGACGGCGTCCTTGTACCGCCCTCGTCGTTCCGGCGAAAGCCGGAACCCAGGATGGCAGCCCTGCGTGTACCTCCTCGCGAGCAGGCGGAATGGCACTTGTACGTAGGCGTGACCTCCAACCTGACTCAGCGCGTCTGGCAACACAGGAATGATCTGGTCGAAGGGTTCACTAGACGTTACAAAGTGCATAGGTTGGTTTAGTATGAAGTGCACGGCACGATAGAGAGTGCCATCGCGCGGGAGAAGGCGATTAAGGAATGGAAACGCGGGTGGAAAATCGTGTTGCTCGAGATTTCGAACCCAGAATGGCGGGACCTGTATGAAGAGCTAGGCTAGCTGGATTCCGGCTTCCGCCGGAATGACGAGCCTTGGCCGCCTGGCTAGGCCCCACGTGTCATATTTACATGTTTTGCGAGCCGGTTGCTTCGGAACGCTGGCGATTCTCAGGGCGCCCCGGCCATGCCTCGCTCGACCATCATCCGTTGTATGAAGGGCATCAGGCCGCCGGCCTTGAGGATCTGCATGGGCGGGCTGTCCTCGGGCCAGGGCTCGGCCTGAAGGGTCGCCCCTTGAGTGACGTTCTTCACCTCGCCGGTGATCAGGTTTACCTCGGCCCTATCTCCCTCTTCGAAGGCGTCGCTGACTCCCTTGCACCACAGGGTGGGCAACGCCACGTTGATGGCGTTGCGTAGGAAGATGCGAGAGGTGGATTCGGCCAGAATGGCGGCGATCCCGTTGAGTTGGATCGCCCTGGCGCCGTTGCGGCTGGACCCGCAGCCGAAGTTGCGCCCGGCCACGATGATGTCACCGTCCTGTACCTCGTCGGTCCAGCCGGGGCGGTTGGCCGAGAAGCAGAACTTGGCACCCTCCTCCTCGCTAAGCCTGCGGGCCAGCACCACGCTTCCTGGCATCATCAGGTCGGTGCTGACACTGTCCCCGAACTTCCATACCCTGCCCGAGTAAGTCATCTCTGCGGCCATGGCTGCTCTACCTTCCTGTCGAATTCGGTTATTCTAGACGGCACCACCTTTTACAGGAACGGCACCTGCCAGCTCACCCCTCCCCATAGGGAGAAGGGCCAGGCGTGAGAGCTCCCGTCTATAGGAACTTCCTGGGATCGCTGATATATCCGTTGACCGCGGAGGCCGCCACTACCGCCGGGTTGGACAGGTAGACGAAGGCCTCGGAGCTTCCCTGGCGGCCCTGGAAGTTGCGGTTGGTAGAGGAGATGGACACCTCGCCGTCGCCCAGCACGCCCATGTGTCCCCCGTAGCAGGGCCCGCAGGTGGAGTGCTCTATGTTGGCGCCGGCGTCGGCGTAGATCTCCCACAGGCCCGCCTTCAGGACGTCGTTCCACACATTCTGAGAGGCGGGGCTGCACAGCAGCCGGACCCCCGGAGCTACCTTTCGTCCCTTGAGGATGCGGGCCGCGATCTCGAAGTCCTCCAGCCGGGCGTTGGTGCAGGAGCCAATGAGGGCCTGGTCGACTTTGATCCGCTCATGCTCCAGGTCGCTGATGGAGCGCACGTTGCCGGGGTCGTGTGGGCAGGCCACCTGGGGTTCGAGGTCGGTAACGTCCAGGACGTACTCCTCGGAGTAGTCGGCGTCGGGGTCGGGCGACACATGCTGGTAAGGTCGTTTCGCCCGGCCCTCCAGGAACTCGTCGGTCTTCTCGTCGGCCTCGAAGATGGCGAACTTGGCGCCCAGCTCGACGCCCATGTTGGAGATGGTCCAGCGGCTGGAGAGGCTGAGGTCGTGGGCCACCGGGCCCAGGTACTCTATGGACTTGTACAGGCCCACCTCGGTGCCCCATGTGCCCGCTACCTTGAGCACGACGTCCTTGCCGAAGATGAAGTTGTCCAGGCCGGCGTACTTGCCCACCAGCTCGATCTTAATGGTCTCCGGCACTCGGAACCAGTACTCCCCGAAGATGAGGCACAGGAGGCTGTCCATGGCGGCGTTGGTGACGCAGGCATTGAACACCCCGCCGCTGGTGGAGTGGGAGTCGGGCATGGGGATCAGGTCGCCGGGCACGATCATGCCGTTTTCCGGGAAGACCTGGTGGGAAATGCCGTGGTTGCCGTACTCGAAGAAGTTGTTGATGCCATACTGCTTGGCCCACTTGCGGAGCTGGACCATGTTGTTGGCGGCGGACACGCTGGAGGGCGGTGCCAGATGGTCGTCGACCACCCACACTTTGTCCGGGTCGGCCAGTTTTTTCACTCCCAGCTTCTCCAGGTTGGCGCCGGGCAGGCCTGCGGTGCCGTCCACCCGGCACCAGACGAACTCCCCGGGCTTGACCTCTTTGCGGTCGGCGTGGGCCGCCAGGATCTTCTCAGCGATGGTCATACCCATGGCACGGCCTCCTTGCATATAGTCCGTCGACTCGACCCAGGAACCGACGCGTCCGACATGATGTCGTGGTGTCCCAGTCGCTTGCCACGGCCTCATTCGACCCCTCTCCCTTAGGGAGAGGGGTTGGCGGTGAGGGACGCCCTACATCTTGCGGTTGGCCACCGCCCCGGGGGTGTAGGTCCCGATGGACTCGGCGTACTTGTCGAACTCCTCCGGTGGAAGGTACTTCTCTTCCCACTCGCGCACCTCGGGGAAGCCCACCAGGTCGAAGCGGTGGGGTGGCGCCGGATGCTTCCAGGAGAAATTATCCTCCCAGGCCTGCCACTCCCTGATGGCCTCCACGTCCCGCTGCTTCACGTCGTGGAGGTATTCCCAGTTGATCCGGTAGGTGATCATCTTCGCCAGACCGGGGTAGAATGCGCAGGATATCCCCATCCTCTCCATTTCGGCATGGCGGGGAGCGTCGGGTATCGCCGACAAGGTGAACATGATGGGAGGCCCGATCTCCTCCACACACCTGCGGACCTCATCCATCGATTGGAGGGCCTCCACGTAGGCGATGTCTGCTCCGGCCCTCCGATAGGCGTGGGAGCGGCGAATGGCCTCGTCCAGGGTTCCGCCGACGGCGCCCCGGGCGTCGGTGCGGGCTATGATGATGAAGTCCTCGTCCAACTCGTTGCGGGCGTCCACAGCGGCCCTGTACTTGCCCTCGGCCTCCTCCATGGAGACGACCTGCTTTCCAGCCACGAAGCCGCACCGCTTGGGGGCAACCTGATCCTCAATGTGTATGCCGGCCACTCCGGCACGGATGAAGGATTGGACCGTGCGGCGCACGTTGATAGCGTTACCGTAGCCCGTGTCCGAGTCGGAGACCAGGGGCACGTCGATCGCCTGGGCCATGTAGCCCGCGTTCATCACCACCTCGGTCATGGTAGTGAGGCCGGCATCGGGCAGGCCCGTGAGGGCAGCGGCAGTTCCGGCGCCGGACATGTAGCAGGCCTGGAAGCCTACCTTGTCCAGGATCGTAGCCTCGAGGGCGTTGGAGCCCCCCGCCAGGACGAATATCTCGGGGCTCATGAAAAGCTGGCGTAGTCTGGTGGTCATCTTCATGGAGCAGGTCCTCCTTTTCGGCGTTCTGCCCTCACCCCTGACCCCTCTCCCATCGGGAGAGGGGAACATTATGAAGGCGATGGAATTCCCCCGCTAACTGGTCAAGATGACGCCTGCATCACCCCTCTCCCTTCGGGAGGGGGGTGATGGCGCTAGGCGTTGACTTTCTCCGTCACCTCGCCGTTGCGCACCGTGGCCAGGAAGTCGCAGGCCTGGTCCGCTGATATCACGTCGCAATACTTGAACTGCATGTCGAACAGAGACGCCTTGTGAGACATCTCTATGCGGTCGAAGACGCACTCCTCGACGACCGAGATCTTGAAGGCATACCCGGCCCCGTCGATGGCCGTGGCCCGCACGCACCCGCTCGTGCTGTTGCCGATGAGTATCAGGCTGTCTACCTTCTTGTTCAGGAGCGTGTAGATGAGCCCGGTCTGGAAGAACACGCTGGCCCGCTGCTTCTCGATGAGCAAGTCCCCATCCTCCATCCCTACCTCCGGCTGGATCTCCGATTGGGGGCTCAGCTCGCTGTACTGGAACTTGGGGTCCTTGGCCCTGGGCAGGTCGTGGATGGCTCGGAAGACGTGTCTGCTGTAAACCACCGGGACCCCCGCCTCGCGGGCCGCGGCCAGGACCCTCTGCTGGTGCGGGATCGCGGCCCATGCGAAATTGCCGCAGGAGCCGGGGTATTTGTCCAGCTGCTCGTCGATGGGACGGTCCTCGCCCACGGCACCCACATTCATGTCGATGATGACCAGGGCCGGCCTGTCCCCGAATCCGGTAAGCGGCCTCGGCGGTCGGGCCGCCAGCACCTTCTTGTCGTTCTCCGTCAGGGCGTCCTCCCAGACTCGCATGGCACCCTCCTTCTAAAGTGATACGGCTGAAGTGATACGGGCTGACGTGATGCGGGGCCGATCGGGACGGTCCGCCTACCGGCGCCCGAGACCCCCATATTATAGCAGACCCGACGGCGAGGTCTACTGCCTCGTTGACACGCCGTTATCTCGGAGTAAAATTGGCTTGTGGACTGAATAGCAGACTTGGAAGCCGGAGGTACGAATGGCTGATCCCAAGACGAAGGACGTGACCCTCAGCAGCGGCTTGAAGATGCGCTGCTACCGGTGGGACGGGAGTGGGCCCAACCTGGTGCTGCTCCATCCATCGTCGGGCTACGGACGGATGTGGGACAAGACGGCCGACGCCCTGGGTGGCCAGTTCCAGGTGTTTGCCCCGGACCAGCGGGGCCACGGCGATACCGACCGCCCCGACGGCGGCTACGCCGCCGAGGACTACGCTCAGGACCTCCACCAGTTCATCCATGAGCTGGGGCTGAGCAAGGTCATTGTGGCCGGACACTCCCTGGGGGGCCGGGTGGCGCAGGTCTTCGCCGCGAAAAATCCTGAGCAGTGCGAGGCCGTCGTCCTGGTGGGCGGGCCCCACTTCAGCAATTTCTTCCCGAAACGGGATCTGGTCGAAGGCGTCCTGCAGAACGCCGAGCGGATGCGCGCCTCCAAGACCGAGTTCCCCAACGACGAGAAGGCCATGGAGTACCTGCGAACCTTCCGGCCGGGCGACTCGGAGGAGAACCTGCGCCACCGCATCGAGCACAACACCAGGGCCCTCCTGGACGGAGGCATCGCCTTCAAGTACGACAACGTTCGAGTAGCCCAAGGGCTAACCCACATCGCTGATGACCTGCGGGGATACGCCCGCAAGGTCACCTGCCCTGTGGCCATCATTAGGGGCGCCTACAGCACCCACCTGGCCGCCGAAGACGCGATAAAGGTGGCCCGGTTCTGGAGACACGGCCGCATCGTCGAGGTGGAGGGTGACTACGCCCTGGAGTTGGAGAACCCTCAAGGCCTGGCCAATGCCATACTGGGGTTTGCCCGTGTGGCCGTTCCAGCCTGACGGCTCTTCGCGGCATCAGTGTTGCCGACGATGCACCACTGCGGTACTATACTGGGAAGGCCGGACAGTCCCCTACGATCCAGAGCCGGCTAACGTTGAAAGAGGAGGTAACGCCAGATGACCACCGTAGGTAGCGGGAAATATATCTACACCCTGGTCCAGGATTGGGCCAAGCTGCCCCAAGGCGAATCCTTCGGCACCGTCAGCGCCGTTGCCACCGATTCCCAGGATCGGGTTTACGTGTTCCAGCGCAAAGATCCGCCGGTCCAGGTGTTCGGCCGCGATGGCAACCACCTCAGCTCCTGGGGGACGGGCCAGATAAAGGACCCCCACGGCTTCGCCATAGTCGACGACGTCGTCTACTGCACCGACAGAGAGGACTCGGTGGCCCTCAAGTTCACCCTCGACGGCCAGCTGCTCCAGACCCTGGGCCAGCGCGGCGTCCATTCCGACACCGGTTGCGAGAACCCCGGCGATCTGGTGCCAAAGGCCTCCGGCCCCTTCAACTACCCCACCGAGATGGCGCCCGGCCGGGCGGGCCACCTGTTCGTCACCGACGGCTACCGCAACGCCCGGGTGCACGAGTTCCAACCCGACGGCCAGTTACGGCACTCCTGGGGGCGGCCGGGCAAGAAGGCGCCCTATGAGTTCCACCTGCCCCACAGTCTTGTTGTGGGACCCAGGGACATGCTGTACGTATGTGACCGGGAGAACAGTAGGGTCCAGGTCTTCTCCTTCGAAGGCTCTTTCTTGGGCATTTGGTCCGACATGCAGCGCCCCCAGGACATTTCCATCGATAAGGACGGCATCTTCTACACCTGCGAACGGGACGAGGGAGGGAAACCTCCCCAGGTGAGCGTTCTGGACCAGCAGGGTAAGGTGCTGGCCCGCTGGCCCTCCCGGGGCGCCCACGGCCTTTGGGTGGACTCCCACGGCGACATCTACCTGGCGCTGACCGGGGAGAAGAGCGTGGACAAGTACGCCCGGCAGGGTTAGGCCGCTCCCTGTTCGGGAGGCTCACGGGCTCGTGAAGGATGAAGGGGGCCTCGCCGGTGGGAGGTTTGTAGGGGCGGTCAGCTTGACACTCCAATGTGGCCGATGATAGAATCGGCCTGATACTCTCAGCCCAGTGCACGCGGCGTAACCCACTGGCTGAGAGGTGATAACTGCAGGTGTGGCGGCCGCATATTGGATCGGGGTTCGCCCCAAGTCGTTGCTGTTTTGCCTGATTGATGGAGCGGCCATCCGTGCACCTCCCTTTCCCAGGGCTTACCGAACACTTTACATGCGGAGTGCGCCCACCGTCCCGTTAGGCGTCCCTCAGGTGAAACGAGGAAGGAGGAGCGTCCATGGCAGACCAGAAGGTCGAGCTCAAGCGAGGCTTGAGGGATGTCTACATAGACACCACTGAAGCCAGCTTCGTCGACGGCCAGGCGGGTAAGCTCCTCTATCGCGGCTATAACATCCACGACCTCGCCGAGAAGTCTACATTCGAGGAAGTGGTCTATCTCCTCCTGTACGGAAGCCTGCCCACCAAAAAGCAGTTGGACGAGCTGGACGGCGTACTTCGTTCCAGCAGGGGCGTTCCCGACGAGGTGATCCAGGTCCTCGCCCTGGTGAAGGGCAGCCATCCAATGGACGCGTTGCGCACCGGGGTTTCGGCCCTGGCCGCTTTCGACGCGGAGGTGAACGATAAGTCCATCGAGGCCACGATCCGAAAGGGTGTGCGCCTCACCGCCCAGGCAGCCACCATCGTTGCAGCTCACCACAGGCTCAGGAACGGCCTGGACCCGATTCCGCCCAACTCCAGCCTAAACCACGCCGGCAACTTCCTGTATATGTTGGACGGAAACGTACCGGACGCCGAGACCCAGCGACTTATGGACGTGGACTTCATCCTCCATGCAGAGCATAGCTCCAACGCCTCCGCATTCGGAGCTCGAGTCACGGCTTCCACTCTTTCTGACCTGCACTCGGCCGTGGTCACCGGGATAGGTGTCCTGAAGGGACCCTCCCACGGCGGCGCGGCCGAAGAGGTCATGAAGATGGCCAATGACATCGGGAACCCCGAGAACGCCGAGGACTATGCCAGCAAGCTGCTCAGCAGCGGCGGCAGGATCATGGGCTTCGGGCACAGGGTGTACAAGGCCGAGGATCCCCGGGCCCGGCACCTGCGGGACCGCTCCCGGGAGCTGGGCGAGAAGAGGGGCCAGCCCCAGTGGTTTCAGATACTGAGATACCTGGAGGAGAAGACCATGGTGCCCTACAGAGAGAAGGGCATCTTCGTCAACGTGGACTTCTTCGCCGGTTCCATATACCATCTGCTGAACATTCCGGAGGACATATTCATATCCATCTTCGCTCTGGGGAGGATACCCGGCTGGACCCTCCAGTGCATGGAGCAATACAAGGACAACATCCTCCTCAGGCCCCTCCTGGACTACAAGGGGCCCATGGACCTGGATTATGTGCCCATCGAGAACCGCGGCTGATGGGCTGAGGCTCGGAGTCCGGCCGTCACTGGCACGTTGATCAGGGGGGTTGTCTGACCCCCCTGTATTTTTTCGCTGGCGGTACAGCGCTTGGACCTACAGGCGGAAATACGGCGGCGGATAGTCGAGCGAGGCCCCATCCCCTTCGTCGAGTTCATGGATCTGGCGTTGTACTGGCCCGACGGAGGGTACTACTCCAGCCCTGATGTGATCGGGGCGCGGGGGGACTTCTATACCGCCCCTACGGCCCATCCCGCCTTCGGCGCCCTGTTAAGCCTCCAGGTGTGCCAGATGTGGCGGATTCTGGATGAGCCGTCCCGTTTCTGGGTGGTGGAGATGGGAGCCGGCGGTGGCCTGCTGTGCCACGATCTGATGGCGTACAGCTCACACCTGCCCCAGGAGTTTCGAAGCTCTCTCCGCTATCTTTGCGTAGACCGGCTGGGTCGCACCGGTGCGGAGGATAATCTTCCCACGGAAGCCAGGCGGGCGGTGAGTCGCCTGGTCGCCAACGGCGCGCCGCTAGCTGGGATAACCGGCTGCTTCCTCTCCAACGAGCTTCTCGACTCCCTCCCGGTCCACAGGGTCACGGTCAGGGACGGCGCGTTTCAGGAGATATACGTCACCCTCGAGGAAAACCGCTTCGTCGAGGTCCTGGGCCCGCCTTCCACTCCGGCCCTGGAGCGGCGCCTGGGCTCGCTGGGCGTGACCCTGGCCGAGGGCTCCATAGCAGAGATTAACCTGGCCATGGAGCCCTGGCTGGAAGAGGTGTCACAGGCGTTGCAGCGTGGTTTCCTGCTGACGGTGGACTACGGCGACCTCGCTGCCGAGCTGTACTCCCCGCGCCGACGGAGAGGCACCCTTTCCTGCTTCCACGGCCACACCCAGACCGACGACCCCTACCGACGGGTGGGCGCCCAGGACATGACCTCCCATGTCGACTTCACTACGCTGGTGGAGGCTGGTAAGGCCCGGGGCCAGGAGCCTCTGGGCGGCTGTACGCAGGGGGAGTTCCTGGGAAACCTCGGGCTGACGAAGCTGATGGGACGGCTGATGAGGATGGGCCTGGGACAGAGGGAGACGGACGCTAATAGGATGGGGATGCTCGATATTGCTAGGTCCGGCGGCATGGGAGACTTCAAAGTACTCGCTCAGGGCAAGGGTGTAGGACAACTACCTCCGTTATGGGGTTTCACACCTTCCCGGGAGCTGGAAGAGGTGCTGGAGACCCTGCCCGTACCACTGCTGAGCCCCCTGCACGCGCCCCTGCTAGAGGGACGCTACCCCCATCTGACCCAGGGCTGGGACGACCTCTGGCCCGGCGAGAGTGGGGAGGCAGCGCACTGAGGGGGCCGTCAACCCCAGGGTTTCAGCTCTTCCCCTTCTTCCAGGGGAAGGAACATGCGAAAGGTGATGACTGGCCCGTACACGAAGGAGGCCACGATCGCCAGAACTTGGAGGAATAGCCCGGCGAAACCGACCCATAGACCGAGGACGATGGATCCGGCTAAAAGTGCCGTCATGTCGTAGATATCCACCAGACCCGCCGATGACCGTTCCTTCTGCATCTGTACGCGCCTTTGCATAGGTACCTCCCTACTCTATGTGCTCCGCCACCGGCATTAAGCCTCGCCGCCGTTAAGGCCCAACTGCGCCGAAATCGGTTTCAGACTCTCGATGACGAAGTTTACGTGCTCTTCTAGGTCCACTCCCAGATCCTCGGCGCCCAGCGAGATGTCTTCCCGCTTCACGTCCTTGGCGAAGGCCTTGTCCTTCATCTTCTTGAACACGGACTTTGGAGTGACGTCGTCCAGGCTTTTGGTCGGCCTGACCAGAGCCACCGCCCTGACGAACCCCGAGAGCTCGTCGACGGCGAAAAGGGTGCGCTCCATCAGGCTTTCTCGGCGAAGGCCGGTGTGGTCGCCGTGGGTCAGGACGGCGCGGATGATGGGTTCCGGATAGCCCCGCTCCCTCAGAACTTCGGCACCGTAGGTGGGGTGCTGCTCTGGTGTGGGAACGATTTCCCAGTCGAAATCGTGGAGCAGCCCGGCGATGCCCCACTGCTCTTCGTCCTCGTCGTATTTTCGGGCGTAGGCCACCATGGCGGCTTCTACGGCAAGCAGATGCTTCATCAACGTTTCGGTCTTGACGAACTCCTCGAGGATTTGTAGGGTCCCCTCTCTATCCATCGGGGCCCTCCCCCTCTAGTTCCGGTTCCTCGAGTCCGGCTCCGCCGATCGCGTTGGACCCGTTGGCGTCGGCTTTCGGGGAGCACCTGCGGGCCGTGGTGATGAACCCGGTGTGGGCCACCATCCGGTGGGCCGGCCGCACGCTGCGGTGGGTCACGCTCCAGGGTCGCAGGAGCACCTCCACCGTCTCGATCAGCTGGAACCGCGTGTCGGACGTGAGGGCCTCCACCAGCTGGTGGACCTGTAGGATAGTGGGCAGGAAGCTGAGGAAGATACCGCCCATGGCCAGGGACCGGGCCACCCCCGGCACGGCCTGCCAGGGCTCGGGCAGGTCCAGGACTACCCGGTCCACGTTCCTCTCTTCGATACCCTGATATACGTCGCCCATCTTCAAGGTATGATTGCACGCGCCGGGCACCAGGGTGCGCAGGTTCTCCATGCCCCGGGCGGCCATGTCCTCACGGACCTCGTAAGTCGTGACACGGCCCCTCTCGCCGACGGCCCTGAGCAGAGCGGCCGTCAAAGCCCCGGAGCCCAGGCCGGCCTCCACCACCGTGGCGCCCGGAAATATGTCGGCCGTTACCAGGATGTTGCCCAGGTCCTTGGGATAGACCACCTGGGCGCCCCTGGGCATCTCAAGGACGTAGTCACCCAGGGTCGGCTTCACGGCCAGCAGGCTCTGGCCGCGGCTCGTGCGCAGCCATTCTCCCTGTTCCTTCCCGATTATCTCCCGATGGGCCAGGGTGCCCACGTGGGTGTGGAAAGTGCCCTCGTCCCGGAGCGTCAGAAGATACCTCCTGCCCTTGCGGTCAATGAGGAGGGCTAGGTCACCCTCTCGGAAATCACCCGTTGAGTTGGTAACCATGGCGGGCCTGAGCGGGCTCCTTTGGGTGGATTTCGCCTGACAATTGCGCCGTCGTGGCCAATTCTACCTTCGGAGACTCTCTCAACATCGAAGCTGCGGCCAAGCTCGTTCCATCCCTTAGCCCAGCTTCTCCACCTCGGCCAGGATGTCCGCCGGATCGGGCAGAGAGCCGGCGGCGTATTCCTCGCGGAATCGGATCACGCCGTCCTTGTCCACGATGACTACCGCCCGGTTAGGCGTACTCCGGTCGGCGTTCCAGAGGTCGTAGGCCTTGGTCATCCCCCCCTGGGGATGGTAATCGGCCAAGAGAGGATAGGGAATGTTGCCCAGACCGTTGGCGAACGCTCGGTGGGAGTGCTGGCTGTCAGCGCTTATGCCCAGAACCTGGGCACGCTTCTCCTCGAACCGGGCATTGAACTGCCGGAACGAGGAGACCTGGTGGGTTCAACCACCGGTGAAGTCGAAGACGTAGAACGAGAGGACAACGTGCTTCTGGCCCTTGTACTGGCCCAGGGTTATCTGCTCGCCTGACTGGGATGGTAGCTTGAAATCGGGGGCTCGATCCCCCACCTGTGCCGCCATATGTGTGCCTCCTTTAGCTTTGATCGTAGAGAGAAAACTGCCCTCGGATGGGTAATTAGCTGCCGAGCTGGCTCACCGCCTGCCGGACCTCGTCGTAGTTGGGCTCCTCGGCCGGACTCGGGGCCACCCACTTGTACCGGATCACTCCCTCCTTGTCCACCACGAACACGGCGCGGTTCGCTGCGACGTACCCGCCCAGCCCCGCCAGGTCCGGGAAGCCGACGCCGTAAGCGTTCACCGCTTTCCGCTCATAGTCGCTGAGAAGGGGAAAGTTTAGGTTGTTCTGGTCGGACCAGGCCTTCTGGGAGAAGGGCGAGTCGACGCTGATGCCCAACACCTGGGCGTTGAGGGAGTTGAACTGGTCGGACCGGTCGCGGAAGGTGCACATCTCGGTGGTGCAAACCCCGGTGAATGCCCCGGGGAAGAAAGCCAGGACTACGTTCTTGCCCTTGAACTCACTCAGGCTGCGCTGCTGAAGCCCGGAGTCGAACAGAGTGAAGTTAGGAGCCTGCTGACCCGTTTCGGCCGCCATCGTCGTACCTCCTTGTGGATGATCCGGGGGTCGGAATTCGGGACGCCCGCCTACACCGGGAACAAGGCAGCCACCATTATAACCCATCCGCAGGGGAGGTACTACAGGAACGGTACGGAAATGGAGACCTTGCGGAGATTCGGCTTAGTCAGTGCCGTAAGGATTATCGATGGCGAAGAGCCACGTTCCGTCGGGCTGGCGGCGGGCCACCTCGGCGCTCAGGCCGTCCACCTCGGTGGGCTGGCCGTCGGAGCCGGTACCCTTCATCACCCACTTGTGGCACGATAGCACCACTTCGTCGGTGGCCAGGACCTTCTTGGCTAACACCGTGAGCTTTGGCTTGACTGTGAGGATCTCGGCGTAGGCACGACGGATAGCCTCCGTTCCGGAGACTGCCTGCCCGGGCCCGGGCACGAACTGGGCCCAGGGCTCGTATAGGGCGACCAGGTCCTCCAGGCCGGCGGGACCCCGCTCGAAGGCCTCACGAAATAGCGAGTACAACTCTTCTGGGTTGTGGGCAGGCATAGCGCTCTAGCCCCCGCCCACGGGCTTGACGATCTCCAGGACGTCCCCTTCCTTGAGCAGCACCTCGGAGAACTTCTCCTTCTCCAGCACCTCGCCGTTGTAGCCCACGGCCACGTGCTGCAGGTTCACCCCGTGGTTCACCAGGAAGCTCACCAGGTCCAGCGATCTTTCCAGGTCCCGGGGCTTTCCGTTGACCATCAGCTTTATCATGCTCTGCGCTCTTTCACCAGCCTGCGCCCCGACGTCTCCACCCCAGCGCCGTTCCCAACGGCAGGTCCAGGCTCCGACCGATCTGCGCGCCAGGCTAGGCCCAGGGCTTCCTTCAGCTCTCTGGAGGCCCTCTCGGGGTCGTCCGTTGTCAGGATTGCGCTGATGACCGCCGCTCCCGAGGCACCGGCATCGACGACCTGCCCTATGTTCGTGGCATCGATGCCTCCGATTCCCAAGAATGGGATGTCGGTACGGCTCGCCATCCGAGCGAGCATCTGGGGACCGGCGGGCTCCGCTCCCGGGTGAGAGCTGGTGGCGAACACTGCACCGGCCACCAGGAAGTCGGCGCCGGACAGCTCGGCGGCACGGGCGCCTTCGACGTTGTGCACCGAACGGCCGATTAGGCAGCTGTCCCCGGACACGCTTCGTGCGGAAGCTACCGGGATTCCATCCTCACCCAGCTGGACTCCGTCGGCGCCGCAGGCTAGGGCCACGTCTACCCTGTCGTTGACGAAGAGGAGGGCTGACCCCTGAGTGATCTTCCGCAGCTTCTCGCCGAGACGGAGAAGGGGCCCTCCAGCCAGCTCTTTCTCCCTTAGCTGGACCAGGTCGACACCCCCCTCGACGGCCCGCGACACCCTGTCTATCAGGTCGTGGACATCGCGGCAAAGGCGGAGGTCGGTTACCAGGGCCAGGCAAGGGACCGGTAGGCTGGCCTTCATCGTAGCTACCTGGAGGCGGACATGGGCTGGGGCACGTCCTGGGTGGGGCTACTCGCCTCGGCATACACCTTCGTCGGGATTCGGCCGGCCAGGTAGGCCATTCGCCCCGCTTCCACGCCCCTCTTGAAGGCTTGGGCCATCATCACCGGGTCCTGGGCCTGGGCGATGGCCGTGTTCACCAGCACCGCGTCGGCCCCCATCTCCAGGGCCTGAGAGGCGTCGGAGGGCACGCCCAGACCGGCGTCCACCACCACGGGGACGTTGGCCTGCTCGACTATGATGCGTATCTCCTCGGCTGTGTGTATACCCCGGCCCGAGCCTATGGCCGAGCCCAGGGGCATGACGGTGGCGCAGCCGACCTCTTCCAGCCTTTTGGCCAGCACGGGATCGGCGTGGATGTAGGGCAGCACGATGAAGCCCTCCTTCACGAGCTGCTCCGCTGCCTGCAACGTGCCCACCGGATCGGGAAGGAGATACTTGGCGTCGGGTATCACCTCAAGCTTGACGAAGTTGGTGTTGCCCACGGACCGCCCCAGCTTGGCAATGAACAGCGCTTCCTCGACGGTACGGCAACCGGCGGTGTTGGGGAGGATCTGGTACTTGTTCCAGTCGAGGTAGTCCAGGATAGTCTTCTTGTTGGGGTCGTCCAGGTCCAGGCGGCGTATGGCCACCGTGACCATCTCCGCGCCCGAGGCCTCGATGGACTGGACCATCTCCTCCATCGTGCGGTGGCGGCCGGTTCCCGCGATGAGCCTGGAACTGAACTTCTTCCCGCCGATCTCCAGCAGGTCTTCCATGTGCCCTCTCCTCGTCATCCGCGGGAAACAAGAACCGCCAGGATGCACTCCTGGCGGCGGCCTCTAGGTCCAACCGACCCTTCCCTACGCCGGCATTACCCGGATCAGGTACGGCGGTCGGTGACGAATCGGCCACCCTCTCAGCCTGGCTTACCCAAGCTCCCGACAGATTTTGATTGCTATTTGGAGGTTTCTAACTGAATGTTAGCACGGCCCCCTACAAAAGTCAACGCGAGTTCTACCCCCTACCGTGACGCAGAAGCCTGCCCGGCAGGGCGCCCGTTGGTACGCCGTCTTCCTGGGTCACCTGGCCGTTGACCAATATCCAGCGATACCCCTGGGGCTTCTGGACCCGTCTCCAGTCACCGCCGGGGAGGTCGTGGGACACCTCCACAGGGCCCGGGTCCAGCTTGTCCAGGTCGTAGACCACCACGTCTGCAGGGACCCCCTCGCGGAGGGAGCCGCGGTCCTTGAGTCCGCCGACGAAGGCGGGCAGGTAGCTCAGTTTGAAGTGGGCGTCCTCCAGGCTTACCAGCCCCTCGTCCCGCACCAGCCAGGTCAGCAGCTGGGTCGAGCAGCTGCCGCCGTCCTGGAACTTGATGTGGGCGCCTCCGTCTGATGCGCCGTGGACGGTGTACGGGGAGCGGGTTATCTCCGCCATGTACTCGGGATTCTCCCGACCCAGGGGTGCCACGAACTCGGTCTCCAGGTTGTCCTCCACGACGATATCCAGGAGGGCGTCGACGATGTGCTTCCCTTCGTCGCGGGCTATCTGCTCCACCGTCTGTCCGACGTACGCCTCCATCTCCCGGTTGCCCACCTCCTTAACACGAAAGGCCGGCAGGGAGCCTGCGAAGAACCCGCCGTCGGGCAACATTCCGGCGTCCCACTCGGCTCGCAAAGCCTGCCGCAGCTCCGGGTCCCGCATCCTCGCCCTGCGCTCCTCGGGTGTGCCCAGGGTCACCTGCCGCCAACCGGGGCTGGCGTCGAAGAGGTTCCAGTCCTCGAAGGTCAGCTCGAAGTCGGCGCGCCGCAGGTTCCCCTGGCCGTACACCCTGATGTGCTTCTTGCCGCACTCTTCGAGCCAGCTCAGCGTCTGCTTATGGCGCTCGGGCTTGTCGTCCTTGGGCGATACCTCCTGGTATATCACCGGCCTGTTGGCCGTCGAAGCCAGCTTCTCGAAGAACCTGGTGGTGGCGTTGGGCATCGACTCGCCCGCTTCCTCGGTGGCGGCGCGGTAGGCCAACTCGATGGACCCCTCGCCACGCTGTCCGAGTACTCCGGCGAAAGCCAGAAGCTCCTCGTCGGTCATAAGGTCGGTGATCATGGGTGTGCCGTCATAGTCCATCTGTAAATTATTGGGGCCGTTGACCTGGGCGGACCATCCGCAGGCCCCGACGTCCAGGCCCTCGTTGACCAGGCGGCACATCTCCTTCAGCTCGGCCTCTGTAGGCCGCCTCGTCTTGGCCTCCTGGAAGCCCATCACCCAGGCGTAAATGGGAGACAGGGGAACGTAGCTGATGACGTTCACGCCCTTGGGGATGCGGTCGATGGTTTTGAGGAACTCGGGAAAGGTCACCCAGTCCCATAGCATTCCTGCCTTCATCGGCTCGAAGGGGATGGACTCGTTGCGGGTCATGGCCAGCATCGCCCGGTCCTGGTCTTCCACGCGGCAAGGGGCGAAGCCGAAGCCGCAGTTGCCGATGACCATGGAGGTGGCGCCGTGCCAGCCGGATATGGTGCAGTAAGGGTCCCACTGTATCTGAGCGTCGTAGTGGGTGTGGAGGTCGACGAAACCCGGAGCGACGATGAGGCCCGAGGCATCCAGGACCCTTCCCGCGGGCTGGCCGGATAGCCCGCCGATTTTGGCAATCCTTCCGTCCTTGATGGCGACGTCGCCGACGTAGGCCGGGGTCCGGGTCCCGTCGACGATCAGGCCCCCTCGTATGATGATGTCGTACTCAGCCATCGCTATCTCTCCCCATTCTGTCCCGATTCAGAAATGCTGCTCGCCAACAGCGTAGCAGCGGGTTGAGGGGATGTCAAACAAACCGCGCCATGGACCGGCCGCAGCTTCTTACGGCAACAGCAAGGTTGCCGACGCTGCGGTGAGTATGTATCATGGGTCTGGTCCCAGATCATGTCAGGAGAGGGGGTCCCCAAGTTGCTTGAGCAGTTTCACGTCAAAGAAGAGGACGCCGTCCGAGTACGCGAAGACGCGCTGCGGACCACCGTCACCGCCATCCTCGAGAAGCAGGGCGTACCCCCCGAGGACGCCGCCTTGGGCGCCGACGCGCTGGTCACCGCCGACCTCCGGGGTGTCGAGACTCACGGTGTCTCCAACATGCTGCGGGTCTACGTCGCCGGCTACAATAGCGGTGAGATCAACCCCAGGCCGGACTGGAGGATCGTCCGGGAGACTCCGGCCACCGCCAACATCGACTCGGACCAGGGCCTGGGCATCATCGTCTGCCCCAAGGCGATGGACATCGCTATCGAGAAGGCCAAGAAGGTCGGCGTGGGTATGGTCACTGTATCCAACGGCCGTCACATGGGGATGGTCTCATACCATGCCATGATGGCCCTCAAGCACGACATGATCGGCATCGCAATGACCGGATGCCCCCCCTCCGTACTGCCCACCTTTGGAGCGGAGCCCAGGACCGGCACCAACCCGATAGCGATGGCCGCCCCGGCCGGTGAGGAGCCGCCCTTCGTTTACGACGCCGCCACCAGCGTCATCGCGGGCAACAAGATCTCCCTGGCCCGGAGGGTGGGGTCGCTGCTGTCGCCCGGTTGGATAGGCGACGACCAGGGCAACCCCATCATGGAGCCCGTGGAGCCGCCGCCCCCCGAGTCTTCTCCCTTCCGTCTGCTACACCTGGGCTCCACCCGGGAGTCGGGCTCCCACAAGGGCTACGGGCTGTCCTGCATGGTGGACATCCTCACCGGGGTGATGTCGGGCACTGGTTTCGGCATGGTGCCTGGAAGGCCCAACTTCAGTCACTTCGTCGGGGCTTACAGCATCGAGGCCTTCACCGAGGTCGACACCTTTAAGGGCCTGATGGACGACTTCCTGCGGGCCCTTCGGACCACCCCGCCGGCGCCGGGCCACGACCGGGTGCTGTACGCCGGGCTGCCCGAAGCAGAAGCAACGGAGGACCGCCGCGCCAACGGAATTCCTTTCCACAAAGAGGTGATCGGCTGGTTTCAGGACATCTGCAACGAGATGTCCATACCCTACATCCTGGAATAACGGCTGGAATAACCGGCTGGAGAGATTCGTACCGGTCCTGAGCTTTTGACCTGGGCTTTTGATATGTAGCCCTTCAAGTACGGAGGAAGCGTCACATTGGTCTCTAACAAATACGATGTGGCCATCGTCGGCGGCGGCATCATCGGCCTGGCCACGGCGCTGCAGCTCACTCGAAACTACCCTCGGTGCCGTGTCGCGGTAGTTGAGAAGGAGCGCGAGGTCGCCCTGCATCAGACGGGCCACAACAGTGGTGTGATCCACTCGGGCATCTACTACCGGACAGGCTCCCAGAAGGCCCAGTTCTGTGTCTCCGGAGTCAGAGATCTGGTCCAGTTCTGCCAGGAAAACGGCATCGAGTATCAGCGCTGCGGCAAGGTAATCGTCGCCACCGACGAGTCGGAGCTGGGCCGCCTGGAACAGCTCCAGGAGCGGGGGACGGCCAACGGCGTGGAAGGGCTGGAGACCATCGGCCCGGAAAGGCTCAAGGAGATCGAGCCCCACTGCCGGGGCATTAAGGCCCTTTACGCCCCGGGCACCGGTATCGTGGACTACACGGCCGTTGCCAAGGCCTACGCCGAGAAGATTACGGTCGGGGGCGGAGAGGTCCTCACCGGAAGGGCTGTGACTCGCATACGCCGGTCCGCCGGCACCATCGCCCTGGAGACCAGCCGTGGCGATCTGGAGGCCGACTACCTCATAAACTGCGCCGGCCTGCACGCCGACCGGGTCGCTCGTATGATGGGGGTGGTTCCCGAGGTCCGGATCATCCCCTTTCGGGGCGAGTATTACACCCTGAGGCATGAGCGGCGGGACCTTGTAAAGTCCTTGATCTACCCGGTGCCCAACCCCCGTTTTCCCTTCCTGGGTGTTCACTTCACAAGAAACGTCCACGGCGAGGTGGAGGCCGGTCCCAACGCGGTGCTTGCCCTGGCCCGGGAAGGGTATCGCAAGACCAACGTCAACCTGCCGGACACCCTGAGTACTCTGGGCTACCCCGGCTTCTGGGCGATGACCTTGAAGCACTGGAAAACGGCGATCGGGGAATGGCATCGATCGATGATAAAGTCCGTCTTCCTACGGGACCTCCAGCGACTGCTGCCCGAGGTCCGTGGCGAGGACCTTGTGCCGGGAGGGTCGGGGGTCCGGGCCCAGGCCGTGGACCGGCGGGGAAGATTGCTGGACGACTTCAGCATCCAGCAGACCGAAGGGGCCATCCACGTCCTCAACGCGCCTTCGCCGGGAGCTACATCGTCCCTCTCCATCGGGAGACACATCGTGGCCCTGGCTGCTCAGTCCTTCGATCTCGAGCCCTCCCGGGCTTAGATCGGCCGGCCTATCCGAGACGATATCTCTCCGGTGCAAGGTCACTGTACGACGGTTCCGATTCCCTTGACCCGACGACAGGGTGACTATTAGAATGGGCCCAACACGCCGGGAGTCGGAAGGGGGACGACAGCATGGCGACCCCGGAGAGGAACCCGACCAGAGGATCCGCCGTCCTGGACCTCCTGCGCAGCGTGCCCTTGTTCCAGTTCTTGGGGCCACGGGAGCTAGTGGACGTAGCCGCACGCATGGGCCTCAGCACCTACGAGGCCGGGAAGGTAATCTTCAGCAAGGATGACCCCGGGACTACTCTGCAAATCATCGCGGGCGGCTCCGTCAGGTTATTCATTCCCGCGGAGAGCGGAGAGGAGGCGCCCCTGGCGGTACTGAAGGCCGGCGACTTCTTCGGCGAGCTGGCGCTTCTGGACGGCGGCTCCCGGACCGCCAGCGCCATGGCCATCGGCCGGACCGCTGTACTGACCCTGGAGCGGGACGAGTTCCTGCGCTTCGTCACCACCTACCCCCAGGCGGCGGCCGCCGTGTTTCGAGCCCTGGCCTCCCTTATCCGCAACCAGAACGAGCAGCTCTACAGCAAGTTCTTCGAGCCATAGACGGCTAGGAGTTGGGTCCCTCCCGGGCCAGGGCCAGCCCCCATACGGACGCGGCCCCCGTGGCCTTCAAGGCCTTGGCGCAGGCGAACATGGTGCTTCCCGTGGTTACCACGTCGTCCACCAGGATGAAGCTCCGTCCCGCGACATCGCCGACGCAGGTGAAGCTCCCTTCCACATTTCGCGCCCGCTCCGCGTGGGACAAACCGACCTGGGGAGGAGTGTCCCTGGTCCTGGTCAGAGCAGCCTCCTCCACCGGCAAGCCGGTCCGCTTGCCGACCTCCCGGGCCAGCAAGGTCGACTGATTGTACCCCCGTCTGCGGAGGCGTTTCTTGTGCAACGGCACCGGCACCAGGGCGCCCATCGGGGGCTTCGGTTCCAAGCATCGGGCAAGCAGTCCCCCTAAAGTGGGGGCCGCGGCCCGAACGTTGCGGTACTTGAGGGAGTGGACCCCTTCACGAATCGCGCCTTGCATCAGGTATGGCACCGTGATGCCCTCTAGCTGAGGAGGTCTGTGGGCGCATTCTATGCACACTCCGACCGTCGCCCCGGGCTGGGCACAAATACGACAGAAGGGCGGTTCAAGGCACGGCGCGGAGACGTTGCACGGAGGGCACAGGAAGCTGCCGTACCCGCCGCACCCGAAGCAGCGGGGCGGGAAAAGTGTGTCCAGGGCTGCCATGCCGAGGCGGCGCAGCGCCATGTGCCCTCTCTCACCAACCACGCCGTAAATCTACCCGTGTCCACGGCTCGAAGTCAATCTTTAGGACTTGACATCCCTTCCGGCGACGGTATAATTTTCCAGGATTCTTTCACATACTAACAATCTTTAGAGCGGCAGGGTCTCCCTGCTCCTGGGCCGACCATCACGGTTCCGTCCTTCTAACGTGACCTTGGTCGGCATCTTCCATGACCTCACTTCAGAAACCCAACAAGGACTTGACAATCAAACTTCGTACTATCCATAATTAATATGGATTGGCTCTTAGATACTTGTGTCAAGGACAATTATCGTCTCTGGAGCTAGTGATATCCGGGTTCTATAAAATGGTTTCGTCGCAATAGATAATCGAAGCTTCTAGTCCGGTTTGGAATTAAGGGCATGCTTACGAACAAGTTTCGGAAGGAGATCGTCTTAGATGGGAAGACGGCAGAAACGGCCCCTACGGGGGCTGACCGACAATGAGAGAGCCGAGCTGAATAGGGTGGCGGCCTCTCCCGACGATCGCGTTGAGCGGATAAGGAGGGCGCGGGTGATCTTGGCGGTGGCGGAGGGGAAGTCCTTTACCCAGGCCGCCAGGACGGCCCGCATGCGCAGCAGCAGCGGGGTTGCTGCCATAGTGCAGCGATTCCATGATCGGGGCCTCGAGGCGCTGGATACTCTGCCCGGCGCGGGTAGGCGGCCCATCTACAGCGCCGCCGAGCGGGAGATGATCATGGCGGAGGTCCAGAGTCAGATCGAGCGTATGCCCTTCTGGTCGCTGTCGGCCTTGCAGCAGGCCCTTCGCCAGTCGTCCAGCGCCGTGCCCAGAGTCAGCGCCAAGACCATCGGCCAACTGCTCCGTGAGGCAGGCTACGCATGGGACGCCGCCTCCCACGGCTGGGTCCGCGAAGGGGTACAGGTCGCCGGCTAGCTAGCTTCATCGCGGACCCAGGGCCGTCTTGGGGTCAGTCGCGTTTCTTGTGCTAAGGATCGACGTCGGGTTCCCCGATGCCCTGTCTTCGTTTCTTGAGGAACTCTTCCAGCTCCTTGACCATCTCCTCGGGCTTGGGCATGTCCGCCTTGAGCAGGGCGGAGGCGTCGTCGTATCGCTGTTCAAGCTTCCGGACGTACGCGCCTAACTGAGTATCCGTGTCGGCGGCTTTCTCCACCTCCTGTTCGAAGATGGCGGCCGCGGAATCCAACTCGTCCAGCTTCAGCGACAGGTCCAGGATGCTGTTCAGACTGCTGACCAACGCGTGGCTCACCTTGTAGTTGGGCGCTGCCTGCAGGTAGTGGGGGATGTGTCCCCAGATGCCAGCGTACTGCAGCCCTCTGGTCGTACAGGCCTCCATCAGGGCGGAAGTGATGCCCGTTGGCCCCTGGTAGTTGGACGAGGTGATGGCCAGCTCTTCCAGGGCCGATCCCAGCTCCGGACCGTTGGCGGAGCCGCTGATTCTCGCTGGCCTGGTGTGGGGAACGGCGTCTAGGAGGGCTCCCAGGTTCATCACCGTATTTACTCCCCGAGTGACAGCTTCGTCCAGAATGACCCGACAAAAGGTTTTCCATTTCAGGTTGGGCTCCACCCCGAGGAACAGCATGAGGCCCTGTGAAGGGCCCTCCCCTGCTCCGTAGAAGAACTCGTTGGCCGGCCACCGCACAACCCGCTTACCGTCGCCGGTAAAGCTGGTCATGGGCCGGACCTCGGTAAAGTCGTAGAACTCCTCGGGGTCGATGCCGGCGAACTTCTTCGCCTGGAGCTTGCGGATCAAGTACTGGAGGCCCCCGGTGGCGCTTTCCCCGGCGTCAGGCCACCCACCGAAGGCCGTGATCAGGTACCTTGCCTGATCGGGGATTTTCGAGTGCACCGTCAGATATTCCATAATCAGCTCGTGCCTGAGTCGAATCGCGTAACAGCAGTCGGGATTATACACCCTTCGGCGTTAGCGAGATAACCGCATCGAGAGGACCAGGGTCCCGATGCCTCGATTTTTACCGTGGAGCACGCAGAGAACGCTGAGAATTTATATTTTTCTCCGCGACCTCGGCGCTCTCAGCGGTGGTTTTCTAGAGGCCGCCTGTCGAGGCTCCGCATAGCAGAGCGTCCCGAGCTAAATCACCAGTATCTCCATGAATTCGTCCACCGGCATGGACTCCAGTCGCTGGCGGTCGAGGCAGAGGTCCATGATGGCCTCGGCCCGCCGGACCGGAAAACGGGACATAAGATTGGCACGAAACTTCCCTAGCAGCAACGGAATGCCCTCGTCGCGACGCCGGCGGTGGCCCAGGGGGTAATCCACTACCACCTTGTCCGTGGCGGAGCCGTCTTTGAAGCGGACCTGCACCGAGTTGGCGATGGATCGTTTTTCCGGGTCCAGGTACTCCCTGCTGAACCGCGGGTCCTCCACCACCGTCATCTTGTCCCTGAGGGCGTCGATGCGAGGGTCGGCGGCTATCTCCGATTCGTAATGCGCCGACGTGACCTCTCCAAAGATCAGACCGATGGCCACCATGTACTGCAGCGAGTGGTCACGATCGGCAGGATTGTAAAGGGGACCGGTCTTGTCGATGATGCGCACCGCCGACTCCTGGCTGCCTATGGTAACCGACTCGACTTCGTCCAGGCGGTCCTTCACCTCCCCATGTAGCTGGAGGGCGCACTCCACCCCGGTCTGGGCGTGGAACTCCGCAGGGAAGGAGACCTTGAAGAGCACGTTCTCCATGACATAGGAGCCGTAGGGACGTTCCTGGACCAGGGGCACCCCCCTGAGCAGGGCGTCGGAAAACCCCCACGTGCCGGCGGTTAAGGATGAAGGGTAGCCCATCTCTCCCGCCAGGGCCACCAGCCCCAGCCACACGGCTCGGCTGGCTGCGTCGGCAGCGGCCCACGACTTTCGGGACCCGGCATTGGGTGCGTGCCGGTATACCCGCAGGCTGCTACCGTCGATCCATGCGTTGGACACGGCATTGGATATCTCTTCCGCTCCTCCGCCCAGCAACCCCGTCGCCACCGCCGTCGAGGCCACCCTGACCAGCAGGATGTGGTCCATGCCCGCCCGGTTCAGGCTGTTTCCCAGGGACAGGACGCCCTGGATCTCGTAAGCCTTGATCAGCGCGGTGAGGACGTCGCGCATTGTGAGCCTGCCACCGCCCTCGGCCCTGGCCCGCCGGTCTATGTAGTCGGCGCTGGCCAGGATGGAGCCCAGGTTGTCGGAGGGGTGTCCCCATTCGGAGGCCAAAAATGTGTCGTTGAAGTCCAGCCAGCGGACCATACAGCCGATGTTGAATGCCCCCCAAACCGGATCCAGCTCGAACTGGGTGCCCGGGACGCGTACCCCAAGGGGTACCTGGGTTCCGGGTACGATAGGTCCGAGGAGCTTGGTGCACTCTGGGGCGCTCAATGCAAGCAGCCCGCAGCCCAGGGCGTCCATGAAAGCGTATCGCGCCGTGTCGTAGGCCAGGTCGCTATCGATGGCACCGTCGGCGACATAGCTGCCGATATCCACCAGGATCTGGTCCGTGTTGGGTCGGATGCTGGACTTGGTCGCGGTCACCGTATGCCTCCTTGCAGTTCGCTCTTGAGGTCCGTGGTTAGCATCGGCAGCATGGCCGCCGGCGCGATGCACTCGGGACCGGTGTTCTTGGGCGAGTTCACCAGGGCCGAGACCAGATGGGATTCCATGGATTCCCCGGGGAAGGGTGCCAGGAGGGGCCTCAGTACCTCCTGGTCTTCGGTCATAGGGTCGAGCCACAGGGCCTCGGCCTCGTCGGGCAGAATTACGGGCATCTGGTCATGGACGGGCTCTACGAGGGAGTTGGGGTCCGTGGTGATGATGGTGCACGACCGCACGATCTCTCCGGAGGGAGCCTTCCACCACTCCCACAGGCCGGCGAAGGCGAAGGGCTCGTGGGACCTCAGGGAGACGTACAGCGGCGCCTTCCCTTTCCCGCCCTTGCCCCACTCGAAGAACCCGTCCCCCAGGACAAGGCAGCGGCGCTTCCGGTAGGCTGTACGGAAGGCCGCCCTGCTCTCCAGGGTCTCGGCCTTGGCGTTGATCATCTTGTGCCCGCCGGACAGGTCCTTGGACCAGGACGGCACCAGGCCCCAACGCATGTACCGGGCTTGCCTTCGCCACCGCGGTTGGCGACCGTTAGCACCTCCTGAGTGGGAACCACGTTGTAGTTCGGCTCGTAATCCAGGTGCTCGGCCCGGAACCCGAACCGCAGTTGGAGGTCGTCCAGGCTCGACGTGAGAGTAAATCTGCCGCACATGGTTCGCAGTAAGCGCCTCCTGGTTATGCCAGAAGCTCCGACGGGCCCATTGTGCCACATAGGGTAAACAGGTTCAAGGGAATCCTCCTGTCCGGTATTTTGGGGAGAACCCCGAAGGGCCTGGCCCGTCTGTTGACTCGGGTTTGGGCAGTACCTATAATTGCCCCATTCCCCACTGCTTCGCCAAGGAGGCCACCTATGCCCATTCGGACCTTTCTCTACACCCCCGGAAATGAGCCCCGGAAGGTCAGCAAGGTGGGTACCTTTGGCAACGACGCCGTCATCCTGGACCTGGAGGACGCCGTGGCCATCGACGAGAAGGTTAGCGCCAGGGCCGCGGTGAGGGAGGCGATCCCATCGGTCAAGGCCAATGGATGCAAGGTCTTCGTCCGTATCAACCCCTTCGGCCAGAAGACGGACTTCTCGGTAGAGTACGGCGCCGACGATATACAGGCCATTGTGTGCCCCGAGTTGGATGGCATCGTGGCCCCCAAGGTGGAGTCGGCCGACGAGTTGGTCCAGATGGACGCCCTGCTCCGGGAGCAAGAGCGGAGCCAGGGGATTCTCGAGGGTTCATTGATCATCGAGCCCATAATCGAAACCGCCCTGGGGCTGATGAACGCCTTCGACATCGCCCGCAGTGTCCCCAGAGTGCGATCCCTGCACTTCGGCGGTGGCGACTTCACCAGGGACATGAGCATAGAATGGTCCCGCGACGAGGCGGAGCTCAGCTACGTCCGCTCCAGGATCGCCGTGGTTTCCCGGGCGGCGGGGATCGAGCCGCCGACGGACACTGTGTGGGTGCGGCTGGACGACGATGAGGGCCTGGCCGAGTCGGCGTGGCGAGCAAGGCGGATGGGATTCCAGGGCAAAAGCTGCATTCATCCTCGGCAGATTCCCATAGTCAACGGCGTTTTCTCCTACGTGTCCCCCGAAGAGCTGGCCCAGGCCAAGAGCATCCTGGAAGCGTGGGAAGAGGCCCAGGCCAGGGGCAGCGCCTCGATCCGGGTCAACGGCGAGTTCGTGGACTACCCCATCATCGAGAAGGCCCAGAAGGTGCTCAAGCGCCATGCCGAAGGCCAGAAGGACACGGCTTTGGAGGACAGAGTTGCCGCCGGCTGACGTCGACCCTCAAGGAGTTCCGGCCCTGCAGGGCCTAAGGGTCTTGGACCTGGCCACCTTCATCGCGGCCCCCTTCTGCGCCACTCTGATGAGCGAGTTCGGGGCCGAGGTCATCAAGGTGGAGATGCCGGGCCAGGGAGACCCTCTGCGCCAGTTGGGCGAGAAGCACAACGGCGTCGGCCTGATGTGGGCCCAAGAAGACCGCAACAAGAAGGGCATAACCTGCGACCTGAGGAACCCCCGGGGCCAGGAGATCATCAAGGAGCTGGTTAAGCAGTCCGACGTCCTGGTGGAGAACTTCAGGCCGGGTACCATCGAGCGGTGGAATCTGGGGTACGACGTCCTGGAAGAGGTGAACCCCCGGCTGGTAATGGTGCGCATCTCGGCCTACGGCCAGACGGGCCCCTACCGGCACAAGGCCGGCTTCGGCAGGGTGGCTCAGGCCTTCGGCGGCCTGACCTACCTGGCGGGCTACCCGGACTTGCCTCCTGTCAACCCCGGCTCGGCCACCATCGCGGATTATCTGGCGGGCCTCTTCGCCGCCTTTTCCACCATGGTGGCCCTAGAGGAACGCCACCGCACCGGCAAGGGCCAGTGCATCGACATCTCCTTGTTCGAGGGGATCTTCCGCATCATGGACAACCTGGCCTCGGCCTACGACAAGCTGGGCATCGTGCGGGAGCGCATCGGCACCGGCACCGCCCATACTGTCCCCCATAACCACTACCCGACCAGGGATGGCAAGTGGGTGGCCATCGCATGTACCAGCGACCGCATCTTTCGGAGACTGGCCAAGGCCATGGGTCAGGAGGAGCTGGGGGAAGACCCCAGGTACAGCACCGGCGCCGCCAGGGTGCAGCACCGGGAAGAGGTGGACGGGATGGTGTCGGAGTTCACCAGCTCCTACGACATGGACGACCTCACCGACCTGCTGGATACGGAAGAGGTGCCCGTGGGCGCCATCAATAACATCGCCGACATCTTTCAGAACCCTCAATTCCAGGCCAGGGGGTCCATCATCGAGGTGGACGACCCGGTGCTGGGTACGGTGAAGATGCCCGGCGTGGTACCCAGGCTAAGCCGGACCCCCGGGCAGGTCGAGCATCTGGCGCCATCTCTGGGCCAGCACAACGACGAGATCTATGGTGGGCTACTGGGCTACGGCCCCGAAAAGATAGCCTCCCTCAAGGAAGAGGGGGTCATCTAGGCTCGCCGGCCAACTAGTTTGTGGGCGAGCCTAGGTTCCCTTCCCCCTTGATGGGGGAAGGCTAGGATGGGGGTGATTGGCCCCCCACCTTAATCCTCCCCCGAAGGGGGGAGGAGACTAATCGAATCCCCAGGGTCTGGACGTGGGACATCTTTGGACGAAAGGGAGGTACAGCCAATGAAGTGGGTAACGACGGAAAACGTGCACCTGGACCGCGTGGCGTGCCCGTGGCTGATCCGCAGGTTCATCGACCCCGACGCCGAGTTCCTGTTCGTACCCCGGGACAAGCAGGACCAGCTACCGGAAGGGGCCACCCCCTTCTCCATCGTCAGCGCTGAGCTGGGGCCCCATGACGCCGGGGAGACCACCTTCCACAAGATCATACGAAAACACAACCTGGATGACCCGGCCCTGGCGATAATGGCCACCGTCGTTGGCTCGGGCGTCCACCACGCCCTGCATAAGGGCAAGGACGACGAGAACGACGTGGAGGCACTGGAAGGCATCGGCCTGGACGCGCTGTCCGAGGGGATGATGCTGACCTCCGAGGGCGACCTGGGCAACATCGATACCAGCATGGCCATGTACGACGCTCTCTACGCCTTCTGCAGGGCTCACATCCTGGTGAAAGAGGACCCCTCCCTATCCGAGCATAACCTCTTGCAGCGGGCGAAACTGATGAGGCCCAAGATCGCGGCCGCGCTGGCTCGGAAGTAGCGGGCTCCATCGAGTCGACGCGGGGACGAGGCTTGAGGCCCAGGGCCGCTCTGGTTCTGGGACCGGTTCTGGTGCTGGTAACCCTGCTCACCGCCTGTGGGGACGGCTCCAGTCCCGAGGCGACGGTGCGCCAGTACTTCCGCAGCCTGGAGGCCGGCGATTCGGAACGGCTGGCCGCCACCTTCCTGCCCGAACTGGGCGAGAGCTTGCGGGATGCCACCTTGCCCGAAATCTCGTTCGAGAATCTCAGCATCGAGAGGATATCAAAGGCTCAGGATACAGTGGAGGTCGCTGCTGAGTTCGACACGGACTTCCCCACAGATGCGCATCTCAAAGTACGGATCGTCCTGGTAAAGAGGGACGGCGAATGGCTGATCTCCAGCTTCGAGGCCGCGCCCCCGGATGCTTAACTCAGGACCACCAAAGACCTAGGACGTAGAAGAAGAGCCCCCGGCTACCGGGGGCTCTTCTTTCTGTTTCAGTGTCGACGCCGGTCCTGGTTACTCCTTGCCGTGGCGCAGAAGCTTCCCCGACAGGACGCCGGTGGGCTCGCCGTCCTCGATGCTCACCTGGCCGTTGACCAGGATCCAGCGATATCCGTCGGCCTTCTGAATCCGCCTCCAGTCGCCGCCGGGCAGGCGGGGCGCTCCACCGAAGCCCGGGGGTCCTTCCAGTGGCCTTGGGAAGTCGATGATCGCCCTCACCAGCAACGGGCGGACCGTCTCCCGACCGAAGGGCGGTTACTCCTTTGGCTTCTTTAGATAGGCGACGTAGTTGACCAGTGAGGGCGCCCGGGGATCGGGCTGAGGCACCACGCAGACCAACTCCCACCCCTCTGCACCACGGGCATTCAGCAGGCTGGCCGCGTCCCGGTGTCGTTCATAATGTCAGCAGCGTCCCCTACACGGTTCCAGAGTATGTCAACCCGATATTCCCAATTCGTGTGCACGACCGGTCCTTTTCATAGGCTGTAGACTCAATCGACCAGGTCCAGGCGTCACGCGATCGGGTCAGGACAGACCCTGGCGAACAGCTCCATGCTCTCGATGATGCTCTCGATGATCCTGTCGACGTTGCCGCCCCGGAAGCTGCCTTCAGGACCTCGCGTGGGTGCGCTCTCATGCCGTGATTCGACGAGCTCACCACGAGTGGAAATTGACTGCCCGTCGCTCACCCTGAGCTTGTCGAAGGGCGTCTCTTTTTGAACTGCAAGGCGCCGGCTGAGAGGCTCAGAGCCGAGACTATCCCAGTCAGCCTTATGCCCTTGCCCCAGCCTTCGTCTGCTCCGAGTGTCGGAAGGTGGGTAGCACGTATTTCCCGAACATCTCTATGGACCGCATCACCTTCTCGTGGGGAACGGTCTCGGTCTGCATCATCATCATGATCTGGTCCAGGCCGGTGTCCTCGTACATGCTGATAGCCTTGATGCAGCTGTCGGGGTCTCCCGCGATCAGGACGCCGCGGTCGCACAGGGTGTCGGCGTCCAGCTGGGTTATCGCCGACAGCGCCGCGGATCGAGCGCCCTCCAGGCTCAGGACCTGGTCTTCCGCAGGTAGGTCCTGGCCATTGCCGCCTTCGCCCTCCTTGACGTATGGGGCAAAGGTGCTCTTGAGGTGGTCGGGCACACCTCCCCAAGCCGCCAGGAGGTCCTGGTAGACGTCGGTCCGGGCCTGGGTATAGGGCTTGTCTGGTCCGTAGAAGGTCTTGATGGACTCCAGACATAGCTCCCGCGCTTCCCTGTTGTCTTCTCCGCAGTAGGAAAAGACGGTGTTGGACCAACGGTCGTTCACAAAGGCGCCCACCGGCTTGGCATTGCGGATGTTCTCCCGATACGTCTTGATGTGCCCCGCCAGGACCGAGGGCGCATAGGAGGCTGAGGACAGCACGCCAAGCCCCTTCTCGGCGGCCAGCGCGTAGGAGGACGACTGCAGGCAGGCCATCCACAGGGGTGGGTGGGGCTTCTGGTATGGCTTCGGAAGCACCCGCCGAGGCGGCACCGTCCAGAAGCGGCCTTCGTGGGAGAACTCCTCCGACTGCCAGATTCGCGGGATCATGTTGATCGACTCTTCCCACATTTCACGGGTGTCCCTGGGGTCCACGCCCAGACCCGTTTGCTCGTAGATGGTGGAGCGCCCGGTCCCCAGCTCCAACCGGCCGTCGGTGAGCTGGTCCACCAGCGCCGCCCGCTCGGCGACCTGGATTGGGTGATGGTAGGGCAGGATCGAGACGCCGAAGCCGATTCTTATGCGCTTGGTTATCTGGCTCAGCGCTCCGAAGAGAACATCCGGGGCCGGCGAGGCCGAGAAACCCGTGAGGAAGTGGTGCTCGACGAACCAGAGGTGGTCGAATCCCATCTCCTCGGCCAGGACGCACTGCTCCAGGGTCTCCTTATAGATGAGGTTCTCGTCCACCTTGCCGTCGACCATGGGCCTCTGTACTTCGTAGATCAGACCAAACTTCATCTCTTGCCTCGTCGGTTTTCTTTCGGTTCCCATTGCTATCTGGGAAGCCGGCCAGCCTGGATTCTAACAGTTACTCCCACCGGGAACAACACGGCTATTCGGCCAGGGGTATCACCACGTACAGCCGGGCCTCTTCGCTCACCACGCGGGTCGTGTGCCCCTTGCCGGTTAGGTCCTCGGCCAGCAGTATGCTCCCCGGACCGACCCGCCGGACCGTCCCGTCGCTGGCTGCGATCTCCACCTGCCCCGACAGCGTGATTGTGTACTGGCGCCTGGGGGCGTTGTGCCAGTCCAGGAAATATCCAGGCGGGGAGACCCGGAAGGTTACACCGGTGGCCGCTTCAACAGGGGTGCCCTCTCCGTATGCCCCCTCTGTATCGAGGAAAGGCTGCAGGGGAAGGGCGACCTCTTCGATGTGCGTCAAGCCGTCGTCGCCGGTGTACACCCTCAATATGTTGGACATGGGAACTCCTTTCACCTTCGCCGGACGATGGCGGTACCGACTTCTCTTCAGTCACTGGGCCCAACCGGACGGCGTCCCGTCGCTCTGCAAAACTGAGGCCGGCCCAGGTCCGAGCCGGCCTCAAAGCTGTCTCTGCGCATCGATCGGAGGTTCAGACCTCGTAGCTACGCAGCAGCTTGCCCGGCAGGGCCTCGGTGCAGACTCCGTCCTCAAAGGTGACAGTGCCGTTGACGATTGTGTAGCGTAGTCCCTTGGGCTTCTGGATCAGCCGGCGTTCGCCTCCGGGAAAGTCGTTGGCGAAGATGGGTTTGTCGTAGACGAAGCCCAGCTCCTCCTGGTTGTATACGATGACGTCGGCCCAGCTCCCCACTCGGAGGCTGCCGCGGTCCTTGAAGTCGGCGAGCCAGGCGGGTAGGGCGCTTATCTTGTAGTGTCCCTCTTCCAGGCTCATGACACCGGCGTCCCGCACCCAGTGGGCCAGGAAGTACATCGGCCACATCGACACGCTGGAGAATCTGGTGTGGGCGCCGCCGTCGGAGAAGGAGATGTGGGTGTGGGGGTCCCTGATGATCGGAGCCATATCTTCGTCGGACCGGTCGGCGATGTGTACCAGGAACTCGGTCTCCAGATCCTCGTCCAGCGCCAGGTCCAGGAAGGCGTCCAGTGGCTCCTTGCCCGTGGCTTCAGCTAGCTGGATCATGTTCATCCCGTCGAAGCGGCGGTTCCGTTCGTGGGCCGCCTCCAGCACCCTGATCTTGGCGAAGTTGGACCTGTTGTCGGTGATGGTCCCCATGTCCCCATTCATCGCGGCGCGGGTGGCTGGGTCCCGCAGCTTGGCGGCCCGCTCCTGAGCGGTTCCCACCAAGGGCTGGACCCAGTTGGGCATGATGTCGAACAGGTTGTACTCGGACAGCTTGAACTCGTTGTCGAACTTCATGCAGTTGGTCTGAATCAGCAGCGGGAGTCCTTCGGCCTGGAGCTGGCTGGCCCAGGCTCGGTCGACGTCTGCCCGCCCGATCACTACGTGGAGGGGACGGCCGCTGGTCCGCATCATCCGGGTCAGCAGGGAGTGCTGGACTTTATGCTCCTCCAGGGCGTAGCCGACGCCGATGGTCCAGCCTATGTGGCCGACGCCGAACTCGCTCAGGACCTCGGCCATACCCATGTACTCTTCCTCCGAGGCTACATGGCTGGGGAGGAAGCTGCCGTCCTCGGGACGGTCCTCCAGGGCCTTGTCGGCGGAGATGCCGAAGGCGCCGGCCGTCATCGCTTCGTGGAACAGCTCCTTCATCTGGTTCAGCTCGGCCTCGGTGACCGAGGTCCGCTCGCGGGCGGGCAGCATCCCCAGGACATACCCCCTCAAAGGGGAGAAGGGGAAGACCGCCCCCACGTTCAGTCCCAGACCCTGGCGCTCCAGGCTGTCCAGATACTCGGGGAAGGTCTCCCAGTCCCAGCGCATGCCCTTGCGCATGGAATCCAGGGGGATGGCCTCGATGCGGTTCATCATGCGCATGTTCAGGTCGCGGTCCTCGGGGCGGGTCGGCGCGAAACCGAATCCGCACTGGCCGATGGTGAGGGAGGTGACCCCGAACCAACCGGAGAGGGAGGCGTAGGGGTCCCAGTTGAGCTGGCCGTCGTAATGGGTGTGCAGATCGATGGCGCCGGGCGCGACGATGCAGCCGGCTGCATCGATTTCCCGGGCTCCTCCGGCTGGGATCCGGCCGCTGATCTTGGCCACTCTGCCGTCCTTGACTGCGAGGTCTGCGTTGTATCGGGGGATGCCGGTCCCGTCGACGATAGTGCCGCCACGGATGACCAGATCATACTGGGACATGATTTGACCTCCTGGTTGGATTCACTGAATTTTACCACATGGTGGGGCAGGGGTCGGCTAGAAAGTCGCCAACGCGGGCCAGGTGACCAGGCTCCGGTCGATCTCGTCGACGGTCCGAACGCCGCACATAGCCATGGCGTGGTCCAACTCCCCTCGAAGGATCTCGAAGGAGTGACGCACCGCCTGCTCGCCCCCCACAGACAGCCCGTAGTACATCGGGCGGCCGATGCACACCGCTTTAGCCCCCAGGGCCAGGGCCTTCAGCACGTCCGTGCCCCGGCGGAACCCGCCGTCGATCAGCACCTCGCAGCGCCCCTCCACCGCGTCCACTACCTCGGGCAGCGCCTCGATTGACGTGATCATTCCGTCCACAAGGCGGGCTCCGTGGTTGGATACGATCACCCCGGCTACGCCGTGCTCCAGGGAGAGTTTCGCGTCCTCGGCGGTTAATACGCCCTTGATCACCACTGGAAGGGAGGTGATGGAGCGGATCCAGTCGATGGTGGGCCAAGTAAGGGCCGGATCGAACCGCTGGGTGATGGGCCGGCGCACGCCATCGGGCTCAAGGCGCATGGCGTTAGGGCTGCCCAAGGGCGTCGAGTGGAACTTGTGGCGTACGTTGATCTCCTTGGCGAAATCGGAGTAGTCTCCCTCGGGGCGCAGGTCGCGGAACCTCTCGGCGGGGTAGTCCACCGACACCGCGATGGCCAGGTAGCCTGCGGCCTCGGCCCGCTGGACGCACTCCCGCATGAACTCCCGGTCGGGGAACGCGTAGAGCTGGAACCAGCGCGGTCCCTCGCACTCCGCCGCCACTTGCTCGACGCTGTGGTTGGCCATGTGGGCCAGGATCATGATTGTGCCGGCCCCGGCCACTGCCCTGGCGCTGGCCAGCTCGCCCTTAGGGTGGACCGAGCGGTGGCCCCCCTCGGGGGCTGCCAGCACCGGCAGGCTGATCCTTTGGCCCAGCACCGTGGTCCCGGTGTCCCTCTGACCAACGCCCCGCAGCACCCGCGGCCGCAGCAGGATGGAGTCCAGCGCGGGACGGGTTCGCCGGAAGGTGATCTCGTCGAAGGCGCCGCCGTCGGTCCGTTCGAACACCACTCCCGGCATGACCTGGCGGGCCCGCGCCTCGTAGTCGAACAGGTTTATCATGTCCCTGGGCATCGCGCCTTCCCCTCGCCCGAGGTCAACCTTCGACGTCGACCTCGATGTTCTCACCCTGAATTCGCAGGGGGTAAACGTGCACCGGCGTCACCGCCGGAAGCTCCACGGCCTCGCCGGATGTCACGTCGAACTTGGCGCCGTGGCGAGGGCACTCGATCAGGCTGCCCTCCAGCGCGCCGTACCCCAGCATGCCGCCGTCGTGGGTGCAAGTGTCCCTGATGGCGTAGTAGTTGCCGCCCACATTACATAGCACGACGTGCTCACCTCGCTCGGGAGACACCGCCTTGGTCTCTCCCGGATTCAGGTCCCCCACTTTACCAACGGGAAGGTATTTCATATGACTCCTTGATTTGCTCGACAATAACTTTGGCCGGCTAGCAGAGACGTCTCAGCCGTCGCTCCACCGATCGTAGTGTACCACCTGCTCCAGGGGCCTGCGCCGGGTGGGACCGTAGGTCACCCCCTCCGCGGGGTACCCGATGGGCAGGAGGGCGGCGGTCTCCACGTTCTCTGGGATGCCCAGTATCTCCTTGAGCTCGGCCTCGAAGCGCTTGTGGCGAGTGGTCAGGACGCTGGCCAGGCTCAAACCCCGGGCCGCCAGCAGTATGTTCTGGACGGCGGGGTAGATGGACGCACCCCGGTTCATGTCGCTGGGCGAGCCGTCGTGGCGGATGCAGGGAATGATGAACACCGGGACCTCCTCCAGATGCTCGGCCATGTGGGCCACACCCTGGTAGACCCGCTGCTGCCATTGGGGCATGTCCGGCGTCACCGGGGTCCCCGGCTCGGCCCGGAACCGCCCCGCGATCTTCCGCCGCAGCTCGGGGTCCCGGACCACCAGGAAGGCCCAGTGCTGGCGGTTTCCTCCGCTGGGGGCCTGAATGGCGGCATCCAGCAGTCGCTCGATCAACTCCTCGGGCACCGGAGTCGGGCCTGAAATACCTGATAGCCCTCTGGGTGCGCATGGCCTCGAACAGGCCGATCTCTTCTGGCATTGCATCCCTCGCTAGCGGCCCGGGTTGTAGAGGTGCCCGTTGCGCACGCTGTCAAGGGCGTAGCGCATCGCCTCGAAGAGGGGCTGGGGAGGGTCGTCCAGGGGATACCAGCCGCCCTGGGAGAACCCGTCGGGCTCCACCAGCCGGGGCTCCTGGTCCCCGATATCCCCCAGGAACTCGATGTCCACGTAGTGCTTGCCGTAGGCGACGATGTTGCTCACGCAGAGAAAGCGGAGGTCGCCCACCGTCACCCCCAGCTCTTCCAGTGCCTCCCGTCGGGCGCACTCCTCCAGGGACTCGGCGAACTCCAGGTGTCCCCCGGCGGAGCCCCAGGTCGCCTCGCCATGGGAGCCGTGCCGTCGGGCCAGGAAGACCCTGTCCTCCCGCAGAAACACCACTCCCACACCGACCTGGGGTCTCTGGACCATGGCGCCCAGTATATCATCGAGAGTTCGGGTTTCACAGAGGACGGCAGGTTGACCCCCGGTCGCGGTGACACGTACACTGTCGGTACTTCGCCAGCTAGGAGGACGACATGAAGAGTACGACCAGGCTGAGGGAGCTGCTGAGCTCGGGTAAGATGGTGGTGGCGCCCTTTACCCTGAACGCCTTCCACGCCAAGATCGCCGAGTCGGTGGGCTTCGACGCGGTGTACATGACCGGCTCGGGAACCGCAGCCGAGCGGGGCTACCCCGACGTCGGACTCATCACCCAGACGGAGATGGTCCAGAACGCCCGGTACATCGCACGGGCCGTCTCGGTGCCGGTGATCTGCGACGCCGACAACGGCTACGGCAACCCCATCAACGTCTGGCGCACCGTGCAGGAGTACGAGGACGCCGGCGTGGCCGCAGTTCACATCGAGGACCAGGTATTCCCCAAGAAGTGCGGCTTCTTCGAGGGCAAGGAAGTCATACCCAAAGACGACATGGTGCAGAAGATCAAGGCCGCCCTGGACGCCCGCAGCGACCCCGACTTCACCATCATCGCCCGTTGCGACGCTTACGCCGTCACCGGCTGGGAGGATACCGTGGCCCGCTGCCGGGCCTACCGGGAGGCCGGAGCAGACATGGTGTTCGTAGACGGCATCAAGACGGTGGAGGACCTGCAGGCCTACGCCACCGACCTGGCCGACCTGCCCCGGCTGTACAACGGTGACCTGGTGCCCTCCCACGACGTGGACGCCTTGGGCTACAAGCTGATGATCTGCGGCGCCACCATCTGGCAGGTATACAAGGCGCTAAAGGCCTCCTTCGAGGAGATCAGGGACACCGGCCAGATAAATAAGGACGGCTTCGACACCCGCTGGGCCTACGCCGACCTGCTGGGCCTGGACCGCATCTACGAGATGGAGCGCAAGTACGGCGTCTCGGATATAGTGCCGTCGGAGATACGGGTGGGGTAGGAACGGGCCCGACTCGCTCATGGTGAGCCCGTCGAACCATGGACCCTGGGCCTTCGACGGGCTCAGGCCGAGCGGTGTAGTTGCCTGGAGGATCTGCAATGAAGCTAGGTTGGACGCGTGCAGCGATAACGCTGGCGCTGGCGGCGGCCCTGGGGCTGACGGCCCTGGCCTCCGCCGGCGTCATCACCCCGGAGGAGTGGGCCGACCTGGACGGCAGCGGCGTGGTGGATGCGGCCGATCTGCAGATCGTGGCAGCCGACCTGGGCCGCAGCGTGCCGCCCGCCGATCCGCGGGCCGACCTGGACGGCAGCGGTGCGATGAACGTCATGGACCTGTCCATGGTGGCCGCACTGCTGGGCCGGCAGGTCCCGGTAGAGACGGTAGTCTTCCCCGACGCCAACCTGGAGGCGGCGGTGCGAGGAGGCCCTGGGATTGCCCGAGGGGGCCATCACCCCCCAGCACCTCCAGGGGCTTACGGATTTGTTCGCCCCTGGAAGGGAGATCAGGGACCTCACAGGTCTCCAGCACGCCACCAATCTGGACTTCCTTAACCTCAATGGCAACCTTGTCAGTGACCTGTCTCCCCTCTCCGGCCTCACCAACCTGCGGATTCTTGGCCTTGGTGACAACCAGATCAGCGACCTGTCGTCCCTCTCAGGCCTCACCGACCTGGTGGAACTTCGCTTGTCCAGCAACCAGATCAGCGACCTGTCCCCTCTCTCCGACCTCGCCAAGCTGAGGTTACTTGTGCTCCATAACAACCAAATCAGCGACCTCCAGCCCCTAGTGGACAACGAAGGGTTGGGCGAAGGGGACGAGGTTAACGTGACGGTCAATCCTCTAAGCGTGGAATCCCTCAATGTCCACATACCCCTGCTAGAGGCGCGGGGCGTTATCGTAGACCACGACTGATCATCGGGCGACAGGCGAGCGCTACGCCTCCCACCGGCTCACCCGGACGATGCCCTCCGTCTCCAGGCGCTGGATGTCGGCGTCGCCGTAGCCTAGGTCCTTCAGCACGTCCAGGGTGTGCTCACCCAGCATCGGGGCGAAGCGGCGGAAGGTCGGGGGCGTCTCCGACAGCCGGAAGGGCGAGCCCACCTGCCGCACCTTCCCTGCGACGGGATGCTCCAGCTCCCAGACAAGGCCCCGGTTCCGGGCGTAGCCGCCGTCCAGCGCCTCGTCCAGCTCCAGCACCGGAACCACCGATATGTCCACCGGGATGATCTCCATCCACTCGTCCCTGGTCTTGGTGAGCATGACCGCCTTGACGTCGGTGATGGCCGCCTGCACCTCGGGGGACTCGGCCGCCGCCGTCCGCCCGTCGAAGGGGAGGGGGAACATGTTCTCGTACTGGGGCCGCCCGATGGCCTGGCAGAACCGGTTCCAGAAGTGGGTCTCGGCGCTGGCGGCATTGCTCAGGTACTTGCCGTCCTTGCACCTGAGGGGCGAGACGTTGGTGAACACGCCCCGCTTGGGCACGTAGCCGTCCTTCAGGTAGCCCACGGTGAGCTGGTTGATCAGGGATACCCCGGCCTCGGTGATGGACATGTCGATGTACTGCCCCTGACCGGTGCGCTCCCGGGCCATGAGGGCCGCCTGGATGGAGATGACCACGCAGGCTGCGGCGTAGGTGTCCACCACGGGGAAGTAGAAATAAGCGGGGTTTCCCTCATTGTCGCTGGTCAGGGCGTTCACCCCGGACATGCCCTGGGCGTTGAGCTCTTGGCCGGGCCAGGCGGCGTATTGGCCTTCCTGCCCGTAGCCGCTGAGGCTGCAGTAGATGATGCGGGGGTTGATGGCCTTCAACGTCTCGTAGTCGGCGCCCAGGCGTTTGGTCACCCCCTGGCGGTAGCTCTCGAAGATCACGTCGGCCTTGGCCGCCAGCTTGTGGAAGACCTCCTGGCCCTCGGGGTTCCTCAGGTTTATGGGGATGCTGCGCTTGTTCCGGGCCAGGTAGTTCCAGGCCATCGCCCGGGACTCCTGGTCCGGGTCGTCTTCCGTGGGAGAGAAGGAGTCCCGGGCCCGCCCTGACCGGGCCACCTCCATCTCTTCCACCTTGAGCACGTCCATTCCCAGGTCCGCCAGCATCCAGGTGGCCATGGGTCCGGGCACCAGGCGGCTCATGTCCAGCATCAGGTAACCTTCGAGGGGTAGCACCATTGCGTCGCCTCCGTTCACGTCGTTACAGCGGTAAGCTACTCGCCGCGCAGGGACATGTCAATGGGTGCGTTTGATGTTGCAATGGGCACGAATCCTGAGTAGAATGTCAGGGTCAGGGCCGCTGCGTTGGAGCGGCGGGCCTCATCGCGAGTTCGACGATCCAAAGCGAAGAAAAAAGGCGGTGAAGGATGGCTGAGTACGACCTGGTAATTCGCGGGGGGACCATAGTCGATGGGACCGGCATCCCCCGGTACAACGCGGACCTGGCGGTGAAGGACGAGAGGATCGCCAAGATCAGCGGCAACATTCCCGCAGGTGGGGCCAAGGAGATCGACGCCTCCGGCTGCATCGTCGCGCCGGGCATAGTCGACCTCCACACCCACTACGACGGCCAGCTTAACTGGGACCCCTACTGCACCCTGTCGGGCTGGTTCGGGGTCACCTCCCTGACCATCGGCCAGTGCGGTTTCGGCTTTGCGCCGACCCGTCCCGACGACCGGGACCTGAACATGCAGATGATGAACCGCATCGAGGCCATCCCGTTGGAATCCATGCGCCTTGGCATGCGCTGGGACTGGGAGACTTTCCCGGAGTACCTGGACAGCCTGGACCGCCAGGGCAAGGGCGTCAACGTGGGAACCCTGTTCCCCTTCTCGCCGCTGCGGGGCTACGTCCTGGGGATGAAGGAAGCCCGGGAGCGCACCTCAGTGACGGAAGCCGAGCTGAACCAGATGAGGCAGATGTTCCATGAGGCTATGACGGTCGGCGCGTTCGGCTTCACCACCAACTACAACTTCGAGGACCGGCCCGAGGACGGCAGCTGGCTGCCCAGCCACATGGCCTCAGACGAGGAGTACATCGCCCTGGCCGAGGTCATGTCCGAGTTCGGGGTGGGGCACATCGGCCAAACCATAGGCGACGGCCTCTCGCCCGAGCAGCGGGCCCACCAGTGGGCTCTGATGCCCGAGCTCATAAAAATAAGCGGTCGGCCCCTCCACGTCTCTTCACTGGGACATGACTACTCTCCGGTGCGCGAAGCCTACGAGCAGGGGCTCCCAATGCTGTACCAGATGGTGGCCCACGTGTCGGGGCTTCAGTACCAGCTGTCCGAGTTCAACCTGTTTGACTTCATGCCCAACTGGGTCCAGCCCCTGGTCGGCAATGCGCAAGAGAGGGCGGCCAAGCTCAAGGCCCCTGGCGTACGCGAGGCAATGAAGAAGGACGTGGAGGAGTGGCCCGACGGCAGGACCGACTGGAGCCGGGTTAAGGTGCTGCAGGTGGTCCACGAGCGCAACTACAAGTACGAGGGTCGCTTCATCAAGGAGATTGCGGAAGAAGAGAACAGGCATCCTGTGGACCTGTACCTGGACCTGGCGCTGGACGAGGACCTGGAGACATACTACGAGATGCCGCCTCGCAACACCGAGGAGTCGCTGCAGGCCCAGCAGAAGATCATGCTGGAGCCCTTCGCCCACATCTCGGTATCCGATGGTGGGGCCCACACCAGGTTCGCCACCACCACCACGTGGCCCCTCTACTGGCTGGCCACGTGGATCCGGGACAGGCAGATCATGACCCTGGAGCAGGCCCACTACAAGGCCAGCGCCTACCCCGCCTGGCTGGCCAGCTTCAACGACCGCGGCACCCTCCGAGTGGGGAACTGGGCCGACATCATCGTCTACAACCAGGCCGAGCTGGGCTTCGAGTACGAGCGACCCAGGTTTGCCAACGACTTCCCCGGCGGCGAGCGCCGTCTGATCCAGAAGCCCACCGGGTTCCGCCACACCATAGTCAACGGCACGGTTACCTTCAACGGCAACGACTGCACCGATGCGCTGCCGGGCAAGCTGCTGCGCAGCCATCAAATGGTGGGGTAGCCCGAGGATACCAGGTCTGTAGAGAGAGGGGGCCCGTCGGATGCGGCGGCCCCCTCTCCGCATCCGGGGAACCCGGTGTAAGGCGCCACCGGAGTGAGCACTGCGAAGGATGCAAACGGCGTCGGCGAAGGTCCCTTCCCCCTTAATGGGGGAAGGTCAGGATGGGGGTGACACTCCCCCACCTTAATCCTCCCCCAAAAGGGGGGAGGAGGGTATTTGAAACTACAGCTTGGAGGCTCTTACGAGATGAAACGCGGGTTTGCCGACACGCCAGAAGGCCAGGTGCACTACGTGACGGCGGGGCAGGGAGAGCCCCTGGTGCTGCTCCATAAGTCTCCCAGGTCCCATCGCATGTACCTCAAGCTGATTCCTCTGCTGGCGGAGCACTACCAGGTGTACGCCCTGGACATGCTGGGCTACGGTTTCTCTGACCCCTCGCCTGCAGAGGGCGACGTGCTGGCCGGCCTGGCCGACAGCGTCGTCCACGTGCTGGATGACCTGGGCATCGAGAAGACCCACCTGTACGGCATACACACCGGCAGCGCCGTGGCTGCCGAGACCGCCGGGCGATATCCCGACCGCATCGCCACACTCATCGTCTTCTCCCTTCCCATGCTCGACGCCGAGGCCCGTGAGGGCATGGGCAAGATGCACAGCTCCTTCGGCGGCTACACCTCCTGGGCCACCCAGGCCGACGGCACCCATCTGATGCGCCTCTGGATACGGGCCATGGACGACATCCACCGGCTGCTGATGCATACCTCACCGCCGCCTCCCGACTTCAAGCGGAATATCGAGAACCTGAAAAGCGATGCCTACCTGCCCAACCCGGCTCGTGCCTCGCATCTGTGGATGCAGACCGAGGACAACCTGCGCTACCTTGACGGATGGGTGATGGAGGCCCTGCTGGCGGCCGACGCCCAGGGCCGGGGAGGCAGCGTGTACGGCTCGCTGTATAGCCGCGATCCCATGGACAGCCTGCCTCGCATCAAGGCCCCTACCCTGCACATCGAGCCCGACACCCCCTACGAGGCCTTCTTCACCTCCCGGGGCCCGATGGTCGCCCAGATGATCCCTAACTGTGAGCTGACGGTCCTGGAAAACGCCGACGACAACGTGCACTACTTCAATCCGCCAATCCTGGCCGAAGTGATCGTCAACTACCTGCGGAAGCATCCGTTGTAAACTGTCATTTTCCCGAAAATACCCTAACCCCCGGCCCCTCTCCCTTAGGGAGAGGGGTGGCCGTAAGGCCGGGGTGAGGGCCGGGCCTTGTGAGAATACACAGCGTCGGAGGGTCGCCATGACAAGCTACAGAGTGATCTCGTCGGATAGCCACATCGTAGAACCACCGGACCTGTGGACCGCCAGAATGGACGCCTCTTTCCGGGACCGGGCCCCCCATGTCGTGGCCGCCGGAGACGACGACGTCTGGATGGTGGAGGGATATCAAGCGGGGAGCTTCGGAGGAGGGACCCAGGCGGGCGTAAGGTTCGAGGAGCCGGAGAGGCTCACGTACCAGGGGAAAGTCGAACAAGTGCGCCCCGGGGGTTACATCCCCGACGAGCACGTGAAGGACATGGACCTGGATGGCGTGGACGTGGGATTAGTGTACCCCACCATAGGACTAACGATGTACAAGGTCCTGGATAGCCGGCTCCTGACGCCGATCTTCCGAACCTACAACGACTGGGTCGCCGAGTTCTGCGGCGCCCACCCCCAGCGTCTCAAGGGCATCGCTATGCTGAACACCGACGACGTGGGGGAGGCCGTGGATGAACTGGAGCGTTGCGCCAGGATGGGCATGGTCGGTGCGCTGATCACCGTGTTTCCTCCTCCAGAGAGGTCATACGACCTGCCCGAGTACGAGCCCCTCTGGGCCGCCGCCCAGGACCTGGGGATGCCCCTCAGCCTGCACACGGGCACCAACCGCCCGGGGCCGGGCCAGGAGCTCAGTCAGGTCGAGGACGCCCGGCCGGCCTTCCTGTCGACGCTGGACCATTGGGTTCGGGTATCCCTGGCCCACATAATCTTCAGCGGCGTGTTCGAGCGCTATCCGAAACTCCAAGTAGGAGTGGTGGAACACGAGCTCTCTTGGGTGCCCCACGCGTTGGAGCGGATGGATTTCGCCTACACCCAGAGGCCCAGGGGAGAGACATGGCACAGGTTCAAGAGCGACATGCTGCCCAGCGACTACTTCCGTCGAAACATGTTCCTGGGCTTCCAGGAGGACGGTCTGGGGATCAAGCTCAGGGAGATCATCGGTGTGGACAACCTGCAGTGGGGGTCGGACTATCCTCACATCGAGTCCACCTTCCCCAGAAGCCGGGAGATCCTTGAGGAGATCCTGGCCGAGTGCACCGAGGAAGAGAAGGCCAAGATCGCCGGTGGAAACACCGCACGGGTGTATAGCCTGGACTAATATTGCTCCTTCCCCCTCGATGGGCCGCAGAGGGGGAGGAGATCAACCTGCCCGACATTCGTAACGAGACTTGGCAGGCACCAACCCGGAGGAGCCGTCGTGGCAAATTACAGGGTCATCTCGTCGGACAGCCACGTCGTCGAGCCGCCGGATCTGTGGACCACCAGGATGGGGCCCAGGTACCGAGACCGGGCGCCCAAGGTGGTCAGTACGAACGAAGGGGACTTCTGGGTCGTCGAGGGGCGCAAGTCGGAGGCCCTGGCGGGCGGCTCCCAGGCAGGCAAGCGATTCGAAGACCCGGGGAACCTCAGCTTCAGGGCCCGAGTTGAGGAGGTGCGTCCCGGGGGCTACATTCCCGACGAGCAGCGCTGCGCCAACATGGGCTGGTCGGGGCGCTGATCTCGGTCTACCCGTCGCAGCAGAGGTCGTACCGTCATCCCGAATACGAACCACTATGGGCAGCGGCCCAGGACCTGGAGATGCCGATCAGGCTGCACGCCGGCACCAACCGCCCGGGGCCCGGCCAGGAGCTGACCGAAGTGGAGGACGCCGGGCCTGCCTTCTTCTTGACCATGGACTACTGGGGCCCGCATGTCCATCGCCCACATCATTTTCACCGGGGTTTTCGAGCGCTACCCGAGGCTGCTGGTCGGCGTGGTGGAGCACGAGCTCTCCGGGGTCCCCCACGCTATGGACCAGATGGACTACACCTATAGTCAAAGACCCCGCGGAGAGGGTTGGCACCGGTTCAAGGAAGACATGCTCCCCAGCGACTACTTCCGCCGCAACGTGTTTCTGGGTTTCCAGGAGGACGGCCTGGGCATAAGGCTCCGGGACGTCATCGGTGTGGACAATATCCTCTGGGGGTCGGACTATCCCCACATCGAGTCCACCTTTTCCAGAAGCCGGCAGATCCTGGCCAAGTGCACCGAGGAAGAGAAGGCCAAGATCGCCGGCGGAAACACCGCACGGGTGTATCGCCTGGTTTAGTATTACTCCTTCCCCCTCGACGGGGGAAAGTTGGGATGGGGATGATACCCCCCCACCTTGATCCTCCCCCGCAAAGGGGGGAGGAGACTAATGGGACACCGGGAGATACAGATGTACGGCCGACAACAGGTCAGATTAGCTGGAGGTGAGTATGAGCCAGAAGAGGATCGGCATCGTGCCCGGGGCTAACATGGTCCCTGGCCTGCCCAGCCCGGAGGCGGTGTCGTCCATAGAAAGCGCCGAAGAGATGGGCATTCCCGGCGCCTGGTTGGTTACCGCCCATACCGACGACGGCCACTCCGGCCAGGACCCATTGACCCTCTTCGGTGCCGCTGCCCTGCGCACCAGCAGAATCCTGCTGGGCACCTGCATCGTGCCCACCTACCTTCGTCACCCGGTGATCATGGCCCAGCAGGTGGCCTCGCTGGCTCAGCTCGCCCCCGGTCGCTTCCGGCTGGGAGTGGGCCCGGCTCACCGACCCACCATGGTGCCCACCTTTGGGGTGGACTTCAGCACGCCCCTGGGCCACCTCAGCGAGTACCTTCACGTCGTAAAAACCCTGCTGAGCACGGGATCGGTGGACTTCCAGGGCCAGCACTGCGTGGCCCACTCTCGCATGTCCGCGCCGGTGGAAGTGCCGGTGATGGCCTCGGCGCTGCGGCCGCGCTCCTTCGAGCTTTGTGGCGCAGAGGCCGACGGCGCCATCACCTTCCAGTGCCCCGGCGCGTATCTCCGGGACGTGGCCCTGCCCGCCATGGCGGCCGGGGCCCAGCGTGCCGGCCGGCCGGTCCCGCCGCTGATCGACGGAGTGCAGGTGGCCGTCCACGACAACGTGGACGAGGTGCGTGCCGAGATCAAGCAGCACCCCCTTCCACTGCCCTTCTACCGCAGGATGTTCGCCGCCGCCGGCTTCCCCGAAGCCCTGTACGGCGGCAACTGGAGCGACGCCATGATCGACGCAGCCATAGTGATCGGCGACGAGGCTCGCGTGGCCGAGAAGCTGGAGGAGCGGTTCTCCATGGGGCCGACGGAGATCATCGTCTTCCCCAGGCCTGCCGGCAGGGACCCCAAAGCATCAGTCGAGCGCACAACCCGGCTGGCGGCCCGGGTCGCCAAGTCCATGGGCGGCTAATCGGCGGCCCGGCCGGCCATCCATTGACAGCCATCGATCTCGCCGATATTCTCTAGCGGCCGGAACCGTACTCCCTTGACGAACCAGCAGGAGAATCGCTACCGAGTCAGCCATGGTCTACAAGACCTGGCGTACAGCGATGAGATAACGCTCGTAGCGAAAAGTCATTCTGCGGACATGTCAAGGCGACGGGTCGTCGCCCATAATTTGGGAGAGAGTACGGTCGACAAGAGATTTGGAGAGACCGAATTTGTTTGCGGAGAAAACATCTTAATGGTCCCGCGATCCAGGTCCATTACCACGGACGAATCTGGCTCGGTGGTCATTAATAGGCGGGACGACATTCTTAAAATTGGAGCCGACCGACTCGCCGAGGAGCTCGTAAAGCGGTGGATCCAAAGCCCTGGACACGAAGAAAATATGCGGACCCCGCACTACGAGCTCGTGGGAGCGGGGGTCGATTACTCAGAAGATGACGAGAGACTGTACGCTACACACAATCTTTGTATCGTTCCCCGTAGCCCGGTACCAACTTCACTATCTGGCTGTGGACTAACTTGGCGGAGGGGGTGGGATTCGAACCCACGATACCCGGAGGTATAGCGGTTTTCAAGACCGCCGCCATAGACCGCTCGGCCACCCCTCCGTTACGACACAGTCATTGGTGCTCTGCACTAAAACCATCTTAGCACAAGCCCGCGCCGACGGGTCTTGGGCCGGTATCCTGGACGTCGGCGAGGCAATGTGCTGCAGCTGTCGGAAGGATGCCGTAGCAGGTTTAACTCTTGAATCGCTGATTGACCCAGCCCTGGTCAAAGGGGGTCATGAAGAAGGACTTGATCCTGGAGTGCTTGATCTTCCACTCGCCGTTGACTTTGACGTAGTCGTTGTCGTATCGCGCCGTGCCCCAATAGGCCCGATTGTCGTCGGCCTGGGTGTTGGGCTGTAGCAGGTACCAGATTGCCGTGGCTGTGTCCCCATTCACCTTGATCTGTGGGTTCATCACCATGTGGACCGCGAAGGGGATGCTGACCGCGGCGGCGGAGAAGAACTTGTGAATCGCCTCCTTGCCCTCCACCTTGAGCCCCCGCCCGGGGGTGGTGGCTTCCCATACGCCGCCGTCGACGTATAGCGCAGTCATAAGGTCGGCGTCGCAGCCGTGGTCCAGGTTGAGGCAGTAGGTCGCCATGAGCTGCTTTATCGCTTCGATGTCCTCCAGATTCTTGATCCTGCTCTCCAGATCGCCGTTACTCATCGATACTCCTCCAAGGGTTCTTGAAAAAATTCGGTCCCCGAGTTAGTCACGATCGGGCCAGGGACCATCTTACCATACCTGGACTCTTAGGTTAGAACTTGACCAGGGGGAACTGGGGCGGTAGGCCCAGACGGACCTGGCCGACGGTCTCGTAACGGTTCCGGGAGACGGCCACGTGCTGCTTGAGCACCTGTATGTCCCGGAAGTGCCGCTCCAGCGGGCTTCGTGTATAAAACCCGCTGGTGCCGGCCACGCCGTACATCAGGTCCACCACCTCCACCGAGCTTTCCCCGGCGTTGGCCGACGCCAGCAGCAGGTCGGCCTTGTCTTGCAATATGGGGTCCCGGCCACGGCTAGCTCCCACACCCGGCCGATGGTCCCGTAGAGCAGCGCCCGGGCCGAGCTAATAGCACCCTCGGCTCGGGCCAGGGCCGCCTGCACCGACCCCTGCTCTCTCAGGGTGCTGGTCTGCCCCAGGGGCGTCTTTGAAGCGGCCAGTGCGGAGACTTCTTCCATGGCGTTGCGCGCCACCGCCAGCATCACAGTGGGGAAGGCCGCCGCCGCTATGCCCACCATGGGAAACCGGTACAGCGGCCCTCGGAAGTGGGAACCGGGCTCGAACTCGGGTACGTAGGGGTAGGTGCGGTGACTCGGGACAAAGACATCCTCTACTACCACGTCATGGCTCCCGGTTCCCCTGATACCCATGACGGACCAGGTATCGATTATCTGGCACTCGCCCATGGGCAGATATACGGCCACCACGCGGAGATCTCCGTTTGCTTCGTTGACAGGCTGGCCGTGCTCCATGACCATGGCGGTGGCTCCTAGCCAGTTCGCATCCTGACAGTTGCTCACGAAGGGTACCTGCCCCGCCACGCGATAGCCGGAATCGACGGGAGTCGCTTTCATCGGCGGGGCGCCGGACCCCGCGATTAGCGGATCGGCGCCGCTGCTGAAGATCTCAGAAACCCCCTCGTCGGGCATCCGCGCGCAGGCGAAGGCGTAGGCCGAGGGGTTTCCCAGGGTCCAGCCGGACGCGCTGTCGTAAGTGGACACCTCTTCCACGACACGGGCGAAGGTGCCAGAGTCCACCTCCAGGCCGCCCAGTGACCTGGGGGTCAACATACGCAGCAGGCCGGCTTCGATCATTGCATCCAGCGCGGGCCGGGAGATGCGGCGGTTGTTCTCCGCTTCCTCACGATGGGCGCGGATCACAGGGGCGATTCGCCGTGAGGCGTCCATCAATCTGTCGTAAGAGCCGGTTTCCAAAGGCACCTCCCTGGCCCTGAATATGATATCCAAGTGCCGGGTAGGGTGCAATTCCCGAATCCTTCAGGCCCCGACATTTGTCTCGCAACGAAGGGTTTCGGCGTGTACATGTGCGGGAGTTTGTACTATAATGAATAGCTTGACGATGGGATCACCGAACTGCTTTGCGGTGGAGTCCCTCATTTTTCCGGCAGTTGCGCTGCTCCTACCGGAAGTAGGCGGTTGTGCTCGCATAGATGCGGATACTGCTCAGAATCACGGGGATCGCCTGGCACTATAAAAAGCGCCTCATCCTCGCATACCTCACCATCTTCATAGCCGTTGGCTTCTCCCTCCTGGTACCCCAGATCGTGGGCGAGTTCATCGACCGGCTGGTCCTGTTCGAAGACGGAGAGTTCACCCCGTTAGAGGCAAGCCGGAGCACCCTGGTGCTGCTGGCCTTGGCCCTGCTGGGGGCCAGCCTCATGCGCGGACTCTTCGACTTCGCCCGCACCTATCTCACCGACTCCCTCTCCCAGAAGGTGGCCTATAACGTCCGCAATCAGATGTACGACAAGTTCCAGCACCTCAGCTTCGCCTTCCACGACAAAGAGCACACCGGAAACCTGATGTCCAAGGTGACCGCCGACGTGGAGAACGTGCGGCGGTTCATCATGCTGGGCCTGGTCCGCGGCCTCGAGGTACCGGTGAGGGTGATCGCCATCGTGTCGCTGATGGTCTACCTGAACTGGGAGCTGACCCTGATGAGCCTGGTGTTCGTACCTTTCCTGGTGGTCAAATCCACCACGGTGGTATTGAGGCTGCGGCGCATGTGGCTGGGAGTCCAGGAGGTCATGGGCCAGCTGGCGACCATCATGCAGGAAAACCTGGCGGGAATTCACGTGGTTAAGGCCTTCGCCGCTGAGGAGCACGAAAAGGGTAAGTTCAAGCATAAGGCGGAGGAGCTCCGCCACGACTACTACGAGACCGAGAGGCTGCAGGGCATCAACGGCGCCTGGATGACGCTGTACTTCACCGTGGCCTTGGGCCTGATCATGTGGTACGGGGGATGGGAGATACTGAGAGGCGACCTGGGAGCTGGGGACTTCGCCATGTTCCTGCTCCTCATGAACCAGCTCACCTTCCCGATACGCATGGCCCCCCAGATCATCAGCAGCTACTCCCGGGCCCTATCCTCGGGCCAGCGGGTCTTCGACGTGCTGGATTCTCGGTCCGCGGTCCAGGAGAGGCCCGACGCCAGGGACATGGACCGGGCAGAAGGACACGTCCGCTTCGAGGGCGTTTCCTTCTCCTATGACGGCGCTTCTCCCGCCCTGAAGGGAGTGGACCTGTCGGTTCCCCCCGGGTCGGTGGTGGCCCTGCTGGGCGCCCCGGGAAGCGGCAAGAGCACCATCGTGAACCTCCTGCCCCGTTTCTACGAAGTCACCGATGGCCGGGTAACCATAGACGGCACGGATATTCGGGAATATACGCTGGCCTCCCTGCGGCGAAACGTGGGTATCGTGCAACAGGACGTCTACCTCTTCGGGGCCACCGTCAGGGACAACATCGCCTACGGCTCTCTGGATGCGTCTTTTGAACAGGTTGTCAATGCGGCGAAGGTGGCCCAGCTCCACGACCACATAATGAGCCTCCCCGGCGGCTACGACACCTGGGTGGAAGAGCGGGGCACTACCCTCTCCGGAGGGCAGAGGCAGCGTCTCTCCATCGCTCGGACCGTTATCTTGGACCCTCCCGTGCTGATCCTGGACGACTCCACCTCCAGCGTAGACGTGGAGACGGAGCGCCAGATACACAAGGCCATGACCGAAGTGATGAAGGGTCGGACCACTTTCGTTATCGCTCACCGTCTCAGCACCGTTCGCCAGGCGGACCTGATCCTGGTCCTGAAGGACGGACAGATCGTCGAGCGGGGCAGCCACCATGAGCTGATGGCCCTCCAGGGTATCTACCGCGAGATATACGACCTGCAGCTGAGGCCCCAGGAAGAGATAATGCTGGACCCTGCCCTGGCCGCCGACAAAGGAGGTGACAACTAGTGCGCGGGGGAGGCGGCTTCGGGGGCGGCTTCGGCGGCCTGATGGGCGACATGAAGGGCCTCACGACCGGCGGCGTCCACTCGCCGAACATGGACAACCTGACCGACGAAGGTGTGGTGGGCAGCGTCTACGACCACCAGGTAGTCGCCCGTGTGGCAACCTATGTGCGCCCTTACAAGAAGGAAGCCATCATCGCCGGCACGGCCGTCCTTATCTACAGCATCGCCAACATCTCAATGCCGCTGTTCGTGCTGTACGGCATCGACTGGGCCATCAATAAGGGCGACGTGTGGCGTCTGCACGTGATCGGCCTCGCCTTCCTCGGGGTGACGCTGGCTTACTTCGGGTCCATGTACGTCCAGTTCGTCTACATGCCCAGGGTCGCCCAGGGCATCCTGTACTCCTTACGGACCGGTATGTTCAACCGCCTTCAGGATTTATCGCCGGCCTTCTTCCACCGTACCCCGGTGGGTCGAATCATGTCACGGGGCTCCAGCGACGTGATTCAGGTTACCGAGACCTTCGAGCTTTTGGTGCTGAGCTTCGCCGACATCCTCAGCCTGGTGGGCATCATAGTCCTCATGGTAGTGGTCTTGCCGCTGGTGGGCGAGGGCGACTGGCGACTGGGCCTCATCAGCTTGAGCGTAGTACCCCTCCTTTTCGGCATCCTAATGTATTGGCAGCGGTTCGCCCGCCGCTCCTTCATGCGCATACGCCGGGCCATCGCCATGGTGAACGGCGAGTACAACCAGAACATCACCGGCGTCAGGGTTGTGGAGAGCCTCAACCGCCAGGACGAGAATCTGAGGCACTTCGACGAGCTGAACTACGAGCACCTCGACGCCAACATGCAGGCCAGCCGGTTCTCGGGCGGGCTGCAGCCGGTGGTGGAGCTGCTTATCGGCTTCTCCTTCGGGGTAATTATAGTTCTGGGCGGCACCATGGCGGTGAACGGCGACCTGCAATGGGGGGTATTGGTTGCCTTCCCCCTGTGGATTCAGCGTTTCTTCGAGCCCATCCGCCACCTGACCATGCAGTACACTCAGCTACAGCGGGGCATGGCCGCCGGGTCCCGCATATTCGAGGTGATCGACCTCAAACCGGAGGTGGCCGACGCACCCAACGCCCCGGACATGCCCCCAATACGGGGCGAGGTCCGCTACGAAAACGTCGGCTTTCACTACGTCACTGGCGTCGAGGTCCTAGAGGACGTCAACCTTCACTTCAACCCCGGGGAAACGATAGCCTTGGTGGGCGCCACGGGCGCAGGAAAGAGCACCTTCGTGACTCTGCTGAGCAGGTTCGCCGACGTGACCAATGGCAGGATCACCGTCGACAGCTACGACATCCGGCGGGTCACCCGTCAGTCCCTGGTTAGCCAGATGAGCATGGTCCTACAAGAGCCCTACCTTTTCTCTGGCACGGTGAAAGAGAACATCCGTTACTGCCATGAAGACGCCAGCGACGAAGAGGTTGTGGCCGCCGCCAAGGCAGTCGGCGCCCACGAGTTCATCATGGCCTTGGAGAAAGGCTACGACACCGTGCTGGCGGAGCGGGGTACCAACCTGAGCGTGGGACAGCGCCAGCTCCTCAGCTTCGCCCGGGCTATCGTCGGCGATCCCCAAATACTCATACTGGACGAGGCCACCGCCAATATCGATACCCATACCGAGATACTGATCCAGAACGCCCTGAGACGTATCCTGGAGGGTCGAACCTCCATCGTCATCGCCCACCGCCTGTCCACCATACGCAACGCCGACAAGATTGTGGTCCTGGACCACGGGCGTGTCGTGGAGGTCGGCCGGCACAGTGAGCTCATCGAGCGCAAAGGCGCCTACGCCCGTCTGTACGCCATCAACTACGGTCTGGACGAAGGCGTTCCCCGAGGCGAAGGCGCCCCGGCCCACGGCGACGCCGGGTAATAGCCCGACGCCCTATGACCTTCTTTGGCTGAAGACGGGAAAACCCGTGGAGCAGGTGGAACCTTTCGACGGAATCCTATTAAGAGAAGCCTTGGACTCTGGACGCTTTGAGTGGCGTCAGCACGTGCTCCAGAGACTGTCTGAGAGACGGATCCTACAAGACGGAGTTTTGAGAATATTGTCCTCCGGCGCATTCATAGAGACATATCCCGGGGACAGACCATATCCCAGTGCATTATATTTAGGTTGGGATGAAGATAGGCCTATACACGTCGTCGCCTCTCTTGACGGGCGGAACCGTGGGGTTACATCGTTACCGTATATGAGCCCGACCTAGACCACTTCGAGCCGGACTACCGAACCAGGAGAGAATGACCGTGAACGTGGAAAGTGAGAAGAGTCGCTGTCCGCTCTGCGGAGGACACAAAACTACAGGCAACACCACCCATACCGCCGACTTGGGCTCAGGCCTCGTGGTAGTGCGGAACGTTCCAGCGGTAATGTGTTCCCAGTGCGGTGAAGCTTGGATCGATCCGGAAACCGCCAGGCGCCTTGAAAGAGTGGTCGAGGAGGCTCGTCAAAAGCATCACCAAGTTCAGATAGTTGGCATGGAGCAGATATCTTGACCCAGAAGCTAAACCACACCCCACTCCACGACGCTCACGTTTCCCTTAGCGCCCGCATGGTCCCCTTCGCCGGATGGGACATGCCCGTACAGTACGGAGGCATCCTGGCCGAGACCAGGGCCGTCCGCGGCGGGTCAGGGCTTTTCGACGTCTCTCACATGGGCAGGCTTTACATCTCCGGGGCCGACGCCCGGGCCTTCATGGACTGGGTGCTCACCGCCAATGCGTCGGACCTTCGACAAGGCCGGGCCCGCTATGCCATGCTCTGCAACGAGCAGGGCGGGATCATCGACGACACCGTCTTCTACCGCCGGGACGAGGACCGCTACCTGCTGATATGCAACGCCGGCAACCACCACAAGGTGGTCCGGTGGCTTCAGGGATGGGTCCGCGATAGGTTCCCCCGGTGCTCCATAGAGGACGTAACCCGGGCCACGGCCATGATCGCCTTCCAGGGGCCAGCGACTCCCGATATCCTCGACGGTCTCGCCGACGTCGCCCCCTCGAGCCTACGTCCCTTCTCGTCCATGGAGGGGAACGTCGCATCAACCCGAGCCCTGGTCGCCCGCACGGGATATACCGGGGAAGACGGCTTCGAGCTCATCGTCGCGGCGGCCGACGCCTCCCACGTCTGGCGTGTCCTGAAGGGCAGGGGCGCCGTGCCCTGCGGCCTGGGCGCCAGGGACGTGCTGCGCCTGGAGGCTGGACTGGCCCTGCACGGCAACGACATCGATCCCTCCACAACCCCTCTTGAGGCGGGGCTTGAGCGCTTCGTCAGGCTGGACAAGGAGTTCGTGGGCGTAGACGCGCTGCGCCGCCAGAAAGAGGAAGGCCCCAAGAACAAGCTGGTGGGCATGGTGCTGGATGGGAGAAGCATCGCCAGGCACGATTACCCTATCTTCGCCGGTGATGCCCAGGCGGGCAGGGTGACCAGTGGCACCCACTCCCCTACCCTTGACAGGAGTATCGGCATGGGCTATGTTTTGGGAGAATTTTCGGACCCGGGGCAGCAGTTGCAGGTAGACATCCGGGGTAGAGTTGCCGAGGCCGAGGTCGTACCCTTACCCTTTTACACCAGGAAGTCGTGAGATGACGCCCAGCGATCGAAGGTACTCTAAAGAGCATGAGTGGATCAAGCCGGAAGACGGCTCCCAGGGGCTGATGGGCATTACCGACTTCGCCCAGGACCAGCTGGGGGATGTGGTGTATCTGGACCTACCGCAGGTAGGGACCCGCCTTGAGCACATGGCGAAGTTGGGTGAAGTGGAGTCGGTCAAGGCTGTCTCGGACATCTTCTCGCCGGTGACCGGGGTTGTGGTGGAGATCAACCAGGATGCCGTCGACCACCCAGAAGTGATCAACGAGGATCCTTATGGTAAGGGCTGGCTTCTACGGGTCGACCTCCAGGATCTCGCGGAGTTAGACGGCCTGTTGACGGCGGAGCAGTACGACGCTTTCTTGAAAGAGACAGCCCACTAGCGCTCCAGCGGCCGGACTTCCCTCCTGAGAAGAGTGGGCGGTCACCAGGGGGAGTCGGGCTAGCTTTCGCTCCCAACGTTCCCCATTAGCTCTCAGGGGCGGCAGCCCCGGGTCGAATCACCGGTCACTACAAGGAAGCAGGCAGGTGATGATGCGCGACGCAAACGAGGCGACCGACCGGGTTTTCCACTACATCCCCAACACCGAGGATGATCGGGCCGCGATGCTCCGGACCCTGGGGATAGACCGGATCGATGACCTCTTTACCGACATACCCCCGGAGTTCAGGAACCCTCCCTTGAACCTTCCACCGCCGATGTCCGAGATGGAGCTGAGGCGGGAGATAGGGGCAATGGCCGGGTCGAACGCCCACTCCGGAGGACACGTCTCCTTCCTGGGTGCCGGCGCCTACAACCACTTCAGCCCCAGCATCGTCCGGGCGATCATCACCAGGGGAGAGTTCCTCACCGCCTACACACCTTATCAGCCCGAGGTCAGCCAGGGGACACTCCAGGTTACCTTCGACTTCCAGACCATGATCTGCAACCTCCTGGGCATGGAAGTCTCAGACGCCGGGATGTACGACGGCGCATCCGCCCTGGCCGAGGCCGCCCTGATGGCCTGCCGGATCACCGACAGGGGACGGGTGGTTGTCCTGGACACCGTCTCTCCCTCTTACAGGGAAGTCATCGGGACCTATACCAGCCCCCAGGGCATCGAGGTCTCCACTCTGGATGCGGCATCGGGGGAGGTGCCCGGCGACGCGGCCTGCCTGGTGGTACAGTATCCCAACTTCTTCGGGTATCTGGAGGATCTTGCCTTCCTGGAGAAGCAGGCCCACGACCGGGGTGCCCTGCTGGTGGTGTCCACCAACCCCGTAGCCATGGGGATGTTGCGTCCTCCGGGGGAGTTCGACGCCGACATCGTGGTCGGAGAAGGACAGGCGCTGGGCATCCCCACCAGCTTCGGCGGTCCGTACGTGGGGCTCTTCACCTCCCGCCAGAGGTACGTACGCCAGATGCCCGGCAGGATCGCCGGGGAAACGGTGGACAGCGAAGGCCGCACCGGATACGTACTAACCCTGAGCACCAGGGAGCAGCATATCCGGCGGGAGCGGGCCACCAGCAACATCTGCACCAACCAGGCCCTGATGACCCTGGCGGCCACGGTTTATATGGCGGCACTGGGGAAACAGGGGCTGCGACACGTGGCCGAGCTGTGCTACCACAAGGCCCACTATGCCGCGTCCCTCATAGGCAGGATCCCCGGATTCACCATGCCCTTCCAGGGCGAATTCTTCCACGAGTTCACCGTGGGCTGCCCGGTGTCGCCCTCGGAGATCAACCGAAGGTTACTGGAGAGGGGAATCATCGGAGGCTTTGATGTCAGCGACCTCACACCCAACGGCATGCTTCTCTGCGTCACAGAGATGAATACCCGGGAGGATATTGAGGCGTTGGCTGCGGTACTTTCCGAGTACCCCTCCGGGTAAGTTCGGGCGTCAATACCAATGGCGTGAGGATGGACTTTATGACGAGTGGACATAACATGGACAGGCGTACCCTGATGCAGCGCAGCGTCCCGGGAAGGGTGGGAGCCGCCCTGCCAGATCTGGACGTGCCAGCCCAGCCGCTGCCCCAGGGCCACCTTCTGAGGGACTCCCTGGAGCTACCCGAGCTCGCCGAGCCCGAGGTAGTGCGCTACTTCACCCTGCTCAGCCAGCTTAACTTCTCCATCGATACCAACTTCTATCCCCTGGGCAGCTGCACCATGAAGTACAACCCCAGGATCAACGACGAGATGGCCTTCCTGCCCGGGTTCGCCGGCCTTCATCCGCGGCAGCCCGATGAAACTGCCCAGGGCGCCCTCGAGCTCCTCTATCACCTACAGGGATATCTGGCCGAGATAACCGGCATGGTCGGTACCGGGCTGGCGCCCCTGGCGGGTGCCCAGGGGGAGCTATGCGGCATGTTGATGATTCGGGCCTACCACCACGAGAGAGGAGAGACCGGGCGCACCAAGGTAGCCATCCCCGACAGCGCCCACGGCACCAACCCCGCCTCGGCGGCGATGGCCGGCTTCAGGGTCGTGACCATCCCCTCGGATTCCCGGGGAAACTTGGACCTGGAAGCGATGCGGGAGGAAGCCGACTCGGAGTTGGCCGGCGTCATGATCACCCAACCCAATACCCTTGGCTTGTTCGATACCAATATCGTCGAGCTATGCAGGACGGTGCACCAAGCGGGAGGGCTGGTGTACGGCGATGGAGCCAACATGAACGCCCTGCTGGGAAGGGCCAAGCTGGCTGAGCTGGGGTTCGATGTGGTGCACCTGAACCTCCACAAGACCTTCACCACTCCCCATGGCGGGGGAGGGCCGGGCGCCGGGCCCGTCTCAGTTAACGAGAAGTTGCTGCCATACCTCCCCTCCCCGGTGGTCAGCCGCCGCCAGGCCAACGGCCGGGATAGCTTTGCTCTGACCTCGCCGGAGAAGAGTATCGGGAAGGTGTGCGGCTTTCACGGCAACTTCGGCGTGCTGGCCCGGGCCTTCACTTACATCCGCAGCATGGGCAACACCGGATTGCCCGAGGTCAGCGGCAACGCCGTGCTGAACGCCAACTACTTGATGCACTCCCTGAAGGACGACTACCACCTGCCCTACGATCGTCGCTGCATGCACGAGGTGGTCTTCGCGGCCCGGAACCAGAAGGCCCGAGGCGTCAAGGGCCTGGAGATAGCCAAGCGCCTCCTGGACTACGGAATTCACGCCCCGACGATGTATTTCCCCCTCATCGTCGACGAAGCCCTGATGATAGAGCCGACGGAGACGGAGAGTAAAGAGACCCTGGACACCTTCATCCAGGCGATGAAGGACATAGACCGGGAAGTGTCCGAGGACCCCTCGCTGGTGAGGGACGCTCCCCACACCACTCCCGTCTCCCGCCTGGACGAGACCAGGGCGGCACGTCAGCCCGTGCTTCGGGGGTAGCGGCAGGCCGCTGCCCCCGCTGGGCGGCGCTAAACGCTGGTCCTCGCCTCCAATCCCACCTTCAGAGGTCGGGTCCCCACTCGTTTGAGGGCGTTCTGCCCACTTTTGTCGTATTCCTGGCCGATGGCGGGTGTGTACTTCGGGTTGCGCTGTAGTAGAATGGTAGCAATGCCCGGTAGAAGTCGAGGTTTTCGTAGTGGCCCAGACTGAGGCGCTGAGCAATCCATACGTCGCGGGCAGCCCCGTGTCCCGGCCCGAGATGTTCTTTGGCCGCACCGACGTTTTCGAGTTCATCCGCGGAGCGTTGGTGGGCCAGCACCAGGACAACGTCATCGTCCTGTACGGGAAGCGCCGCACCGGCAAGACCTCGGTGCTCTACCAGATGCACCGCAACCTCGACAAGCGGTACCTACCCATACTGATCGATCTCCAGGCCCTCACCATGGACAGCCTCAGCGGTTTCTTCTGGGAGGTGGCCTCCACCATACGCCGCGCCCTGCGCCGGGAGTACCAGATAGACATGGCGCGGCCCGAGCGTGGGGACTTCGAGGCGGACCCCCTCCAAGGGTTCGAGGACGGGTTCATGCCCGCCGTGACCGAAGCCATCGGCGACCGGCACCTTTTGCTGATGGTGGACGAGGCGGCTCGCCTCGACGAGCAGGTAGAGGCCGGAAAGCTCCCCTCCGACGTGTTCGGACACATCCGGAGCCTGATGCAGCACACCACCAGCCTGAACTTCATCTTTTGCGTCGGCGAACGCCTGGAGCTGATGCGCAGCCAGTACGCCATGCTGTTCAACGTGGCGCTGTACAAGGAGATCAGCTTCCTGGACCGGAGGGCCGCCGAGTCACTGATCGTCCAGCCGACCCAGGGCCTCTACGGCTATCAGCCCGAGGCCATCGACCGGATCATCGAGATAACCTCGGGGCACGCCTATTTCATGCAGCTTCTGTGTCACAGCCTTTTCGCCCGCTGGCAGCGGGAAAACAAGCCCTCCATAGCGGTGGAGGATGTCGAAGCTGTCGTCTCCGAGGTGGTAGAGCGAGGGGCCGCCAACCTGAAGTTCGACTGGGACGAGTCCCTGCCGGTTGAGAAGCTGTTCCTCGGAGCCATGGCCGAAGCGACGGAAAAAGGCGCCGGCTCCGTGACAAGTCGGCACGTCGATGACGTCCTGCGCCGGTACGACATCCAGGTTCCCCAGGGGGAGATGGTGTCGGCCCAGCGGAGCCTCATCGGCAAGGAGCTGGTTTTCGGTGCCGAAGAGGTCAGGTTCGCCATAGATTTCCTGCGGCTCTGGGTCCGCCAGCACGAACGGGTGGAGTGGGTCAAGGAAGAGCTGTCCAGCGAGATTGAGACGCTGCGAGAGGCGGCGGAAGCCGAGGCCGCCGAAGCGGAGCGGAGGATCACCAGGAAGAGATTCCGCTGGGGCACCCTGGTGGGCGTCGTAGCCCTGGCGGTGGCTTTACTGCTGTTCGTGCCCGGGTCGCCGCTGCGGGTCTTTAGCGCCACGACGGTGACAGAACAGGTGGGGGTCGTCCAGACTCTTGACTTCCAGGACCAGGATAAGTGCGCGTTTCAGACCCAGGCAGCGGGGGCCATCCTGGCCATGTGCCTGGACACGGTAGAGAAGCTCTCCGACGATACTAGCCGCTACAACGTCCGCTGGACTGCCAACATAAGAGGCGATGCTGTCAACGCGGTGGATCGAAAGGGATCGGCGACGCTGGAACCGGTGCCCTACTTACGGGATGAGGCAGGGAACATCTATAACTTCCTGGACGTTGGCGGCTCGGCGGCCCTACGGGTCGCTATGCGCCATGGAGAGGACAGCGGACCCGGCTGGTTTCTTTTCCCAGAGCTCGAGGACGGGGTCATCAGCGTCGACCTGGTAGATGTGGTGGGCGAGCAGGAGATGGTGATCCAGCAGATCGCTCTGCAGTAGCCGATCTCCGCAACCCTGACCCCGTCGACCCGAATCTTAGTTACCGATGTGCGGCCGACCACACTGTGAGGTAGCGGCTCGGAAAATCGGGACCCTGGGAGGACCTCCAATGGCTCAACACCCAAGGTTGAACAAGGTCATAGATCTGCTGGAGCAGGGCGATGTGGTCTTCTGCGGCGGCATGGTGCACAACGGCAACCTCGACGACGTGATCTACATGGCTGACTCCGACTATGACTTCTGCATTATCGAGATGGAGCACGAGGGGTTCAGTTTCACCAACCTGCGTAACTCCGTGCAGCATCTCCTGAACAGGAAGCGCATCCTGGAGAAGGGCAGCCTCCAGCCCGACGTGGTGCCCTTCGTGCGCATCCCTCCTAACGCACGGGAGACGGGGGCCAACCAGTGGATTATCAAGCAGACCCTGGACGCCGGCGTCTTCGGGCTGGTCCTGCCCCACCTGAACACCGTCGAAGAGGCCAGGGCGGCGGTGGTCGCTGCTCGCTATCCCCAGGTGCCGGGCGTTCCCGACTTCGAGCCCGAGGGCCAGCGGGGCTGGTGGCAGCGGCTGGCCCCGAGGTACTGGGGGCTGAACCCCCAGGAGTACTACGACGCAGCCGATGTCTGGCCCCTGGACCCCGACGGCGAGATCCTGCTCATGGGCATCGTCGAGGAGCCCGAAGGGGTCAAGAACCTGCGGGACATCCTGCGGGAAGTCAAGGGCATAGGGGCCATCTGGGCGGGACCAGGAGATATGTCGGTGGCCATGGGTAAGCGAGGCAACTCGGCCGACCCCGAGGTCCAGGAGGCTCTGTTGCGGGTGCTGGAAGCATGCCAGGAGCACGGCGTCCCCTGCGCGACGGGGGCCACCGCCGACGACGTGGAGCGGCGCATCGAGCAGGGCTTCCGAATCATCATAGCGCCCCCACGACGGGTCGCCGACACGCTGGACGTCGGCAGGAAGGCCGCCGGGCGATAAATGTCGGCGGTTGGGAGGGTACGATGGTTAAGCCGAAACAGCTGGGGCATCTGGTCGTCAGGGTCCGCGACCTCGACCGTTCCGAGGCGTTCTACACCGATGTCCTGGGTCTCCAGGTCACGGGCAAGATACCGGGCACGATGCTCTTCATGAGCGCCCATCATGAGTCATCCCACGAGTTGGCGCTGACGTCGGTGGGTCCCGACGCTCCCGGCCCCGAGCAGGACCGGGTGGGCCTGTACCACTTTGCCTGGGAGATGGACTCATTCCAGGACCTGAAGGTCCTCTACGGGCAAATGAAGCAAAAGAGCGTGGACATCGTGGGGATCGGGGACCATGGCGTCTCCATGGGAGTTTACTTTCGGGACCCCGACGGCAACGAGATCGAGGTCTTCTACGAGCTCCCCAGAGACCAGTGGCCCGCCGAGGGGTTCATATCCGGCAGCAAGTTTCCCTGGAGCCTGGAGGAGGAGCTGGCATCGAAACCCGGCTAGAACGCGCTTCACCTGTCGGAGGCCGGTGATCTAAGGTCCTGTAAACAGAGTTCGTACCCGGTCCAGAATGCGGTGCCCCACCTCGTACTTGGACATCAATGGCAGGTCTTCCACGTTGCCCTCGCTATCCAAGAGGAGGACCTTGTTGTTGTCGGAGCCGAAGGGGCTTCCTTCGCCAGACACGTCGTTGGCCACCATCAGGTCAAGGGACTTGCTCTCCAGCTTGCTTCTCGCGTTCTCCAGCAGGTCTTGGCTCTCGGCGGCGAACCCCACCCGCACCAGCTTGCCCTTGGTCTCCGCCAGGATGTCCGGGTTCTTCACCGTGTCGATGGACCAGGCTTCCGCGCCCTTCTTCAGTTTCTGGGACGCCTCTGAGGCGGGCCGGTAGTCGGCCACCGCCGCCGCCATGATCAGTGCGTCGGCATTCGCTACGGCCTTCTGCACGGCGTCCCGCATCTCCAGGGCGGTAGCGACGTGCACCACCTCGACCTCCACGGGGTCCGCCAGGTCCGTGGGAGCGGTGACCAGTATGGCGCGGGCGCCCCTATCCCGGGCCGCCTCGGCTATGGCGTAGCCCATTTTACCCGATGACCTGTTGGTGATGACCCTGACCGGATCGATGGGCTCCTGGGTGCCGCCGGCGCTGACCAAGATGGAGTACCCGGCGAGGTCGCCCTGCCTTCCCAGGATGGCTCTGATGTGTCCCAGGAGCTGGGTTGTCTCCACCAGCCTGCCGATACCCACCAGGCCCGAAGCCAGCCTTCCGGAGGCCGGCCCGACGATGGAGACGCCCCTCTCTTTAAGCTTCGACACGTTGTCCTGGGTGGCCGGGTTGTCGTACATGTGGCCGTCCATAGCCGGGGCCACCAGCACGGGAGCCCGGATGGCCAGGATGGTGGTGGTCAGGGGGTCGTCAGCCAGCCCGGCCGCCATCCTGGCGATGACGTGGGCCGTGGCAGGGGCCACCACCACGATGTCAGCCCGCTGGGCCAAGGCCACGTGCTCCACGCTGAGCTCCGACTCGGGGTCGAAGGTGTCGGTAACCACCGGCCGATGGGTGATGCTGCGGAAGGCCAAGGGAGTGACGAAGTTGGTGGCGCCGTGGGTCATGATGGTGTCCACCAGGGCCCCGGCTTGCGTGAGCTTGCTGGCCAGGTCCAGGGCCTTGTAGCAGGCGATGCTGCCCGTGACCCCCAGGACTACGATCTTCCCCTCCAGCATTGTGGCCATGGCTTCAGCCCCCCGCCGCCTGGAGGTCCTGGTCGTGGCCCCTGTTCATATCGTAGATCATGCGCAGCCCGGTAAGGGTCAGATCCGGGTTGATAGCGTCGAAGGCTTCGGTCTCCCGAGCTATCACTTCGGCCAGCCCGCCGGTAGCCACTACCTTGGAGTCCTCTCCCAGCTCCTTCTTGAACCTGGCCACCATGCCTTCCACCAGCCCCACCTGCCCGAACAGCAGGCCGGACTGCAAGGCGGCCACGGTGTTCCTCCCGATAGCCGTGCTAGGCGGCGTCAACTCGACCCTTCTCAGCATCGAGGTGCTCTGGAACAGGGATTCGGCGGTCACGCTGATCCCCGCCGCGATGGACCCTCCCAGGTATTCTCCCTGACGGGAGACCGCGTCGAAGACGGTGGCAGTGCCGAAGTCGACTACGATGACGGGCCCACCATACAGCCGGAAGGCAGCGACGGCGTCCACGATCCTGTCTGCCCCCACATCCCTCGGGCTGTCATACAGGATGGGGACGCCGGTTTTCACCCCAGCGGAAACCGTCAGGGTGGGGACCCGGAAGTGGGATTTGCACATCGTTTCGAAGGCGGAGGTGAGTGTGGGAACCCCACTGCACATACATGCTCCGGTAAGGTCCTCACCGCTGATTCCCTTGAGAGACAGGATACCGGAGACCACCAAGCTGTATTCGTCGGCCAGCCGTCGGGGGTCGGTGGCCAAGCGCCAGGTGGCCCTGAGGCAATCTCCCTCGAAGACGCCCAGGCTTATGTTGGTGTTGCCTATGTCTATGGCCAGGAGCATGGGGCTCGGTGGTACCGTCCTTCACTGGCTGTCGCTCCCAATTATACGTTAAGGTCCTGGCCCCGGCAAAGCTCGGTTGAAAGCCTTAATGCTCGCCTGTACAATTACCTGGTCATGTCGACTGGCGTGGGTCGGCGCGCAGAGCTTTATCAGAAGGAGCCAGTATGATCTCCCAGACCTCAGAGGAAGCCCGCACTCAGATCGTGAACATGGTCCGAGAGTTCGCCCGTCAGGAGCTGGACCCGATAGTGGAGGAGTACGAGCGGGAGGACATTGTCCCCCTGGATGTCATCGAAAAGATGAAGGAGCTGGGGCTGTTCGGAATAAATATCCCCGAGGAGTACGGCGGCCTCGGCCTCGACTACACCACCTTCGCCATGATCTTCGAGGAGCTTTCCAGGTGCTGGATGAGCATAAGCGGGGTCATCGGCACCCACCACATCATGACCTTCGTAATCAACAACTATGGCACCGAGGAGCAGAAGCAGCGCTACCTCCCCCTGATGGCTCGGGGCGAGAGGCGGGGTGGCCTGGCCCTCACCGAGCCCAACGCGGGCAGCGACGTGCAGTCCATCGAGACCACCGCGGTCAAGGACGGCGAGGAGTACGTCGTCAACGGTACCAAGATGTTCATCACCAACGGCAGGCACGGCGACACCTTCGCCCTGATGACCAAGACGGACCGGACAGCGCAGCCCCCCCACAGGGGCATGAGCCTGTTCATCGCCGAGAAAGGTCCCGGCTTCGAGGTGGGACGGGATCTGGACAAGCTGGGCTACAGGGGGCTGGATACCTGCGAGCTGATCTTCAAAGACTTCCGAGTGCCGGTAGAGAACCTAATCGGTGGCCAGGAAGGCCGGGGATTCCAGCAGGCTATGGGCGGACTCGAAGGTGGCCGCATCAACATCGCGGCCCGGTCCGTTGGCATAGCCACCGCGGCCTTCGAGGCGGCCATTAAGTACGCCCAACAGCGCAAGGCCTTTGGCGTGCCCATCAGCCAGCACCAGGCCATGCAGCTGAAACTGGCGGACATGGCCACCAAGATCGAGGCGGCCCGCCTGCTGACCTACCAGGCAGCGGCCAAAAAGGACTCCGGCGAGCGGGTGGACCTGGAGGCGGGGATGGCCAAGCTCTTCGCCAGCGAGATGTGCGCTGAGGTGGCCCTGGACGCCATGCGGATCCACGGCGGCTACGGCTACATCAAGGAGTTCCCGGTGGAGCGCTACTACCGCGACGCTCCGCTGATGATCATCGGCGAAGGCACGAACGAGATCCAGCGCCTGGTGATCGCCCGTCAGCTGCTGAAGAAGTACGCTATCGAATAATGGGATGGGCCCAGGTAAGATACTCGGATCATGCCAGACTCCGAATGGATGAGCATACTGTTGGAGAGGCTGAGATAATCGAGGTGCTGGAAACTGGCGAGCCCGTCCCCCCCCCGGCTAGAGCCGACAGGCAAGGATGGCAGAAGGAGTCTGCTGGCCCGGGCTGATCGGCCCTGAGACCCACACCTTTCCGTCGGGACTATCACCTAGTACTCAGTCAACTCGGTGTTGGTAATTATTTAAGAAATCACTCAAAGTTGCTACCCTTTGGGAAGACAGAATCTACCCAAGGGGTGGCAGTGATGGGACGACGGGAAAAGTATAGGGTGCGCTTGGACCAGGAAGACCGGGAACAACTCCAGCAATTGATTCGAAGTGGGAAGAGCCGGGCTCGTGTGATGACCCGGGCGAGGATTCTACTAAAGAGCGATGAGGGTTGGAAGGCTCCCAAGGTGTCTGAGGCCTTGGACGTCTCCGTAGGCACAGTGTTCCGCATCAAGCGGCGTTTCGCTGAAGAGGGCATGAAGGGGGCTTTGCTGGAAAGGCCCAGGCCCAGGCCACGGAGGAAGCTGGACGACAAGGGAGAGGCCCACCTCATCGCCCTGGCCTGCAGCGCCGCGCCGGAGGGCCACGACCACTGGACCCTGCGGCTGTTGGCCGGGAAAGTGGTAGAGCTAGGGTTGGTGCCCTCCATGTCCCATGAAGGCATCCGCAAGCGGCTCAAAAAAACGTTCTTAAGCCGTGGCAGAAGAAGGAATGGTGTATTCCTAAGGTGAGCGCCGACTTTGTGGCAGCCATGGAGGATGTGCTGGACCTGTATGCCGAGCCCTATGACCCCCGGCGGCCGGTGGTCTGCTTTGACGAGACCTCGACTCAGCTGTTGAGCGAGCCACGGCCGCCCCTCCCAGCGAAGCCGGGACAGCCGCGGCGACAGGACTACGAGTACCGAAGGGAGGGCACCCGGAACCTGTTCCTGACCTGCGAGCCGCTGCAGGGCTGGAGACACGTGGCCATCACCCAGCGGCGGACCCAGCAGGACTTCGCCCGTCAGATGCGTTGGTTGGTGGATGAGGCCTACCCGGAGGCCCCGGTGGTGCGAGTTGTTCTGGATAACCTGAACACTCATCGCCCGGCTTCCCTGTACGAGGCCTTTCCTGCCCCTGAGGCCCGGCGTATCGTAAAGCGGCTGGAGTTCCACCACACCCCCAAACACGGCAGTTGGCTCAACATGGCGGAGATCGAGTTCAGCGTCCTGGCCCGATCTTGCCTGAGGAGGCGTGTCCCCGATGAGGCTGCCCTCCGCCGAGAAATTCAGGCCCTGGAGGGGGAGCGAAACGCCGCCCGAGCCTCTATCCATTGGCGCTTCAACACCCAAGATGCTAGGGCGAAACTCCATCGGCTATATCCTTCAAATCACAGGTTGACTGAGTACTAGTACGGTTGGACCCGCCGAGTTGTGTTGGACGGCGTATCAGTTCGCGGCCGCTGGCGCCTCGGCCTGACCCGAGGCTACGACTCCGCTGCGCCGGACCCTCGGACCTCTACCCCCGCCCACCCCTCCATGGCGCGGGTCACTGATATGTTGGGGGTATCGTGTCCCACCTCGTCGGCGATGCGCATCAGAAGCTGATGGACCAGGTTGGCGATGAACATGGAGACCCCCTGGTCCTTGCCGACACCGCAGGCCGTGGCCAGGTCCTTGACGATCAGATCCATGGCCATACCGCCCCGGGAGCTGAAATCGCCCTTCAGAACGAAATTGGGGATGCGTTCCTCGGTAGCCCGGCTGCGTCCGCTGCTGGCGTTGAAGGCGGCGACCACCTTCTCCGGGTCCAGGCCCGCCTTGGTGGCCACCACCAGGGCCTCCGAAGCGGCCGCCAGGTTCGTAGCGGCCAGGAAGTTGTTGAGGGCCTTGGTCATGTGGCCTGCGCCGATGGGCCCCATGTGGTACAGGTTGCTGCCGATAGCCTCCAGGACCGGCCGCACCCTCTCGAAGACATCGCCGTCCCCGCCGATCATGATACCCAGGGTGGCGGCTTCTGCTCCGGGGACGCCGCCGCTCACTCCGGCGTCGATGTAGTGTATGCCGCGCTCCGCCAGACGCGCGCAGATGGTGGCAGTGTGGGGAGGATTGCCGCTGGTCAGGTCGACGACCACCGTACCCGCCGCCGCTCCATCCGCAATGCCATCCGCGCCGAGGGTCACCGCCTCCACCACAGGAGAGTTGGGCAGGGACAGCAGGATGGTCTTGCATCGGGAGGCCAGGTCCTTCGGCGAGGTGGCCGCCTCCGCGCCCTCTTTCAACAGCGGCTCCATCTGTGCCGTGCGAACGTCGTAGACCACCAAGGGATATCCGGCCCGAAGCACGTTCAGGGACATGGGGGTGCCGATGTTCCCGATGCCGATAAAGCCTACCTTGTCTGCCATGGCTCTCCTCTCGGTCCCTTACTCCAGATCATGACGGAGCCCCATTGTATCAAATAGCGTAAGGTCGGAGCCGGGCTTCCCCCCAAGGTCCTTCATCAACGTCACGGCTGATAAGGAATTGTGGTACCATATATCCCGTTTCGCTCCGGATCGCCGGATTCCGGACTGACCACGCTCAGAAGAGGGACCTCATATGCGCTTCGACTCCCGACGCTCCACGGTTCACGCCCGCCAGGGTATGGTCGCCACCAGCCACCCCTTGGCTGCGCAGGCGGGCCTGCGTATGCTAATGGATGGGGGCAACTCGGTGGACGCGGCCGTTGCGACGGCCGCCGCCCTGAGCGTGGTGGAGCCGTTCTACACCGGCATCGGGGGCGATCTCTTCGCCCTGGTGTGGATGGATCGGGAGAAGCAGGTGCGGGCCCTCAACGCCAGCGGCCGGGCGCCGGGCGCCGCTTCTCTGGACGAGCTGCTGGGCAAGGGCATGGCCGGGATACCCTCCACGAGCCCCTACGCCATAACCGTTCCCGGGACGGTGGACGGCTGGAGCACCCTCCTAACCAGCTATGGTTCGATGCCCCTGTCCAACGTCCTCGCCCCGGCGATCGAGTATGCGGAGAAAGGGTTTGCTGCCGCCGACATCATCGCCTGGGTTTGGGACCGGGGAATGCCCCAGCTTTCTCAGCATACCTCAGGAGCCGAGCTGATGCTCGACGGCAGGGCTCCAAGGCAGGGAGAGATCGTCAGGCTGCCGGAGCTCGCGGCGGTGCTCAGGGACATCGCCGAGGGCGGTCCCGATGCCTTCTACAAGGGTAAGCTGGCGGAGAGGATCGCCGGCTTCGTACAGGAGCGGGGAGGATGGCTCTCGAAGGAAGACATGGCGGACCACACCTCGAACTGGGACGAGCCCATCTCCACCGACTACCGCGGGGTGACCTGCTGGGAGTGCCCCCCCAATGGCCATGGTGTGGCTGCGCTGATGGCACTGAACATCGTCGAGGGGTTCGACGTCAAAGCCGGGGGTTTCCAGACCCCGGGCACCTATCATCACCTGATCGAGGCCATGCGGCTGTCCTTCGCCGACGCCCTGCAGTACGTCGCCGATCCCCGAAAAGTCCCGGTGCCCGTTGCGGAGCTGCTATCCAAGAGCTACGCTGGCGAGCGCCGTTCGCTGGTAGACCCGGACCGCGCCCTGGACACCGTTTTCCCGGGAAACGTGAAGGTGGGCGGCGACACGGTCTATATCTCCACCGTGGATGGCGAGGGTAACGCGTGCTCCCTAATCAATAGCCTTTTCGGGATCTTCGGCACCGGGCTGGTCGTGCCCGGCACCGGTATCGCCCTGCACAACCGGGGGGCCTTGTTCTCCCTGGAGCCGGGCCATCCCAACGCCCTGGAGCCGAACAAGCGGCCCTACCACACTATCATCCCGGGCATGGCCACCCGGAACGGCGAGCTGTGGCTCAGCTTCGGAGTCATGGGCGGGTTTCATCAGCCACAGGGACATCTTCAGGTGCTCACCGGCATGATCGACTTCGGCCTGGACCCTCAGGAAGCGATAAACGCCCTCAGGTTCAACGTGCAGCTGGGCGGTGGAGTGACCCTGGAGGAAGGTCTGCCCCCCGCCACTATTCTGGATCTCCAGGGGAAGGGGCACGACGTATCCCTGTCGGAGGGGTATAATCGTACTATCAGCTTCGGTGGCGGCCAGATCATCCAGCGAGACCCCGATACTGGCTTCCTGAGCGGCGGCTCCGACCCACGTAAGGACGGCTGCGCTGTCGGGTGGTGAGGGTCGCCCTGACTGTCGATCCCATGCCAACCCTGAATTCAAGCGCCTCCAAGGGGAAACCACATGGCAGCAATGGTCCAGGCGGTGAACCTGACCCAGGCCTATGACCTGGGAGAAGAGCAGGTCTACGTCTTGAATGGAGCCTCCCTGGAGATTAACCAGGGCGAGCTTCTGGCCATCGTAGGACGGCCGGGCTCGGGTAAGTCCACGCTGCTCCACATCCTGGGCTGTCTGCGACGGCCCGATTCTGGGCGGGTCCGCATCGAGGGGCTGGACGTCACAAGGCTGGACGACGAAGAGCTGGGTCGGGTCCGCAACGAGAGGATCGGGTTCGTCTTCCAGGCTTTCAACCTTTTGCCCAAAGAGAATGTCCTGGGCAACGTTGAGGTCCCCTTGAAAAAACGGGGAGTAGACGCCTGGACCGCTCGGGAGAGGGCAGAGGAAGTGCTCCGGTATGTCGGGTTAGGCACCCGCCTCGATAACCAGCTGGGGCGGCTTTCCCTGCCGCAGCGCCAGGCTGTGGCCATCGCCCGCGCCATTGCCGGTAATCCCGCGGTAATCATCGCCGATGAGCCCACAAGGGCTATGGACTCCACGTCCCAGGAAGAGGTCATCGGCCTGCTCCAGAAGCTCAACGCCGCAGGCCGTACTGTAGCTATAGCCACCACCGATCCCGGCGTGGCCAGGTACTGCACCCGGTCGGTAAAGATCTCAGGAGGACTAACCGAAGACCAGGGCCCGGTCTCCAGGAGACGCATCATCCCCCCTTCCAGGATAGCCGGGGGGCCGTCTGAGGCATACGAGAGGGAGGCTGTGGTGTGCCCCAGGTGCAGCTTGGGGAACTTCAGCGACGAGGAATTCTGCAAACGCTGCAAGACTCCCCTCCACCTGACGGAAGACGAGGAGGAGTCGATTGAGGGGCGGGTCAGCGGCACCGACGCTCAGTGGCTGGGCCCCGAGAGCGATACAGATGAGCAAGAGGAGGTCACTCCGGGCGGCCTGACCGAAGAACTGGCGGCTGTACCCATATTCTCCGGGCTGGGCTCCAAAAGCCTGCTGAAGGTCGTGCCCTCCCTGGAGAGGCGTGAGTTCTCGCTGGGCCAGGAGATACTGAAACAGGGAGACCTCGGCGACTCCTTTTACATCATCAGAGACGGTAAGGTGAGAGTGGTCCTGGAGCGTGGCGATGACCAGGGGGTCGTCGTGGCCGAGCTTGGCCCCAGGGAGGGCTTCGGGGAAATGGCCCTCCTTACCGACCAGCCCCGCTCGGCTACCGTGACGGCCACGACAGCTGTCGACACGTGGAGACTGTCCGCCCAGGCCTTCCAGGCGCTGCTGGGGGAAAACCTCTCCCTGGCCCTCTACTTCAACCGCATCCTGAGCCAGCGCCTAAGGACACTCCAGGAGAGGATAGTCCCCTAAGCGTCTCGCCTTGACACTTCCCGCGGACCCTCCCTACAATGTAGCGAAAGGAAAATGCTATGACTATGACCTATGCAATCGTAAGGACCGGAGGGAAGCAGTACACGGTCAAGCCCGGCGACGTGCTTGACGTGGACAAGCTTCCCGTAGACGAGGGCTCCTCAATGGAGCTCAATGACGTGCTGGCCGTCTCCAGGGACGGTGAGCTCATCGTCGGCAACCCGCTGGTGCCCGAGGCCAGCGTCATTGCGGAGGTGCGGGACCAGCATCGGGACAAAAAGGTCATCGTTTTCAAGTACAAGCGGAAGGTCCGCTACCGCCGGAAGAAGGGCCACCGACAGCCCTACACCAGGCTGGCCATCACCGCCATCGTGCTGGACGGACAGGAGATCGGGATCTGGTACCGGCCCGAGCCCCAGGCCAAGGCTGAACCTCTCGTGGAAGAGGAAGAGCCGGTGGAGGACGAGGCCGTTCTGGCGGATGTGGAAGAGGCGGAAGCGGTTCCAGCAGAGGAACCGGAGGACGACGAGGCTGAGCTGGTGGATGAGGACCTTCCGACGGCCGAGCTGGAAGAAGAGGCTGTAGCTGAAGAGCCAGTCGCCGAAGTCGAGGAAGAGAATCTCGATGAGCCTGAAGGCATCCAATCCACAGAGGGTCCGGAAGATGAGTTGGCCGAGCCCGAAGTAGAAGCCTCCGGCGAAGAAGAGGAGAACAAGGATGGCGCATAAAAAGGCCGGAGGCAGCTCCCGAAACGGACGAGACAGCAAATCCAAGCGGCTGGGCGTGAAGCGTTTCGACGGCGAGAAAGTCATCGCGGGCAACATAATCATGAGGCAGCGAGGTACCCGCATTTTCCCGGGACGCAACGTCGGCCTGGGCCGGGACTACACCCTCTTCGCCCTCCTGGACGGTAAGGTGAAGTTCGAGTGGTTCAAGAAGGGTCGGCGCATGGCCAGCGTGTATCCCCCAGAACCAACGGAAGGTTAGTAGATGAAGAAAGACATACATCCCAATTACCATGTCGCGACGGTTACCTGCTCCTGCGGCAACACCTTCGTGACCGGGGCCACCAAGCCCGCTCTAAGGGTTGAGATCTGCAGCAGGTGTCACCCCTTTTATAGCGGACAGCAGCGAGTGGTCGATACCGAGGGCAGGATAGAGCGTCTGAGGAGACGGTTTAACCTCCCCGAAAACAGCTAGACATACACGACACGGCTGAGAGGGGGTCGGGGCTCCGGCACGGACCGGCCGGAGGGATCCCGCCCCCCTTTAACGTTCGTGAGGAAAGGTAACCTTGGCGGAGCAGCAGTTTTTCTACGGCGGCCAAGCCGTCATAGAAGGCGTCATGATTCGGGGACGGCGCACCTTCAGTCTGGCCGTGCGCCGTCTCAACGGCCAGATATACACAGTCTCTGAGCCCCTAAGTCAGCTGTATACCGGCCGATTGAGGAGAGTCCCCTTCCTGCGGGGCATCATCGTGCTAATCGAGACCCTGACGCTGGGGATCAAGGCCCTCAACCGGTCCGCCAACGTGGCCATGGAGGACCAGACCGAGGGCCAGGAAGAGATGCCCGGCTGGCTCATGGGGGTGACCCTTGCCGTGGCCCTGGTCCTGGGAGTCGCCCTCTTCTTCATCATGCCCCTCTTCGCCACGCGGCCCCTGGAGGACGTCTTGTCGTCGGATCCCCTGGTGAACTTCATCGAGGGGCTGATCAGGTTGGCGGTGCTGGTGGCCTACATCGGGCTCATCGGCCTGATGCGGGACATCCGGCGGGTCTTCGCCTATCACGGCGCGGAGCACATGGCGGTCCACACTCACGAGGCCGGCCTTGCCCTGGAGGTGGACAACGTACGTCGATTCCCGACTGCCCACCCCAGATGCGGGACCGCGTTTCTGCTGACTGTAATGGTGGTGGCCATCGTAGTGTTCGCCTTCGTGGGCCGAGACCCGCTGTGGTGGCTGGTGCTGTCCCGGATCGTCCTGATCCCGGTCATCGCCGGCATAAGCTATGAAGTGATCCGTTTCAGCGGCGCTCACCACGGCAGCCCGCTGACCAGGATGATCACCTATCCGGGGATGCTGCTGCAGAGCTTGACCACTCGTGTCCCGGACGACAGCCAGATAGAGGTGGCTATCTACGCCATGGAGACGGCGCTGGCGGCCGACGAAGGCCGGCAGCCGGTCCTAGGGACCGAGGAGATCGAGGTCCCGGCGGAGGGTGAGCTGCCCCTGCCAGAGACAGGTCCGGCACCCTCGATGGGCGGAGATGGCTAGTCCCACGGCTCAGGGGTTCCCTAGCAGATAGTCCCTGACCAGCTCCAGGGTGGCCCGGGCCGTGTTCTCCCGGTTGAAGTTGCGGTCGCCATCCCAGTGAAGCTCCCGAGTGGTCCCAGTTCCGTCTCCTACGGCCACGCCGATATGGAATGTGCCGATGGGAATACCCGGAGAACCCCCGGCGGGCCCGGCTACGCCCGTAGTGGAGACGCCGAGGTCGGTGCCCAGGAGGTCCCGGGCCTTGCGGGCCATCTCCAGGGCCGTTGCGGGGCTGACCGTGCCTTCCCTGTCCAGCAGCTCCTGGGATACACCTAGGACTTTGGCCTTGGAGCCTCCAGTGTAAGCGATCACGCCGCCGTAAAAGTATCGAGAGCTGCCGGGCACGCTGCAGAGCATGGAGCCCACCAGTCCGGCGGTGCAGGCTTCGGCCACGGCTATTGTCAGCCCGCGCTCCTTGAGCAGCTCGCCGACCTCCTCCTCGATCCTGGGCATCTCTCACCCTCCTCGTGCTTGGGTCGCCTGTGATATTGCTGCGGCTCATGGTTCTGGCAGGTTCACCATGACCGGACGTTCTTCACGCTCAGCCTGAGCTTGTCGAAGGCCTCCGTACACCATCTCAGCGGGGCTCACCCGATCCGAGAACAGTTCGTGATCCTACGGCCTACCGGTTCAAGAGGTCGGCCAGTTCCGTGAGGGAGCTTACAGCGACGTCAGGCGTTACGCCCAGCTCGTCCAGCGTGGCTCCCGAGCGATTCACCCAGCAGGTCCACAGCCCGAAGGCTCCTGCTCCGACCACGTCCCACGAGTTGGAGGAGACGAAGCCCACGTCGCCCTGATCCACTCCCAGCGTCTCGGCGGCCAGGCGATAGACCATGGGGCTGGGCTTGTAAGTCCGCACCTGGTCGGCGCTGATGACATGGGTAAAGGCGGACGCCAGGCCGGATTGCTCCAGCATCTCATTCAGCATAGCGGGGGATCCGTTGGAGAGGATCGCCAGCCGGTAACCGGAGAGCGCATTCAGGCCCGGGAGGGCATCCGGGTACGGCTCCAGTGAGAGATACTCCCGTGCCAGCCGGTCACGCTGGGAAGGCTCACAACCCAAGCCCAGGGCGTTGCAAGCGTAGTCTAAGGCCCTCCCGGAAACGGCCCAGAAATCTTCGAAGCGGTCCATCAGGCTGAGGAGCCAGGTGTACTCCAGCTGCTTGGCGCGCCAAAGACCGGACAGGGACGCGCCTTTTCCAGGGAAGGCCTTTTCGCAGGCGGCCACCACCGAGTCGACGTTGAACAGCGTCCCGTAAGCGTCGAAGGCCAGCGCTTCGATGCGGCGGCTCGCCTTTGCTTGTGACGGCGCATCCGGCATGTCACCTCCCTGGCCCGAGATCATCACGCAAGCGCGGCGATGACCTCGTCGGTGTTGCGGACCCGCACCAGCAGGGGCAGCACATGTTTTATGGTCATCTCGTGGACCTCCAGCTCGCCGGCGGTGCAGCAGTCGCTGACCACCACGCACTGCATGTCCCGGTTCCGGGCGTCCCTGGCCGTCCCCTCGACGCTGCGCTGGGTGGATATGCCCCCGACCAGGATGGTTTCGGTGCCCAGGGACCTGAGGATGTTGTCCAGGTTGGTGCCGTAGAAGGCGCTGAAGCGAGTCTTCACGACGATGTAGTCCTCGGGCCGGGGCGGTAGCTCGTCTATCACCTCCACCGCCGGAGTCCCTGCTACCATGGTGCCGCCGCCTCCGCCGACGTCGGAGATGGTCTTGGGGGCGTCGGCGTTGTCTTCCCTGCGATAGGTCGTGATGTAGATCAGCGGCGTGCCTATCGAGCGGCAGTGGTCCACCAGCTTCTTGGTCTGGCGCACTATCTCCTCCCGACCCGGAGGCGTGGTGTAGGGAGGGCCGGCGCCCTTTACCACCGTGTTGATCATGTCCACCATGATAAAGGCGCAGCTCTTGGGGTCCAGCTTCAGGGTTTCGGCCATAGGGCACCTCCTGGGGATTGAAGACGTTCTGTGGCGCGCCAGGATCGGGATAGTCAGCCTGTGGCAACGATTATAGGGGTGCCCTCGACCGGGGGTCAAATAGGTTACCCTCGCCTCTGCCCATGCTCCCTTAGGGAGAGGGCCGGCCGTGGGCCGGGGAGAAGGCGACCGCCCTTGACGGTCTCCGGGGTTCTCGCTACAATGGCCCTCGGCGGCAATGCCAGCCTAAGCACGGGTTCAAGACCGGTCCCATCAATTCCATCCCTTCTATCTCCAGCTAGCTGTCAAGGAGAACGGCCATGGCAGAGGTCTTCGAAGGCATCAGGGTGCTCGACTTCACCAGGGGCATGCCGGGATCCATCGCCACGATGGTCCTGTCGGACTTCGGCGCCGAGGTAATCAAGGTGGAGCAGCCCGGCGGCGACCCCTTCAGGGACTGGCCGGGCGCCATTCAGTGGAACCGGGGCAAGAAGAGCGTCGTGCTGGACCTCAAGAGCGCCGACGGGCTGGAGAAGGCCCGGCGACTGGCTGCCCGGGCCGACGTGGTTGTGGAGAGCTTCCGTCCCGGGGTGACCCGGCGTCTCGGCATCGACTACGAGACGCTGGGGGCCGGCCGGCCCGAGCTGGTCTATGCCTCCCTAACCGGGTTTGGTCCCAAGGGGCCCTATGCCAACTACAAGGGCTACGATGCCGTGGTAACCGCCAAGGGCGGCAGGACGATGATGTTCGCTAGGCAGAACCCGCGCCCCGGCCCGAACTACCTGGCTGTGCAGAGCGCCAGCCACTCGGCGGCCACCGCGCTGGTGCGAGGCATCACCGTCGCCCTCTACGTGCGGGAGCGGACGGGGCGCGGCCAACTGGTGGAGGTCAACCTCCTCAAGGCCATGACCATCCACGACCACCTCTCCTGGATCCAGGGTCAAATGACGGCCAAGGACCCTGTGGGCTATCCCGAGGATCCCTCTATGAGGATAGGCCGCCCCAACCCCACCGGGTACCTTCCAGTGCGCACCAAGGACGGCCGGTGGATGCAGCTGGGCAACATCGTCGAACGCCTCTTCCGCTCGATGGTGCACTGGCTGGACATGGACTACATCTACGAGGACCCCCGCTACAAGAACGCGCCCGACCTCGCCGAGGAAGACTTGGAGACACTGGAGCAGCTGATGTTCAAGCGGCTTCAGGAGAAGAACCTCGACGAGTGGATGGACATGTTCGTCAACCAGACATCGGACGTGGCGGCTGAGCCTTACATGACCTCCGAGGAAGCGCTGGACCATCCTCAGATAGTGCACAACGGCCACTCCCGGTACGTGGATGATCCTCGGTTCGGGACGATGCGACAGATCGGCCCCATGGTTATGATGCGGGACACTCCTGGCGCTCCCAAGGGCCCCGCGCCGGATCCCGGCCAGCACACCGAAGAGGTTCTCGCCTCGCTGAACGGCGGCTCCTCAAAGTCCAGCAACAGAGCTGGGAAGGCCATGCCCAAACATGCCCTTGAAGGCATCACCGTCCTGGACTTGGGCACCGTCATCAACGGCCCCCTAGGGTGTGCCCTGGTGGCCGAGTTCGGGGCCAGGGTGATCCGCATCGAGGCGCCCGACGGAGACTGGGGCAGACACAGCAGCCAGGGTCTGTCGGTCCACCGCACCATGGCTGGGTCCGAGGACATCTGCCTGAACCTGAAGACTCCCGAGGGGCAGGAGATCATGCACAAGCTGGCGGTCAAGGCCGACATGCTGCTCCACAGCATGCGCCCCGGGGCCCCCGAGCGCACGGGCATCGGCTACGAGCAGCTGACCAAGATCAACCCCAACCTGGTGTACCTCTACGCCGGCGGCTACGGCTCCACCGGTCCCTACAACCAGCGGCCGTCCATGGCGCCCATCGCGGGAGCGGTGTGCGGCGGCGGGCTGGCCCAACTGGGGCGTGATACCATTCCGTCCCAGGAGCAGGGGATGAAACTGGACGAGATTACTGCGGTTGCCAGTAAGCTGAAAAGGTCCAACGACGGCGGCGCAGACCACAACACCGCCATGGTCAACTCTGTTGGCCTGCTGCTGGGCCTGTACGTCCGGGAGCGCACCGGCAAGGCCCAGTACGTCGAGTCTACCATGCTGGCGGGCAACGCCTATGCCAACGCCGACGACTTCTACTGGCACGAGGGTAAGCTGCCCAGGCAACTCCCTGACGCCGATGGCTACGGCCTCAATGCCCTGTATCGCCTGTATCACGGCAAGACAGGGTGGGTCTTCCTGGCCTGCCCCTTCGAGGAGGAGTGGCAGGCGTTCTGCCGCACAATCGGGCGGGACGACCTGCTGTCGGACTCCCGGTTCGCCACCCGAGAGGCGCGGGAGGCCAACGACGGCGCCCTGATCGAAGAGTTGCAGAGAGTGTTTTCCACCAGGGACCCACTGGAGTGGGAGGCGCTGCTTACGGCTGCCGACGTGGCCTGCGTCAAGGCCGAAGATCACAGCATGTACGAGTTCTTCGACGGGGATCCCCACGCCAAGGAGAACAACTTCACCACCGAGGTAGAGGCGGCCCGCGACGGTAAGTTCTGGCGCTACACTCCCGTGGTCACCCTCTCGGAGACCCCGGGAAAGGTAGGGCCCGGCCCGTTGAAGGGCCAGCATACCAGACCCATCCTCAGGGAGCTGGGGTACTCCGAGGAGCAGATTCAAGACTTCAAAGAGCGTGGCGTGGTTGACTGGGACGAAGGTTAGGAGAGGATATGGCAGATACGATTACCCCCGCCGATTTCAACGGCATCAAGGACAAGGCCGCCATCGTCGGTATCGGCGAGACCGAGTTCTCCTGGAATTCGGGGCGCAGCGAGCTCCAGCTGGCTTGCGAGGCCATAAAGGCGGCCTGTGACGACGCCGGCATATCTCCCAAGGACATCGACGGCCTCGTCCGCTACGAGATGGACAACAACAACGAGACCCTGCTGGTGCAGTCCTTGGGCATCAAGAACCTGCGCCACTGGGAGTGCGTCGCCTACGGCGGGGGAGCCGGGAACGCAGTGGTGGGACACGCCGCGGGGGCCGTCGCCTCCGGCTACGGGAACTACGTGGTAGCCTTCCGCGCCGCCAACCTGCGGTCCAACGTGCGTCTGGGGCAGGCCAGGGGGCCGGAGCGCATCCAAGGGGGCCAGCGGGCCTTCGCCGCTCCCTGGGGCAGCATGGCGCCGGCCCATGGCTTCGGCCTGTTCGCCCGCCGCTACATGCACCAGTACGGCGCCACCAGCCGCCACTTCGGATGGGTGGCGGTCACCCTGCGGGACCACGCCTCCCGCAACCCCAGGGCCCTTCGCCGCGATCCCATCACCATCGATGACCACCAGAGCTCGCGGATGGTGTCCGAGCCCCTCCACGTGTTGGACTTCTGCCAGGAGAACGACGGTGCCGCCGCCATGGTCCTCACGACCCCCGACCGGGCCAGGCACCTGCGCCATGCCGACACCCTCACCCTGGTGGAGGCCGCCGCCCAGGGGTCAGGGCCCTCTAACGAGGGGATCATATACCGTCCCGACCTCACGGTTGCCGAGTCGATGAACACAGCCCGAGACATCTGGGCCCGGGCCAGGCTGGGGCCCAAGGATATGGACGCCTGGATGTTCTACGACCACTTCACCCCCTTCTGCCTGCTGAGCCTGGAGGCCTACGGCTTCGTGCCCGTCGGCGAGGCCAAGGACTTCGTGGAGGGAGGGCACAACATCCGCTACGACGGGATTCTGCCCACCAACACCCACGGGGGCAACCACTCCGAGGCCTACATCCATGGCCTGACTCACCCACAGGAGGCGGTGCGCCTCATCCGGGGAACGTCCACGTCACAGCCCCCCAACAAGGAGATCAACCGGGTGCTTTCCTGTAGCAGCGTGGCCCAGCTGAGCGCCGCCGTGATCATCCGCAGGGGATAGTGACCCATGGTTCGACAGGCTCACCACGAGCGGGCGAAGATAAAAACGCTCATCCTGAGCCCGTCGAAGGAAGAACCGCAGCCCATATCGGAATACTAGGAAGGATTAACCGATGACGCAGCAACAAGAGAAGTCCAACCCCATGACCAAGCCGCTGGAGGGCATCCCCCTCCCCGACTTGGAGCGCCTCCCCGACTACGAGCGCGGTTTCTGGGAGGGCTCAAGCAACCACGAGTTGCGCATCCAGCAGTGCTCCGACTGCAAGGTGTTCCGCCACCTTCCCACGCCCATGTGTCCCCACTGCCACTCCCTGAGCTACGATTGGACGAAGACCAGCGGCCGGGGCGTGGTCTACTCCTACGTCATCGTGCGCTACCCCGTTCACCGAGCCCTCCGGGAGAAGGAGCAGGTCCCCTACAATACGTGCCTCATCGAGCTGGAGGAGCAGGAGGGTCTGCGCATCCTGAGCAACCTGCTGAACATCGCCCCCGAGGACATCGAGATCGACATGCCCGTCCAGGTCACCTTCATGCCCACCGTAGACGAGCCCGACGTGGTCCTGCCCCTCTTCGTGCCAGCCTGAGACGTTATGAGCAGGCGCTAACTCCGGTTGTTCGAATCCAGAAGCATCGAGTTGCCCGAGGGCGACTCGATGTGGCTTTGGGGCCTCATTCCAGCTCGACCAGGGGGTCTTCGGCGTTGACCTGCTGCAGTGGCTGCACGTGCACCGCCTTCACCACCCCGTCCTGAGAGATGCGGACGCTCTGTTCCATCTTCATGGCCTCCACCACGCACACCTCTTGGCCTGCCGACACGCTTTCTCCGGGCCTGACGCTCACCGATACCACCCGACCGGGCATGGGGGAACGGACGATCTTTTCCAAGCCTCCGGACGGAGAGGGTCTCGAGCGTGGTGCCTGAGGTTGGACCGGCCTGGTAGAGGTCGATGGTCTGGCACCCGGCAAGCCCTCGACCTCTACCTCGAAGGTTTCCCCGTCCACGGTGACGATGACAGGTGAGGTGGACAGGTTGTCTACCTCCACCGTATACCATCGTTCCCCTACCCTGACCCGGATGGTCCTTAGCGCCAACCCTTGCTTCCCAGGTTGCGAGAGACCATCTGCTCTCGCAGACCGTAGAGCTTCCAGGGGCTGGTCCCGTTGCCGTGGTAACCGTTGCCGGCTGGGTGGCCATTGGTGGCCAGCAGCAGGCTCACGCCGATCGCAGCCGCCATTTCCTTCTCACTCATATCCGAAGCGGGTACCGCTGCGGCAGCCTCTCCGGCCTCCGTGGCCATTAAGGACACCAGGCCGGTGTCGTAAGTGCCCTCCACAAACCGGGGGTGGCTCAGGGCAGTCTTTAACGCCGGTATGTTCGACTTGAGGCCATCAAGGCGGTACATGTCCAGCGCTCCGAGCATGCGCTTCCTGGCCTCTTCCCGGGTCTCGCCCCAGCACATCAGCTTGGCCATCAGGGGCTCGTAGTAGGTGGTCACTTCGTATCCGGGGAACAGGGCGCTATCGACCCGGATGTGCTCCCCCGAAGGCTCGGTAACGTCGTGAATCACTCCGGCGGCAGGGATGAAGGTATCCGGGTCCTCGGGGTAGATACGGACCTCGATGGCGTGGCCACTGCTTCGGAGGTCCTCCTGCTTCATCGGCAACGGCTCTCCAGAGGCCACCCGCAGCTGGAGCTCCACCAGGTCTACCCCGGTTATCATCTCTGTAACACCGTGCTCCACCTGGAGGCGAGTGTTCATCTCCAGGAAGTACACGTCTCCCTCCGGGGAGGACAGGAACTCCACCGTCCCGGCGTTGGTGTACCCGATGTGTCTCGCCAGCCGTAAGGCGTATTCACAGAGGTTGCCCATCTGGTCCGGGCTGAGCTTGGTGGGAGGCCCTTCCTCCACCAGCTTCTGGTTGCGGCGTTGGACGGAGCAATCCCTGGCGAAGAGGTGTACGACGTTGCCGTGCTCGTCCCCCATGACCTGCACCTCGATGTGAGAACCGTTGGGCATGTACCGCTCGAAGTACAGGTGCCCGCTGCCAAAGGCGTTGCTGGCCAGCGAGCGTTGTTGCTCGATCACCGATTTCAGATCGTCCGGCGAGTTGATGACGCGTATTCCAATGCCGCCACCACCCGAGGCGGCCTTTACCATCAGGGGGAATCCCAGCTCGGCGGCGATGCCCGGAGCTTCGGTGTCGTCCACAGGGTCGTCGGTGCCGGGAAGGATGGGCACGCCGGCCCTCTTGGCGAGGTTGCGCGCCTTGACCTTGTCCCCCATGTTCTCCATGACGTAGGGATAGGGGCCGATGAACCGCAGGTCGGCCTCCTGGCACTTCCGGGCGAAAACCGGGTTTTCCGAGAGGAAGCCGTAGCCGGGATGGATGCCCTCGGCGCCCGACATCTGGGCTACACCGATGATCCTGGGAATGTTGAGATAGCTCTCCCGGGGAGCCGGTGCGCCCAGCAGGTACGCTTCGTCCGCCATCCTTACGTGTAGAGAGTCCTCATCGGCTTCGGAGTATACCGCCACGGTCTTGACTCCCAGCTTTTGACACGCCCGGATGACCCGGCAGGCGATCTCACCGCGATTGGCTATCAGGACCTTGTTAAACACCACGACCCCTTCTGCTCATCTGGGTGCCGTACGTCTTATACACCGGACAAATATACCTCAGGCCTGGGGGTATCCTCTAGGTGTTCCATGAACTTCCTGGAGCGAATTTCTCGATCCAGCCAGTACCTGAGGGTCACCGACAGCAGGTTTTTTAGCTCACCCTGCAGGTCGCCGGCTACACGGAGGGTGGGTAGATCGGGCAGAGAGGCCCTGTCCAAAAAGCGCATCACCTTGAGGGCCGCCACAGATAGGCGCATTATTCGTCCGCCGGGGGGTGTGCATTCCAGGCACAGGGTGCCCCCCAGGTCGGGGCTGAACAGGTGCCTCTCCGGGGCCAGCTCTTCACGGCAGCTTACACACTGATGCAGCTCGGGCATGAAGCCGGAGCATTTGAGCAGGTGAAGCTCGAAGCGGCGCAGTGACAGCTCAAGGTCTGGATCGGTGTCGATGGCCCGCAGCGTGTCGACCAAGAGGTCGTACAGCTGCGGGTTGGCGCTGCCCTCGGCGCCGAACCCATCAACCAGCTCGGCCAGGTAAATCCCCCTGGAGACGGCCTCCAGGTCGCTCTTCAAAACGGCGAAGCTTTCCACGGTCTGGGCCTGGGTGACGGTGTCGATGCCGTCTGCCCGGGACGAGACCGCCAGGGCCAGGTCTACCCGCGTGAGAGGCTCCAGGTGGCCAGCCATCTTGCTGGTGGGCTTCCGCACGCCGCGAACGACGGCCCTCAGCTTGCCGGCGCTCCGAGAATAGAGGGTCACCAGCAGCCCGGCTTCGAACATGGGGGTGGACTTGATGACCACCGCCTCGGTGCGGTACGACCTGGGCCGTGACATCGGCTACAGCTCCTGTCTCCCCTGGAAGGCCCGGCTCAGGGTCAGCTCATCCGCGTATTCCAGGTCTCCTCCCACCGGCAGCCCTCGGGCCAGGTGGGTCACCTTCACGCCCAGGGGCGCGACGTGACGACGGATGTACATCGCCGTGGCCTCTCCTTCTAGGGTGGGGTTGGTGGCTATGATGACTTCATCCACCGCTCCATCGGACAGGCGAGGAAGCAGCTCCTTGAGCTTCAGGTCCTCGGGTCCGACGCCGTTCATGGGGGATATCACGCCGTGCAGGACGTGGTAGAGCCCCCTGTAGCAGTGGCTCCGTTCCAGGGCCAGCAGGTCCAGGGGCTCCTCGACCACGCAGATCTCCTTCTGATCGCGGCGGGGATCGGTGCATATAGGGCAGGGGTCGATCTCGGTGAGATTCTGGCACAGGGAGCACAGGACGATGTTCTCCCGCACCCCATGGATGGCTTCGGCCAGGGCGTCGGCTTCCTCTCCCGGGAGCCTCATGACGTGGTAGGCCAGTCGCTGAGCGCTCTTGGGCCCCACACCCGGTAGCTTGTTCAGCTCCCGTATGAGCCGGTCCAGCGGGGGCGCCGCGGCGGGTATGGGGTCCGTGCTCATGCGAGGACTATCACTTTGGGCCAACCTTTGTATTCGGATGTCATATCCGATTTACGGCCATAGCAGTAGCATTGGGTGTCTCTACCCAATCCCCGGGAGGTTCATGCCGCCGGTGATGGCGCCAAGCTTCTCCGAGGCCATCTCCTGGGACTTGCTCAGGGCGTCGTTCACCGCCGCCACCACCAAGTCCTGGAGCATCTCCACGTCCTCCAGGGCCTCCGGCGATATCTCCACCGAATCCACCGTCTGCTTCCCCGTAGCCACCACCTTCACCACACCTCCGCCGGCGCTTCCCTCGACGGTGAGGGTCTCCAGCTCATCCTGCACCTGTTGCAGCATGGCCAGGGGATCCTGAGCTTGAGGCTGCTGTTTCCCCTGAACGCGCTTGGCCTGCCTCCTCATCTGCCGGTTCATCATAGTTCCCGTTCCTCCGTTATTCTAGCCCCCATGCTGAGGGCCGCCCTCACCAACGGGCTCTTGGTCGCCGATGGAGTGGTGGCGCCGCCGTTGTCCTCCGAAAGGATCAGCTTCAGCCCCAGGGCCGACCCAAAGGATTTCACCAGAGCATCCCCCACCGTTTTCCTGCCCTGAGGGTCGTCCAGCTCTTCCTGAATCCTTTCCAGATGGGAGCGGTGAGCGAAGGTGAGCAGCAACGTGTCTCCCTCGATCTGCTGGCTCTTGCAGTCGCGAAGGAGCGCGCCGATGTTGAAGCGCTTGCCCTTATAGCGGCTGAGGGTCTTGATCAACATCCCCCACTGCTCCTGGAGACCTCCCGTGCCTTCGATGGAGCCACCGTCCCCTGGGGTTGGGGAGCGCCCGCCGTCCCTCTGCTGGGTCTCCTGCGTGGGTGGCGGAGAGCTTTTGCTGGCTGTAGGGGTCATCTGCGGCCTGACCGGCGCCTCTTTGACCGGAGGCATCCTGGGAGGGCTGGTCACGCTTGGCTCCGCAGCCGCGGGGGGAGGCGCTTGCCTAGCGGGCCTTTCCGAAACGGCAGGGCGAGCAGCCTGGGGGCGTCGAGCCGCATCGGCCTGGTCCAAGACTGGTTGAGCCGACTCTTCCAGGGACAGCTCAACAACTGCCAGCTCCAGTGGCAGGGGCGATGAGGCGTCGTGCTTCAGGCTCACTTCGCCCAGCAGCTTGAGGGACCTCATTACCCTAGCGGCGGGTGTCTTCGGCGACAGGTCTTCCAGCTCCTTCATGACTTCTCCGGGCAGGTCCACCGAATCCTTGGATCCACATTGGAGCATCAGGACACCCCGTACCATGTCCACCGTTTGCCGGTGCAGCTCGCGAAGGTCACCGCTGTCCCAAGCCGCCCGGTTGATGGTCGCCAGCGCCGCCGAGGTGTTTCCCATGAGGAGGTACCTGGTAAGCTCCAGGGCCTCCTCTCCCTGGTCCAGCCCCAGAAGCTCTTGCACCTCCTTGAGGCCTATCGCCTGGCCGTAGGAAACCACCACCTGCTCCAAAAGGTTTTCGGCGTCCCGCAGGCTGCCCCCGGACGCATGGGCCAGGGCCTCCAGCGCTTCGCCGTCGGCCTCCACACCTTCCTCAACGCTGATGGTCCTCAGGCGCTCCACGATGGCGCTGGAAGTCAGCCGCCTGAAGTCGAAGCGTTGGCACCGGGAGATAATGGTGGGCAGTATTTTGTGGGGCTCGGTGGTGCAGAGGATGAAGATGGCGTGTCCGGGAGGCTCCTCCAGGGTCTTCAAGAAGGCATTGGAGGCGTGCTCGGTGAGCATGTGGGCCTCGTCTATTATGTAGACCTTCCGCTTGCCCTCCACCGGGGCCAGGTTCACCTTGTCCCGTATGTTGCGGATCTCGTCGATGCCCCGGTTGCTGGCCGCGTCCAGTTCGATGAGGTCCATGAACCGGCCTTCGTTGACGGCCAGGCAGGGGCCGCAGACGTTACAGGGGTCTCCCTCTTCCGGGCCCAGGCAGTTGGCGGCCTTGGCCAGGACCCGTGCCGTGCTGGTCTTGCCCGTGCCCCGGGGACCACAGAACAGGTAGGAGTGGGCCACGCGGTCCTGCTGTATCGCCTGACGCAGGGTGGTGGACACGTGGTTCTGACTGACGAGGTCGCGGAAACGCTGCGGGCGCCACTTGCGGTAGTAGACCTGGAAGGGCATTGACACTCGCTTTACAGAGATACCCGGGACAGGATTTCCTGCTCCTTGGCCTTCATGCCGGCTTCTTCGGAGGGCTCGGCATGATCGTATCCCAGGAGGTGCAGAACACCATGAGCGACCAGCAAGGCCACCTCTGCCTTGAAACCCGAGGCGCCGTGGCCCGCCTGTCGCTCTACCTGGGGGTAGGATATGATGATCTCACCCAGGTGTTGCTGCTCGTCCGCGGGAGCGATAAAGGGCGCGTCGGCGTCCGTCTCGGGCCCTGCACCCTCGCCTTCCCAGTGTCCTTGGTGGTGGGTGGAGAAGGAGAGCACGTCTGTGACCTCGTCGACGCCGCGGTACTCTTTGTTCAAGAGCCTTATGGTGTCGTCGTCGGATATCATCAAACCCATGCGGCAGGTCTCGCCGGGGACGGCCCCTTCCAGCGCCCGGGAGGCCACCTTCTTGAGCCAGGCCCTGGATATCAGGCCCGAGAAAGGCTCCATTACCGAGATGTCGACTCGCTGGCGTGCTCTATTTACCACGGGCTCCTGTTCCTGTATGGATGATAGCACAGGCCCCCTGGGCCTTCAAGGAACGGCTGCCGGCTTGCCAGCCCGGACGACACGGGATTGCCGCCCTACGGGATGCGGCGCTATAATCCAAGTATGAGGACTGTTCTTTACACAGGTAAGGGAGGCGTGGGCAAGACCAGCGTGGCCGCCGCCACCGCCTTGAAGGCCTCACGTATGGGGTACAAGACGGTTGTGATGAGCACCGACTCCGCCCATAGCCTGTCCGACTCCTTCGACACCCCCCTGACCAACGAGGCAACCCCCGTGGCGCCCAACTTGTGGGGTCAGGAGGTCGATGTCCTCAAGGAGCTGGGCACCCGCTGGAAGGCCGTGAAGGACTGGCTAAGTGCGCTGATGCGATGGCAGGGGGCCGACGAGGTGGTGGCAGAGGAGCTGGCGGTGCTGCCTGGCATGGAGGAGATGGTCGCCCTCCTTTACATAAACCACTATGACGAGACCAAGGACTACGACTTGCTGGTGGTGGACTGCGCGCCCACCGGTGAGACGCTGCGCCTCCTCAGCTTCCCCGACATGGCCCGCTGGTACATGAACCGCCTCTTCCCACTGGAGAGGAAGGTAGCGGCGGCGGTGGGTCCGCTGGCCAGGAACATGTTGCGCCTGCCCATTCCCGGGACCGAAGTTTTCGACAGCATTCAGCAGCTTTACCTTCAGCTGGAGAAGATGCGGGAGTTGCTGTTGGACCACACCAAATCCTCTGTGCGCCTGGTGGTCAACCCCGAGAAGATGGTCATCAAGGAGGCCCAGCGTACCTTCACCTACCTCAACCTCTACGGCTACCATACGGACCTGGTGGTATGCAACCGGATCCTGCCTGCCGACATGATGGACGGCTTCTTCCGCGGCTGGAAGGAGGCCCAGGCGCGCTACCTGCGGCAGATCCACGAGTCCTTCGACCCCATCCCCATCTTCAATGCGCCCCTGATGGAGGGTGAGGTGGTGGGCCTGGACTCGCTGGTGACACTGAGCGAGAAGATCTTCGGCTCCGAAGACCCCGCTGCCGTATTCTACCACGAGCTTACCCAGGAGATAGGCCGGCACGAAGGGCGGCATGCCCTGACCCTGAAGCTGCCCTTCACCGCCAAAGAGAACCTCTCGGTGATGGAAAACAGAGACGAGATGGTGGTGCAGGTAGGCCACTACCGGCGCAACATCATCCTGCCCCGGGCTCTTGCCGGACTGGGCGTGGACGAGGCCACGCTGCACGGCGACACACTCCGGATCATCTTTCGCGGCGAAAAGGAGGCATAGCATGGCCGACAGAGCAGTGGAGATCAACTACAACGCCAGCGACGGGCTCACCCTCCGGTTCAAGCCCCGCACCCTGGAGCTGATCCCAGAACCCGCCAAGGAGCACATAAAGGCGGCCAACAAGGAACTGCTCCTGGCGCTAAGGAGCTTCGTGGACCAGGCCATCGAGAAGATGGAGCCCGACGGGGAGTCCGGCAAAGGCCCCCGCCGGGTCCCGGTGAAGGACGCCGGGCAGCCCGAGGGCTAGCCCATCCGGCCGCTTCCGAGAAAACTCCTCCCTCCGGCTTCTCACTGCAACGGTGGACCCATGGGATTGAACTTCCCCATTAAGCCCTCCGAGTGCTAAACACCCGCAGGCGCTAAACACCCGCAGGCGTACAGTGCAGCATATAAGTGCTAGCACCCTGGATATCTCTTCGCCCTACCCATAGCATCGCTTACTATCTGGTAGGCGCGAAATACGAGAGTACAGCTATTCATGAAACAAGCCGCTTGGCTAGCTCTAATTTTTCTCCCGGTCTTCGTGCTGAGCTCCCTTGGATGTGACAAAGACTCCCAGCCCATCGGCGGGGTGGGTGCCAGCGGCGCGAGGAACATCTTTCACGTCCAACCCCAGGTGCTGATTTCACACCTGCCGAAGCTCTACGAGCCCTTTACCGTAAGAGGGACGTTCACTGCCCTGCAGGACCAGGGGGACTCGGAGCTGTGGATTTCGGTGGGGGTAAATGGCGTCTACCTTGATGGGGAGCACCAGTGGCACGGGCCGCTGAAGAAGGGCGATGTGAAGACCCTCACAGCTACCTTCGCTTTCGTAAAGGGGGGGAATCACACCGTACTGGCTCACGCTTCGTCCGCTGTACAGGCGAGCGAATTTACAACGCCTGCCGCGGAAGCGCCCACGGCGACCGATGCCTCGGACCCCAGGTGGCAGGAGAATAGTCTACCGGTAAACCTTTACGTAACCGAAGACTCCCAGCGGCTGGGCCTCGAGCTGATCAGAGGCTCCTCATATTCCTGGAAAGCGGGTGATCCGCCCAGGGCGGATGCCGGCGTTGGTGTTGTAGTTACAGATCAGGCAGTGAACGCCTCCGATGTACCACGCATCGAGTTCGTACAGGGCCGGGAGGACATAAAGCGGCTGCAGGAGGAAGGTCTGCTCCCGGCAGAGCTACGCTATCAGTGGCGGGCATTTCTGGGCGGCGTTGACTTCTCCAAGAAGTTCGTGGTGGTCTACTTCGACGCCCTGTGGCCCGAGCCCGGCCATCTTGCGGCGTTCGAGGGTTCCAGATTTCAGCTGGAAGACGGGATGCTGAGAGGGAATTACAGGACATATAGCGTACCCCCAGATGTGCCCAGGGCCAACCGGCCTGTGTCGGCCGTAGAGCTGCGGGCTATCGCCAGACGAGAGAACGGGGGGGGCCACCGAGTTTGCCTTCAAGGGCGCCAAGTCCTTCGAGCTCACCAGCGACGGTCGGCCTCTGCCGCGAATAGCGGTTGACCTGAAGGTCCCGGAAAGCGCCCGGCCGGCCGTACACGAACCGGCTGCGGAACCCGGAGTGAAAGTGAGCATTTCGCCACCCACTAGAAACTTACGGGTGGGCTCTCTCGGCAACTTCGCCATACGCCTAGACCCGCAAGGATTTGGGGATATCACAGGAGTACAGCTCAGCCTCAGGTTCGATCCCGCGGTGCTTGAGGTTGTGAGCGTCGATCCCGTCGGCACGACCTTCCCCAGCAGCGTGGGACCGGTCATCGACAATACCGCAGGAACAGTCCTGTTTGCCGCATTCACCCTGTCGCCTCTACCGGCCGGCCACCAGCCTATAGATATCGCCACTATAGATTTCAGGGCCAAGGCGCGGGGTGCCAGTGAGGTGATCTTCGAGTACGCGGCAAACGGCAGCAAGACGGTGGTGGCCGATAGGCAAGGTGGGAACTTGCTGGAGGACAAGAAGGATTTTGTAGGGGCTCAGATTGTGGTCCATCCCTGATAAGCTGTTGAGGGAGTCCAACCCGGATGCGACACCCGGTGTTTTTACCTTCTCGTGTGGGAATGCCCCGGTGCGTAGAAGCTTGATCCTACCGGGTGGGGTTGGTATCATTCAGCGAGACCTGCTACTCGCCCCGGAGGAAGACATGGAGATCGACGTATTCTGTCCCCACCATCTGAAGGACGAGCACTGGGTGCTCCCCGATAGCTACCGATACTTCGAAGGGAACGTGGAGTGTCAGCCCGCACAGGGGGAGACGCCCCATACCATCGAGGTGTGGTTTATCCGGGGGATGCTGGTAGACGTAGACCGGTCGCGGGAGCGAGGGTTCGGGGCGAAGCAGGACTGAGGTCTCCCGGAACGACGTTCAGGGCTGCGGGCTCGTCCTCGCCTGGGGAGTCGGCCAGCCTTGACAGGTGCTCTTTGAACTCACCGTAGCTGCTGAAGCCGGACATGGTTCTTATGAAATCCCCCACCGAGCCAGCGGACCTCATGAGCCGCTCCACCTCGTCGCCGATGGGGCTGACCGAGGCGGGGCTGGTGCGTAGGTTCCGTGGAAGGCGAAATAGGCCTGGTTGAGCTTGCGAATGAAGTACCCGTTCTTAACGAAAACCTGGCGACGCTCCTCCATGTAGGCCTCGGCCTCCTCCACGGATCCCCCCGCAAGTAGCTCATCAACCCTTACCCGGGTGCGGCGCATCTCCCGGGCGAAGTCGAACCCTTCTTCATCATCGGAGCTTTCTTCGGTCAGCGAACCGCCGACGGACGGCGGTTCGTCCGGCACTACTTCGCCGGTGATGGCGGTGTAGGTGCGGTTCCCCAGGTCCCGGCCCGCTATGGTCGCTGCCGTTTCGTTTAGAGTGGTCATCTCGGAGCTGCTCCAGAAATTCCAGCCCAGCGGCCGGAAGAACCAGTAGGTGTGCAACCACTCGTGGGCTGCGGTGATGGCGGTGCTGCGCAGCGACGAGCCCTCCCTGACCACCGACGGATAAGTGGCCACTCCGCCGATGCCCTCCACCAGCGCCGACATGTTCTGCTCCCGAAAGATCTTCCTCTCCAGCTCCTCCATCTCTTCCGGGGTCATATCGGGCTTCAGGAGCAACGTATCCACGCGGTCGATCCGGTCCCTTGGGGAGACTATCAGCACTCGAGGCGGCCTGGCCAGGGCGATATCCACCGGAGGAAAGATCAGGCCGATGCGGGAGTCCAGCCCCTCCTCGTTCAGGATAGCGCTTATCTCGGATTCCAGGGTCTCCTCGACGCCGGGCTTCAAGCTGGAGCGCCTCTTTCGGAACCCTTCCAGACGCGTGTCCCTTTCGTCAACATCGCTGCTGCTATCTACCTCCGCCAGAAGGCTTGGGCCGTTCCTGGGAGCGCGGGCGCGAACCCCCGCTTGCTCTCCCTCAAGAGACCGGATGTCTTCTCCTAATCGGAAGAACTCCCCCAGGTCTGCCAGCTTCTCCTCCCTGCTCTTGGAGTTCCAGGGCATGAAACTCCAGATCTTATTCAGCCACTTGTCCGGAAAGTGGGTGATCTCCCAGGTCACCAGGTCGTAGCGGTAGGGCGAGGCGGCCAACTCGATGGGCGACAGGTGCAAACCCCCATTGCCCATGGAGAGAAGCAGCAGCGATAAGGCGACGGCGCCTAATGCTCTCCTAAGCCAACGCATACCTACCCTGAATCCAGGATATCATACGCTGTGTTCTCGTGGAGACGAGGCCGTTCCGGGGCGGTCCTGTCTCATGGCGTTGCGCCGGAAGGACGCTTTTGGATAAAATAGGGCAGTGGATAACGGCTCGGTTCACCGTGCCGGTCGAGTAACCGGGCTCGAATCGACCAAGATCGTCTTTCAGGGAGGTGGCGATACTCATGGCCGACGTCGACAAGCTACGCAACATCGTGCTTCTATCCCACAATGGAGCGGGGAAGACCTCCGTCGCCGAAGCTCTGCTCTTCAACACCAAGGCCGTCACCAGGATCGGCGATGTCCAGGACGGCAACACCGTCTCGGACTACGAGCCCGAGGAGGTGAAACGGGCCAGCAGCATCCAGACCACACTGTTGCCCTGCAACTGGCGTGACCACAAGGTGAACTTGCTGGATACCCCCGGATATGACGACTTCGTTGGTGAGGTCATATCGGCGTTGCGGGTGGCCGATGGGGCCGTCATCGCCGTGGCCGCCAACTCGGGAGTGGAACTTGGCACCGAGCGAGCCTGGGAACGGTGTGAAGCTCAGGGGGTTCCTCGAGTCTTTCTCATCAACAAGATGGATCGCGAGAACGCCGACTTCCAGCGCGCGCTGGGAAACATTCAAGATGTCTTTGGGAGGAAGTGCGTCCCCTTCCAGCTGCCTGTAGGCTCGGAGCAGAGCTTCAAAGGCGTAGTAGACCTGCTTCAGCCGCCGGCTGAGATCCCCGACGAGGTTGCCCAGGATGTGTCCGATGCCCGGGAACGTCTCATCGAGGGCGTGGCAGAGACCGATGATGACCTGGCCACTAGGTACCTGGAAGGGGAGGAGCTGACATCAGAGGAGATAGTGTCTGCTGTCAAGAAGGCGGTCCTGTCCGGCTCCATCGTGCCGGTGCTGGCAGGCTCGGCCACGATGAACCTGGGCATGGAGGAGCTGCTGGAGGCCGTCATCGAGTATTTGCCTTCTCCGGCGGAAGGGGAGCAGTCCCAGGTCACCAAGGCCGGGACCACGGATGTGGAAGAGATGTCCCCGGACCCCTCCGGACCCCTGGCCGCCTTTGTCTTCAAGACCACCGCCGATCCCTTCGTGGGCAAGCTCTCACTCTTCCGGGTGTACCGGGGCACGTTCCGCAGCAACTCCGAGGTGTGGAACCCGGCCCGTGAGCAGTCGGAGCGGGCAGGCCAGCTCTACTTCCTGCGTGGAAAGAATCAGGAACAGGTCTCCGAGGTGGGCCCGGGGGACATCGGCGCCGTGGCCAAGCTGTCGGCCACGGTGACCGGCGACGCTCTATGCCAGCGGGAGCGCGCTGTCGCCTTCGAGCCGATAGCCTTCCCGGTGGGCTACCACACTGTCTCGGTCTCACCCAAGACCAAGGCCGACGTCGACAAGATGTCCAATGCCCTTGCCCGCATAATCGAAGAGGACCCCAGCATGCGATTCTCCAGGGAGCAGGACACCTCCGAGACCCTCGTCTCGGGTCTGGGCGAAACCCACGTCGAGGTGGCCGTGGAGAGGATGCGGCGCAAGTTCGGCACTGAACTGGAGATTCAGCTACCCAAAGTCCCTTACAAGGAAACCATTACCGCCGTAACCAGAGCCGAGTACAAACACAAAAAGCAGACGGGAGGCCACGGCCAGTACGGCCACGTTCTGCTGCGCCTGGAGCCCCTCGATCGAGGGCAGGGGTTCGAGTTCGGCGAGGAGGTGGTGGGGGGCTCCGTCCCCAAGGAGTATATCCCCGCCGTTCATAAAGGCATCCTAAAGACCCTTCAGGAAGGAGTCGTGGCCGGCTTCCCGCTGGTGGACTTGAAGGCCGTGCTCTACGACGGCACCTTCCACCCCGTGGATTCCTCGGGCATCTGTTTCGAGATCGCCGGCTCCTACGCCCTGCGTAAGGGCGTGTCCGAGGCGCAACCCCAGCTCCTCGAGCCCATCATGAAGCTGGTCGTGACCGTTCCCGACACCTTCAACGGCGACGTGATAGGCGATATCAACGGCAAACGGGGGAGGATCATTGGAATGATACCCCAGGGAAGAGAAACAGTCATCGAGGCCGAGATTCCCCAGGCCGAGATACTGCGCTACGCCACCGACCTGCGGTCCCTGACCCAGGGCCGCGGCAGCTTCGCAGTCGAGTTTAGCCACTACGAGGGCGTGCCCCAGCATATCAGCCAAAAGGTGGTGGAAGAGGTCAAAAAAGGCTAACGTTTCCCGATGAAGGCGGCCTGTGGTGGGGATGGGGGTTGCACCCAGCGCAACCTCCATCCCCACCGTCCTTTTCGTAGCAACGGGACCCGGAGGAGTCAGCCCGCAATGACCCGACGGAACGGTTTCCTTGTACCGTTGGTATTGCCATGCATATAATTGGGGATAACATCCGTGGACCATGGCCGGTGAAACCGGCAGCCTTCGATCTGCCAATTGCGTCGCCGGGTTGAAAAAGGAGCGGTAAGATGCCCGTCAAGACGAAGCCGAATACCATCGGGGATCTGCGCCAGAGCCGCTACAAGGTGCTCCCAGTGCGTGAGGAGCTTCGGAAAAACCTGGTGACCAAGCTGCGGAGTGGGGAGACCCTGTTCCCCGGCATAGTGGGCTTCGACGATACGGTCCTGCCCCAGCTGGAGAACGCTGTGCTGGCGGGGCAGGATATCGTGCTGCTGGGCGAGCGCGGCCAGGCCAAGTCCCGTCTGATCCGCCAGCTGGTCAGCCTGCTGGACAATGAGATACCCGTCGTGGCGGGCTGCGAGATAAACGACAACCCCTACAAGCCCATCTGCCAGGCTTGCCGAGACAGGGTGGAGCAACACGGAAACGACGTGGAGGTCGCCTGGCTGCCCAGGGAGGCCCGGTACTCGGAGAAGCTGGCCACACCCGACATATCCATTGCCGACCTGATAGGCGAGGTCGACCCCATCAAAGTGGCCGAGGGTCGCTACCTGTCCGACGAGCTTACCATCCACTTCGGCCTGATCCCTCGCACCAACCGGGGAATCTTCTCCATCAACGAGCTGCCTGACCTCGCCGAGCGTATCCAGGTGGGCATGTTCAACCTGATGGAAGAGCGAGACGTTCAGATCAAGGGCTACCGCATCCAGCTACCCCTGGATGTGTACGTGGTGGCCACCGCCAACCCCGAGGACTACACCAACCGGGGGCGCATCATCACTCCCCTCAAGGATAGGTACGGCGCACAGATACGCACCCACTACCCCCGGTTCATCGACGACGAGATCGCCATAATGGAGCAAGAGCGGTCCCGGTTTCCCAACGAAAAGGACATCTCCACCCCCCAATACATGAGGGAGGTTATAGCCGAGATCACCGCCCTGGCCAGACGCAGCTCCGACATCAACCAGCGCTCGGGCGTCAGCGTGAGAGTGTCCATCGCCAACTACGAGACGATCATCGGGAACGCCATGCGCCGCGCCATCCTCCAGCGTGAGAAGAAGATTAGCCCCAGGATAAGCGACCTGCCGTATATCGTGGCCTCCTTCTCGGGCAAGATTGAGCTGGAGACCTTCGACGAAGGACGCGAGACCAAGGTCATGGAGGATCTCTCCAAGAAGGCCGTGCTCAACGTTTTCAAAGCCTACTTCCATCCCAGTGAGCTGGAGTCCGTGGTCCAGCAGTTCGAAGAGGGCTTAATGGTAGAGACGGGAAGTGAGCTGCCCTCCAAGGGATACATGGACGTTGTCAAAGCAGTGCCCGGGCTCCGGGAGGCTTTGGACCGGCTGGGGTGCGATGGGAGGCCGGAACTGGTCGCCTCCGCTACCGAGTTTATCCTGGAGGGACTCCACCTGAACCGTAAGCTTAACCGTAACGATGTGGAGAACGGGTTCCGTTACAGCGGCGGCTAGTACTCAGTCAACTCGGTGTTGGTAATTATTTAAGAAATCACTCAAAGTTGCTACCCTTTGGGAAGACAGAATCTACCCAAGGGGTGGCAGTGATGGGACGACGGGAAAAGTATAGGGTGCGCTTGGACCAGGAAGACCGGGAACAACTCCAGCAATTGATTCGAAGTGGGAAGAGCCGGGCTCGTGTGATGACCCGGGCGAGGATTCTACTAAAGAGCGATGAGGGTTGGAAGGCTCCCAAGGTGTCTGAGGCCTTGGACGTCTCCGTAGGCACAGTGTTCCGCATCAAGCGGCGTTTCGCTGAAGAGGGCATGAAGGGGGCTTTGCTGGAAAGGCCCAGGCCCAGGCCACGGAGGAAGCTGGACGACAAGGGAGAGGCCCACCTCATCGCCCTGGCCTGCAGCGCCGCGCCGGAGGGCCACGACCACTGGACCCTGCGGCTGTTGGCCGGGAAAGTGGTAGAGCTAGGGTTGGTGCCCTCCATGTCCCATGAAGGCATCCGCAAGCGGCTCAAAAAAACGTTCTTAAGCCGTGGCAGAAGAAGGAATGGTGTATTCCTAAGGTGAGCGCCGACTTTGTGGCAGCCATGGAGGATGTGCTGGACCTGTATGCCGAGCCCTATGACCCCCGGCGGCCGGTGGTCTGCTTTGACGAGACCTCGACTCAGCTGTTGAGCGAGCCACGGCCGCCCCTCCCAGCGAAGCCGGGACAGCCGCGGCGACAGGACTACGAGTACCGAAGGGAGGGCACCCGGAACCTGTTCCTGACCTGCGAGCCGCTGCAGGGCTGGAGACACGTGGCCATCACCCAGCGGCGGACCCAGCAGGACTTCGCCCGTCAGATGCGTTGGTTGGTGGATGAGGCCTACCCGGAGGCCCCGGTGGTGCGAGTTGTTCTGGATAACCTGAACACTCATCGCCCGGCTTCCCTGTACGAGGCCTTTCCTGCCCCTGAGGCCCGGCGTATCGTAAAGCGGCTGGAGTTCCACCACACCCCCAAACACGGCAGTTGGCTCAACATGGCGGAGATCGAGTTCAGCGTCCTGGCCCGATCTTGCCTGAGGAGGCGTGTCCCCGATGAGGCTGCCCTCCGCCGAGAAATTCAGGCCCTGGAGGGGGAGCGAAACGCCGCCCGAGCCTCTATCCATTGGCGCTTCAACACCCAAGATGCTAGGGCGAAACTCCATCGGCTATATCCTTCAAATCACAGGTTGACTGAGTACTAGTGGTCCAGCTCCGGCGACTATACGGCGAGAGGTGTGAGAATGCTCCAAGGGTTTGAGAGCCTCACGGTGCGGCAACAGGTGGAGATGCTGCAGGTGTTCACCGGGCTGGAGACGACGAACCGCTACAGGGTGCTGGACCCTGACGGAAACGACCTGATGTTTGCCTACGAGCAATCGGGTTTCCTGGGCCGGCAGTTCCTCGGCGGGCATCGCCCCCTGACCCTGAATTTCATCGACGGTGAAGGCCGGCACCTGATGGTGGCGAAGCGCAAATTCTTCTGGTTCTTCTCCCACCTGGATTTCTACTCTCCTGAAGGCAGCCCTCTGGGAGGCATGATCCGTAGATTTAGGATCATCGGGCGCCGGTTCGACGTTTACGACGATCATGAGCAGGTGGGCAGCATACACGGGCCCATACTGAGACCCCACACCTTCTGGCTTCGCAGGGAGGGGAACGATCTGGCCAAGATCACCAAGCGTTGGAGCGGACTCTCGCGGGAGGTGTTCACCACGGCCGACACCTTCAGCGTGGAGTTCACCGACCAGATGGCCTCCGAACCCCTGCGCTGGCTGATCCTTGGATCGGCCCTGGCCATAGACCTGGACTTCTTCGAGAGACGGGGCCACAGAGGCATCGGCTTCGGCGCTTTCGGCATAGGAGGCCCGGGGAGAGGGGGCTTCAGCGGTCGGGGCTTTTAACCTAGACTAGAGTTAGATATCTATCAGGTGTTGGATGGAACGAATGGCACCATACCTAATTCTGGTGACAATTGTCCTGCTAGCGATGGGCGCCGCCTGCAGCACGACTGAACCTTCCCCGACTCGTACACTCATGCCTTCGCCGACAACCGAGCCGACGGCCACGCTGAGCCCGACAGCCACCCATAAGCCCACTCCCGCCTCTACACCGACAATCACGCTAACGCCGAAGCCTGAAACCACACAGGAGGGTACACCAGCTCTAACGCTATCGCCGACTGCTAAGCCACCTGATATTAAGGTGCAACGTGCCGCAAGGATCAGCGAACCTACCTTGGCAAAGAGTGTAGACCCGGGCACGCTGGAACCGATAGAGGCAACCTCTACTTTCACTCCGCTGACACCGAAGATCCGCTTCGTTTTTCAAGTTATCCGGTCCCCGCGGTACGAAGATAGCGACCCGATGGGTGCTGTTAGAAAGTGAAGGAAACTTTGTACTCGAGGAACTTGCGACTGTTACCTTTACGTTAGATGAGGACGTTGAAGTCTCCAGTTGGTTCAGCTTGGCCCTTAACTCAGATTCTGCGGGGTGGCGCACCGGAGAGTACCAGGTGGGCCTCACCGTTAATGGCAAGGATGGTGTTATGCTATTCTTTTCGGTAGAATCGCCCCCGCCCAGCACGAAGCCCCAAACTTCACTCGGAAGAATGCTGGCAATGATCCCTGACAACCCATCAATGCGTTGGCCTCATGTGTCTTTCCAGAACCATGAGGAGGCAAGGCGAGCGTTCGGTTTCGAGGATGTACGTAGTGCAGGTGATTACGATGAACTGTCTTCGGAACAACAGGATTTGTGGAATCGTAACGTGGAAGTGTTAATCCTTCGACATGCGGACATGGTCCTCAACAATCGCGAGCACGGCTCACAGGAGCAATGGCGGGAGATCTTTGGCTACAGCTACTTTGAGATTAGCGCCTCTATACCGCTGCTTCTCGGCCCCCATGTCCTGGAAGGCGATTTCAATACTGACTTGATCTCCACTAAGCTGGCTGAGCTGGATTACGAAGAGAAGGAGTACCTGGAGACCACCTACTACAGCAGGGGGGACGATGACAGGATAGATTTCAGCAACCCAGGTAGCGTGCTTGCGATAACCAAAGCAAACCGAATCGCGGTCTTGGAGGGCACCATAATACATTCCTCCAGCACCGAGGAGATGGAACTGATGTTGGAAGCTTTGAAGGGCAAAGTCAGTACCCTTGCCGATAACCGGGCCTACGCTACGCTGGCTCTCGGCATGGGGCCGATCCTTTATGCAAGCCTCATAACATCTGTCAGCCTGGAGAGGGATCTGTTACAGCCTGTTTTCATCGAAGACTTGGAGGCTGCACGGGAGGAACTCAGCTTATGGAACGAGCTTCACGACTATCACCTGGCAGCGATCGGATACCGGTCTGATGGCGAATGTCGATTCATGGTCGCTGCCCTGTACTACGAAGACCCGCAACTGGCCGAGGAAGATGAAGAGGAGTTCAAGCGACGCTCGCAGAATTATGGGTCTGCCAGGGATGAACCCCTGGCGGGTAAGATATGGTTAGATTGCTCCTCCACCATACTAAGCAACGAAGACGGATCCGTTCTCACCGTCGACTGCGAACTAGCGCCCGCAGCCAATGCTGATTCAAGTGGACCCCATCATCAGGACAGCGGTGAGGCTAAAATAAGAGAGTCTACCGCTGGGGTGTCTCGTAAACCTTCATCCGATTGTAAGGCTCGTGGAAGTTCCAGTAAACACCTTTGGGGGCTCACTGCATGGAACACCTGACCCGGTGACCGATAGCCCAGGGCTTGATGGGGCCGCTCTTGGTTGTAGAAGGCCAGATAAGCCCCAATCCCTTTTCTGGCCTCAGTCCCATTTTGGTATGCCTTCAGGTACACCTCCTCGTACTTGATGCTGCGCCACAGCCGTTCCACGAAGACGTTGTCCATGCACCGGCCCCTGCCGTCCATGCTCACTTGAACGGCTTGCGCCAGCAGCATGCTGGTGAAGGCCTCGCTGGTGAACTGGCTGCCCTGGTCGGTGTTGAAGATCTGTGGCCGACCCTTGCTCAAGGCCTCTTCCAGAGCCGCAACACAGAAGTCTACCTCCAGGGTGTTGGACAGCCGCCAGGCCAGCACGTAGCGGCTGTGCCAGTCCATGATGGCCACCAAGTAGAGGAAACCCCGAGCCATGGGTATGTAGGTGATGTCGGTGGCCCACACCTGGTTGACCCGGTTGATCTCCAGCCCCCTGAGCAGGTATGGATAGACCTTATGCCCTGGGTTTGGCTTGCTGGTGTTGGGACGCCGGTAGATGGCCTCCAGGCCTATCAGCTGCATCAGCCGGCGGACCCGCTTGCGGTTGACCTGGTGTCCGTGATTGCTGAGCCAGGCAGTCATCCTTCTGGATCCGTAGAAAGGTGTCTTCAGGTACTGTTGGTCTATGAGGGCCATCAACTCCAAGTCCTCGGCGCCGGCCTCGGTTGGCAGGTAGTACAACGAGGAGCGGCTGATACCCAGCAAGGCGCACTGGCGCACCAGAGACAGCTTAGGTTCTTCTCGGTCAATCATGGCCCGGCGTTGGGACCGGCTCACAACCCGAAGCTCCGTGACAAAAAATCCCGTTCCACCTTGAGCTGCCCAATCTGTTGGTAGAGTTGGGCAGTGAGGACCTCTTGGTCCTTCTCCTGGCGTCCAGCACCATTTTCAAAGAGGTGCGGCGCCCCCTGAGTCAAGGCCTTCTTCCAGGCATGGATCTGGCTCGGGTGGACTTCAAACCGGCTTGCCAGCTCTGCAATGGTGTGCTCCCCCCGGAGCGCGGCCAAAGCCACTTTGGCCTTGAAGACTGGGCTGTGCTTCTTACGTGTTTGCTTCATGTCCTGCTCCTTCTTTCCGTCCTATTTTAGGAGCGGGACTCTCTCTTAGCCACCTGTCCGAATTTTGGGGTCCACCTCACACATGGGACCAGGCCTTGTCGCGCCTGGGGATGCCCTGTTTTTCTTGAAGGACCCAAGCAAGCTCTGAACTGAACAATGGCCTCAAGGAAGAGTGTCGAATCCCTGGTAGATCCCGTTTATGCTCGGGGAGGTGGTGGTCGTTGAGGTTCTGGACAGCTGCCTTGACCTCTCTAGCCTTGCAGCCTTTCCTTATAACAGTATTAGTGAACGGTTCTTTTACAATGTCTTGTGATTTCTCTATCTCGTTAGGGAATGAGTTGACTCATCGAACTCCAGGAGAAGCTGCCCAGCAGTAAATAGTAGCTTAGATTATTGCCTTTTAGGGGCCGGCGCCCTTGCGTTGCGCCCGAAAATGATATAATTAGTTCACTACGGGACCAACGGGAGCGGGAGTAAGGGGACCAAACATGAATACTATAAAGACCTTCGTGCTGATGCTGGTACTTGGCGGAGTCTTCCTTCTAGCGGGATATTTTGTTGCGGGCTCTATCGGTATCATCATCGCCTTAGTCGGAGCTCTGGGATTGAACTTCTTCGCCTATTGGTCCAGCGACAAGCTGGCCCTCAGGATGGCCCACGCTCACGAGGTGACCCCGAACGACGACCCCGAGCTGCACCGGATCGTGGACGAGCAGGCCCATCAAGCCAACATCCCCAAGCCCAAAGTGTTCGTGATCAACAACGACTCCCCTAACGCCTTCGCCACGGGGCGAAATCCCAACCACGCCACCATCGCCGTGACCACGGGCATTCGCCGACTGCTGAACCGGGACGAGCTAAGCGGGGTCATCGCCCACGAGTTGGCCCACGTAGGGAACAGGGATACCCTGATCATGACCATGGTAGCCACCATAGCCATGGCCATCGGTTTGCTTGCCTGGATTGGATATTTCATGTCGTTTTTCAGGAGGGCAGGCGGCTATGGAGGTCTAGCTAGCATCGTGGGTCTCCTCGTTGTGTGGTTAGTCCTTCCGGTTGTGGCCGCTCTGATACGAATGTCCATCTCCCGAGCCAGGGAGTACCAGGCAGACGCCACCGGTGCCCGCAACTCGGGCAATCCCAACGCCCTGGCCAGCGCCCTGGAGAAGCTGGAGCTGGGCTCCATTCGCAGGCCGATGAAGGTGCAGGAGGGCGTGGCCCATCTGTACATTGTAAACCCCCTCAAGGGCGACCCCGAGACGCAGCAAGCCCGAGGAGGAGGCGGATTGTCCGGTCTTTTCTCGAGCCACCCGCCGATTCCCGAGAGGGTGAAGCGCCTCCGGAACATGGGAACGAGCTGGTAGGCACGAGGTTGAATCCTAAAAAAATCCTCGTGACCGGTGGAGCCGGCTTTATAGCATCCCATATCGTCGACAGGTACGTGTCGCTGGGTCACAAAGTCGTCATCGTGGACGATCTGAGCACGGGCAGGCTCCAGAACCTGAACAAGGGCGCCACCTTCTACCACAGCAGCATAACCAAGCCCGGCCTCGAAGAGATCTTCGAGCGCGAGCAGCCCGAGATCGTCAACCACCACGCGGCCCAAATAAGCGTCGGCCGCTCGGTGAAGGACCCGGCCCACGACGCCGAGGTGAACATACAGGGCACCGTACGCCTCGTGGAGCTATCCAGAAGCTACGGGGTCGAGAAGTTCATTTTCGCCTCTTCGGGCGGCGCCATCTACGGCGAGCCCCAATACGTACCCTGCGACGAGGCCCATCCCATCAGCCCCCTCTCCCCTTACGCCTTGTCCAAGCATGTGGGCGAGGAATATCTGGAGATGTATCACAAGATATACCGGCTGGAGTACGTGATCCTCAGGTACGGCAACGTATACGGCCCGCGCCAGGACCCCCATGGCGAGGCCGGGGTCGTCTCCATCTTCGCTCAAGCCATGCTGGAAGGGAAGCAGCCGAAGATATACGGCACCGGCAACCAGGAGCGGGACTTCGTGTTCGTGGAAGACGTTGTGGAAGCCAACGTTTGCGCCCTGAAGCACGGTCAGGGCGGGTACAACGTCGGGACCGGGCGAGGAACCTCGATCAACGAGGTATTCGGCCACCTTCGGGACATCACCAAGTATAAATGGGGCCCAATCTATGGCCCGACCCGGCCCGGAGAGGTGTTCAAGATCAGTCTGGATTACTCCAGGGTCCAGCAAGAGTTCGGATGGGAGCCCCGTGTCGCCCTGGAGAAAGGTCTTGCCGATACCGTTGAGTACTTCCGGAAGCTGGCCAAGGCCCCGGCCCACGACACCACGGCCCGGTAGTACGGGTCGGCTTCCCCTCTGCCGAATCCGCAGACAGGACTCGGGGTCCCGTTGAGATCCTAATGCCCAACCATGGCCCTGGCCTTATCACGTCCCCGCCGGTAGCGTTCGTCGCCGGACAGGGCGCGCTTGCGCAAGCGGATGTTTTTAGGAGTGACCTCCACCACCTCGTCCTCGGCGATGAAGTCCAGAGCCTCTTCCAGACTCATCGCGACGGGCGGCGTCAGCTTGACAGCAATATCCGCGGTGGAGGCCCGCATGTTGGTCATCTCCTTCCGCTTGCAGACGTTCACCGCCAGATCGCTATCCCGGGCGTGGGCTCCAACGATCATGCCCTCATAGACCGGGGTGCCGGGTTCGACGAAGGTCAGACCCCGCTGCTGGGCGTGGCTGAGGCCATAGGTGACAACCACGCCCGTTTCGGCGGCCACCAGGGCGCCGGTGCGGGTGGCCCTGACCTCTCCCTTCAGAGGCTCGTAACCCGTGAAGACGCTGTTCATCACGCCGTCGCCCCGGGTCGCCTTAAGGAAAAAGCTGCGGAAGCCGATCAGTCCCCGCGTGGCGATCGTGTACTCCAGGTAGACACGCCCCTGGCCGTCGTTGCGCATGTCCGTCATCTGGGCCAGCCGGGAGGCCAGGTTCTCGGTAAGTACCCCGATGCTCTCTTCGCCCACATCCAGCATCAGAAATTCGAAGGGCTCGATCTTCCGCCGGTTCTCGACGCGGACGATGGCCTCGGGCTTGGAGACCTGGAACTCGTAGCCCTCCCGGCGCATGGTCTCGATGAGGATCGCCAGATGAAGTTCGCCCCGCCCGGAGACCAGGAACACCTCGGGGCTGTCCGTCTCCTGCACGCGCAGGCTGACGTTGGTGTGGAGCTCGGCCATGAGCCGCTCATGGAGCTTCCGCGAGGTCACGTACCGGCCGTCCTGCCCGGCGAAGGGAGAGGTGTTCACCCCGAAGGTCATCTGGATCGTCGGCTGGCCGATATCTATGCCAGGTAGTGCTTCCTGGTTGTCCACCGTTGCGATGGTGTCGCTGATGGCCACCTGTCCCAGGCCGGCCAGAGCGATTATCTCTCCCGCCTCCGCTTCCGTTATTTCCCGACGGGAAAGCCCCTCGAAGGCGAAAAGCCTGGCGACTTTGTGAAGGGATGAGGTGCCGTCCTGCCCGATGCGGGCGACGGGGTCGCCTACGGAAACCTTCCCGCGAGCGATGCGTCCTACGGCGATCTGGCCCAGATGGCTGTCGTAGCTCAGGGCGGCCACCAGAAGCTGAAAGCTGCCCTGAATATCTCCCGAAGGGGGAGGGATATGGTCCAGGATAGCCTCGAAGAGGGGCGCCATGCTTTTGGGCTGGTCTCCCAGGTTGGTCAGGGCGTAGCCGTCTTTGGCGTCCGTATACAGAATAGATATGTCCAGCTGCTCAGCGTCGGTGGCCAGCTCCAGAAAGAGGTCCTGGGTCCGCTCGGCGACCTCGACCGGGCGGGCTGCCGGACGGTCGATCTTGTTGATGACTACGATGGGTTTGAGCCGTTTCTGGAGGGCTTGTTTGAGAACGAACCGGGTCTGGGGCATCGGGCCGTCCACCGCGTCCACGATCAGGAGGCAACCGTCGGCCATGTTCAGGACCCGTTCCACTTCGCCGCTGAAATCGGCATGGCCCGGGGTGTCGATGATATTGATCTTAACGCCGGCGTAGGTGATGGATGTGTTCTTGGCAAGGATGGTTATGCCTTTCTCCCGCTCCAGCTCGTTGCTGTCCATGATCAGATCGCCAACCTGCTGGTTGTCCCGAAAGATATGGCTCTGCTTGAGCATGGCGTCCACCAGGGTGGTCTTGCCATGGTCCACGTGGGCGATGATGGCGATATTCCTGATATCCGATGGCATTGATAAGATAACCTTGAGCGAAAAAATTGGCCCCGAAGGGCCAGCGCACCATAACGATTATAGCATAGTTAGAGAGAGCCCTTCCGGCCGGCCAGAAAAAGGAAGGGACCGGGGAATATATTCCCCGGTCCTTTCGTAGCTGCTACGGTTCTGAGGAATCTACTTCTTGAGGAAGTCGATCCTAGGGAAGTCACCGCCCACTATGGGCTTGGCCTCCACTCCCATCCAGTCCTCCAGGATCGTGGAGTACACTCCTCGGAAGTCGAGGTTCGGCACCATGTCGCCGAATTGCAGGTCCTCCGCTTTACGGGAGGGATACTCGCTGTGGTGGCCTCCCACGACGGCGTCGCCGATCACGAACGCGGCCCCGGCGGCGCCATGGTCCGTACCCGAGCCGTTGTCCCGGACCCTACGGCCGAACTCGGAGAACATGAATACGATGACGTTATCGGCGGCGTCGTGTTCCCTGAGGTCCTGGTAGAAGTCGGAAACGGCGTCGGAGACGTCCTTCCATAGCTGGTTCAGCATGGGACCTTCGTTGGCGTGGGAGTCGAAGCTGGAGTGGTCGGTGTAGAAGATTCGCGTGCCGAAGCCGGCCAGGTGGGTCTGGGCAATGTCACGCATCTTCTTGGCTATCGGGGTTTCGGCGTACTCTACCGAGGACGAGTACATTCCGGGGGCAGTCCTGAGGATGTCGGCGCCCTTGAGAGCGTCCAGGCCGGTCTGGCTGAGGTAGTCCATGACATAGCCGGAACCCACGGCCGGGGCGTACATGCGGCCGAACCGGTCCAGGGCCGCGCTCCTCTGGTCCTCTTCCAGGCTGGTTAACAGGCCGTATGTGGCCAGGTCGGACACCGACGCTACAGAAACGCCGGGCATCGCCAGCGCCCTGGGTAGGCCGGCGCCGTAGTTCACGGTGGTCAGCACATTTCCCTTATTGGGGTCCAACTCTTTGGTAGCCTTCCCCAGCCAGCCCTCGGTGCCTACCTTGTCCGGCTCGCAGGTGTGCCAGATGTCCATCGAGCGGAAGTGGGACCGGGGCGAGTTTGGATAGCCGATGCCGTGGATTATGGCCACTTTGCCTTCGTCCCAAAGCTCCTTGATAGGCGCCATCTGGGGGTGCAGCCCGAACTCGTCGTCCAGGCGGATGATTTCTTCGTCGGGGATTCCTATGGCGGGATGGTTGTCTCTGTAAAGGGGATCCGTGTACGGGATGACGGTGTTCAGGTAGTCGTTACCACCCGTCAGCTGTAGCACCACAAATACCGGGTCTTTCTTAATGGACGCCATGCCTTGTCCTCCTTCACGGGGTATTGAGCTTCTAGTTTACGATGGTACGTCCCTGGGAAGGCCAATCCCCATCTTAGTATAGCTGTATTTCTTTGTCAATAAAAACGGTCCTCCGCCCAACACGATCTGTGGCCTAGGGAATCAGGAGCAGCTTCCCGGTGGTGAGGCGTCCCTCCATGAGACGATGGGCCTCCGACGTCTCCGAAAGGGGGAAGGTCCCGCCGACTCGCAGCTCCAGCTCCCCCGAAGCGACCAACCCCAGCACCTCACCAGCCCGCCAGAGGAGCTCTTCCCTGTCGGCGGTGTAGTTGCTGAGAAAGGTGCGCGTCAGAAACGTCGATCCCGGCAGGCTGGCCAGGTCCAGTGGAGGAACGGGCCCGCTGGCCTGGCCGTACAGCGACATGCAGCCCCGTGGCGCCAAGCAACGGAGGCTCTGATCGAAGGTGGACCGGCCCACCGAGTCGTAGACGGCCTGGACCCCACGGCCTTCGGTGGCCCCCTTCACCTCTTCCTCGAAGTCCTCTCGCGTGTACACGATGGTCTTATCGGCCCCCGCTTCCGTCGCGATCGCCGCCTTCTCGTCAGTGGAGACGGTGGCGAACACGAAGGCTCCTGCCCGTTTGGCCATCTGGACCACGAGTGACCCGGTGCCGCCGGCTGCGGCGTGTACCAGGACCGAGTCGCCCGGCTTCAGCGGACGCACGTCGTGCACCAGGCAGTGAGCGGTCATGCCCTGGAGTATCGTCGTTGCTGCGGCCCTGGCGTCCAGGCCCGCCGGCACCGGCACCAGAAGCCGGGAGGGCACCACCATCTTCTCGGCGTAGGCGCCCGTCTGCTGTCCGTAGAAGGTAACCAGGTCGCCCACCTTGGCTTCGGTCACTCCCGCCCCGACGGCCGCAACCACGCCGGCGGCTTCCCTGCCCAGGGTCAAGGGGAGGCCCGAGACGGGGATCGACCCCCTGCGGGTGGCCACGTCGGCGAAGTTGAGGCCGACGGCCTGGACGTCCAGAAGCGCCTCACCCGGTCCTGGAACCGGTTCCGGGCAGTCCTCGTACCTGAGCACCTCCGGGCCTCCCACTTCGTGCATCCGAACTGCCTTCATTTCCGCTCCCTCCTCTTTCCGGTTGTCGGCGATAGCCCGGGATACGTCGGGCCTGTGGGCACCGCGAAATCCCTCACCTTTGGGGCCTTGCCCCCGTCGACTTTTAGCCTCAACTGGTAGCGACGCAGGGCATATGGTATATTATTAGCCGGCTCGGGCCACATTCTACTCGAGGGGGCAAAGTATGGCCAGGCAGACGATAGATATAAAGGCCCAGGAAACCAAGCCCATGAAGCTGAGTCCCGCCGTCTTCATTCCCAAGATGGCGTTCCCTATTTCCAACCAGACCGGCCTGGATATCAGGGTGGTCGTGGATGGCAAGAACATCCGTATCGAGAAGCAGGAAAGCTAGGAGCGGTTCTCCTGGCCTTCCTGAAAGGGCGAGGGGACTGGAGGAATACCCCCGAAGCGTAGCCTCAGCAGTCCCTTTATGTCCTCCCAGGCGGTCCGCAAGATCTTGACCCGGCTGTCGGGGTCGTCCTCCCAGCGAACCGGAATCTCCTTGATCCTGAATCCCCATCGGGCGGCGATCACCAGTAGCTCTGTGTCAAAGAACCAGTTGCCGTCCTTGATCAACGGCAGCAAAGCCTGGGCGGTGGCGCGGTCCACAGCCTTGAAACCGCACTGAGCGTCCCGGAAGGGCGTAAAGAACATAGCCCTTATCATGGTGCTGTAGCACCGGGAGATGAACTCCCGCTTCAAGGAGCGTTTCACCCTGGCGCCCCTGGCCAGACGGCTCCCGATGGCGATGTTGGACCCCTCCTCGACGGCCTTCACCATCTGCGGGAAATGGACCAGGTCGGTGGATAGGTCCACGTCCATGTATGTGACTATATCGGCAGTGCTCTCTGTCCAGATCTGGCGCAGGGCGCGTCCCCGGCCCTTCTGGGGTACATGGACGCAGCTAACCCCCGGATATTGATTCGAGAGCATCTCCCCGACGGACAGAGTGCTGTCGGTAGAGCCGTTGTCGGCGATGGTCACCCGCCAGGGGTAGTCCAGGTTTTCCCGCAGGAACCTGGTCAGGATCTCGATACTACGGGGCAGATCCTTCTCTTCGTTGTAGACCGGTATTACTATTTCGATGGTGCTGGCCATACTCGACCTTGATACCTCGGTGGAACTCTAGTGCCTGAAATGCCTGATCCCGGTAACCACCATGGCGATCTCGTGCTCGTCCGCCGCCGCGATCACCTCTTCGTCCCGAATCGACCCGCCCGGCTGGACCACGGCGGTGATCCCTCCGCGGGCGGCTTCCTCGATGCTGTCGGCGAAGGGGAAGAAGGCGTCTGATGCCAGGACGCTCCCCTTGGCCGAGTCTCCGGCCGCCATAAGGGCAAGGTGTACGCTGTTGACCCGGTTGGGCTGCCCGGCCCCCATTCCCAGCAGGGTATTGTTCTTTACCAGCACGATGGCGTTGGATTTGATGTGCTTGCCCGCCTTCCAGGCGAAGGCCAGGTCGCTCAACTCCCCTGCCGTCGGCGCGCGCTTGGTAACCGCCTCCCATGAAGAGGGGTCTTCCGTGATGTCGTCCTGGGTCTGCACCAGAATGCCGCCGCTCAGGGGACGGATGTCGTAGGAGACTGCACCATCCCTAGGCTGCGGCACGGACAGGATGCGCAGGTTGCGGCGCTTCTTCAGTATCTCCAACGCTTCCGGCTCGTATCCGGGGGCTACGACGACCTCGTAGAAGATGTCGTTCATCTCCTGGGCGGCTTCGGCGCCCACTGTGCGGTTGAATCCGACGATCCCACCGAAGGCGGACACCGGGTCCCCGGAGTAGGCCCGTCGATAGGCCTCCGCCTGGTCGGAATGGCCTGCCAGACCGCAGGGATTGGTATGCTTTATGACGGCCACCGCCGTCTGCTCGAAGTCGCCGACGGTGCGCCAGGCGGCCTCTGCATCCAGAAGGTTGTTGAAGGAGAGCTCGCGGCCATGAAGCTGCTGGGCCTCGGCTATCCCGCCGCTTCCACCCGACGACGGCACGTAGAGGCCGGCCTTCTGGTGGGGGTTCTCGCCGTAGCGCAGCTCCTGTACCCTCCTGTATTCGATTGACAGCTCCTGTGGCATCGCAGAGTCCTGCCCCTCATCGGCAGGGGAAGAGCCGTTCTCCGGGTGGTCCAGGTATCCGGCCACGGCCGTGTCGTAACGGGAAACGTGGTGGAATGCCTTCTGGGCCAGGCGGCGGCGCTCCTCGGGGGATAGCCCCGGTCCCGAAAGGCGCTCGGCGACCCAGCCGTAGTCCGCCGGGTCCACCACGACGGCGACCGACGGGAAGTTCTTGGCCCCGGCCCTGAGCATGGTTGGGCCGCCGATGTCGATGTTCTCCAGGGCGTCGTCCAGGGTGACGCCGGGCTTGCTGATGGTTTCCACGAAGGGGTAGAGGTTCACCACGACCATGTCGATCGCACCGATGCCCTGCTTCTCCAACTCCTTCATGTGGTCGGGGCTGTCCCGCCGGGCCAGCAGGCCGCCGTGGACCCGAGGATGTAGCGTCTTGACCCTGCCGTCGAGGATCTCGGGAAAGCCCGTGAGGTCGGAGACCTGCTCGACAGGAAGGCCTTCCTGGGTGAGGCTGCGATGGGTGCCGCCGGTGCTGATCAGGGTTGCGCCTATCCGGTGCAGCGAGCGGGCGAACTCCAGGATTCCGGTCTTGTCGTATACGCTGATAAGAGCTCTCATCCACACTCCCTCTACATTTGAGTCTTAATCGTTTTCTACCAGACCATCGTTGCAGCTAGCGCCCTCTGCGGTGTCGCCTAGGTGGTCGAGGCGGTCTTGTCTCCGCCGTTCGAGATCGCGGGCGGCGTCAAAAGGCTCCTCCGCTTGAGCGGCGACTCGTTTTCTTATACGACTGAGACGTTCTGGCACCTCACTCTGTGATGTGGGATCCTGGCGGTTCCGATAGCGATCCGACTCTTCGGAGTCCATTCTAACCTGCGACGTCATCGTTATGGTGGCTCATTCTATGACCGCCCGCGCCTCGCCGGTCTGAGGTACGACCTCTCCTACTATCATGGCCTCCGGAACCGCTTTCCGCACGTCGCCCACTCGCTCAGGGGCGCACGCCAGAACCATGCCCAAGCCCATGTTGAACACCCGGAACATCTCGTCCTCTTCCACGGCGCCTTCGCTCTGAATGATTCGGAAGATCGGCTGGACGTCCCAGGCGCCTCCGCTGAACCGGGCTCCCAGACCCTCCGGCAGCACCCGGGGCACGTTGCCGGGCAGGCCGCCACCGGTGATGTGGGCGATTCCCTTGACCAATGGCAGCACCGGCTCCAGCAGCGGATGGTAACCCCTGTGGGGGATCAGCAGGTCCTCTCCCAGGGTGTGATCCAGGTCGTCATAGCGGCGGTGGAGCACCGTCGGGTCCTCCTCGATGCGGAACACCTTCCGCACCAGAGAGAAGCCGTTGGTATGGACGCCGCTGGAGGGAACCCCTAGCAGGGCGTCGCCCGCGGCTATCATGGAGCCGTCTATGATGCGCTCACGCTCCACAGCGCCCACCACGAAGCCTGCCAGGTCGAAGGCATCTCCAACGTATGTGCCCGGAAGCTGGGCCGTCTCTCCGCCGATGAGGGCGCAGCCGGACTCCTTGCAGGCCCAGGCGATGCCCCGTAGTAGGGCGTCCATCCGTTGGCCTTCGACCCGCTCCATGGATATGCAGTCCAGGAAGAACAGGGGTCTGGCGCCCTGGGTGAGGATGTCTCCCACGTTCAGGTTCACCAGGTCGATGCCCAGAGACTCGTAGTGACCTAGCAGAGAGGCTATCCTGGACTTGGTGCCGACGGTGTCGGTGCTGGACACCAGGACCGGCTCGCGGTAGCCGTCCAGGCGGTAGAGTCCGGCGAAGCCGCCCGAAGCGTTGAGGACCTGAGGGCCGTGGGTGATGCGGGAAAAGGCGCCTATCCGCTCCTTGATGCCATCAAGGGCTTCCAGGTCGATTCCCGCGGATCTGTACGTCTCGCCCGTGGACACTCCCATCCCCCACCTTCAGCAGCACCTGAAGTATACAGTACACCGGAACGAGGGAGTCAAGGTCGCCCGTTGGGACCTCCCATAATGGGCCGGCCGGAGGTCAAGGTTCGGTAACGAAGGGGAGGAAGCAAGGATGGAATGGCCAGGCCGATGCAGAACGGTAGCCTACTTGGCGGTTACGGGTTCTCCTGTGTATTCTCCAGCACCAGCTTGTCCATCTCCAGCTGCACCGGTATCGGATAGTTGCCGGTGAAACAGGCGTCGCAGAAGCCGCCACCTGAGCCCTTCACCACCTTAAGCAGACCCTTGACGCTGAGGTAACCCAGGGAGTCCGCCCCGATGAAGCGTTGGATCTCGTCCACGCTCTTGTTGGCCGCTATCAGCTCCCCCTTGGTCGCCATGTCCACCCCCAGGTGGCAGGGGTGGCGAATGGGAGGGGCGCAGACCCGCATGTGGACCTCACTGGCTCCTGCCTTCCTGAGCAGGCTGACAACGTGGGGTGTGGTGGTGCCGCGTACGATACTGTCGTCCACCACCACTACTCGCTTGCCGCTTATCACCTCGGGCAACGGGTTGAACTTCAGCCTCACGCCGAGGTCCCGCATCCGCTGGTCGGGCTCTATGAAGGTGCGGCCGACGTAGCGGTTCTTAACCAGCCCGTCGCTGTAGGGGATGGAAGATTCCTGGGAGTAGCCGACGGCGGCGGCGGTGGCCGAGTCGGGCACACCTATGACCACGTCGGCGTCGACGGGATGCTCCCGGGCGAGCTGGGCGCCCATCGCCTTGCGGCTGGTGTACACCAGCTTGTCGTCCAGGATGCTATCGGGGCGGGCGAAGTAAATCAGCTCGAAGACGCAGAGCGCCCTCCGCCCCTCCGCGCCGGCCCAGACGAATGACCTGAGGCCGTTCTCGTCGATCAGCACCGACTCTCCTGGCTCCAGCTCCCGCAGGAAGGTGGCCCCCAGGTGGTCCATGGCGCAGCTCTCCGAGGCGATCACCCAGCCTCCGTTCAGCTTGCCCAGGCACATAGGCCTGACCCCCAGCGGGTCGCGTATACCCATCAGAGTGTCGCGGGTGAGGGCCACCGCGGAGAATGCGCCCTGGAGGGAGCGCTGGCAGTGGGAGATGCGCTCTTCCCACGACTGTCCAGGGGCATTGGCCAGGAAGTAAGCCATGACCTCCGAGTCGGTGGAGGAGGTGAAGCTGCAGCCCCACTCCTCGCTTAGCTCTCGCTGAAGCTGTGGGGCGTTGACCACGTTGCCGTTGTGTCCCAGGGCCAGCTCGCCGTGAACGCCCTTCACCAGGAAGGGCTGAGCGTTGGAAGCCCGGCTGGATCCGGTGGTCGAGTAGCGGGTGTGGCCGATGGCCATGGAGCCCACCAGCGGAGCCAACTCGTCCTCGCGGAAGACCTGGCTCACCAGACCCATGTCGGAGTGGGTCCTTATGGAGATGCCGTCGGAGGCGGCGACACCGGCGCTTTCCTGTCCGCGGTGCTGAAGGGCGAAGAGGCCGAAGAAGGCGATACGGCTGGCGTCCCCCTCAGGGGCGTATACGCCCACCACCCCGCATTCCTCTCTCGGGCTATCGTCCGTTGTCCCTGGTTGGGGTAGACCGCCCCTATAGCTCACGCTGGCATTATAATCCCGGTCCTAAAATCGGGTCAATAGAGTGCTTTGCCAAAATCACGCTGGGACGGTATAGTTTACGGGATATTATAGTAACTTCGAACGAGCACATAGGGCTCGGGAGGGGGCACGCTTTGCTGGCGTTTCTTGGCGGAACGGGGCCCGAGGGCCGGGGACTTGCCCTGCGTCTTGCCATTGCGGGCGAGGAAGTCATTATCGGCTCGCGGGACGACACCAGGGGGCGGGAAACAGCGGAAAAGCTCAGAGAGCTGGCGCCAGGGGCGGCTATCTCGGGCGACTCTAATGCGGTGGCGGCCCGTCGCGGGGACGTAGCCTTCGTCACCATGCCCTACGAGGGGCAGAAGCTCATCCTGGAGCAGGTAGCCGAGCATCTGGCCGGCAAGGTGATCGTCGACGTGATCGCGCCCTTGGCGGTCACCAAGGGCAGGGCCAGGGCTGTGCCGGTAGAGGAAGGCTCCGCGTCGATGCAGGCCCAGGCCCTGCTACCCGACTCCTTCGTCGTGGCTGCGTTCCAGAACATCAGCGCGGAGGATCTTATCATCCCCGACCGGGTCATGGAGGGAGACGTGGTTGTGTGTTCCGACCACGCGGGTCCCAAGGACCAGGTGATGCAGATGGTGAAACAGATCAGGGACCTGAGGCCGGTGGACGGCGGGGGATTAGAGAACTCCAAGTACGTGGAGGAGCTGACTGCCCTGCTGCTCAACATTAACCGCATCTACAAGGTCCACTCCATGATAAAGATCGTGGGGATCTAAAGCAGCCGAGACGTATTCCCAGAAAAAGCGGGCCGGCGGACCGATCGATCCGCAGTTGCCCTTCCACGGTGCCAGCCCGAAAACAGAAACCTCCTCGGCTACCGAGCCTGCCGCTGTCCCCCGTAGCACCGTCCAGAGCCTTTTCCTGTCCAGAGGAAAGTAGTTTCCATTCGCCCTGATCTTGTCGGAGGGCGCCCCCCATGGTTCGACAAGTTTTCACGAAGGATAGCTACACCGCAGCGTATGAAAATCTGTCTATTTTCAAAGAAAGCTCACCATGTTTGGTAGCTTCCTCCGACCAAAGGTAATCGAACTGTAGTACATAGGCACCCTTGAAACCTGCTTATCGTACGTGATACAATTATAGCAAACCCCCTCCCAGGGGGTATGGGTTGAGGTGTTAAGAGATGCTGCCCGACGTCAAGAGCGACGCCCTGAAGAGGTTCAACTACATCGAGGGACACCTTTCGGGGGTGAAGAGGATGGTGGAGGACGAGGTCTACTGCGTGGACGTCCTCAAGCAGACCTTCGCCATCCGGCGGGCCATCGAGAAGGTCGAGGCGATGCTCCTGAAGGGCCATCTGGACACTTGCGTCGTCGAGGGTATAAAGGAAGGCCGCGACACCGAGGTCCTGGGTGAGCTGGTGGAGCTCTACGAGCTGGCCAACAAGTAGGAACCGTAAAGGTTTCGTTCTACCATGACTGATACGGCGAACAGAAGTAAGCTGCTGCACCTGCCGGTGGAAGGGATGACCTGCGCCTCCTGTGTGGCCCACGTGGAGGGCGCGCTGAAGGCGGTTCCGGGGGTCTCCTCGGTGAAGGTGAACCTGGCAACAGAGTCGGCCACCGTGGAAGTCGGCTCGGCTGGAGTGCCCATCGACGAGATAGTTGCAGCCGTCGATGGGGCGGGCTACGGGGTGCCCCTGGAGCGGACCAGTCTGAACATCGTGGGAATGACCTGCGCCGCCTGCGTTGCCAGCGTGGAAAAAGCGCTCTCGGGCGTCCTCGGCGTGAAGTCCGCCAGCGTGAACCTGGCCACCGAAAGGGCCACGGTGGCGTACGTTCCCGGCATGGCATCCATGCAAGAACTTCGCGACGCCGTCAGCGCGGCCGGGTACAGGCTGGAAGGTTCCACGGAAGGGATGGACGAGCCGCGCGAGATGGACCGCCTGTCCCGGGTCAAGGAGATACGGGGGCTCCGCGACAGGTTCGCCGTCGCCGCATCCCTGGCCGCCATCCTATTCCTGGGCAGCTTCGACGGATTCCCCTGGGTCTCGACCCTCATGGACCGGGCCTACTATCCCTTCATTCTGTGGGCGCTGGCGACTCCGGTACAGTTCTGGGCCGGCAAGATGTTCTACGTCTCCGGAATCGGGGCGCTGAGGCATCGGACGGCCAACATGCATACCCTCATTGCCCTGGGCACCAGCGTGGCCTACGGGTACAGCGTGGCCATTGCCTTTATCCTCGCCGTCTCACCCGAAACCCTGTCCGTCCGCGGCATCGAGGGCTCGGTGTACTTCGACACCGGAGCCATCATCATCGCCTTGATCCTCCTGGGGCGCTTCCTTGAGGCAAGGGCCAAGGGGCAGACCTCCGAGGCCATTCGTCGGCTGATCGGACTCAGGCCGGCCACCGCCAGGGTGATCCGTGACCTCAGGGAAGTGGACCTGCCCGTGGACGAAGTCGTGCCTGGCGACCTGATACTGGTACGCCCGGGAGAGAGGGTGCCGGTGGACGGGGAGGTGGTGCAGGGAAGGTCCTCGGTAGACGAGTCCATGCTCACCGGGGAGAGCATGCCCGTAGAGAAGGACCGCGGGTCCGCGGTGTTCGGGGCGACGATAAACAGGACGGGCGCCTTCCGCTACAGTGCCACCAGGGTGGGCAGGGACACCCTGCTCGCCCAGATCATTCGGCTGGTGGAGGAGGCCCAGGGCTCACGGGCTCCCATACAGCGGATGGCCGACGTGGTGTCGGCCTACTTCGTGCCTGCGGTGCTGGGAATTTCGGTGCTAGCCTTCCTCTTCTGGCTGCTGGTGGGACCCGATCCGTCCCTGACCTATGCTTTACTGGTAATGGTTGCAGTGTTGATAATCGCCTGCCCTTGCGCCCTGGGCCTGGCCACGCCGACGGCAATCATGGTGGGCACCGGCAAGGGCGCCGAGAAGGGTGTGCTTATACGCAGCGCGGAGGCTCTGGAGCGCGCCCACGCGGTCGACACGGTGGTTCTGGACAAAACCGGCACCCTCACGGTGGGCCGGCCCACGGTCACGGACCTGATTACGCTGACGGGTGGTGAAGAACGTCTGATGAGGTTGGCGGCTTCGGTCGAGCATGCCTCCGAACATCCCCTGGCCGAGGCGATCGTGGCGTACGCCCGGGAGGGCGGGACCGAGACGGAAGAGGTAGAGGACTTCGAGGCAATACCAGGACAGGGGGTACGGGCCACCCTTCATGGGGAGCCGGTGGTCCTGGGAAACCGGGAGCTGATCCGGGAGATGGGTCTACACCTGGACGGCCTGGAGGCAAGGGTAGCCGTCCTTGCCGATCAGGGTAAGACCACGGTCTTCATCGCTTCAGGAGGCGAGGTCCTGGGAGCGATAGCGGTCGCCGACACCCTCAAACCGGAAGCGGCCGAGGTGGTAGCTCGGATGCAGCAGATGGGCCTGGAGGTCGTCATGCTCACCGGAGATAATCGGAGCGCTGCCACTGCGGTGGCCGCCCAACTGGGCATCGACCGGGTTGTCTCCCAAGTGCTGCCCCAGGATAAGGCAGAGGTGATTGGGGGCCTTCAGCAAGAGGGCAGGGTCGTGGCCATGGTGGGCGACGGCATCAACGATGCCCCGTCTCTGGCCCGGGCCGACATCGGGGTGGCCATGGGCACCGGGACAGACGTGGCCATGGAGTCGTCTGACATTACCCTGATGCGGGGCGATCTCAACGGCCTGCTGATCGCCTTCCGGCTCAGCCGTGGCACCATTCGCACTATAAAGCAAAATCTGTTCTGGGCCTTCTTCTACAACGCACTGCTGATTCCCGTAGCCGCCGGGGTGCTCTACCCCCTCTTCAGCCATCTGGGGGGAGTCCCATCTGGGCTTCACTTCTTCTTCGGCGACCTGGGCCTGCTGAACCCGGTTCTCGCGGCCCTGGCGATGGCGTTTAGCTCTGTGACGGTGGTGACTAACTCCCTCAGACTACGGCGGTTGAAGCTCGCCTAGGCACATCGGGACGGCAGATCAATGCCGTCAAGTTGCAAAAGGGGAAGCCGTCGGAATAAAATATGTGTGTCCTACGAATACGTAGAGGAGAGACCCGTTGACCCAAGAGAAGATCGCCACCATCACTATCTACACCCACCCCGACTGCTCCTACTCCACGGCTGCCAAGGACGACTTCATCAGGGATGGGGTGGAGTTCTACGAGATCGACGTCTCCCGTCACCCGGAAGCGGTGCCCGATCTGGAGAAGCTGACCGGGGGTGAGCGCATCACTCCGGTGATAGTCGAGGGCGACACCGTGACCGTTGGCTATCATGGCGTGGGCTGAGCCTTCGACTAGCGGGGCAGTCTGCCCCGTGACCGGTCCACACCTTCGTTGACAGAGACTCCGGCGAGTCATACAATCGAGTTATCGTTCCTACCCCTCAGCGGACCCGTGGTGTAGTGGCCTAACATGCGGCCCTGTCAAGGCCGAGATCGCCGGTTCGAATCCGGTCGGGTCCGCCACTTTTTTCGTAGCTAATTCCCTCCCTCCTTCAGCTTTGCAGGTATCGCTTGCTCCGACCCCTTAGCTTTGAGGGTCGGAGCAGCGATCTTCTCCAACTGGTTTGATGAGAGACTGTCCAACCGTGGACCTTAACTTCGATTCGTTTTTCAGGTTTTAGTTCGACCCTCTCCCATCTCCACCGTTGGGTTGTAACGCTGCGTGAGGCTGGTCTTTGGTTCAGCCTCTTTGTTTTATGTGGCGGCGCAGGCTACCCCTATGCTAATCTTGGTGTGAATATTACGATGAACCGTAAGCCTTTCCTTTTACTCGGCATACCAAGGCGCAGAGATGAGCCATGATTGAACGCCGACGGCTCGATAAAGGTGCACTCACCGCCGCTCAGATTATCATCGTCGGCGCACTCTGGTTGGTCAGCGTTTCGGTGTTCGCTGTGTCAATCTACGTTGTCGCCAGCCAACTGGTCACAGACGGATCGTCCTTGGTGCCACTAGTCGGCATTGGTGCTATCCTGAGCTTTATGGCTGCCGTTCCGACCACCCTTTTTATCGTCAATACTGTGTTCCGCTATCTGTATTACCGGAAGGTAAGTGCGACACTTGTCGTGAGGACCGACCGCAGTAGCTATCGACCCGGAGACGACATCAGGGTAACTGTATTCATTGACACTGACCAGCGTTTGCGGATCTGGGGCGGCTGGGCCCGCTTGATTTGGGCTCGGGCGGTAGGGGAAGGAGGATATAACGATGACCTGCTATCGGTGTGCTCCCTCCTTCCTTGGGCAGGGAAGGAGCTATTACACGGCGATTCATACGAATCGACGGTCACTTTGTGACTCCCTACCGATATTCTGAGCCGTTTAGAGAAGGAGGATTTGGTTAGGCTGGACGTAGCTCTGAATACATCCCCAAAAGCCGACGCTAAAGTTGAGATGGTGCTGTACGGTTTGGGTGGACAGCCTGCCATTCGAGGTTTCTGACAAGGTGTACGAATCGTTGTCCGTCGGAGATGAGGTGCTCGTCACCTTCAGGCCAGGGGACAAGAGAGTTGTCACGCTACGGAAGGTAGGCTATCGGGAATAGGATTCGTCTAGCTAATGGCCCATAAATAGTGCAGGTATTGCCTGCCCAGAATCCGGTCGGGTCCGCCAACAACACCTTCAAGTTGACATTGATATGATATCTTGAAAAAGCTTAAGTTCAGATCGCGGCTTTACGCCTATTACATGGTCATCCTTGCCCATCACCCCTTCGAATAGGGCTCTTGCCAACCCCTTCCGTGGTCCTGAGAAGCCTCCTTCCAACCGTCAATTACGTTCCTGGGAAGTTGGTTAGCCTTCCAAAATCAGCTCCGTCTCGGTCTTCGATCGGTAGCGACCTCAGCCCGGATAACCCGAGGTGCGCTGCAGATTCTCGCAGGGCGGGCATCCACTCCGCAACTGTCGCAGGGCATGTTTTGCGTTGGTGCTTATTGCCTAGGAAGTAACAGACAGCCAACCAACACGATGAGACATGGCTAGGCGCCATCTCCGGGGTGAACCGGAACATGGCGCCCAGGACCTATTGATGCGGGATCCGCTAGCGGCCCGCGAACTGGGGCCCTAACACTGAAGTCAGGGCCTCTATCACCTTGGAGTTGTCACCCATGTACAGGACGATGGCGGTGTCGGTCCGGAAGAAATGGGGAGGCGCAACCCAGGTGACCATGCTTGCGTGTCCAGGGGTCGCGACAGAGCTTCCGGAGGGGGAAATGCCGGCGGCCTCGGCCTCAAGGGCGGCGGCGTCACGGTACTCCATCACCTGCACCTGCTCCCCGTTAACCAGAATGATGGTTCCATCCACTGAGAAGATGCCCTCCGAGACCACCTCACCGGTGACCTCCACCTCGGCGCCGGTGGCGAGGAAGGTATCCATCTGTAGCACTGTGCCGCTGGCGAACTGGGGGTCTCCCTTGTCGGGAACCACTTTCCCCACCGGCGTGTCATCCCACTTGATGCCCTGGCCTGCGAGAACGGTGCCGCCGGCTGCTCCGTCGACGTCTGGGTTGGTCACGTACACGCCGCCTTTGCCGTCATAGATGGTATCGGGCGCCGCGTCAAAGGTGGACGGCATGCCACCCGGGAACGCGGGCTCCTGGGTGCCTGCGGTTTCGTTCGCGGGCGGACTGGAGCCATCGCCGGCCAGGGTGTAGGCCGCGACGGTGGCGGTGGTCGCGACTGTCGCCACCAAGCCCACCAAGGTTATTATCATCTTGTGCTTCTTCATTGTCATGCTCCTTCATCTAAATATTTTGTGCTGTAGAACCAGTTCTATAATGCAAGACGAAGGAGCAGGAGCCTATGTTCCCACTGGCAGGATGATTTCCAGGTAGTCCTTCATGCCGATTCTTGCATCATCCGAAAGACTGACCTAAATACTTTGCGAGGGGAAAGTCTACCAGGGAGCGGAATATGGAGAGGTTCCATCTCAGTTCACTACTCTCGCAGCACTCATGCTGGTCGTGGTAGCTTGTAGTGGAAGGGGTATATACTATTGATGAGAAAGGAACTCTGAATGCCTTCCTTTGACGTCGTATCAAAGACAAACATTGCCGAAGTCGATAATGCCCTTAATGGCATCGCGCGTGAGGTCAAGCAGCGCTTCGACCTCAAAGATAGGATGTGCTCCATTGAGCGCTCTGGCAACACCCTCACCGTTACCGCTGACAACGACATGCTGCTGCGACAGATGCACGACCTGTTGCACAACTATTGCGCCCGACGTGGAGTCGATAGTGACGCTTTGGACTTCAAGTCTCCTCAAAACGCCACAAAAGGCAGTTTGAGGCAGGAGGTCTTGATTCGCCAGGGCATTGATCAGGCGGTGGGGAGGCAAATTGTCAAGGTGGTCAAAGGCAGCAAGCTCAAGGTCCAAGTAGCCATTCAGGGCGACGAGCTACGTATCAGTGGGAAAAAGCGCGATGATCTTCAGCAGACCATGGAGGTAATTAAAGAAATGAACGTCGAACTGCCGCTTCAATACATCAACTTCAGGGACTGAACCCGTTCTTAGTTATTGCGAGCAAGTCACACAAAGCCTTGTTGGATAGACGTCCGGAATCGTACACCTGACATGGCTCCTTGACTCGGTATATATTCAGGATAATAGCCTCGCAAAAAAGACACTGGCGTTATACACGGCGCAGTGGACCGTTCCATCTATGTGGCCCACGGCACCGGCGATTAGACCAAAACGAATGATTGTGGAGAAGGGATCATGAGCCAGAAAAGGCTTGGCGTGGCGATCATGGGCTCCGATAGTGCGGCGCTCATCGCAGACATTCAGCGGGCCGAGACGATGGGCCTCGAGGCGGCATGGCTGACTACCGGGGGAGCCAACCCGGATGCCATCACCGTGTTAGCAGCGGCGGCTGTCCGCACCGAAAGGATCTTGCTGGGGACGGCGATTACGCCCACCTTTCCCCGTAATCCGGTAGCGGTGGCCCAGCAAGTCCAGGTCCTGGGGCACCTGGCCCCCGGGCGCTTTCGCCTGGGAGTAGGGCCCAGCGGGCGCGCCGGGATGGAGGAGATGTTCGGCGTGAACTTCAGGGCGCCCCTGGGCCACCTCAGCGAGTTCCTCCATATCTTGAGGAGCCTGCTGCACGAAGGGTCCGTGGACGTAGACGGAAGCTACTACAAAGCCCGGGCGAAGATAGCCAGGTCTATGGAGATTCCGGTGATGGCTTCAGCCCTTGGCGAGGGGGCCTTCAAGCTCTGCGGTGCGGAGTCCGACGGGGCCATAAGCTGGGTCTGTCCCAGGGTCTATCTCAGGGACGTGGCGTTGCCCGCCATGAGATCGGGGGCCGAGGGTGCTGGCGTTCCCGTGCCGCCCATAGTGGCCCATGCGCCGGTGTGCGTCCACGATAACCCCGCCGAGGTGCGGGATGCGGTGCGACAGCAGTTCGGAGGCTTTCCCAGGGCTCCATTCTACCAGCGCATGTTCGTGGCGGCCGGGTTCCCCGAGGCTACCCAAGGGATGTGGAGCGATGGAATGGTTGACGGAGTCGCCATCTCCGGGTCAGAATCCGAGGTCGTCGATGGACTGAAAGAGCTGTACTCTTTTGGGGCGACGGAGATCATGGCTTCGCCGGTAGTCGCCGGCAGCGACCCGGAGGCATCCCTGCGGCGTACTATGGACCTGCTGGCCGAGGTTTCGAAGACGGCCTAGGCCGATTACCCGGCCGCTTAGGCCGTCTCAGAGCGTCCTACAGCCCTGTCTATCCGGGACATCAGGCCAGGGTCCAGTCGACCCCGAGCTTCCGCCGCGATGCACTCCCTCAGTTCGGATCGGTCCTTGACTCCCAGGACGACCGTCGAGACGCCTGCGATGGACAGGGAGTATCGGTGGGCCAGCGATGCAGGCGACTCTCCCAGCTCCCGAGCCAGGACGCGAAATGGTTCGGCCCTGCGGAAGTCGGCCATTTCCGGGTGGTCTTCGGCCAGCTCGCGGTCGAAGCCGTCTGTCAGCGCGCCGGCCTGGACCGCCCGGATCCCCATGACACCGATGCCACGACGGCCGGCGGCGGCGATGATATCCCGCGGCCGGGCCGGTTCGTCGAAGCGTTTCATCGCCCCCAGGGAATCCAGCAGGTTGGCCACGGCCTGGACGGCGGAGGGCGCGGGATCATCCTCGATCGCATCGATGATGGATTTGGGCACACCGATCCCGGTGATGCCCCACGCACCGATGGGGCCGTCGGCGACCATCCGCTGGAATGCCAGGCGTACGGTACCCCTGAACAGGCTATGCGAGGTGCCTTCGTACCGGCCGATGGCGTCGTCCGGGATGATCTGGTTGTGCAGGAAGAAAAAATCGACCCGGTCGAGTCTCATCCGGGCCAGACTCTCGTTCAGGCTCGCTTCTAAAAGAGCCTGCACCTGGTCCGACGCAGGGTTGCCCAGCTGGCACTTGGTCGAGACCCGTACTCCGTCGGGGAGGCGGCCGCCGAAGGCCTCACCGATCACCAGCTCGGCTTCGCCGTCTCCGTATCCCGGGGCCACGTCCAGGAAGGTGATGCCGGCTTCCACGGCCTCCCGAACCGTGGCGACCGATTCTTCGCGGCTGGTGGGACCCCACACCTGGCCTATACCGCCGCCGCCAAGGGTGAGGGCGCTCACCTCGCCCAGCTTTCCCAACGCCCTCTTTTCCATGGACGCCAGCCTACGCTATAGAGGGCCTTGTGTCCAGTTCATTCAGATCGATGGGCCCGTTGATGCGCCCGTGGCCGGGTCTGGTGCATAATGGTATGTGCCATGTAGCTAGCGCTCTTGGTGCATCGTTTCCCCCCACTCTAACTCTCCCCCGTCAAAGGGGAGAGAACAAGTCCCTTCCCCCTCGATGGGGGGATGGGGGTGGAAGGCACCTATCAAAACTAGGTTGACTGAACACGAGAAGGAGGCAAGATGTTCGCTCTGATAGCCATACTTCAGATAGTGCCGCAGCACCGGGAGCACTTTTTCAGAGCCCAGGCGGAGAACGCCGAGGCCTCGGTGCGGGACGAGCCCGGCTGCCTGGGATTTCACGTGCTCCAGGGGGTGGCCCATGGCAGCCCATCGGACCCGCAGACCGACGAGTTCGACCCAAACAGGATGGTGGTCTACGAGATGTTCGAGGACAGGGCGGCCTTCGAAGCGCACCTCGAAGCGCCCCACTACGCCAGGTATCGGGAGAAGGTGGAAGGCATGAGGGCCGCGCCCAACGTGGTGTACTACTTCAACAACTTCTTCCCGGACGACCGTTACTTCGCCGGGTTGAAGACTCTCTCAGTGTGACTTGGGGAGGGTGAAGCTGAACCTGCTTCCCTGGCCGACCGCGCTCTCTACCCATATGCGGCCGCCATGGGCCTCGACGATCCCCATGGCGATGCTCAGGCCCAACCCCGAGCCACCGGAAGCCCGGGACCGGGAGTAGTCCGACCGATAGGACCTCTGGAAGAGTCGTGCGAACTCCTGCTCCGGAATCCCTTCACCCGTGTCGATGACGTCTACCTGGACCTCTCCACCGGCGTCCTGAGCCCTGAGGAATATGGTGCCGTCGGGGGGGGTGTGCCGGATGGCGTTCTGAACAAGGTTGTACAGCACCCTCTGCACCCGTTGGGCATCCATTACCACTGGCGAAAGGCCCTCGTCCACCTGCCCGTCCAGGGTCAGCTTGTAGACCGCGGCCTGGGCGGACATGCTCTCCATGGTGTCGGAGATAAGGTCCTGGATCGACGAGGACTCCAGGTGAAGCTCCAGCACGCCGGCGTCCATCTGGGACAGCTCGAACAGGTCGTTTATCAGCTGGCTCAGGTTCTCCACCTCGGACTGGGTGGAGCGTAAATACCTCCTGACGGTCTCGGAGTCGTCGACGACGCCGTCGTTGATGCTCTCCACCATGGCCCGTATCGAGGCCAGGGGGGTCCGTAAGTCATGAGACACCGCCCGGATCAGGTCCTTTCTGGCCTGCTCCAGGTCCCGCTCCCGGGTGAAGCTGGTCTCCAAGCGCTGGGCCATGGCGTTGACAGCCTCAGCCAGCTCGCCCACCTCGTCTCCGGAGCGCACCGGGACCCTGACGTCCAGGCTCCCGGTGTTCATGAAGCGCACGGCCTTCAGCACTTCGCCGATGGACCTTGTGGTAGACGAGGAGAAGGTGAAGGCGACGAAGACGGACATCCCTAGGGAGAATCCCAGCAGCCCCGCCAGCAGGGCGAGGTCGTGGGTCGACAGGAACATCAGGGCCGAAGTGAAACCCACGTTGACCAGCCCCAGGGCTGCGGTCAGGGCGCACATGAGCACCAGCCGGGCCCTCAGAGACCGGACCCACCTGGGCAGCTCCCAGCGAGCCGCCGCCAGCCCGATGAGCACCGTGGCCCCACCCGAGATAATGAGGAACAGGGACAGCAGGGCCAGGTCGCCGGCGGGAGGGTCCAACAACAAGATGGTGAGGAGCAGGACCAGGCCGGTCAAGCTAAGGAGTGCGATGCACGCGGCTACCGTATGACTTCTTACGTTATACATTGTCTTACCTGTGCTTTACTCGTCGAACTTGTAGCCGACACCCCACACCGTCTTGATGAACCGTGGCCGTATGGGGTCCGCCTCTATCTTCTCCCGCAGCCGCCTCACGTGGACGGTGACCGTGCTGGAGTCGGCGGCGTAGGTGTAGTCCCAAACCTGGTCCATGAGCTGGGAGCGAGTGAATACCTGGCCCTTGTAGGTGGCCATGAACAGCAGCAGGTCGAACTCCTTCGCCGTCAGATGGACATCCTTGCTATCTACCGTCACGCCGCGGGTCTGGGGATTGATGGTGATGCCATCGAAACGCATGGACCCGCCCGGCTCCTGGACCGGGCCCGATACGGCCCGACGCAGCACCGACTTGACCCTGGCCACCAGCTCCCGTGGGCTGAAGGGCTTTACGACGTAGTCGTCGGCCCCCATCTCCAGCCCGACAACCCGGTCGGTCTCTTCGCCCCTGGCCGTCAGCATGATGATGGGGAGCTGGGTATCCTTGCGTAGCCTTCGGCAGACCTCGAGCCCGTCCACCAGGGGCAGCATCAGGTCCAGCACCACCAAGTCAGGCTCCCACTCCCGGGCCAGCCGTAGCGCTTCCTCGCCGTCGCCGGCGACGGCCACGTCGAACCCTTCACGGCGCAGGTAGCGCTCCACCACCTCGGTGACGGTCCGCTCATCGTCGACCACCAAGACCCTCTGGGCCATCGTCCCCTCCGCCGGTACGCGGGTTCTGGTATCCTCGCGGGTTGTAGTATACACCGGTCTTCTCCTGCTCCAGGGCCTAGACCCCGATGGGGGTGTACTGTGCTATGGTCGGCAACAGGTTGGTAAACACTATGACGCCCAGGGAGATCAGCAGCATCCCGCCTACGTAGTTGGCGTACTGGAGTACCCTCCCGTGGCGTCGCATCAGGGCGCTTGTCCATCCTGCGAAGATGCCGGCGCCCATGAAGGGGAGCATCAGCCCCAGAGAGTAGGCGAGCAGCAGCAGAGCGCCCTGCTCGGTCGATCCCGAGGTCCCCGCCAGCACCAGTATGCCACCCAGGATAGGACCGACGCAGGGGATCCAGCCCACGGCGAAGGTTGCGCCAACCAGGAACGAGCCGAAATACCGCAGGTTCCGGGCGAAGTCGGTCTTGATGACGAAGCCGCGCTCCAGCATGGGCAATCTGATGAGCCCGAGGGTCGCCAGTCCGAACACTATGACCAAAACTCCGCCGACCCTGAGCAGCCATGGCGAGCTGGTCCCAACCGCGTGAGATAGGGTTCCTAGCGACGATCCCAGCGCCACGAAGACAATGGTGAAGCCCAGCACGAAGGTAAGCGTGTTCAAGATCGTCGCCAAGCGCACCTTGGACGGGCTGGCGTCGGTGTCGTTGGACAGCGTGAAGCCCGCGAGGTAAGCGAGGAAGGCCGGCACCAGTGCGAGAGTGCACGGGGCCACGAACGAGATGACTCCCGCACCGAAGGCCGCGTATATGCTTACCGAATCTACCATTTACTCTTCCTCTAGCTGCTATGAGATCGTGAAACCTAGTACTCAGTCAACTCGGTGTTGGTAATTATTTAAGAAATCACTCAAAGTTGCTACCCTTTGGGAAGACAGAATCTACCCAAGGGGTGGCAGTGATGGGACGACGGGAAAAGTATAGGGTGCGCTTGGACCAGGAAGACCGGGAACAACTCCAGCAATTGATTCGAAGTGGGAAGAGCCGGGCTCGTGTGATGACCCGGGCGAGGATTCTACTAAAGAGCGATGAGGGTTGGAAGGCTCCCAAGGTGTCTGAGGCCTTGGACGTCTCCGTAGGCACAGTGTTCCGCATCAAGCGGCGTTTCGCTGAAGAGGGCATGAAGGGGGCTTTGCTGGAAAGGCCCAGGCCCAGGCCACGGAGGAAGCTGGACGACAAGGGAGAGGCCCACCTCATCGCCCTGGCCTGCAGCGCCGCGCCGGAGGGCCACGACCACTGGACCCTGCGGCTGTTGGCCGGGAAAGTGGTAGAGCTAGGGTTGGTGCCCTCCATGTCCCATGAAGGCATCCGCAAGCGGCTCAAAAAAACGTTCTTAAGCCGTGGCAGAAGAAGGAATGGTGTATTCCTAAGGTGAGCGCCGACTTTGTGGCAGCCATGGAGGATGTGCTGGACCTGTATGCCGAGCCCTATGACCCCCGGCGGCCGGTGGTCTGCTTTGACGAGACCTCGACTCAGCTGTTGAGCGAGCCACGGCCGCCCCTCCCAGCGAAGCCGGGACAGCCGCGGCGACAGGACTACGAGTACCGAAGGGAGGGCACCCGGAACCTGTTCCTGACCTGCGAGCCGCTGCAGGGCTGGAGACACGTGGCCATCACCCAGCGGCGGACCCAGCAGGACTTCGCCCGTCAGATGCGTTGGTTGGTGGATGAGGCCTACCCGGAGGCCCCGGTGGTGCGAGTTGTTCTGGATAACCTGAACACTCATCGCCCGGCTTCCCTGTACGAGGCCTTTCCTGCCCCTGAGGCCCGGCGTATCGTAAAGCGGCTGGAGTTCCACCACACCCCCAAACACGGCAGTTGGCTCAACATGGCGGAGATCGAGTTCAGCGTCCTGGCCCGATCTTGCCTGAGGAGGCGTGTCCCCGATGAGGCTGCCCTCCGCCGAGAAATTCAGGCCCTGGAGGGGGAGCGAAACGCCGCCCGAGCCTCTATCCATTGGCGCTTCAACACCCAAGATGCTAGGGCGAAACTCCATCGGCTATATCCTTCAAATCACAGGTTGACTGAGTACTAGGCTCCGAAAGTAAAGGTGTACAGCACGAAGTCCGGCGAGCTAACCTCGAGCTTCAGCTCGTTGGTGGCCACGCTTTCGCTGCGTACCAGGTTATAGAGCCTGGACGCATCCACATGGAAGTAGGTCATGCCCTCGGCGTCGACCTGGATGTCGTCGCCCCGGGCCGACTCTGGGACCGATTCTCCGTTCATCGTCACCATTACTACGACCGGGTCGGTTCCATTGGGCCTCACCACGGCGTTTACCACGGCGGCGGTGTACTCCAACGCCAGGTAGCCTTGGGGAGCGTCGGCGGACGAGTCGTGCCTGGCGCTTTCGGAATCAAGGACCCACGTCCCGTCTAGATAAAAACGGCCGTCCTCGCGCTCTTTCGGGTCCGAGAACATCGGCGGCTGGCCGGGAACGGGCCTGCCGCCGTCGTTGCCCAGGTAGTTCCCAGAGGCCCAACCCAGGCCTGCATACAGCTCCCTGGTGGTGGCGCCGGGACTCTCGTCGGTGGTCACGCCACCGGCGGTGATGTGGGAGACGTCGTTGCCAGCCTCCTCCAGCAGCTCCCTGATCTTCGCTTCCGTCACGTCGTAGGCGCCCTCTCCGATATGATGGTACCGCACGTAGCCGTCCTGGTCTATGAGGAACTTGTGGGGCCAGTAGCGGTTCTTATAGGCCCGCCAGGTCCTGAAGTCATTGTCCATGGCCACGGGCCAGGTCACCCTCTCCAGTGCGATCGCTTCCCTCACCTTCGCCTCTTCTTTTTCGAAATCGAACTCCGGCGAATGGACCCCGACGATGACCAAACCGTTGCCGGCGTACTTGTCTTGCCAGTCTCTCAGATAAGGTAGTGTCCTTATACAGTTGATACAAGTGTATGTCCAAAAATCCACCAGGACAACCTGACCCCTCAGCTCAGGAAGCGAGAGGGGTTCGCTGTTGAGCCATTTGGTGACGCCTGTGAAGTTGGCCGCGACGGGACCTTTGGGTTCCTGGTCCGCCTCCTCGGGCGATTGGTCTCCATCGAGTGGTTGGTCCGACGATACGGTCTCGGATGTGGTGTCCGTATTCGAGCTTGGAATGGCTTCCACGGTAGTTGTCTCGGGGTCTTCGGGGGACACGATGAGCTGTATCGCCACGATGGCTATCACGATCACCCCGATCATTCCTGCCAATGCTATCCAGCGTTTTTTGCCGGACATTCCGCCTCCCGTTTTTCCGAAAGGTTTGGGACCGTGCGCTTTCGGATCCTTGAAATCCTTCACCAACCATGCTACCAACCAAAGCTTGCTTCCCGATAAAGAACCTTACAGATTCCTTAACTATTCTGTATCCAGAACACCCTGTAGATTCGGACTCCCATGGCATTCTCCCGAGGGGCACGGACGACTTTTGTTAGACATTTTTAATATTCGCAATAATCCAGCAAGATGCGACGCCTATGATGGACGCACTTTCTGATCGAAGGAGGCCCCATGCTAACCCGAAGGTTCGTATCTCCCGGCATCATGCTGTCCATGGTCATATTGCTGGCGGCGTTCCTGGCAGCCTGTGGTGGCAACGATGCCACACCGACTCCGACTCAGGCGCCGGAACCCCCTCAGGCAAACGAAGGAGCCGGCACCGGCTCTACCGATGACAGCGGAGCCGCGATGGAGAAGGAAGACGGCGACGCCATGACGGAGAAGGAAGACGGCGACGCCATGACGGAGAAGGAAGACGGCGACGCCATGACGGAGAAGGAAGACGCCGACGCTATGATGGAGAAGGAAGACGGCGACGCCATGATGGATAAAGAAGATGGCGACGCTATGATGGAGAAGGAAGACGGCGACGCCATGATGGAGAAGGAAGACGGCGACGCCATGATGGAGAAGGAAGACGGCGACGCCATGATGGATAAAGAAGATGGCGACGCTATGATGGAGAAGCTACCCGATAAGATCACGGCGCCCCACTTCGTTAGCTCCAGTCCAAATCACGGCGACACCCTGGCCCAGTTGCCTGACGCCCTAGTCCTGAACTTCAACTTCAGTCTGCACTCGGACTCGTCCATTGCCATTAGCAAAGACGGGGAGCCCGTTTCCCTGGGGACGGTGACGATTTCCGATGACACCCTGTCCCTTACGGTCCAGATACTGAACGGCTCCGCGGACGGGACCTACCAGGCGAACTACAGGGCCTGCTGGCCGGACCAGTCCTGCCACGAAGGCAGCATCGCGTTCATAGTGAAGCAGACAACCTAGGACGGTCGCGGAGGGAGTCCACTCACGGCCCTGGCCGGGCGGCCGTTGGCCTTGGCGATCCCTCCGCACCGTTCGTGCGGGCCGCCCTTTCGCGGCCGATCCTCCCCCCTTAGGTGTAGCCTGCCGCTCACGGCAGGCTACACCTTTTCAGTCCCCGAGCGCCGCATGGGAATTCTGAGTCCAGGGGAGGGCCAGGTGCGTATAAGTTTGATTCGTTCGTAAAAACCCCTCGCCAAGCTGGGGCAAGGCAGGGATAATGTGTGGAAGCGGCGAGGTGCTGCACCTGGGCGGGGGAGGTGAGCATGTTCCGAGAGCGAGACCCACAGGTGAGCCTGTGGCAGTCCGAGTTCCTGGTTCCGCCGAAGAAGGCCAGGCGCTTGGAGCGGAGTTGGGCCGAGGTTTTCCGGAACGAGGCGCTCCCCCTGATTGACGAGGAGCGCTTTGCTCCGATGTACTGCGCGGACAACGGCCGTCCCAACCGAGCGGTGCAGACGGTCCTCGGGGTCCACCTTCTCAAAGAGATGTTCAACCTCACCGACGATGAAGCCCTAGAACAGCTGGAGTTCAATCTGCTCTGGCACCACGCCCTGCGGCTGGATATGGAGGAGACCCACCTCCCCCAGAAGACGCTACACAACTTCCGAGTTCGCCTGATGCAGCACGACGGTGGCCGGCTGGCTTTCCAGGAGACCACGGAGCGGATCATCCAGGCGCTGGGTATACGCACCGGAAAGCAGCGGCTGGACTCCACCCACATCATGAGCAACATCGCCACCCTCACCCGCCTCGGCCTGTTCTGTGAGACGATGCGGTTGTTCCTTCGGGCCGTGAGCCAAGAGCACCCAGAGCTTCGCCGTGTGGTCCCAGAGGGCCTTGTGAGGCGCTACTTGAAGGAAGAAGCAGAAGCGACCGACTACGAGGACGCCCGCTCGGGGGAGGGTCGCCGAAGACTTGGCGTGTGTGCCCGGGACCTCTACCGGCTGGTGGACGGCTTCCGTGGCACGGCTGCCGCCCAACTGGAGGAGTACCGGCTGCTGGAGAGGCTGCTGCGGGAGCAGTGTGTGGTGGGCAACAAGAGGGACGGGCGCCCCGGAGAGGGCGATGACGACGCAGGGGAAGGGGCGGTGCCCATCACCCTCAGGGACCCGAAGGAGGTGCGGTCCGATTCCCTGCAATCGCCCCACGACCCGGAGGCCACCTACAGCGGGCACAAAGGCAAGGGGTACGAGGTACAGGTGGCGGAGACCTGCCATGCGGAGAACGCCACCCAGTTGATCACTCATGTAGAGGTGACCCCATCCAGCGGGAGCGACACCGACGTGACTGTGCCGCTGGTTGACGGGCTGGCGGAGCGGAAGGTCCGACCGGACGAGCTCTTCGCGGACACGGCGTATGGGTCGGGCCGCAACGCCTTCGAGGCCTCGCGCCGGGGGACGGAACTGGTGAGCCCGGTGGCGGGGTCGGCGCCGGGGAACTCCCACGAAGGAGAGGGAGACGGACCGCCGCCGCTCACTGGGGCGGACTTCCAGATCGACGTCACCGGGGAGCAGGCCACGGTGTGCCCCGCCGGGCACCGGTCCGTCGAGGAGTACGAGCTGGAGGATGCGCCGGAGCGGGTAGAGGTTCACTTTGCCAGGGCAACATGCGAGCTCTGCCCCTTGCGGTCCCGTTGCCCGGTGAAGCTGGACCGGCGTGCGGGGGCCTACGTCCTCAAGGCGGACCTGGTGAAGGTGAACATCGAGGGGCGGCGGCGGGCCGAGGCCACCGAGGAGTGGCGCAAGCGGTATGCCATAAGGGCCGGGATAGAGGGGACAAACTCCGAGCTGAAGCGCGCCCACGGGCTTGGGCGCTTGCGGGTGCGAGGGGGCCGTCGGGTGCGGCTTGCCGTCTACCTGAAGGCGTTGGCGTGCAACTTCAAGCGGATGGTCCATGCACGCCTGGTGGAGATGGAAAACACGGCTCAGCCGGAGGCCGGGACGGTACCTGCGGTCGCAGCCGCGTGAGGGCCCCGCTCCATAACTTCCATCGGGCGCCCTGAGCCACGGAAGGGGTACTGCACGGGATCCTGCTTGTCCTGAGCGCAGCCCCAAGGGCGGTGAGGTCAGCAGCCGACAGCCCGTGGCGCCTCCCTGCCAGACACCCTCGCACTCCAGGGTCCATCTCTAACAGGCCTTTCTACGAAGGAATCAAGGTTGTGATGGGGAGGACGCCAGTCCAAGCTTCGGGCCGTCGATCCGAAACAAATTCGTAAGGTTCTATCAACCGATCCGTAAGGTTTTATCGTAGAATTTTAACAACATTGCGCTATGAATGGTAATGTAGGGAACCGTTTATAGGAGGGGAACATGACCGAGTTCTTCGGAGACATTGAGCGGGTTTTCGCCGACCTTTACCCGTATCGTTGGCCGATCCTTTTCGGCCTGCTGCTGCTGGTGACCGGCGTCACGGCCTACGGGTTCCGCAAGGGGTGGCACCTGGTCGTTTGGAGGCGCCGAATAGCCTTCGCCATCGTCGGCACCCCCGCTCTCGGCGCGCTGGTTGTGGCCGGCTGGTACTTGGGCTCTCCCCTGTTCACCAGCAAGACCGTGATCGAGGAGTTCCCTTTCGCCTTCAACGCCGAAGTCCCCGGGGAGATGACCCGTGAGGCTGTGGAGCAGACCATGGCATCCATGGCCCAGTTCGACGACAAAGTTTCGGAGGCGATGCCCGTTTCGATGGTGACGTCCGCTACCGCCGCGGTGAAGGTCAAGTCGGGGCAGCTAGAGGACGCCGATAGCTTCCACAAAGGAAGCGGCGAAGCGACCATCTACCGCAGCCCTGACGGCTCCCATCTCCTCCGGCTGGAGAACCTCAGCGTGACCAACGGCCCAGACCTGCACGTCATCCTCACACCCCACGAGGGTCCCGATAGCTCAAGAGACGTCAAGGCTCCCGGGTACGTGGACCTGGGCAAGCTCAAGGGCAACAAGGGAGACCAGAACTACCCCATCCCGGCCGACGTCAACGTGAACTCACAGATGAGTGTGGTCATATACTGCAAACCCTTCAGCGTCATCTTCAGCGTGGCCATGCTGGAAGACCGGGACTTCCCATTCGCCGCCGATGCGGTGGTCCCCCCGGGTATGACCCGCGGCGAGGTGGAAAGCACGATGGCCTCGATAGCGACCCTCGATTTAGAGGTCTCAGAGGCGATGTCAGATGCGGCGATAATCAAGGACGGCGCTACCGTAGAGGCGGGCGTGGCCCTGATGAAGGGTGGCCTGGCCATGGTCGAGGGAGGCATGGAGGCGTCGGATGCCGTGCTGATCGGTGAGGGCCTGGCTATGATCGAGGAGGGCTCGGCGATGTCCGGCAACCAGGCGACGGCGGAGGAAGGCATAGCCATGACCCAGGAAGGCATCGACATGGCGGACGGCGCCATGATGGACAAGGGCACGGCGATGGTGCAGGAGGCCGTCGAAGATGCCGCCGAGGCCATGGAGGCCCAACCGATGCCTGTTAGGCTCAAGGTAGGCAACTTCATGGACGCCGACAGCTTCCACCGCGGTAGCGGGCAGGCTATCATCTACCGGGGCCCCGACGGCTCTCACCTGCTCAGACTGGAGAACCTAAACGTGACCAACGGCCCTGACCTGCATGTCGTCCTCTCCCCCCACCCGAACCCGGAGAGAAGGGCGGAGCTGAAGAGCCCGGGTTACATCGATCTGGGCAAGCTCAAGGGCAACAAAGGCGACCAGAACTATCCCATACCCGATGACGTGGATGTAACCGCCCACATGAGCGTAACGATCTACTGCAAGCCTTTCATGGTTATCTTCAGCGTGGCCCCGCTGCAACAGGTGGTCTAGCGTCAGGTTGACTCGTGGCGTCTGGGGAAGGGTAGAATGTAGCTTCTTATTATCGAACATCGTGGAGTGAGGTTATACCATCGAGTCGGACTCGCCCCAGAGTAGCTGAGGAGGCCTATGGCATACCAGCCGATCGAAAACTACGGCATCATCGGGAACATGCACACGGTCGCCCTGGTGGGTATGAACGGGTCCATCGACTGGTTCTGTTGCCCAAACTTCGATTCTCCCAGCGTGTTCGCGGCGATACTCGATGACAAACGGGGCGGCTACTTCAAGATCGCTCCTGCCTCCACCGGCCTCACCGAAAAGCAGATGTACTGGCCGGAGACCAACGTCCTGGTAACCCGGTTCCTGTCGGTGGACGGCGTCGCCGAGGTCATCGACTTCATGCCCGTGGGACAGGCTCGCGGGCAGCACAACCTGGTGAGACGGGTCAACGTGGTCCGGGGCACCATGGCTTTTCTTATGGAGTGTTTCCCCGCCTTCAACTATGCCAGGGACGAACACGAAACCCGGATCACGGCCGACGGGGTATCCTTCCACGCGCCAGCTGCGGGCATCGTGCTCGCCACAAGCATACCCGTCAGGGCCAGCGGAAGTGGGGCGGTGGCCGAGTTCATCCTGAATGAGGGCCAGGTGGCCACCTTTGCACTGCATGAGACGGCCCCCGGGTTGGATGGGCCGGTCCCTGTCTCCGAGGCCGAGGCCGACGACCTCTTCAGGTCGACCGTGGGCTACTGGCGGAGATGGCTCTCCCAGTGTTCGTATAAGGGCCGCTGGCGGGAGATGGTCGAGCGCTCGGCGCTGGTGCTGAAGCTGCTGACCTATGAGCCCACGGGGTCCATAGTGGCGGCCCCCACATCCAGTCTGCCCGAGGAGCTGGGCGGCTCCCGCAACTGGGACTACCGCTACACCTGGATCAGGGATGCGGCCTTCACCCTGTACGGCCTCCTCAGGATCGGGTTCACCGAGGAGGCCAGCCGCTTTATGGCCTGGATCGAGGACCGATGCCACGAGCTAAACCCGGATGGCTCCCTGCAGATCATGTACGGAATCGACGGACGCCATGAGCTCACTGAAGAGACCCTGGACCATCTGGACGGATACAGGGGCTCCAGTCCGGTACGGACCGGCAACGGCGCCTTCGGCCAGCTACAGCTGGACATCTACGGGGAGCTGATGGACGCGGTCTATCTCTACAACAAGTACGGGAACCCCATCTCCTACGACTTCTGGACCCACCTCCGGCAGCTTACCAACTGGGTCTGCGACAACTGGATGCGGACAGACGAAGGCATCTGGGAGGTCCGCGGCGGCCAGCAGCACTTCGTTTACTCCAAAGTGATGTGCTGGGTGGCCATCGACCGCGCCCTGCGCCTGGCTGACAAACGCTCCTTCCCCGCCGATCGCGAGAAGTGGCAGAGGATACGGGACCAGATCTACGAGGAGATCATGGAGCGCGGTTGGAACCCAAACCGCCAGGCCTTCGTGCAGGCCTACGACAGCGACGCCCTGGACGCGTCGAACCTGATCATGCCGCTCGTGTTCCTGGTCTCGCCCACCGATCCCAGGATGATCAGCACTCTGGACGCCATCAACCGGTCCCCCGACCAGGGGGGCCTGGTGTCCAATAGCCTGGTCTATCGCTACGACGTAGGCAAGACCCTAGATGGAGTCGCCGGGTCCGAGGGCACGTTCAACATCTGCTCCTTCTGGCTGGTGGAGGCCATGACCCGGGCCGGCCGCAACGACCGGGCCCGGCTGGACGACGCCAGGCTTATGTTCGAGAAGATGCTGAGCTACGCCAACCACCTGGGACTGTACGCAGAAGAGACCGGACACAGCGGTGAAAGTCTGGGGAACTTTCCCCAGGCCTTCACCCACCTCGCCTTGATCAGCGCCGCGTTCAACCTGAACCGGGCGCTGGGCGGCGGTAGCTGAGGCCGGAGCAGGAGGACCGAGGATGAAAGCCGTCGCGGTCACGCCGGGAGTGAAGGGCTCCATGTCCATCGTGGACGCCCCCGATCCCCATGTCGGCGAGGAAGACGTCATGGTCAAGGTGGTCCGCGTCGGGGTGTGCGGCACTGACTCGGAGATCAACGAAGGGCTGTACGGAAAGGCGCCGCCGGGCAGCGATCACCTGATTATCGGGCACGAATCCTTCGGCCGGGTAGCAGCGATGGGCTCCCGGGTCGAGGGCCTCGTCGTGGGCGACCATGTCGTGGCCTCGGTGCGCCGCCACTGTCCCCACGATTGGTGCACACCATGCCGCAGCGACCAGAATGACATGTGCATCACCGGCGACTATTCGGAGCGGGGTATCGTCTCGCGGCACGGCTTCATGGCTGAATACTACAGTGAGCATCAGAGCGTCCTCACCAGGATACCCGCCGAGTTCGAGGGGATCGGGGTCCTGATGGAGCCGCTGTCCATAGTGGAGAAGGCCCTGAGGCAGACCTTCAAGATCCAGGAGCGCCTGCCTTGGACCATCGAAAACGCCGTCGTGCTGGGGGCCGGCGCCATCGGGCTCCTGGGGGCGATACTCCTCCGGCTCCGGGGGATCAACACCTACGTCCTGGACCAGTCCGACTCGGGAGGCTTCAAGTCACAGATGATCGCCGGGTTCGGGGCGCATCACGTCGACAGCAGGCAGACGCCCGTGTCTCAGGTGGCCGCCGATGCCGGTCGCGTCGACTTCGTCTTAGAAGCCACAGGCTATCCGCCTCTGGTTTTCGACGCCCACCAACACCTGGCTATGAACGGCCTTCTCTGCCTGGTGGGGGTCTCGGGAGGGAGCCATCAGGTGACCATCGCCGCGGAGGAGTTCAACAACAGCCAGGTCCTGGGCAATCGTCTGGTGTTCGGCTCCGTGAACGCCGGCCTGGAGGACTTCCGGGCGGGCGTGGGGGATATGGATCAGATCGAGCAGAAGTGGCCGGGCCTGCTGGCGTCGATCATCACACGGCGGGTGCCCATGGAACAGTTCCAGTCAGCCTTCGACCGGGGGCCCCAGGACATCAAGGTGGTAATAGAGACCGGGTCGTGAGCGTCGTCGGGCCGGCGGCGACCCCGAGGTAGCTATTTAGGAGAAGTGTGCCGGGCGGACCGATGCCCGGCTTCTTGGTCGGATGCGATCTATGCGTGTACCGTGGGCATATATTTCGGGATCACTACGCCGGGACATGGTGGCGGGGGGTACGGCGGGACTGGCGGGCGGCCTCGTTTTCTGGGGGGCGCTCCGCGCGCAGGACCTGACCTCCACGGTTCCCGGCCTCCTGGGCCTGGACCTGTCGGGGGCGTGGGTCGTCCTCAACCTGCTGGTCTCGGTCCCCTTGGGAGCGGGGTTCGCCGTCATCTCCCGGTATCAGCCGGGGGGATACGCCTCCACCCTCAGCTGCGGCGCACTGTATGGGCTGCTGTGGTGGATCGCTGGGCCCATTACTCTGGGCGCCCTTATCGACGGGCGGGGCCCGACCTGGTCCGTAGTCGAGGCCGGCGACACATTCCCCAGCCTGATCGGACACTTGCTCTACGGGGGATTAACGGGCATTGGCCTCCACGGGCTGGTGGCCCTGTATTTGCGGCTGCACCCGGAGCCCGAGCAGGCCGCTCAGGCCGCGTCGGAAAAGAGGCGGGTGGTCATTCTGGGCGGAGGTTTTGGCGGCATCAGCGCGGCCCAGCGCCTGGAGCGAATCTTCTATCGCGATCGGGGCCTGGAGATAACCCTGGTGAGCCAGAGCAACTATCTGCTGTTTACCCCGATGCTCGCCGAGGTCGCCTCCAGTGGGCTGGAGGCGCAGCATATCAGCGCTCCGGTGCGGGCATCGTGCCCCCACACCCGGTTCTACCGCTCCGAGGTCACGGCCATCGATACCTCGGAGCGGATGGTGTGGATGCGTTCCGGGCCGACCCTGCCCGAGGAAGCGCTGCCCTACGATCACCTGGTGCTGGCCCTGGGTTCGATCCCCAACTACTACGGACTCCCCGGCTTGGAGGAGCACTCCTTCTCCATGAAGACCCTGGAGGACGCCTCCAGGCTGCGTAACCACGTCATCGGCATGCTGGAGCACGCGGATTCGGAGCCCGACGAAGCTGAGCGCCGCCGTCAGCTTAGCTTCGTGGTCGCCGGTGGCGGCTTCGCGGGGACCGAGACCATTGCCGAGCTGTTCGATCTGGCCCACAGCGTGCTCAGGTTCTACCCGAACCTTCGAGCCGACGAGCTGCGCTTCGTGCTCATACACTCCAGAGACCGGATACTGCCCGAGCTGAGCGCGGAGCTGGGCGACTATGCCCAGCGGAAGCTGCAGGCTCGGGGCATCGAGTTCATGCTGAACAGCCGGGTCGCTGGGGCGACTCCCCAGGGGGTCCTGGTGGACAAGGAGGACCTGCTGCCCACCTGCACCCTGGTGTGGACGGCGGGCAACCAGCCCAACCCGCTGCTGAAGACCCTGCCCTGCGAGAGAAACCAGGCGGGCGCCGTGGTCGTTGACGGCACCCTGGAGCTCGACGGACTGGACAACGTCTGGGCGGTGGGCGACTGCGCTCAGATCCCAGATCCGGACAGCGAGGGCCGTTTCTACCCACCAACGGCCCAACACGCCCAGCGGGAGGGAAAGGTGGTGGCCGACAACATCGCGGCCTCCATGCGGGGCAAACCGCTAAAGCGGTTCCGGTTCCGCACCATAGGGGTCCTTGTGGGACTGGGACATCGCACGGCCGCCGCCGAGATACGCGGCTTGAGGTTCTCCGGGCTACTGGCGTGGCTGATGTGGCGTTCCATCTATCTGGGCAAGCTGCCTGGCATGGAGAAAAAGGTGCGGGTGTCCCTGGACTGGACCATAGACCTGTTCTTCCCCCGCGACATCGTGCTTACATCGAACCCTGAGGCGTCGGGGACACCCCATGACCTGGGAACCGACGGGGAAGGCCGTGCCCACAGAGATCGGGTCGCCCGGGAGCGTGTCGCCCAGGAGCGCATCGCCCGGGAGGGTATCGAATGAAGTGGGCGGCGGTGCTGAGGGTCGGGGTGCTGCCGGGCCTGCTGGCCGGGCTGGTGGGCGGCGTCGTCTTCGGGGCGACGATGGACGAGCTGGGCCGGCTTCCGCAGATCGCCGAGATAGTGCGTTCCGATTCGGGAGCCGTCGGGCTTGCCGTTGTGCTGGTGGTCGCCGCCGTACTTGGCGCGGCCTTCGGGGCGCTGATTTGGTACCAGAAACCCGGTGCCGGAGAGACCCTCTTCTGGGGCCTGGTCTACGGAGTCTTCTGGTGGTACCTGGGGCCGCTGACGCTGACCCCGCTGCTGGAAGGTGACAGCCTGACCTGGGACGTGAGCTCCGCCCAAGCCGAGTTTCCCCTGTTGATCGGGCACGTTCTGTACGGAGCGGCCACTGGCCTGGCCCTGGTGTTTTTCCAGTGGAGGCGCTACATCGTGGATCAGTCGGTCCGCATCGATCGGGGAGCACTGCTGCGGGGCGGATTGGCCGGCCTGCTCAGCGCCGGGTTGCTGGGGGTGATGCTCAACGTCCAGGACCGGCTGCTGACCATCGCCGCTATGGTGGACAGCGAATCATCTTCCACCGCCTGGGGAATCACATTGGTCGTCGGTCTGGTCGCCGGCCTGGCCTTCGCCCTGCTCTATCCCCGCGCCGCCGACGGCGCCGGAGCCGGGCTGGTGCAGGGCATGACCTACGGCCTCTTCTGGTGGGTACTGGGTGGGCTGACCCTTGTGCCTCTGATCGGCGGTGACGGCCTGCCCTGGTTGCTGGAAGAGGTCCGGGAGGACTTCGGAACCCTGCCCGCCTACCTCTTCTTCGGCACTGCCGTGTCCCTGTTTTACCAGTGGCTCGGCTCCCTGGTGCGGCTGCTGTTTTCGGACTTCGTGGCGGGCGATGTCCAGGAGGGGGTCGGGACTCAGGGATTGCGCATCTTCGGGCGTAGCCTCGCTGGAGGACTGGTGGGAGGGCTACTGTTTAGCATTATTATGCTGCAGACGGACTTCCTGCCCTACGTGGCCGACCTGATCGGATCGACGTCCTCTGTGGCGGGGTTTTTCGTTCATCTGGGGATCGCCACGGTGATAGCCACCAGCTACGGCCTGCTCTTCCGCCGCCAGAGCTACGACGTGGCTTCCGCGCTGGGCTGGGGTGTCTCCTATGGGTTCTTGTGGTCGATCCTCGGGCCCATGACCCTGATGCCCATATTCCTGGGACTGGGTCCTCAGTGGAGTGTTGGTGGAATAGCTTCGACATTTCCCAATCTTATCGGCCACCTGGCCTACGGGGCCGGGCTGGGGATCACCTTCTACCTTCTGGAAGCCCGCTTCAACCCCTGGTGGGTCCCCCGCACCGAAGGTCAGGCGGCACGGGTGGCGCTCCACAAGGAGCAGGTCCTGACGTCGGCGCCGGCGCTGTGGACCCTGCTGGTGGCGGTGAGCCTGACGCTGCCGGTCCTTCTGGCTAACTAGACGGCTTCGACGAGGCCGGATACTCCGAGGTTTACTGTGCGGCTCTCGTTGGCGCGTTATTCTGCGCCGCCTCCCCGACGAGCTGGGTCCTGACTTCGCTGGCGTGGTCCGCATAGAGGACCGAAAAATGTGGATTCAACGCCAGAGCTCGGTCGAGGAGATCTTTAGCCTCATCACGGTTTCCAAGTTTTAGGTGAATCATGGCGGCATGGTAGAAGAGGCTGGCATCCTGGGTGCCCAGCCTCAAGGCCTCGGCCATGGTTGCGGCCGCCTCGGCGAAGTGACCGTTTTTGTAGAGCGTCCAGGCTAGCGCATCGTAGCCGAATATATCCTTCCGTACTTCCAGAGTCTTCCGGGCCAGGTCCAGGGCTTTGTCCAGCTGGATGTCGTGATCGGCATAAAAGAGGGCTAGCTCGCGGTCGTAGACCACTCCCATGGTGGCCTCCAGCTGCACTGTGGCTTGCACCGTATTGTAGTCAAGCTGGGCTTGATCGAGCTTGACAACCTTGGTATACAGGTCTCCCAGGATAACGAGCATGGTAGGTTCGGAAAAGATAGCCACGGCCCTTTCATATAAATCGATGGCTTCGTCGTGTCTGCCCTGGGCGGCACGTAGGTCGCCCAGGGATGCGAGCGCGAGGTGGTACCCGCTGAAGTCTTTCAGTGCCCTCAGGTAGGACGCCTCTGCCTTGCCGATGTTCCCGGAGCTGAAGTTTAGCTTCCCCAGCTGAACCCGGGCCCAGGCGGTCGTCTCGCCCCGGATTGGACCGGAAGCGACCGCCAGCTCCATTGCCTCGATGGCACCCTCAATGTCGCCCGTGAGTTCGCGGGCATAGGAGACCCGGGAGTAGGAGTCCAGGTTTGGCTTGAGGTCCACCATGGTCTGGAAGCTGCGGAAAGCGCCGTCGTACTGGCCAAGCTCGATCTGGGCGTCTCCTAGCACACCATAGGCCTCGGCGTGCTCCGGGTCGATGGCCAGGGCGCCCTCTGCCCAGGTCAACCCCTCCTCAAACTGGTGCTTTGCCAGCGCCAGGGTCCCTAGCTGGCTCATGGCCCCGACGCTCCGCGGGTCCAACTCCAAGGCTTTCAGCAGAGAGATCTCTGCTCTGCTGTAGTGGGACGTTAGTCCGGTCTCCCGCGCCTTCTGGAGGTATGCGCCACCGAGCTGAACGTGGATATCCGGGTCCTGTGGGGTGACCTCGATCCGCCGCTGAAGCCTCGCGACCAAGGTGTCGGTGGTTGTGGACGGCTGTGGGGTCAGGTCCGACGGCACGTCGTCGGACTGAGTCTGCAGCCAGAGTGTGGCCATCGCTACCGCGATTACCGCCAGCCCTAGAAAGACCAGCGTTTGTGGCAGCTTGCTAATGGTACGCCTGTGCGCGGCTCTCATCGCAGGTACACCTCCAGGGCGGGGGATGGGGGCCCATCGCGGATACTCGGTACCCGCGATGGGCCCCTCCACGGCGATAGATCAGCTGATGCTGCGGGTGTGGCGTCGCCTGAGTGCGTACACCGCTCCCAGGGCGATTCCCACCATGATGAAGCTGGCTCCGATACCCATAGACAGGGTAGACCTGGATATGGAGAAACCCGTGCCGTAGTCGAATCCAGAGTGGGGAGTCGCTACGTATGGGAACGCGTTAAGGAGCGCCACGTCGTTCTCATCTACCCCATCACCCAACAGGTTGTTGGGCGACAGGTTGCACAGGCCCAGGGCCCCTTCGAGGATGTCGCCGTACCCACAGGCCGCCGCCCTCAAAGCGATGTCGACCACGTCGTCGGTGAGACGCCGGCCGTTGGGGAAGCCAGCGAAGTCCCCTGCCAGAGCGCCGAGGCGGTCGGGGCTGGCGTTGGGCGCGATGGAGGTGTTCAGCCGGAGCATCTCCGAGGGCACGCCGTTGACCGGCTGGTTTAGGGTCGGCACCCCCGTGAGGAACACCGCCACCAGGTCGGAGCGGTTCGTCTCAGGCACCGGCGCCAGGATGTCGCCATAGAGCGCGTTGAACAGAACCGCGAGCTCGGGGTCGGTCACATGCTCGAGGAACTGGCCGTCCCGTATCGGGTGGGAGGCGTTGAAACGGTCCTTCTTACCCAGGGGGATGACCACTTCGTTAACCAGAGGCATTCCCAGCCTCGAAACCTGCCGGGGCTGCCCAGCCACCCACTGTTCGCCTCCTTCGCGGATGACCTTGACGCTGGGGCGCGACGCTGTGGACCAGACGCCGATCACGGGGTCCCCCGCGGAGATCTGATCGATAGGTACCTGGATGGCTATGGTGTGGACGTTGAGACCGGTGAGGCCGTCGATGCCACCGCCGGCGTTGCCCGGCAGCTGGCGGATCGTCAGAAGGTCGAACACAGATCCCAGGTCAACATAAAATGGATCGTCTCTCTGGCCCGCGAAGACCTTTACGCCGTTGCTGAGGTCGTGGACGGCGCTGGCGGCCAGCGAATCATAGTTCGGAGTGGATTTAGGCCCGATGTTGACGGGTGGAATGGACAGGCTCTCCCCCAGGGTCGTTCCCCGGGCGGAAGCGGTGCCCGCGACCCGCCTGACATCGTAGACCTGGCGAAGGTTCCAATCTGGGTCGGTTAGCGAGGTTATCGGGCCGGTGTTGTAAAGGAATGTGTTGGGGTTCTGGGTCCGATCGGAGAACACGAATTTGTAGGTGATGTCCTCCAGCGCGTCGCCGTCGTTATCGATGTGGATCTTGTACAGGGCGTCGGTGGCGAACTTGTAGAAGTTGGGGCCACCATACGCGGCCTGCGCCGGGTAGAAGTTGGCGATCAGGTTCACCTTGGTCGGATCGTTGGGGTCGACAAAGGCGTACGTGTCGGTCCCGTCTACAGCCGGGTCCTGTGAGATCAGGGGTGCCTCGCGGTGGCTGGAGGAGCTGACCGACAGCACCGATATCCCGGCTACCAGCAGGACCGCAATTGCTAGAATCAGGGCTTTGCTACGCATAACGGCAATTCTCCTTGCTTCCGGTTTTGTTCTGGGCATGTCCGAGTTGGACGATTGGCTCTCGATGCTACTGGCTCTACCACCTCCTTTCCTGTCGGTAGCCGAACGATCTGGCACTCCTCTGGTCGAATCCCACCCTTTTTCGTCGCTGAGGGGGTCCATTTCGCGTTACCCCATCGGGAGACGGGTGGTATAATCCCACGGAGTTCCCGTTCCAGCTGCGAAGTCCCTTTCAAAAAAGTGTTAGCAACCAGCAAAAGTGGGACACATTGGGACCCGAGAGATCAGGTGCTGGATGGGGGTCTGGTGAGCTCTCTGAGGGCCCTGTTATAGCGTCTGCGGTTTTGGATGGTTTTGGCCTTCACCTCCTTGTATCTTGGTTTGGGTGTGTAACAATCACTTCACTTAGGTGGATCGGGGTGCGGCAGACCGGTTTCTCCTTGGTTATGGAAGACCGCCAGAAAGCGAGGGTCGCCGCACCCCTTCCGAATAGAGCCCGAACAGTTGCCTGGGCCAACCAAGCCCGCATCTTGCAAGGACGGGCCAATAATTCGCAGGAGGTGCTCGTGGAGCAAGAATCGATCTACGTAGGCATTGATGTAGCCAAGGCCCAGGTGGACGTCGCAGTCCGTCCTACGGACGACAGATGGGAGGTTTCCCATGACGAGACAGGAGTCCGGCAGCTGGTCTCCCAGCTGAAGGCCCTTGAACCGGTCATGGTGTTGCTGGAGGCTTCGGGCGGCTTGGAAGTGCCGCTGGTGGCTGCCTTGGCAGCCGACGCGGTGCCTGTGGTCGTCGTCAACCCCCGCCAGGTGCGGGACTTCGCCAGGGCCACCGGGAAGCTGGCCAAGACCGACGCTCTGGACGCGGCGGTTCTGGCTCACTTCGCCGAAGCGGTTCGTCCACCCGTGCGCCCTCTGCGAGACGCCGAGACCCAGGCCCTTAACTCCCTGGCTGCCCGCAGGCACCAGGTGATGACCATGCTGGTCTCGGAGAAGAACCGCTTGAGCGCCGCCGCCATCGCCGTCCGCCCCCGCATCGAGGCCCACATTGCATGGCTGGAGCGAGAGCTGGACGACCTGGATGAGGGACTGCGGCAGACTCTCCGCCAGAGTCCCGTATGGCGAGAGAAGGATGACCTCCTGCGCACCGTTCCCGGCGTGGGAGAACAAGTCTCCATCTCTCTCCTGGCCTATCTGCCGGAGCTGGGCACGCTGGACCGCCGGCAGATCGCCGCCCTGGTAGGGGTGGCTCCCTTCAACCGGGACAGCGGCACCCTGCGGGGCAAACGCACCGTCTGGGGTGGACGCGCCCGCATCCGCGCCGCCCTGTACATGGGAGCGCTGGTTGCCAGTCGCTTCAACCCTGTTATCAGGGACTTCTACCAGCGGCTGCTGGCCGCTGGTAAGCCCAAGAAGCTGGCCCTCACAGCCTGCATGCGCAAGCTGCTCGTTATCCTCAACTCCATGCTCAAGCATCGCTCACCCTGGCGCGACCTGACTCCGGCAGTCGCCGGTCATTCCTCTTGACTTTCAAGACAGTTGCTTTCTGTGGGTAACTCTACCCTCACTTCAGGAGCTCTCGCCACCCTCCAAACTCTCGGGTTTTCTTACCCTCCGATGTGTCCCATTATCGCTGACGGCCTACACCCCCAAAGCGTCAGCTTCGTCTCGGCCACTCCTAGCCAGGGAGAATGCACTGAGTCGGAGGGCGTAGTTACCTGTGACCTGGGCATAATGTCCCCGAACGCCGAAGCTTCCGTCCTGCTCAAAGTGCTGGCTCCCGACGAGGTCGGGACGATAAACAACACCGCCGAAGTGAGCAGCCCCGAGGAGGACGCGGTTCCCGGTAATAACACCGCCTCTCAGGAAACCGCCGTCTCCGACGCGCCCCTGGAGTACCTGCCCCTGGCGATCAACCCCACCTCCGATCTGGGCGATATCGGGCCGGGCGACGGGACCTGCTCCACCGGAGGCCTGGTTGAGAGAGAGGCCGAGTGCACTTTGCGGGCAGCGATCGAGGAGAGAAACGCCACCAGCACCGCCTCCCGTTTCACCTTCGACTTCCCCGGTCCGGGGCCCCACACCTTCCAGCCGGCGACTCCATACCCCCGGATCCTTTTCCCGGTCATCATCGACGGCATCTCCGAAGCGCCCAACGGCGATTCTCCGCTCCTCGCCCAGCGGGAACCTGGAGCTCCTGAGGAGACTGCCGCGATCGTCGAAGAGCCGTCGTCAGGTGAGGCGACTTCGGACGCGGTTCCGACAGACTCGCCCCCAAATTTGTCTAAGACGCCCCTAGGGGGTTCTCCCGAGATCGACCTGTCCTTCGATAAGACCGGCCCGTCCACGGTGAAGGCCGGCGAGAACATTACCTACGAGCTCACCATCACCAACGGCAGCAACACGGACGCCACGGGGCTGGACATCAGCGAGGACGTCCCCGATGGGACGACCTTCGTGAGCTCCAGCGTGCCATGTCAGGAGGACGAGTTCGGCCTGTCCTGCCAGGCGGGCGACCTGCCGGCCGGTCAGTCCAAGACCATCACGATAACTTTCAGCGTTCAGGCCGCAGCTGGAACGGAGATCAGCAACGCTGCCAACGTCCTGTTCAACGGGACCGACCCCAGCCTTCTGAACAACAGCGACTCCCACCTTACCACCGTGATCAGCGGCGTGGCCGACCTCGGCATCCAGATGACCGGGCCAGGCTCAGTGCCGGCGGGATTTGCTGCCAACTTTGACATCACCGTCACCAACGGGGGTCCCGACCCCGCTACCGACGTCCAGGTGACCAACACACTCCCCGATGGCCTGACCTTCTACCCAGAGCCCTCAACCGCCGGATGCACCGTCTCGGGCAGCACCGTCACGTGTCCGGTGGGCACACTGGCCAACGGAGAGAGCAGGACGATCCGAATTTCGGCCGCCGTCGATCCCAACGCTGAGCCGGGGTCCACCATCACCAACAGCGCCAGCGTTGGAACCGACGCCCACGACGACAACCCCGTGAACAACACCTCGCCTTCGGTTACCATCCAGGTAACGGCGCCGGGAGAGACCAAGGTGGCCGATCCCAACACCACGTTCTTCCGACTGTTCGTCATAGGTCAGGGATACCCTCAGCTCGGGTACGACGACTGGGAGACCGACGGCTTCCTGGAGGACGTCAACGAAGAGGTAAGGCCGGTCCTGGAGTCCTCCACCGCCCAGGCTTCCGATAGCAGCTCCGTGGTATATCACACGCCGACGAAAAAGACCATCGAGGATAAGATCAAGATATTCCAGGAACTGGCCCATCCCGGGGACGAGGTAACCTTCTACTTCAAGGGCCACGGCGACAAATCGGCCCGGCCTGACAACGACGGCGACGAGCCGAACGATGACGTCCACCCCGATTTCAACTTCGACGAGACCATCCTGATCAACAAAGAGACCGACATCTCCGACGACGAGCTGGCGGACATGCTCGAGGGCTTCCGACCGGGCGTCACCGTAGTCGTGATCCTCGACGCATGCTACGCCGGGGGCTTCACCGACGGCAGCGGCGACATCCAGGAGAACCCCTACGTCACCGTCATCGGGGTATCGGGAAGCTGCAAGGTCGATGCCCCCGGCCCCCTGGGAGCGTTCGTAGACACGATCACCGAGGACATCGCCAAGGGCGTCCGGTCGGGCGCCGCCGACGCTAACTCCGACGGCGTGGTGACCGCGGAAGAGCTGAAGCAGTACCTGGTGGACCAGGGCTGGGACATCGGCTCGCCCAGCGAGCCCTTCCAGCCCAAGGACGGCAATAGCGCCTGTGGCAGCTCCGACGGAAGGTGCTCCGCGCTGCCCTCCACCTCCTTGAAGGTGTCTTCAACTTCCTCGGGTACCGAAATCCAGGTGGCCGGGAGCAATTTCGCCGCTGACTCCCAGGTGACCATCAGCATGACCGACACGAACCTGGAGACGACGACCCTGGGCCAGGCTCAGAGCGACGACATGGGTGCCTTCGACGGGTTCTCCACCACGATACCACCCAGCACCGTTCAGGGCCTGGAGTTTCGAGGTGGAGGGCCCGGGCTTCGTCTCGATGGCGCCGGCAGCATAGTCCACAGCAACCTCTTCGCTAACAACGACTCGGGCCTGATCGTCGGCTCCAACGACAATATGGTCCACCACAACCAGTTCACCGGCAACTCCATGTTCGATGTGCGGGTCGACGGCTCGACGAACATGCTCTCCCACAACCTTTCCCAGGGCGGCGGGGGACCAGCCATCCTGGGAATGGGCGATGGTAATACGTTCGCCACTAACCACTTCAACGGATTCCCTCCCCCAGCCATGCCCATAGACCTCGTGGACGGCGGCGTCCAGCCGCCTCCGGTGCTGCGTGGGGTCAACCTGGACGCGATGGGCGGGATGCTGACGGTGAAGGCCACCGAGCCCGGTAGCGGGCCCCTGGACAACGAGATATACCTGTTCGACGCGGGGCCCGGGAACTACACTCCGCTGGCCATGGTATCTGGAAGGGATCCAGGCTCCGGCACTATTCTGCCCGGTGTTTACGAGGTCATCGCGGTCTTCAGCGGCGGGGCCGGGGAGTGCGGCTTTGGTCCGGGCTTTACCGACTTCTTCGAGATCACCATCAGCCCCGACGGGACCATAGCGATCCGCCAGCCCTCGACCAACGACGCCAACACGGGGACCATCAACCCCGACGGGACCTTCTCCGCCAGCCAGGACGACCCGCCGGAGTCCTACACGGGTCAGCTGAACGCGGACGGCTCGGGGACTGCGGTCAACATGTACACCGACAGCACCGGGTGTACATCGACATGGCAGGTCACCTTCTCCTCGACGGGGTCGCCGGACAGCACCACGGTAAACACCTTCGATACGAACCTGCTGCCGGCCGACGTCGCTCAGGGGGATCAGATAGTCAAGCTGGCCACCAATCCCCAGGGTAGCACCTCCATGTTCTCAGCTCCCTTCCCAGTGGGCCTTGGCGCCGACCCCGTCCAGCCGCCGCCCGAAGGAGCAACAGCGTGGAAAGTGCTGAACCCGGACATCGGTCACGAAGACGGACCCTTCGCGCTGCCGGGCGCTCCCAACCCCGACGGACTTACCGTCGTCGATCCCGCTAACGTCTTCGACGAACACAACGTGGACCTCAATGCCTTCTGGGGATCGGGACCGGAGTGCGCCTACATCCACCTCCATGGCTTTTTCTTCCACGACGATCCTGAATCGTCAGCCTGCGGGCACGGCGGCCTCCTCTACATCTTCGATGAAGTCGACGCCGACACCGACGGCGTCGGCGACGACGATGACGCCTGCTCCGGCACCGGGCCGGGAGCGCCGGTGGACGCGAACGGCTGCTCCGATGCCCAGGTAGACGAGGACGGCGACGGTGTATGTAACTCGGGCGCTCTTAGCTCCGGTCCATCGGGCTGTACCGGTGATGACGCCTGCTCCGGCACTCCCAGCGACGAGACGCCGAACGCCGCCGGCTGCAGCGCCAGCCAGGTCCCGTCTCCGGGCCTGGAACTAACCGTCACCGACGACTCTGACCCGAGCCCCATCGAGAACCCGGTGAACTACATCATTACCGTTACCAACAACGGGCCAGCCTCGGCCACGAACGTTAAGCTAACCGGAGAGTTCGACGTCGTTGTCCTCTTTTCTCTGGAGGATCCGGAGAACTTGTGCAGTGCCGTGTTTTTTAGTTTTGACTGTGACATGCCAGACTTATCGCCCAACGGCGGCAGATACACGATCGGGGTCACTAAGGTAGTCCCACTCCCCCCGCGCGGTCAGTTCCCAGTCGAAGGCAATGTCGTGACTCTCAGATCTATAGCCAGGTCAGCGGAGGGCGATTTCGTAGAAGTTTCCGAGAGCACAACCTTCATCAGGCACCCCGACGACACCTCCCAAACCGGGCTCACGGGCACCCAGGCCGTTCTCATAGATGAAGAGGTGACACCGCTGACCAGGATCAAAGGCGGTCAGGTCTCTGGACCCGACGCGGGTTGCGACGCGGTTCACCTCGAGGGCGTCATCACCGTCGACGATCAGCGGGTAATCGCCGATCTGGATCCCCCTGGCTGTAGCCACGGCCCGATCGGCACCACGCCAGTGCTGCGGTCGGTGCCGGGCCAATCCAGCACCGTGACCACCGAGGCTCCCCACAACGCTGCCACCAAGCCTGCCGCGGACAGCCCTCACTCCGGCGGCATCGACTTCGTTGGGGGCATCATCGAGGGATGGAAGACTCGAGAGCATCTTCTTGCTCAATTCTTAGGGGGGCCGTGTCCCTGCCCGGAAATCGTGCCCTGCGAAGGGCCTTCCTGTGGAGCGGTCGCTCAGGACGCCGGAGACCCGGTCTACCTTCACAGCGGCGAGCTCTTCCTCTACGAGGTGGACCTGCGGATCCCCGGACGGGGCTTCGACTGGACCTTCGAACGGAAGTACCGCAGCGGAGCCCTCTTCGACGGCCCGCTGGGGCACAACTGGGACTTCAACTACAACCGCCGCCTGGTGGAGGTCACCGACAACAACGTGGACCTGATCCCCGTGAAGAACGCCAACACCGGGCCCCAGCCCGGCGACGTCATACGCATGGACGGCTTCGGCCGCAATGACGTCTACCGCCAGCAGCCCGACGGCTCTTACCAGACTCCTACCGGGTTCTATACACGGCTCACCCGCCTGCCCGACAGCTCCTTCGAGGAACGGGACTACGCCGGGAGAATCGTGCGCTACGCTTCTCTCGATGGCCTTGGTAATGCCCCCATGACGGAGATCGAGGACCGCAACGGCAACGTCATGCTGTTCAACTACAACCAGTTCGGCCAGCTGGTAGAGGTCATCGATACGCTGGGCCGCCCGATCGGCTACGACTACGACGACGAGGGCCGGCTGGAACGGGTCACCGACTTCGCGGACCGGGCCATAACCTTCACCTACGACGAGAACGGCGACCTGGTGGAGGTGACATCGCCGGCGGTGGTGGGCACGCCCAACGGCAACGACTTCCCCGACGGCAAGACTGTGCGCTACGGGTACTCCTCGGGCTTCTTCGACCAGCGCCTGAACCACAACCTGGTCTCGGTCACCGCCCCCAACGAAGTGGCGTCGGGCGGGCCGCCCAGGCTCCAGGTCCAGTACGAAGAGGACCCCTTCGCCGTCGATACCATCGACCGTGTGGTCAGGCAGGCCCTGGGTGGCACCAACGACGGCGGCGTGCCCGCCGGTGGCGACATCAGCTACCAGTATTCCCTCCTGGACCCGGGGGAGTCGCCCGGCGTCAACACCCCGGTGTCCCAAACCACCGTGAACGACCGGAACGGCAACGTAACTGAGTATCAGTTCAACGCGCTGGGCAACATCATCAACGCCAGGGAGTTCACCAACCGGGACCTGCGAGCCGGCGAGCCCGACTTCTACGAGACCTCCTTCGAGTACGACGGCGACGGCCTGGTGACCCGTGTCGTGTTCCCCGAGGGCAACTCCAAGGAGTACGAATACGATGGCCAGAACCCCGACCGGTTCCAGCAGGGGAACCTGCTGTCCATCACCAAGAGGCCTGACGAGCGGGTAGGGGATCAGGATACGATCCAGACCACGCTCACCTACGAGCCGATCTACAACCGAACGCGCAGCATAACCGAGCCCAGGGGCAACGATCCCTCCTATGTGCCGCAGAACGGTGGAGCCCACAGTCCGGAACGGTACACCACCGTGTACACCTTCGACTACGAGGAGTCCTGCGACTACGATGCCCTTGCCGCCAGGGTCGACCGCACCGCCACGGAGGTGCAGGGGCTCCTGGACCAGGCCGGCATGTGCACGTCGCCCCTGGGAGACGTCAACAGCGACGACGTTACGGACCAGACCTCCGGCAGTGTCCTGCGCATACATTACCGCGACGTGACCCTCCTCCCGGGTTCCCAACAGGCCCAGGTGGAGGGAGGCACGTTCCAACCGGTGGTCTACCTGAACGTCTTCAACCGGTTCGGCCAGCTTGTCCGGGAGGTGGACGCCGAGGGCAACATCACCGACTACGACTACTACCCCGAGAACGACCCCGACGGCGACGGTCAGGATCTGATTCCTGGCAGGAGCGTGGAATCCTTCGGGTACCTCAGGCAGGTCACCGTGGATGTCTTCCCGGGACCCTTCGACATCGACGGGAACGGCATCGTGGACATCTTCGATGTGGCCCGCATCGCCGTATCCTTCGGCCTCTTCGACCCTGAGGCGGACATGGACGGGGACGGCCGCGTAGGCGCCACCGACATAAGGCTCGTAGCGGATGCCCTGGGCACCTCCCGGGCCGCTATACGCACCCGATTCGAGTACGACCCGGTGGGCAACATCGTCCGGATCATCGATGGCAGGGGCATCGCCACGGACTACGCCGTGAACCAGCTCAACCAGGTGGTCCAGGTCACCCGGTCCGCGGCCCACGGTCTGCTTCGGCCGGCGCCCTCCGAGCCTCTGCCCATCTCCGACTTCCGCTACCTGGAGCGCACCTTCTACGACTTCAACGGCAACGTGGTGCTGCACCAGGTCGAGGACCGGGGCAACACCTCCATGGTCGACGGAAACCCTGACGCCGCCGACCTTCCCGCCACGGCCCAGGATCCCGACCCCGCCGGAGGGCCGTCCTTCGTCGACACAGTGTACAAGTACGATATCCTGGACAACCTCATCGAGGTCGTGCAGGAGGTTGAGAACGGTCCCAGGACCCGGTTCCTGAGGTCTCGGTACCGCTACGACGCCAACGAGAACGAGGTACTGACCATCCAACCCGAGGGCAACGCCACCGCGGCGGTGTACGACGAGCGAGACCTGCCCTTCCAGTCGACGCTGGGAGCCGTCGCGCCCTCGGCCGTCGTCCGCCTGGGCGACGCGGACCCAACCGACTACGACGTCCGCGGTGGGACGCCCGCGACGACCACATACCACTACGATGGCAACGAGAACCTGGTGGAGCTCGTCGACGCCGATGACACCGACGGCTCCACAGACAACAACTCCACCCGCAGCGGCGACGGTGACCGCACGCGTTACGTCTACGACGGCTTCGACCGGCTCACTAGCGTAGCGGACGCGGTGGGCAACCAGGAGGTCTACCAATACGACCCCGCCGGCAACGTCGTCAGGCAGTCCAACTTCGGACCGGTAGGCGGGCCCAGCCCCACCTCCGACGGCATCCCCAACATCGATCTCCTGCCGGTGTCCGTCTCGGTCGACGGGGTGATCCATCCGGATAACCTGGTGACCACTAGCCTGCTGGCGGCCACCGAGACCCTCTACGATGAGCTGGGCCAGGCCTTCCAGACCGATGAGGTCCTGCTGGTCAACACCATCGCGACCCAGCGAGGGGCCGACGTAGCCGACGGTGCGGTTGGCATCGGGAAGGGCGACCTGACCCCCGGCGACGACGATCCTATCCCCGGGATCGCCGGCATCGAGGTCCTCGGGCGGGTCAGCACGCGCCACGAGTACGACCGAGACTCCCGCCGGACGTTCATGGTAGAGGACGACGGCGACACCACCAGCTACACCTACGACGGGGCGGACCGGCTGGTGGGATCCGTGGACCCAGAAGGCAACATCATCGAGATCGCCTACGACGACAACGGCAACGTCATCGAGACCCGAGAGACCGACGTTGCCCAGGTCGCGGGCGTACCCGACGAGATATTCATCACAACCTACTTCTACGACGCCCTGGACCGCCTCCAAAGAGTGGTGGACAACCTGGGCCAGACGGACAACTACCGCTACGATTCCAGGGACAATTTGGTGGCCATGGCCGACGCCCAAGGACCCATGGCCGGTCGGGTCGTGATCCGTCGGGCCTTCTCGGACGGCCCAACCGTCGTCCCGGTCAACTCCTTCGGCAACGTAATGCGGTACGCATATGACGGCATCAACCGCATGACCCTGGAAGAGTCTGTGCTTACATCGTCGGGAGAGGGCGACGGCCTGAACATCGGGGCTAACATATTCGGCGTGAAGACGACGGTTCCGACTCCCGATCCGGATCAGGCCGGGGGCGACGGGATCATTACGACGGAGACCGAGTGGGACGGGAACTCGCTGAACAGCGCCGCCATCGACGACAACGGCAATAGGACGGAGTATACCTACGACGATCTCGACCGCGTCGTCCTGGAGACAAAGGGCATCTGTCCTGAGGGCAGCCTCGCCGACCGCTGCGATCCTGCCACTTCCATCAGCTACGAATACGACCGGGACCACAACGTGGCCCTGCGCACCGATGAGAACGGCTCCCAGGTCCGGTGCGACTACGACGCCATCGATCGGGCGATTGACTGCGACGTGACCCGGGCGCCCGGCGTGGTGGGAACCAGCAACGTCGCCTACGAGTACGACGGCCTGTCCCGCCTGACCCACGCCTTCGACAACAACGAGCCCGGTGACCCGGAGGACGACTCCATAGCTACCTACGCCTACGACAGCCTCGGCCGTATGGTCGAGGAAACGCAGAAGATCGGCTCCCTCCTGGCAAGAGCGGTGTCGTCGGCGTGGCGTGCCGACGACCTGCGGACGCTGCTGGTATATCCCAACGGCAGGGCCCTGGGTTATACGTACGACGACCTGGACCGGCTCAGGACGGTGGCGGACCAGGCAGCCCGTCAGCCCATCGCCGAGTACGATTACGTCGGGCTCAGCAGGATCCTGCAGCGCCACTACCCCAGCAACGGAACGAGAATGACTTTCCTGGACGACACCGGCCAGGTCGACGTGGGCTACGACGGGTTGCGGCGTCCCATCAAGACGAGGGACCTGCGCGACAACGGCTCGCTGCTAGTGGGTTTCCGCCACGAGTACGACCGTCTGAGCAATAAGCTGAGCGAGGTCAAGCTTCACGACGAGGCGAACACCGAGTCCTATGAGTACGACTCGGCTTACAGGCTGACCGGGTTCGACAGGCCGGAAGAGGGCTCGTCCGCACCCCTCCACGGCCGGTGGACCCTGGACGGCGTGGGCAACTGGAAGCAGGTCGACGGTGAGACCCGCCGGCACTCCTCTTTCAACGAGATCACCGAGAGGGATGCCGGCGCCTCCGTCCCGGTCCTCTCCGACGGCAACGGCAATCAGACGGACAACGGGACCTTCCAGCTGGAGTACGACTACCGCAACCGCCTGCGCCGGGTAACCCGCAAGGCCGACGGGGTGCTGATCGCCACCTACAGCTACGACGGCACGGACCGGCGTATCCGGAAGGTGGTGACCGGCTCCGGAGACCTGGACGGCGTCACAGACTATTATTACGACGACTGGCAGGCGGTGGAGGAGCGGGACGGCTCGGACCAGGTCCTGCGCCAGTACGTGTACGGCCTCTATCTAGACGAGCCCCTAGTGATGGACCGAAACCTGGACGGCGACGACGTTGCCACCGGCAGCGGCGACCAAAGGCTGTTCTATCACCAGAACACCCTGCTCTCCACCTTCGCCCTCACCGACGCCGGCGGTGAGATAGTCGAGGCCTACCTGTACGACGCCTACGGCCGCCAGACCGTCTTCCTGCCGGGAGCCAACGGCACCCTGGACTTCGGCCTGGACGACGTCGCGGTCCCCGGCGGCCACAGTGCCGTGGGCAACCCCTTCGCCTTTACCGGGCGCCGCCTGGACCCGGAGAGCGGGCTCTACTACTACCGCTACCGGTACATGGACCCGGAGCAGGGGCGGTTTATCCAGAGGGACCCGGTGGGATATCAGGACGGCATGAGCCTGTATACCTACGGACTGAATAACCCGGTCAACACCATCGACCCACTGGGCCTCGAGGGTAAATCGCGCCAGACGGAAGCCGGAGAACACGCAGGTAAAACTGCCATCAAGACCGGTGTAAAGACCGGCGTGCAGGGGGGAATCCAACACGTACTCGTCAAGAAGGGTATGGAAAAGGCGGCCACGGCCGTAACCGGGGTGGGAGGGGTGATTACAGTCCTGAGCAGCGGCTGCGAGGTGTACAAGCTCGGGGAAGCCCTGGTCGACCTCCACGATGCCAACAAGGCAGCAGACGCGGCTAAGGCCCGCGCAAAGAGAATGGAAGCCAGGTTGCAAGCAGCAATTGAGGAGCAAAGACAGCAAGAAGCGGCGGCAAGGAAGAAGGAAGAGCAGAGGCTGAAAGAGCAGAAGAAGTTCTACAGGGGCACTTTGCATCGGACCATCGTTGAAATGCAAAATGAGGCGGCGGCCAAGAAGAAGAAAGGCACCAAAGCCTCTACCAAGAAGAAGCCCCCCAAGAAAAAGGTGAAAAAGAAGAAGGAGCCCAGGATCACCGGCAGCGGACCAAGATTCAGGGGACCCGTGTATCGGGGCGGCTCGAGGGTAGGGCCTTCCCGGGCCACCGACTTCGCCATAGTAACACGCGTGAGTGGCGACTAGGTCTAAAATGATCAGCACCGGCCACGTGTAACGATTAGCACATGCGAGGGAGGTCAGTCATGGTAGTGGCACCTGAAAGCGTTCAGATGGATCCCAGGGCTATGCGTGGTGTGGAAGACCTCTTCCAGGCTCAGATCGAGAACGGTCTGCATCCCGGCGCGGCCCTTGCGGTGTACCGCCACGGCCGGCCCGTCCTGGACCTTTACGGTGGCATGGCCAACATCGAGTCCGACAGGCCGGTGGACCACGACACACTTTTCGTGATTTACTCCTGCAGCAAGGCCCTGGCGGCGGTGTGCATGCACCTCCTGTGGGAACGGGGCAGGTTGGACTGGGACGATCCGGTGGCCAAGTACTGGCCGGAGTTCGGCCGTAACGGCAAGGCCAGCGTCAGCGTGCGCCACGTAATGACCCACCGTGCCGGCTTCCCCGACACGCCCAAAGAGCTGACCTGGGACAGGTGGCGTGATTGGGACACCGTGGTACGCGCCATGGAGGAAGCCTCCCTGGTCTCCGAGCCCGGGACCGTGTTCGTCTACCATCCTCTCAACTTCGGCTGGGTCGTGGGCGAGCTGGTTAGGCGCATCGACGGCCGCCCGTTTCGGCAGTTCCTCCACGATGAGGTCACCGCTCCCCTGGGAATGCCCGACACCTACTTCGGGCTGCCCCCGTCGGAGGAGTGGCGCATGGCGAAGCTCTATGCCATGGAGGACTCGGACGTGGAGTCCAGGTCCGGTATGCCCAACATTCCGGACATCATGACGACCTGGAACCGGCCCGAGGTGCACCAGTCGGTCGCACCGGCAGGCAGCGGCATCGCCACGGCCCGGGACCTGGCGCGCTTCTACGCGATGCTGGCGGCCGGCGGGACCCTCGACGGTGTACGGATTCTCGCCCCCGAGACCGTCGATGCCGTGACCGCCCTTGAGGTCGGGGCCATGGACGGGGACAGTGAGAACTACGTCCGCATGTCCATGGGCCTGGCCCTGGCAGACCCCCGGGCGGGCTTGTCGGCCACCGACAACAACCACACCTTCGGCCATGCCGGCGGCGGCACTGCGGTAGCGTGGGGCGACCCGGATTCCGGCCTGGGTGTGGCCATCCTGACCAACGGCTTCAGGTCGGTTCCCTCGAACAACGCCCGTCTCGCCGCCTTCTCACAGGCAGTGCGCAGCGCGGTGGTATGAATAGAAAGTCGACAATGATCGCTTACAGCGGATCGAAGTACGACAAGTGGCTGCGGGCCGTGATCGTGGCGGTGCCGCTCCTGATGCTTGCCCTGGGAGGCCTTTCCGCCGCACAGGGTGAGGAGAGTGGGGCTGCTATCCTGTTTGCCGTGACCCCTTTCGTGTTAGGGCTGTTTTGGGCCGTCTTGCCGCGGCGGGTCGAGGTCTGGACGGACCGCATCCGCATCGTCATGGGATGGCCCTTCAGCTTCAATGTGCCCTTCGACACCGTGTCGGAAATACGGTCTGCCCGGGCCCGGGATGCCCTGATCTACGGCGGGCTGCGGTTCTCTCCCTCGGTGAGAACTCCAGTAGAGGTCAGGAGGAGCAGGGGGATGAACGTAGTGGTGAGCCCCCACGACCGGCAGCAGTTCCTGGAAAACGCGCAACGGGCCCTGGACAGCTACCGCGCAGGCCCGACGCCCTAACCCGTGCCGATAACAAACAAGGGACGCGGTTTATGATGCCGCGCCCCTTGTCGACTCAGCGAATCTCTAGTCAGAATGGGATCCTACAGAGACCTCGACTTCGACCGTCCCGGTCGACGGATGGGACCTCTCGCCACCGATGGAGCTCCAGTCCAGGCCGGCCGCCTTGGAAGAGCCCAGGTACTTGGCGGGATGGATGCCTTCTTCGCCCAGCCGCTCCTCGATGAGCTGCTCGTTCTCGTCGTAGTATTGCCCTTCCACCGATTCCAGGTACTTGGCCCACTGGGAGGTGCTCCTCCGGATCTCCCAAGACCAGTAGTAGAAGGCGATGCGCTTGAACGCCGCGAAGAAATCACCCTTCACGAACCGTCGCATGATCTGCTTGGGGCCGTAGAACTTCTTATAGAACCGGTTGATCTCTTTCTGCAGGGTGCTGGGCTTCATGTTCTTTGGCAGGAAGATCACGAAGGTGCCATCCAGGCGGTCCCATGTCGGGCATAGGAACCTACTAATGGGTATTGTCGGTGCGTTGATTTCTGGATATCCACTCAAAGGGAACAATGCAATGTAGTCGAGGTCAGTATCGACAGCAGCGTCCATGGTAGCCCTGATGCTCTCTACGGTGTCTTCATCAGAGCCCAGCACGAAGGAGCCCAACACCCTCAGCTTATGGGACTTGATCGTCTTCAGCGCGTTTCTGATGCCGTCCTGGGACTGTTTCTTATTAAGTAGCTTGAGCACCTTGTTGTCGAAGGACTCCAGGCCTATATAGAGAGTGTTGACCTGCGCCTTCTTCAGCAGCGCCAGAATCTCCTCGTCCCTGGCCACTTCCAGCCTGGTGAAGCAGATGCCGTACCAGTCGATCCCCTCGTCGATGATCCTGTTGAGCAGCTCTTTAGTGCGGTCCCGTTTGACGGTGAAGTGGTTGTCGACCAGGAAAAAGTACTTCGAGCCGACCAGCTTCTGCTGGTATTTGATGTCGGCGATCACGGTGTCTATGCTTCGCAGGCGGTAGCCCCGCCCCAGCTCCCTGGGCGCGATACAGAAGGAGCAGTCGTAGGGGCAGCCCCGACTGGTCTGGAGGACCTGCCAGCGCATCTTCATATTCCTGAGTAGCTTGAACTTTCCCCAGTTCATGTAGCCCGAGATTAGCTCCATGTCGGGGATGGTTTCGAACTCTTCCACGAAGGGCCGGTTGGGGGTGTGCTTGAAGGTGCCGTTATCGTGATAGGAGACGCCCAGGACACCCTTCACGCTCTCATCGTTCTTCCATCGTTCCAATACCTCCGGGAGGGTTACGTCTCCCTCCTGGCGGACAACCAGGTCGCAATATTGCAGGGTGTCGTCGGGCATCACGGAAGCGTGGGTCCCACCGATGATAATGGGCATGTCGGGCCGCTGGGCCTTGATCTTGTTGATGTACTCGATGGTCTTGGGCATGGTCGAGGTGAAGGCGTGAAAGCAAACTACGTCCGACTCCATCACCCGCTTCCAGTTAATCGGTCCGATATGCTCGACGAACAGTTGAACGTCGTACCCGGCGTCCCGGACTATGGTCGCAACCAGGGGTACCCCATATTCAGGGAAGACAGCGTGAGTCACGAGGTTCCAGTATGGCAACTCGGCGCTGATGAAGGTTACTTTTTCTATCTTCATCTGGTTCCTCCTTGCGAATGGCCAGATACGCTGAACAGTCGAAAGCCTTGGTTGACCTTAAACCCAAATAGCATACCAAGATTGATGGGCATTTCAAGTCAGATAGCGATCTTCCGTAATATTTTCCTTGTACCCAGGCTAGGGCGATGTCGCACCGTATGTCTAGGGTAGTCCTGGGCTCGATGCCTTGCCCCGGGTACGGACGATGACCGGTAGGTGCCCGGCTGTCCTATATCAATTGGGCCGCCGCCCAACCTGGTGTCTGCTCTTGACTATGGGTAGTCTAGAGGCATCGTCTACCCCTGTCAACAGCCGGAGGTCAAGGTGAGGACGGACTTTCGCTCAACGCGCCGTCCACCAGCTCCCCGTCCACTAGCTCCACGGTACGGTCGCCTAGCTTCGCCAGGGCCAGGTCGTGGGTAGCGGCTATCACGGTAACTCGTTGGTGGGCTATGTTGCGCAGTATGTTGGCGATGGACATGGCGGTGGCGCTGTCCAGCTCTCCGGTGGGCTCGTCGGCGAAAACGACGTCGGGCAGTGTCACCAGGGCGCGAGCTATGGCGACCCTCTGCTGCTCCCCTCCCGAGAGCTCGTAAGGTCTGTGCCGCACTCGAGGACCCAGTCCCACCGCCTCCAGCGCCTCCATGGCACGCCTTCGGCGCTCCCGCCATGAGACCTTCCCGATGTGCAGCGGCAGCTCAACATTCTCCAAGGCGGACAGCAGGGGCATCAGGCCGAAGGACTGGAAGACGAACCCTATCTTGCTCCGGCGCAGCTCCACCAGGTCGGATTCCGGCAGCGTAGCCAGGTCGCGGCCCTCGAAGAAGATACTGCCGGAGCTGGGACGGTCCAGGCCGGCCATCAGATTCAGCAGGGTGGTCTTTCCCGAGCCCGAGCGCCCGGTGAGGGTCACGAACTCCCCTTGATGGATCTCCAGCGTGACACCGTTCACCGCCGTGACCCCACCGTCTCTGGCGGAACCGAACACCCTGGTCAGGCCCTGCGCGGAGATCAAAGGCGTAAGCTGGGGCTTCACCGCCGGTTCGGCCTGTCGCGCCGGCGCCCTGGGGTTGGGAGGCAGCTGGCCTCGTCTCCCCAGCCTCGGATGGGGCCTCCAGCCGGGCCCCCTCACTCTCGCCTGCCTTCGGCACCCTGGCGGCGTTTTTTGGAGGCGGGGGTGATGGTCACCTGGTTTCCGTCGACCTCGGCCTGGGCAAGGCCCCTGTCTACGTACTCCTCCGGCAATTGGAGACGACCGCCGTGGTCCACCACCAGATATTCCTGTTGCACGGTATCGCCAGGCCTCTGGAAGGTGGGTTCGAGAAAGCTCTCGGAGGAGATGCGGCCATCGGTGATGTGGAGCACCCGGTCTACGTGGTGAATGACTCCGGGGTAGTGGGTGACCATTACAACTGTGACCTGGTAGATGCGAGTCATCTCCCGCAGCAGCTCGAACACCTGGTCCGCCGTCTGGGTGTCCAGCTCTCCGGTGGGCTCGTCGGCCAACAGCAGCGGCGGACGATTGGCCATGGCTACCCCGATGGCGACCCTCTGCTGCTCCCCTCCAGAAAGCTGGTGAGGCAGCCTCCGCGCCCTGTCCTGGATGCCCATGTCGGTCAGCAACTCGGCGCTACGATCTCTTCGGACGGCCAGGTCCACCCCAGCGATAGCCATGGGCAGCTCCACGTTATCCTTGACGGTGAGATAGGGTACTAGGTTTCGAGAGGTATCCTGCCACACGAACCCCACGTCCAACCGGCGATAGATCACCAGATCGCGGTCGGAGATGTTCAGCAGGTCCCTATTGCCCACCCGCACCTGTCCCGCCGAAGGACGGTCCAGGCCCGACAGTATGTTCAGCAGGGTGCTTTTGCCGCTGCCGCTGGCGCCGACAATAGCCACCATCTCGCCGCCGGAAACCTCCAGGTCGAGGCCACGCAGGGCCACCACTTCCAGGTCCGCCCGCTTGTAAATCTTGAACAGGTCTCTGCACTCGATGTGCGGTCCCGCACCGTCGGTGCCATCCTCACCAAGCAGGCCCCCTTCTGACCGCGCCCAACTCGATGGCTTCACTGATCCTCCTCGCCCACTCTCTATACTCCTTCAGTCGAATCCACGTCAAGCCTCTCCCATGCGGAGGACGCGCTGGACCTCCAGCCTGGCGGTGAGCCAGGCCAGCCACAATGCCGCAACGGCGGTGACTCCCGCCAGCGCCAGGTACGACACCAGCAGGGCACCCCAGTTAGTGTGGAGCTCCATGGGTGGGGTCACCCGAACGCCTTCCTCGGCCACCTCCAGGATAGGGAGGAGGCTCGCGCCTATCTGGTGGCCGACCCAGGTGCCCAGTCCGATGCCGCAGGCGGCAACCAGAAGCAGGTTGAACCAAGCCACCGCGTAAAGCTGGCCCTTGGAGAAGCCCATCGTCCGCAGCAGAACGAACTCGGTCTGCCGCTCGCGGGCGTCTACGAAGGAAAATAGCATCACACCCGATCCGCTGGCCAGCAGCAATGCCATGAAGGTTATCACGAGCAAGCCGCCCCATCCTGCGTTAACCAGGGGTTGGTCTACACGATCCGAGATCATCTCGGAGGCTATGTGGGCCTCTCCCACGTCGACGCCGCGGTCACCCAGCGCCGCCAGGATCGTACCCGGGTTCTCGCCTGGACCGTCGAAGTCCACCCACAGCTCATTGCCACCGCCCACTACGGTCCGATCATGCATGTTGATGTAGTGATTGAGGGCTGCAAGGTCCACCACGACGAAGGGCCTGCTCCTGGACTGAATGGTGGGGAAGAAGTCCGCCGCATCCACCACCCGGATGGGCAGGGGAACCAGGGAGAGCCACATGCTCAACGTGTCTCCAACCGAGATGTCCGCCTCTTCCAGCAATGAATTGCTGACAATCGCCGGGATTGGCCCTTCCGGCGGGCCGGCCCGGACCCCTCTCATTCCCCCGCTCCCGCCACCGGTCCAGGTGAAGGCCGCGGACCGTCCGCTCCCTGGACGCACCACGGACTCGCTGGCCTCCAGCACGAAGGTACCCGGGCTGGAGTAGTCCTCTATGGCGTGCCATTCCTCGAAGGTCTCGAAGTCTGCCAGCACCTCCTCTCCTTCGCTGGATACTACCGATAGATCGTCCAGGAACAGGGCCCCCGGCTGCACAACCCCGCGAACCAACGTGGAGTGCAGCGCCAGCAGGGTAAAGGGCGGGGTAACCTCGGGCGGTTGAGCCGTTGCTCTGCCGAATCTCCGAGGCGGTATCGGAGCGATGGACCCTTCCAGGCGACGCCAACCCGTAAAGCCCAAGCCACCAACATGGGCGTCGAAGTAGAGCCCCCGGGAGTCCCTGAGCCTCGCCAGCACGGACAGGTTGGGAGCGGGCCGGGCCTGGTTTACCCAGACTGCGAGCCTCGTGGCGTCGTCGGGCAGCCTGATGCCGTCGGTTTCGGCTACGTCTTTGGCATCCAGGGCTTCCATGAGCTGGTCCAGGGACTTCCCGCCGGCGAAATCCGAGCGGTACCAGGCCACGTCGGCGAAGCGGTCGGTGTCCACCGCCAGGACGGAGACGGTGCTGGTGCTGAATCCCCCGGTCATTCGGCTACCACCGGTACGATTCGCCTCGGCTGCTCCCGCAACGCCGTCGACCTCACTCACGTAGTCCGACAGGCTCCCTATGGATCCAGGCGTCCCGTCTCCGCCATGGCGGACGCGCAGGTCCGCCCCGGCGGCATACAGGGCGCGCTCTTCCTGGCTACGCTCCAGGGTAGAGCTGAAGGCGCTGCCGATGACCCCCAAGGCGGTGGCCAGGATCAGCAGCACCACGAGGGTGCCGGGTACGATTGGGTTGCGGGACACGTGCCTCAACCCCTGAACCAGCCATGGGGGACCCAGTGGTTCAGCCACCCTGGAGAGGATCGACATGGCCCAGGGAAAGGCGCGCATCACCAGGAGACCTAGGGCCAGAAGGCCCAGCACAGGGCCCACCAGCAATGAGTAGTCTATCTCCAGATCGCCGGTGCCCACGGATCTGACTAGCAGGGAGCCCCGGGACTGGATCTGCCACCATACCAGTCCGATGATCGCCAGCAGCCCGATGTCGATGTAGTACCGGTGGATGAAGGGCACCCTCTCGGGCCGCGCGACCCCACGCGAGGCTTCCACGACTCCTTGTCTCGCGGCCGCCAGCGTGGACACGGTGAGCACGGCAACGGCCAGGAGGGCTCCCGCCGTTCCCAGCAGAAAGGCGTCAGCATGAAGCGCCGGCGTCAGGTCGCCCGCCACGGCGTCGGAGCCGAAAAACGCACTCCCCAGGACCCGGGAGACTCCCACGGCTAGCAATGGCCCCAGGGCCACCGCCGGGACGGCCAGGAACACGCCCTCCACCAGTGCCAGCAGACCGATCTGGAAGGTTGTGGCTCCACGACTCTTCACCATGGAGATCTCGGCGGCGCGGGACTTGACCACCAGCCCAGTCACAACCACCAGGTAATAGATCAGTATTCCCGCCACCAGGAAAATCATCAGGTACAGGGGAACCCGCGCAAGTAGGAGCTGCTCTTCGTAGTCGTCCAGGACACCATCGAGAGCGGTCGACATGCCCTCCAGGTTGGTCCGGATGTCCTGGCCCACTATCAACATGGCCTGCTGGAGGGAGTCGACGTCTCCGGCCCCCACGCCCCCACGGTCCAGGTAAAAGAACCAGACGAGCTCGGTTTGCAGTCCCGGATACTCCTGGGCCACTCTGCCAAGGATGACATCCTCCGTTGTGAAATGGGGCACCATTGTCCACGATTCTCGCTCATAGCTGAAGCGACTCTGCGAGCCGTACCAGAACTCATCCGTCGGGTCAGTCCGGGCGAACAGGCCCACGACTTTGACCTTCATCGCCCGGTCTCCATACACCCCGCCGCCGGGAAACACCTCGTACTCGTCGTTCAAGCCTAGTTGGAGTAGCTCCGCGCCCCTGGCAGGTAGGGCTACCTCCAGGGGTTCCCCTGCATCGGAGGGGGTGGTGTCGGCCGAGTAGGGCCAACGACCCTGTAGCACCTCGATGCGGTCGGGCTGCAGGCCGGTCATATCGGTTATCTTGCCCCTGGGACGAAACTCGTCGTCCAGCTCCAGCTGTGGGCGCCCTCGGAAGAAAAAGGTGAAGGTTTCCAGGAGCGCCGCTCTATCGTCGAAGTAGGACTGAAACCGGGTCCAGACCCTTTCCTCCACGAACCGCTGGCTCCGCTGGGGGAAGGAGACCCCAGGGGAAGCCCTCAATGGATCAACCAGACTGCCGAAGTCCCGGACAGTAACGTTCGCCTCCTCAGGCGCGGCGCGGTCCAACGCACGGAGCAGAGACGCCTCCTCCAGCAGGTCGGAGTAGACCACCCCACTGGACATCAGCGCCACCGCCAGCAGGATCCCCAGGAACAGCACCGTCTCTAACCGCCAGGTGGAGATTATGCGGCGCAGCGCGATTACGTAAGAGAGCTGTAGTAAGGACATCTTTCGGCCCTATTGCCCCGTCCGAAGTACGTCCGACGCCTTGAGCCGCGCCGCCGAGAGTGCCGCCAGCAGGGTGGAGGCGACGATAGCAGCCACGAGGCCGGCGAACACCAGGGCCATCAGCCCGTCGTGGAAGGTCACTACCAGCGGCGGGACCAGGGGCCGCCCGCTGGCCGTGATGTCCAGGAATCCCAGTACCCAGCGGCCCAGCCACACCCCCAGCACCCCTCCGGCCGCCAACGCCAGGGCGGCCACCGCCGCTCTCTCCAGGGCCAGGGAAAGAGCTATTTGGCGCCGCGACAGTCCCAGGGCCCCGGCTACGGTGAGGTCGATCCGGCCCGAGCGAAGGGAGGCTACGGCATGAGTGCCCAGGGCCAGGGCGACGGCCACAGTAAGCGCGGCGATGCTCAGTATCGTAAGCCCGTTCCAGCCCCCTCCTCCAAGAGGGTCCCGCTGGGCCTGATCCACGCGGGCGTCCCTGTCCACCACCGACACCAGGAAGGACACACTCTCTCTGATGGCTCCGACTACCTCGTTCCGGTCGGCCGTGTCCTCTACCGACGCCCAGAACTCGTCCGGCCGGAGGAGCCGGCCCCTGGGAAGCCGTCTGACGTAGTCCTGGTAATCATTCAAGGACACCAGCAGGAAGGGCACCGCGGCGGGATCCACTGTAGGGAAATACTCGGTCACGTCGCTAACCACTACGGGAACCGTTTGGCCGCCGGATACCACGTCCAGCAGTTGCTGCCGGCGAAACGTGGGTCCGCCGATGGCCGGCAGCGGAAACGGCCCTGGAGGTATCATGGCGCCGACGGTCTCACCGCCGCTGCGCTCTTCCCAGGAGAAGCCCAACCCCGACCGGCCGTTCAGGGCCGCTCCCGGTCCGAGCTCTATTGACGCGGTGGCCATCGGCGCCCACGCACGAGGCTCCTCGAAGCCTTCGACTACTGTGCCGACCGGGATAGAGGGTCCATTTACCGTGAGGTCGTCCAGTACAACACTGCCAGGCTGGCTCCTAAACCCCAGACCGCCACCGATGTAGAATGAAACGACGCTCAGAGGCGGTTCGGATGGACCTTCCTCCAGCGGGAAGGCGGCCTCCAGGTACGTCCAATCGGCGGGATCGTTGCGGCCGGAGGTGCTCGGAGAGGAAGCCGGGATGTCTCCCAGGAGCAGGCTACGGTACCTGCCCCGAGAGTCGGATAGCCGGACCCACAGACTTACGGCGTCATCGGACCTCGCCCAGACGCCCACTCCATCTGCGTCCATTGGTAGGACGATGCCCGGATTCAGGCCCTCCGGGGATTCCCGCAAGGGTGCCATGAGCTGCGTGAGGCTCTTCCCGGCGAAGTCCTCTCTGAACCAGGCCACGTCGCCCAGGGTGTGGGGATCCACGGCCAGCAGAGTGGTGGAGATGCCCGGGAATGCGTTCTCGACGCTGACCGAGTCGCGGCCCATGGCGGAGAGGCTTCGAACCCCGGGTATGCCGGCCACCGCATCCGGTGTGGCGGTTGAACCCACGGGGTCTCTTATCACCAGGTCGCCGCCCATGTCGTAGAGCGCCTGCTCCTGCTGCCCCTTCGAAAGAGTCGACTGGAAGGTGGCTCCAAAGGCGCCCAGCGTGGCGGCCATCAACAGCATTATAGCCAGGGAGCCGTGAGGCAGCGGGTCCCTGGCCACCCGCACCAACGCAAAGGAGACCCAAGCGGGGAACACGCCTCCGACCCATCCCAACGCCCTCAGCACCAGCGGCAGGAGCCGCAGCATCAGGAAGGCTGCCGCCACCAAAGCCAGGACCGGCCCCAGGAGGAGGGCGGGGTGGGTCTCCAGGGACCGTCCCAATACCTCCCGCTCCACGAACCCACCCCGGTCCTGGATCTGCCAGAAGATGAACCCCACCGCTACCAGCACCGCGACGTCGGCATAGTACCGCTGCAACAGGGGCACGGTTGGGGGCCTGGCCCTGGCCCGCAGGAACTCCACCATACCCATACGCGCCAGGCCTAACCCCGACGCGATCAGGACCGCCAGGCTCAGCAGGCCGCCGACCGCGCCCAGAATAAACATGTCCGCGGACAGCCCAACGGAAACTGGATCGCCTCCAGCCACCGGAACTATGGTGTCCAGCAGGAAGTAACGGGCCAGCGCCAGGGCCAGAAATGGACCGAGGACTATGGCTACCAGTGCCACCGCACCTTCTGCCATGGCCAGCAGCCCACCCATCTGGAGCATGCTTGCGCCGCGGCTCCTCAACAGGCTGGCCTCCCCACCTCGAATCTGAGCCAGGGTCCCCGTAACCAGGACCAGAAAATAGAGAATGACCACCACGACCATGGAGATGAACAGGAAGATGGGGACCCTGGCGTGGGTCAGCTCCTTCTCGTAGCCCTTCAGGGTGTTCTCCAGCCCGGTTAGCAGCAGCGAGCGAGGGAACTGCTTGACTATATCGGTCTGCAAGCCTGTGATGGAGTCCTTGGCCCCGCCTACGATGGAGGCCGTGACCGCGTCCGGGTCCAAGTACAGCATCCAGCTGTAGTCGCCTACGAGAGAAGGGTAGCGGGCGCCTATGCCATTGAGGAAGGCATTCTCCGGCACGTAGACCGGCGCCAGCATGGTGTTCCCCAGGTCAACCGGCTCGAAGTAGCTGGAAGAAACGCCCATCCAGTACTCCTCCCTAGAGTCCATCGCTTCCGCCAGGCCAACTATCTTAAGCTCCACACGCTCCACACGCTCATCAGGAAAGGGAATGATGTAAGCGGTATCGCCCACCTCCAAGCCCAACGCCGAAGCGACGGAAACTCCCAACACCGCCTCCACGCCGACCCCATCGTCGTGCATAACGGCCGTGGGACTCGGCCAGCTACCGGCCACCAGGCGAGAGTGTTCCTCGAAGCCGGTCAGGAAGAAGGGTTGTCCCAGGGTCGCGAGGAAGGGAGGGGGATTGGACTGCCGGGACCTGACTATAGGCAGGTTCCGTGGGGCGCGGCCCGACCGGTGAGTCTCGCGGTGCATGAACCCCAATCGCGAATCGACCGCCCCCTCGACGGCCGAGCGAAGCCTGGGATAATCCGCGGGGCCCAGGGGCCGGTTCTGTACTACCACTATCGCGTTGAGACTGGTCTGGGAGGTGGAAGCCAGGGTGTGGCGCAGGCCTCCCTCGGCCAGAGCTCTGGAGTACAGGGCGCCCAGGGACATCAACGTAACTGCGGCCAGGATGCCGAAGGAGGTTATCGCCACCAGCACCCACGAGGAACGCACCCGTCTCGGCAGGAGCCATAAGAGCACCCTGACCCAGTTCATAAGCGATCAACCATGGACATCATCGCCAGTCGGTGGACCCGTAATTCTGACGGCCTGCCAGAGCTTCACCGTGAGGGCACATCCAAGACGTGAGTACCCATCTAAGAAAGGTACCACAATGAGCAAAGCCGGCGGTAGTGAAATGTAGGTTTTAGAAACCATGCGACTCCTTCAAACTTTCTTCAAAGTTGTTTGTTATATATACAAAAAGGCAACAGCCAAATACGACAGGAGGAATTTCACGACATGAAGAGACGGTGGCTCATGATCACTATGCTGGTGGGAGCTCTGGCGGTAGGCGTTATCGGCACGGGAGCTGCGCTGGCCGGCGGCAACGGCGGCGAGGGTGGATCCCGCATCAACGACCTGGCTTCACGTGTTGCCACTATTCTGGGGTTGGACGAGACCCAGGTCCAGGACGCCTTCGACCAGGCGATCGGCGAGCTGCGGGAGGAGAAGCTCCAACAGAAACTGGACAGCCTGGTGGAGAGTGGCCGGATCACCGAGGAGCAGGCCCAAGAGCTCGGGGACTGGATCAGGTCCAGGCCCGAGGATCTGCCGAAGGGGCTGTTCGGAGGCCGCGGTTCCCACGGCAAGCACAAGTGGAGGACGCACGGCATGGGGCACTTCGATAAGGCGCCTGAGCCGGCACCTGAATCTTCCTCTTAGGATCGGCCGGGAGACTTGCCCACCGGACGGGTGGCACGACTTCCGTCCGGTGTGCAATAGTGGAGGCTGATCACCTAACCCCGGTCGAGGTGGCGGAAACGTGGCTAATACGGTTCTGATAGTCGAAGACAATACTCATACCGTCGAGCTGGTACGGCTTTACCTGAGTAGGGATGGGCACAAGGTGCTGGCTGCGGCCGACGGGATCGAAGGGCTGCGCCTCGCGAGGGAGGCGCAGCCCGACATCGTGGTCCTGGACCTGATGCTGCCCGGCCTGGATGGTATGGAGATTTGCCGCGTCCTGAGGCAGGAGTCGGAGGTGCCCATAGTCATGCTGACGGCTCGTGTCGAGGAAGAGGACCGCCTGGCCGGACTGGACCTGGGCGCCGACGACTACGTGACCAAGCCCTTCAGCCCCCGCGAGCTGGCGGCAAGGGTGCGAGCCGTCCTGCGCAGGACTGCCCGCGAGGCCCTGGACGAGGAGCCGGCCGAGCTATCCTACGGCGACGTCACGGTGAACATGCGGCAGCAAACGGCCTGCATCGGATCCGAGGCGCTGCGGCTCACTCCCACGGAGTTCCGGCTGCTGGCACTGATGGTCCGCGAGCCGGGCCGTGTCTTCACCAGGGAGCACATCATCGACCGGGTCTTCGGCTACGACTTCGATGGGTTCGACAGGACGGTGGACGCCCACGTTTCCAACCTGCGCCGTAAGCTCGAGGCGGACCCGGAAGGGCCCAGCTACGTCCACACAATCTACGGAGTGGGGTATAGGTTCGGCGATGGGTAGGTGGATTTTCAGCCTGCAGTTCAGGCTCGTCCTGGGTTTCGCCCTGGTGCTGGCCCTCGCGCTGGGCAGTGTCAGCGCCTACGTTGGCTACGCCGCCGATCGCGAAGTCGAACAGTTCGAACGGGACCAGGAGGAGGTCAGGGCCGCCCGTATGAGGTTGCTGGTGGCGCAGCACTACCTGGCTCGGCGTGGCTGGGTCGACATACAGCGGGTGATCGAGCAGGCTGGGGCCCTTTACGGGCGGCGCATCGTGGTTAGCGACCGGGAAGGGAACGTGGTGGCCGACTCCCAGATCGGCATCCGCCCGCCCCACAGGAAACCGTCCAAGCTGACCAGGACCTTTCCGATACGCTTCCCGGAGCAAGGAGGGGCCAGGGAGGTAGGCACTCTGGCCATAGCTCCCAGAGACACCCCCATCGACGTCCCCGAGACGCAGACGTCGGCCATCGTATCGGCCCTGGACCGTTCACTGCTGTGGACGGGCATCGTGGCCGGGGTGGCCGGTATCATGCTGGTCTCGGTGATGTCCCGGCAGGTCCTAGCCCCGGTTCGGGTCCTGGGGGCGACGGCGAGGCGGCTGGGACAGGGCGACCTCTCCCAGCGGGTATCGTCGGCCGGCCGCGACGAGATAGGGGAGCTCGGCCGCACCTTCAACGCCATGGCCGGTGGCCTGGAAGCGGCCGAAGGGCAGCGTAAAAACCTGATGGCCGACGTGGCCCACGAGCTCAGGACCCCCCTATCCAACATCCAGGGCTACCTGGAAGCGGTGAAGGACGGGCTCCTCCAGGCTGACGACACCACGGTGGACACCATTCACGGAGAGGTGAGGCACCTGGGCCACTTGGTGGAAGACCTGCGACTGCTGGCCCTGGCCGAGGCTGGAGCGCTTCGACTTCAGCGCGAGCCCTGCTCCCTCAAGGATGTGCTCACCAGGACCGTCGAGCCCTTCCTGCCCAGGGCAGAAGCCCAGGGCGTCTCCATCTCCCTGGGAGTTACCCCCCAGCTGCCGTCTGTGGAGCTGGACCCGGAGCGTATCGGCCAGGTGATCGCCAACCTGCTGGAGAACGCCCTCATGCATACTCCCAGGGACGGCCGAGTGCACGTGACGGCCGAGACCGCCGGACCCAACGGCGTAAGGGTTTCGGTGTCGGACAGCGGAGAGGGCATTCCCTCCGAAGAGCTACCTCTTCTCTTCGAGCGCTTCTATCGGGTCGACCCATCGCGGACCAGGGCTACCGGGGGAGCCGGGCTTGGGCTGACCATCGCCAAGCGCCTGGTGGAGGCCCACGGAGGGACTATCCGAGCCGAGAGTACCCCGGGCCAGGGTAGCCGATTCACCTTCGAGCTACCCTTGTCCTAGTCCTCCAATACGAATAATGAAGCCGCCGCGAATTGTGATGTCGCCGCCACTTGGCTCACGGCACTAAGGCCAAGGCCGTCCTGAACCTCTCCCCATAAGACCCCGCGCCCCCAACGCCTCGCTCATTGGTGCTCTTCAAACTTTCTTCAAGATTCGTTGCTATAGTCCGTTTCAGAGCTACTTGCAAGGCTTATCTTGCGGACGGTCCATAGTGAGCCCCACCGCTACGGGTTAGAGGTAAGTATCGGTTATGAGTGCACTCCCGGCTGTTTTCAAGCTTCTGAAGCCATGGCAGGCAGGCGTGCTGGCCGCCGTGCTGCTGGGGGCCCTCGGAGCCACTTACGGCGTCTACGCGGTGATCGACGGCTCCGGCGGGACGGACCTGGGAGAAAACCAGCAGCTCATACCGGTGCAGCTTGGAGACCTGGTCAACCAGGTCTCCACCAACGGCAGCATAGTTTTCCCCAACAGGGAGACACTGTCCTTTGGCACACAGGGCACTATCGGTGAGGTTCTGGTGGAGGAGGGGCAGCACGTGGAAGAGGGCCAAATCCTGGCCAGCCTGGACCAGTCCACGGTGGCGTCACTGGAAAAGTCGGTGGCCCAGGCCCGCATATCCCTACGAGACGCCGAAGATGCCCTGGCCCAGGCCCTGGACCCCCACACCACCCTGAACATCGCTCGGGCCGAAGCCTCCGTAGCCGACGCAAGGCTCTCTCTGCAGGGCGCCCAGGAGACCCTGGAGGGCCTGCTGGCGCCGACGTCACAGCAGATCGCCCAGGCAGAAGCGGCGGTGGCCAACAGCAGGATCTCGTTGGAAAGGGCCCAGGACGACCTGGCGGCGCTTCTGGAGCCCTCCGGCCAGGAAATAGCCGAGGTCGAGGCCGGGGTGGCCAACGCACGGTTGGCGTTGGAAGATGCCCAGGAAGCTGTGACCCTGCTCCTGGAGGCGACGACGCAGGACATCGCCAGGGCAGAGGTGTCAGTTACCGACGCCAGGATCGCCGCCAAGAACGCAGGTGAGGCCCTGGAGGAGCTGCTGGCCGGGCCCACGGAAGATGACCTCACTGCTGTCCAGTCCCAGATAGATTCCGCCGGCACAGCGCTGGCCAACGCCCTTCGAGACCTGTCGTTGGCCCGCAACGAGTGGGATCGCAAAGTCGAAGCAGCCCAGGAATCCCTGGACGCGGCCCTGGACGGCTATCGAGACAGCTTCGAGAAGTGGCTGGGGACGGACCCCGACGCGGTGGATGGTGCGGCGGACCCAGACACGCTGCTGGCCTCGTGGGGCGTCGACCTCGAAGCCCTCTTCGATCCCGATGCACGGTTCCAGGACTCGGGCCGTGGATTCCTGGCAGCAGGTCCCCCTCCCGACGACCCCGCCACTCCATGGAGCGAGTTCGTGGTATACGCCTGGACAAACCTCCATCCCGCGCCACTGGTCGGCGACTGTGGAGACACGCAGGTCGATGCCGGGACTCTCTGTGTCAGGGATGAGATGGACGCCGCCTGGACCGTATTGGAGTCGGCCTCGGACGACCTGGAAACGGTGGAAACCCAGGCGGCCAAGGCCGTATCCAACGCCGAGGTTGCCGTTGCTCGCTCCGAGGACAGTTTGGCGGCGGCCAAAGAAGCCCTGGCCGAGCTGGAAGCGGATCTCGATGCCCTGGAGATCGAGTCCAGAGAGAAGAACCTGGCCCTCTCCCTCGCCAACCTGAACGAAGCGGAAGAGTCCATGAGGGACCTTTCCGACGGATCCAACACGCTGCAGGTGGAGGCGAAGCGGAAGCAGGTGGCTGTGACCCAGGCCAACGTAGACGCCGCCGTCGATGAGCTGGAGGGCCTCACGGGCGAGCCCGATCCGTTGGACGTGGCCGCGGCTCGAAACCAGGTGGCCGTTGTGCGGGCCAACTTGGAGGCCGCGGAGGACGATCTGGCGGAGCTCACAGGCGACCCTGACCCGGTAGATCTGTATGCCAGGATCAGGCAGGTCGAACTGGCTCAGGCCAGCCTTGGCGAAGCTGAGGATGAGCTGGCCGAGCTCTTTGGCGGCGTCGACCCCTTGGAGATTGCCCTTCGTGAGGCCGACGTGGCCTCGGCCAGGCTGGCCCTGGAAGGCTCCCTCAAGCTGTTGGAGGGGGCGACCCTAGTGGCGCCGATGGCCGGCATCGTGTCCCTGGTCAACCTGGAGGCCGGGCAGTCGGTCAACGCGAACGTACGCGCCATCGAGATCGTGGACCCTACGATTATTGAGGTCGACGGCATCGTGGACGAGATCGACGTCCTGTTCGTACAGGTCGGGGCTCGGGCCGAAGTAACCATGGACGCCCTGCCCGGCCAGGTGCTGGTGGGCACAGTGTCGTCCGTGGCCCTGGCCGCCGAGACCCAGCAAGGCGTGGTCAGCTACCCGATCCGTATCCAGGTGCAGCTGCCCCAGGGCATACAGCCCGTGGAGGGGTTGAGCGCCACGGCCAACATCGTCATCCGCGAAGACAACGATGTCCTGCTGGTACCCCTGCAGGCTCTCTACGGAACCTTCGAGCAGCCGTTGGTGAGGGTGTCCAACGGCGAGTCGATAGAAGAGCGGCCGGTGTCGGTGGGCAACAGCGACGACTTCTGGATAGCGGTCCTCGATGGTCTCAACCAGGGTGAGCAGGTTGTCATCGAGGCGTCCGAGGCCAGCACGGACCCCTTCGCCCAGATACGGCAGCAGTTCCAGGCAGGAGGTCGCGGAGGGCCGGGAGGTGGCGGTTTAGGGGGCGGAGGACTGGGTGGCGGTGGAAGGCCGCCAATAAGGTAGTTGGCCATGATCGAGCTAGAGAACGTAACGAAAGTCTACCGCATGGGCAACGTCGAAGTTCCTGCCCTGCTGTATGTCGATCTGACTATACAGAACGGCGAGATGGTGGCCCTCATGGGCCCCTCCGGGTCGGGCAAGTCCACCCTGATGAACATCATCGGGTGCCTGGACGTGCCAACCTCAGGCATATACCGCCTGGAAGGTGAGGAGGTGGGCTCTCTCAGCGACGACCGTCTCGCGGGGATCCGAAACCGCAAGATCGGGTTCATCTTTCAGACCTATAACCTGCTGCCCCGGGCCACGGCGCTGGCCAACGTCGAGCTTCCCCTGCTTTACGGCGACGGCCGAAACGGGCGGCAGCGGTCCCTGGAGGCGCTGCAAAGAGTAGGGCTGGCCGATCGTGTTCATCACCGCCCTGCGGAGCTCTCCGGAGGGCAGCAGCAGCGCGTGGGAATAGCCCGGGCCCTGGTCAAGAACCCGGCCATCCTGCTGGCGGACGAGCCTACGGGGAACCTGGACAGCCGGTCCAGCGAGGAGATCATCGCCATCCTGCAGCAGCTGAACCGCGACGAGGGAATCACGGTGGTCATCGTGACCCACGAGGCCGATATCGCGGCCCACACCACACGGATCATATCCATGCTGGACGGGACGATCGTGAGCGACAAGCCGGTCGGGGAACCTCGCCGGGCGGCTCTGGCGCGAACGGAAGCAGAGCATCCGTGAGTCCCATAACGATCTTCAGCACTGCAGTCTCGTCCCTGGGGGCCAACAAGCTACGGACGGGGCTCGCCCTCCTGGGCATCGTCATCGGAGTTGCGGCGGTTATCTCCACCATGTCCGTGGGCCGCGGCGCCCAGGAGGCGGTTACCGCCAACATCCAGTCCCTGGGCACCAACCTGCTGTTCGTGCGACCAGGGGACGCCAACCTGGGAGGTTTCTTCGGAGGCCAGGGCAGCGCGACGACTCTGACCCTGGACGATGCCGACGCCCTCCTGGACCCCGTCTTCACTCCATCGGTCGAAGCGGTTGCTCCCGAGCTGAACACCAATGGCCAGATCGTTGCCGGTAGGGAGAACACCTTCACCCAGGTTCTGGGGATCACACCAGAGTACCTCTCCGTACGGAACAACTCGATGGCTTCCGGCCAGTTCATCACATCGCAACACGTCGAAAACAACTCCGAGGTCGCCGTCCTGGGGTCGCGTATCGCGGAGACCCTCTTCGGCTTCCGAGATCCCACGGGACAGACAGTGCGGATCAACGGGCGGCAGTTCACGGTCATCGGCGTCCTGGGCAGCAAGGGAGGCGGCGGCCAATCCATCGACGACCAGGTCCTGGTGCCGATCACCACCGCATATTACCGTCTGGCTCCTCAGCGCACGGCCCAGGGCGACGTCAGCGTGCAGTCCATCAACGTCCAGGTGCGAAGCGTCGACAAGATGGACAGCGCGGCGCGTGAAATAGCCACGGTCCTGCGGCTGCGCCATCGTATTACCGGGGAGGACGACTTCACCATAAGCAGCCAGCAGGACACCATCGAGACCCTGGAGGATACCCAGGACACCTTCGTGGTGTTCCTGGCGGCAATCGCCGGCATTTCCCTGTTGGTGGGTGGCATCGGCATCATGAACATCATGATGGTGTCCGTGACCGAGCGCACCCGTGAGATAGGCATCCGCAAGGCCATGGGGGCCAAGTGTCGCGACATTCAGCTTCAGTTCGTGTCCGAGGCCACCCTGCTCAGCCTCGGAGGCGGCGGAGTAGGCCTCCTCTTCGGATGGCTGGCCTCCGACCTGCTGGACGGTCGCAGCCTCGGAGGTCAGTCCTTCCAGACGGTCTTTAGCGGGGACATAGCCGTGCTGGCGCTGGCCGTCTCCGCGGCCATCGGGCTCTTCTTCGGCATATACCCGGCGGTGCGGGCGGCCCGACTGCACCCGATAGAAGCATTGAGGTACGAGTGATCTAGGGGTGATAGGATGAGCACGAAAGCATTTTTGTGGCTGCTGGCGGGAGTCCTGGTGCTGGGGATCGGCCTGGGGTTAGCCATGGTCGGCCTTGCCGCCCAGGGGGGAGACGACGGTACCGCCGCGGTCTCCAACACCGTTCAGTCGGCACCGCAAAACAACGGACGACAATCCCAGGGACAGCCGGCCCCGGAAGATGGGGCGGCCTCAAGTGGCAGTCAGACGGCTCCTACACAGACCCCCGAGCAGGAACCCCAGGACCAGGCCGACCAGGGGAACGAGGACGACGCCCAGCCGACTCAAGGCCAGCAGCTCAGCCAGGAGGATCTGGCCGATCTCCGGCAGCGGATTCAGGCCGGCCAGGTCACCCAGGATGAGCTGGCGGAGCTGCGGCAGCGGTTCCAGAGGCAACCCGGACAGGCGGCCGGCGCTGGCTTTCCCGGCGGCGGGCTGACGGGCACGGTGGCGAGCGTCCAAGGGAACCTGGTTACGATCGAAACACCCCAGGGCCCGTCTCAGGCCACGGTCGGGGTCGACACCAATATCCAGAAGACGGATCGAGGCGCCCTGGAGGACCTGGTAGTAGGCGTCCGCGTCACCGTGGTGGGCCAGCGTGGGGCGGACGGGACGGTACAGGCTTCCACAATTTCGATCCTTCCGGAAGGCTCGGAGGGCTTCGGAGGCGGCGGTTTGGCCGGCCGTTTCGGCCAGAGGCAGCTCGGTGGAAGCCAAGGGGGACAGCAGTTCGGCCAGGGGCAAGATGGCCAGGGACAGAGTAATCGGGGTCAGTTCGGTGGTGCGCCGGGCGGCCAAGACCTTGCCGGTGGACCGGTACTCACTGGCACGATCGAGAGCGTCGATGGTAACGTGTTGACCGTCAACACGCCCCAGGGCCCGTTGCCGGTCACCGTAGGGACTGAAACCAACATCCAGAAGACAGCCCAGGGCAGCCTCGATGACCTTCAGACAGGCTTCCAGGTAACCGTGATCGGCCAGACGAGGGAGGACGGAACGGTTCAGGCCGGCTTCATCGTCGTCGCACCGGAGGGGTTCCCGGGCGGGCGCGGCCTGCCCGGGAGAGGGTTTGGAGGCACCCAGCAGCAACCCTAGCGCGGACTAAGACACCTTGCTCTGGCTGGGCCCCTTGGCGCGGCTCTTTTTCTTCGGGGGTTCCTCCGCCTCGGGCTCCGGGGCGCCTTTGGCCGACTGGGCCTTGTTGGCTGCGATGCTCGCCCTCAAGGCCTCCATCAAGTCAGACACCTTGCCCTTGGCAGGAGCTGGGGCGGCGGTGACCGGCTCTCGGGACGTCAGCTTGGCCTCGATAACCTGCTCCAGGGTGAGCCTGTAATCGTCCTTGAATCCCACTGGGTCGTAGGGGTTGGTTAGCTGGTCTATCAGCGTAGCCGCCATCGCCATCTCCTGCTCGGTGATGGCGGTCTGCTCCTCAGGCAGGCTCAGCTCCAGGGTGCCCCGGATCTCGTCGGGGTAGTGCATCGTGTGCATGGCGATGCCGTGGTCGTAGGGCCGGAGGCAGCATATGTGCTCTTTCTGTCGCAGCGAAACCTTGCCTATCGCCACCCGCCCGGTGCTCTCCAGAGCCTGCTTCAGCAGATAGAAGGGCTTCACCCCAACCCCGTCTGGCTCCAGCATGTAGGTACGCTCGAAGTTGATGGGATCGATCTCGGTCAGGTCGATGAACTGGGTTATCTCGATCACGTGTGTTGAAGCCACGGGAAGGTTCTCGAAGTCGCTCTCCTGCATGACCACGTACTGTTCCTTGGAGTATTCGTACCCCCGCACTATCTCCGACTGCTCGACCTCCACCTCGTGATATGGGCAGTATCTCTTCTGGCGAATGCGGTTGTGACAGGTTTCGTGCAGGGTCACGAACGACAGGTCCTTGCTCTCGGTGGCGGTGTAGAGCTTGATGGGGATGGCAACCATGCCGAAGCTCACCGCGCCCTTCCAGATAGATCGCCTGGCCATGTAGTACCTCCGAGACCTTTATGCCCTTCCCAGGTCCTCCACCCGTACTGAACACATTAGGGTACCACCGGCGCCAACGTCAAGGCCACCCGGGTGGCGTGCTAGGCGAAATCGGCAAGGAGGTCAGGCCACCCCGGAGCGTCGGCGACCGCGCAGTCGGCGGGAGACTTGTCGTCCCTCATGCCCTTGAACACAGGGTAGGCCAGCTCTCCAGCCTCGGTGAACTCGCCGTACTCCACCTGGCAGACCAGCTCCGGACGGCACCAGAAGATCAGCCTACGCACGTCGGGCAGCGCCGGAAAGGGACACTCGGCGACGTGGGCCTCCTGCAGGATCGGCGCCAACCCCCGGGCGATCTTCCTGGATATGCCCGTGGTCACTTGACCTACGTAGATGAGCTGCCTCTCATTGTCGTACAACCCCAGGATCAGGCTGCTGAAGACCTCTTTCCGTAGACCTCGGAAGGTGTAGCCAGCTATCACGAAATCGGACTCCCTGACCCTCTTGACCTTGAGCCAGTTTCGGCTGCGTTTGCCCGGGAAGTAGAGGCTGGATTTCTCCTTGGCGACGATCCCCTCCAGGCCCATGTCGCAGGTTGCTCGGAAGAACGCCTCACCGTCGTTTTCGATGAATTCGCAGGCATGGGCGACTTCACTGGTCTCCAGGAGGTCGCGCAGTAGACCCTTGCGGGCCAGCAGTGGCTCCGCCATCACCGACCGTCCGCCGACGTACAGCAGATCGAAGGCGATGAAGTGGACGGGGTTACTGCGAGCGCCCCGGCCGTCGGAGCTACCCAGACGTCGTCGCAGCTTGGAGTAGCTGGGCTGGCCCCGGCCGTCCAGGCAGACCAGCTCGCCGTCCAGGACCACTCCGCTCTCCTTGATCTGCTGGGGCAGCTCGGAGAGCTCCGGAAACACGTGGGTGATGTCTTCGGAGTTACGGCCGAGCAGCTTCAAGCGCCCGCCTTCGATTAAGGCCATGGCCCGTACACCTTCCCACTTGAGCTCGTAGAGGTGGTCTATGGAGTCGAAGGGGCGTCGTGCCAGGCGGGCAAGCATGGGCCTGACCGTTCGGGGCAAACCGGCCGACAACGCGGAGGGCTTGATCATGGCTGCGCCAACAGCATATACGGAGCCGGGGAGCAGGTCAACCGCCTACGGCGGCTCTTGTCGGTCCGGCTTTCTGCTATAATTAAAAGATCACCCCAAGGTGGGCTCCTCCACCATATCCTGGTCCCGGGGGCGCCCGCCATTGTCATCTCCCACAGCCGGGGTAACCCATGATTTTTATCGGCACATCCGGCTATAACTATCCCGAGTGGAAGGGTGCCTTCTACCCGGCCAACCTTCCCACGTCGAAGATGCTCCCCTACTATGCCGAGCGCTTCTCCACCGTGGAGATCAACTACTCCTTCTACCGCATGCCCAGCGAGAAGGCGCTGGAAGGATGGTCCACCGCGACGCCCGAGGGATTCGCCTTCACACTGAAAGCTCCGAGACGCATCACCCACGAAGCCCGACTCCGAGACTGCGACGACCTACTCCAGACCTTCGGCAAGAGGGCACGGACCCTGGGCCCGAAGCTGGGCACCCTGCTGTTCCAGTTGCCTCCCTCCTTCAGGAAGGACCTGGATGCGTTGAACATCCTTCTGGACTGGGTGCCTCCCGACATCCGGGTGGCCATGGAGTTTCGCCACGCCTCTTGGCACTCGGACGACGTGTTCCAGCGGCTGAAGGACACCAACGTGGCCCTGTGCATCGCCGACAACGAGAAGGGAACGACACCCCTGGTAGCCACCGCGGGCCACGGATACTTCCGCCTGCGGGACGAAGGCTATCAGGAGGCCGATATCGACCGGTGGGCGGACACCATTCTGGAGCACGGGACGGCATGGGAGAGTACCTTCGTCTATTTCAAGCACGAAGAAGAGGGCAAGGGGGCTGTGTTTGCCCAGTCCCTCAATAGGAGCCTGGAAGCTCGGACCAAATCGGGATAACGTCCCCCGGGACGGAGGAGGCAGAGATAGGGATCGGGGTGACGGCCCTCACCGCGGCCTAGGGCCACCCCTATCCCAATGGGAGAGGGCCGGGGGTGAGGGTCCCCCACCAGTAGCGCGACGCGATGCTGAAGGATTACGAAAAAAAGCGCGACTTCTCTAAGACCAGGGAGCCGAAGACCTCCGAAGGAGGATCGGCCCGGGGTAGCCTGCGGTACGTGATCCAGAAGCACGCCGCACGACGCCTGCATTACGACTTCCGGCTGGAGCTGGACGGGGTCCTCAAGTCCTGGGCCGTGCCCAAGGGTCCCTCAGTGGATCCCCAGGAGAAGCGCCTCGCGGTCCTGGTGGAGGACCACCCCCTGGACTATGCCGGCTTCGAGGGCGTCATCGGACACGGCAATTACGGAGCCGGCCAGGTCATCGTCTGGGATGCCGGTATCTACTCTCCTGATGAGGGTGGCCGTCTATCCTTCGGAGACCGGGAAGACGCCGAGGAGAGGATGCGCCGGGACCTGATGAAGGGCAAGCTGTCCTTCACCCTGCGTGGACAGAAGCTTCAGGGCTCGTGGACCCTGGTCAAGACGGCGAAAAGCCCCAACGACTGGCTGCTCATCAAGCACAAGGATTCTCATGCCGACGCCCGGCGGGACGTGCTGGACGAGGAGCGTTCGGTCCAGTCCGGCCTGACCTTGGCCGACCTCAAAGCCGGCAGGCTGCCGGACCCGGCCGGCAACCAGGACCAGGGACCGTTAGCCCAAAGAGATAGGATCCTGGCCTTGGGATGGAAGGACGCCTTCCCGGCCCGCCTCAAGCCGATGCTCGCTCGCAGTGCGGACGAGCCCTTCTCCCACCCCAACTGGCTTTTTGAGCCCAAGCTGGACGGATATCGGGCTATCGTTTTCTTAAATCGGGGCAAGGTTACGCTGTTAACCCGCAACGGGATCGACATAACCGGACGACTGCCCGAGGTGGTTGCCGAGCTCGAGGCTCAGCCCGATGATTCCATGGTCCTGGACGGGGAGCTGGTGGCCCTCGACCCTCAGGGCCTGCCCGATTTCGGTTTGCTGCAGCAAGCGATAAACCTGGAACGGGGTAACATCGGCCGTCCGGGCCAGTCCGGCGGCATCGTCTACTACCCCTTCGACCTGCTGTACCTCGACGGGACCAACCTGCTGAAGGTGCCTCTGTTCGAACGCAAGGCCCTGTTGAAGCACGCCCTCGTTCCCGGCGACTACGTGCGGTCCATGGAGTACGTGGAAGCCGAAGGTGATTCCTTCCTCAATGTCGTGCTTCAGATGGGGTTGGAGGGCATGGTGGCGAAGCGCCGCGACAGCCCCTACCAGCCGGGCAGTCGCAGTCCGTCGTGGCTCAAGGTGAAGGCCGTACAAGAGGATGATTTCGTGGTCGGCGGCTTCACCGAAGGCGCGGGAGCCCGGTCCAGTGCCTTCGGCGCACTGCTAGTGGGCAACTACCAGGGCGGCGAGCTTCACTTTACAGGAAGGGTCGGCAGCGGGTTCGACGACGAGACCCTTCGGGAGATGAAGGAGACCCTGTCCGAGCTTCGTGTGGATTCTCCCCCCTTTGCCGCCGACCCCGAGCTGGTCAACGTCGACAACCGCTGGGTGCGCCCGGAACTGGTGGCCCGGGTCAAGTTCGCCGAATGGACCAAGGACGGACGGCTACGAGCACCCGTGTTCGTCGGGCTCCGCTCGGACCTGAACCCAAAGGACGTGAAACCGGAGGGACGGAAGGTCCACGTTTCCAGTAAGGCGGCCGTTCCGCCGGCCCAACCCGACCTCCTGAAAGACGAGGTCTCCGGGGTGCTGGACCAGCTCTCCGAGCGCGCGGACAAGCTCATACTGGAGACGGGCGTCCATCGCATCAGCCTCGCCAACCTGAACAAGGTGCTGTGGCCGGCGACGGACGGCGGGTCTCCTGTTACCAAGGGGGACATGATCCGGTACTACGTCCGCATGAGCCCCCTGCTCCTGCCCCATCTGCGCAACCGACCCATGACTCTGACCCGGTACCCCAACGGCATCGATGGCAACAGCTTCTACCAGAAGCATTGGGAGCAGGACCCTCCTGAGTTCGTGGAGACCGTGCGCCTGTTCTCCTCCCACAACGAGGGCGACGGAGAGTACATCATGGTCAACAACCTCCAGACCCTGGTCTGGCTGGCCCAGCTGGCCAACATCGAGCTCCATCCCTGGCTGTCCAGGACCGTGACAACGCCAGACGCCACCGATCTGACCACCGACTTCGCCGGGTCCAGGGACGCCATCGACGGAAGCGTGCTGAACTATCCCGACGTCATCGTGTTCGACCTGGACCCCTACATCTACTCGGGCAAGGAGAAGACCGGGGACGAGCCGGATCTGAACCGCAGAGCCTTCTCCAAGGGAGTCGAGGTGGCCCGGGCCCTCAAGGACATCCTGGACCAGCTCTCTCTGTCCTCCTTCCTGAAGACCTCGGGGAAGACCGGAATCCACGTCTACGTGCCGGTGCTGCGACAGTACGACTACAAGGTAACGCGGAAGACCTGTGAGCTCATCGGCCGGTTTCTGCTGCAGCAGATGCCCAACGACGTCACCATGGAGTGGACAGTGAGCAAGCGTCCCGCGAAGATATTCCTGGACCACAACCAGAACACCCGCAGCAAGAACATGGCCTCCATCTACTCCCTGAGGCCGTTACCCGGGGCCCCGGTGTCCACCCCCCTGGGCTGGGATGAGCTGGACCAGGTCTATCCCACCGACTTCACCATATACACAGTGCCGAACCGGGTGGAGACCGTAGGCGACCTGTGGGCCGGCATCCTGGAGGCGAAACACGACCTCAAACGCTTGCTGGAGACGATGCAATAAAATCCCATCCTCACCTTCCCCTGCAAAGAGCCACAAAGGGGGGGAGGACAAAAGCAGCGCCCAATTAAGAAGGTGCATGGAGGAAAGTCGTGGCAGAGATGCAGGCCCCGGCGCAGATCGTTCCCCAGAGACTGGGAGACTATCTGGAGGTGATGAGCAAGGCAATCTTCCAGACCGGGATCTCCTGGAAGGTCGTGGAATCCAAATGGCCGGGCATCCGTGAGGCCTTCCGGGGCTTCGACGCCGAGACCGTGGCCAACCTCACCGAGCCGGAGCTGGACGAGCTAACCGGCGACAAACGGGTCATCAGGAACCGGCGCAAGATAGAGGCCATCGTGGGGAACGCCTGCCGCATGCTGGAGCTGGAGAAGGGCCATGGTAGCTTCCAAGGCTACCTGCGCTCCCAAGACAGCTTCGAGGCCACCGTCAAGGACCTACGAAAACAGTTCAAGTTCCTGGGCGACATGGGTTCCTATTATTTCCTGTACGTGGTGGGGGAGAAGGTGCCCTCCCACGAGGAGTGGATGGCCGCCTGCCAGCGGCACTGACCCGGCCTTATCCCCTCCCGCTTTGGGATAGGGGTAGAGGGGAGGGCGGGGCCTACCCCCGCACGGCCACCGGCTGCCGAGACGCCGGAGCCTGACCCTGCAGCAGTGCCCGCCCCTCGGCCAGGATGGCCTCGTCCACGGCGGCGCGGACCACAACCTCCCCGCCCTCCAGGGAGCAGATCGGGACACCGTTGCGGAAGGCAACCCGGTTCCCCAGCACGGCCGGCACCCTCTCTCCCGGCGTTAGGAAGCCCACCACGTTCAGGGGGTCGCAGGCCGACACCACCAGCCACTGATCGTCGGGCTCGGCGTTCCGCAGGGCGCGAATGGTTTCCACGGTCTCGGGTAGGGCGAACTGCTCTCCCACGAAGCCGGCAACGAAACGCCCTCCTCTGATCTCTCCTCTGGCCTCCAGGCGACGCAGCACACGGACCAGGTCCCTCCAGCGGGGCGCCATCGGCTCCCGGCCCAGTAGCTCGGGAAAGAGGACTCCGTATCTCCTCAGAAGCTGCCGCGCTTTGGACTCCACCGAGTCCTCTGTGGGGTCCATCCCTTGGAACAGGGACCACCGGCTGTATCCGGCCCCCCGTCGAGCCCTGGCCTTCTTCAGCCTGGTGGCTCGTCGCCCCTTGGTGGGGTTACCCATAATGTGCTGCCGCAGCGGCTCCAGGGTGTCGGCGGTCACCCGGCCTGCGGCGGCCAGCTGCCAGAGGGCTTCTTCGACGTCCGATGGCAGGCGGCGCGTCGAGGTCACGATGCCCGACATGAAGGACGCGCCCCGCCGTGTGAGAAGCTCTAGCACCTCTTCGGCGGCCCCGGAGAGGTGCTGCCCGTTCTGCCCGGCGTGGTCCAGCAGCCAGTCCAGGGAATCCCGCAAGGCCAGAGTGACCGGGGTGTTCCTGGAGAGGGCGTTGCGGGCTGTTGGAGAGTCGCCGTTGGTCGGGGGAGTCGGACGGCCCCAGACCACCTCTCCCATGAGGCACAGCCGGTCCAGCAGCACCGGGTCGTAGCCCGAGACCCGGGAGTCCAGTATCTCCTATTCCCAGGCGCCAGCGGCCGCCTCGAACCCCTGGAGCATCTCCACCAGGTCCAGCACGCCCGCTTCGCCCTTCAGCCTGGAGGATAGCGTGACATGCTGCCAGCCCAGCAGGAACCTCAAGTAGGTGGCCTGAGACACGGGCTCCACCTCCCGGCGCAGCCCGCTTATGGTGGCCCGGTGGATCCGGGCCAGGATCCTCCTGTCGCAGAACTCCTCTTCGTCGGCGCCGGGGCGGAAGCGCCCCCGGAGGACCAGGCCCTCGGCCTCGATCTGGGCGACAGCGATGCCAACCGATCCCGGCGAAAGGCTCAGCGTCCGGGCCAGCTCTTCCACCGTGAATGGGCCGGAGCACTCGGCATGGCCTCGGACGAGGGATAGGACCGCCTCATCCTGAGAGACCTCCGGATGCGAACCGAGGGCTCCCTGAGGCTCGGGCTCCAGCCGCCCATCGGGGAAGGCGGCCACGGCCACCGGGAGGCCCTCGGCAGGGACCCAGGCAGAGCCGCCGTCGGGAAGGCGGAGGCGGAAGGCCCGGTCGTCCCGGACAAGCTGGCCGAACCAGTCCTCCATCTCGGAAGGGTCGTAGCCCATTTTCACGTTAAGGGCATTAGCCTGCGGAAACAGCCCCAGGATGAGCAGGGCGTCGTGGAGCTCGTCGGCATCCCGTATTCGGGGCCAGGCGTTCTCCGACTCTTCAGCAATGGCGTTGGGGTCCAAGGCCGCCAGGTCCCTTGAGTCATCTGGTAGGGCGCGCCTCAGTGAGACCGCCCTGGCCCGCCGCTCCTCCAGGGGAGCATCGTCCAGGAAAGCGTAGGGCAGAGCATTGAGGACCTGGTGGGCGAACACCGAGGGCTGCACGGTATCCCTGGCGTAGACCTCGATGCCACCGCCTTCGATGTCGGCGAGTATGCCCATCAGGCCCTTGAGGTCGGTGGCCTCCGTCAGGCAGTCGCGAAGGGTCTCGAAGACCAGCGGATGGTCGGGGACCTCGATGTCCCCCGGGACGGCGTTGTCCTGGCAGGCCACCTGGGCGGGAAAGACGGCGGCCAGCAGGTCGTCAGAGCGCATCCGCTGCAAGGGGGCGGGCACCTTCCGTCCGCCGGTGTGGCGCAGCACCGCCAGAGCCCTGGAGGCGTCCCACCGCCAGCGGGTCGCGAAGAGGGGTGCCTGAAGTATAGCCTGGGTCAGCAGCTCTTCCACGTTGCGGGTCGAAACGCTGGTGAAGGCGCCGTCCAGAGGGAAGGATAGCTGGGGCCCTAAGGACAGGTTGATGCCGTCGTCGGTGGCCGAGGCCTGGAGCTCCAGGTCGAAGGTGCGGCAGATACGTTTGCGCAGCACCATCCCCCAGGCCCGGTTGATCCGCGCGCCGAAGGGGGAGTGGATCACGATCTGCATGCCGCCGCTCTCGTCGAAGAACCGCTCGGCCACCACCCGCCGCGCGGTGGGCACCATGCCCAGTATCCGCTTGCCTTCCTCCAGATAGGCCACGATCTGGCGGGCCGCCTCTTCGGTGATCCCGGCTTCGTCCACGGCCCAGCCGACGGCCTCTTCCGGACTGTGAAGGATCTGGTCTATACCGTCCCGGACCTGGGTGATCTGCTCCGAGAGCTCCCGGGTACGTCCCGGGGCCTCGCCCAGCCAGAAGGGGATGCTGGGGGACATGCCCTGGGCCTCCTGGACCCGCACACGGCCGCTCTCGACCCGGCGGATTTTCCAGGGGGTGTTGCCAAGCAGGAACACATCCCCCGCCATGCTCTCAATCGCAAAGTCCTCGTTCACCGTACCCACGAAGGTACCTTCCGGGTCGGCCACCACGTCGTAGTCGGCGTTGTCTGGGATGGCGCCGCCGCTGGTCATGGAGAACAGCCGGGCCCCCCGGCGTCCACGCAGACGGCTATTAACCCCGTCGCGATGGAGGAAGGCCCCGCTGCGGCCCTGCCGGGGAGCGAACCCGCGGGATAGGACCTCCAGCACCTGGTCGTACTTCTCTCTGGGCAGGTCCTGGTAGGGGTATGCCCGGCTGCAGAGGTCGAACAGGTCGTCTTCGCCCCAGTCTTCGGCGGCGCAGGCGGCCACCACCTGCTGGGCCAGCACGTCCAGGGGCCATGGCGGTATAGAAAGGGTGTCCAGGAGGCCGAGGCGAACGGCCCTGGCCAGGGCGGCGCACTCCACCAGCTCGTCCCTGGTCAGGGGGAACAGGCGCCCTTTGGGAGTTGCCCCAGTGGAGTGGCCGGAGCGACCCACCCGCTGGAGAAGCAGGCCAATCGATCGGGGAGACCCGATCTGGCACACCAAGTCCACCACCCCCACGTCGATGCCCAGCTCCAGGGAGGCCGTTGCCACACACACCTTCACCTCGCCCAGCTTGAGCTTCTGCTCGGCGGCCAGACGGGTGCTGCGGGAGAGACTGCCGTGGTGGGCCACCACCGCTTCCTCCCCCAGCCGTTCCGATAGCTGGTGGGCCACCCGCTCCACCAGCCGGCGGGTGTTCACGAACACCAGGGTGGTTCCGTGGGAACGCACAAGCTCGGCGATGGCGTCCAGGGTCTCGCCCCACATCTCGTGGGTGGCTACCGGCCCCAGCTCCCTCTGGGTGGGAAGCTCGATGGCCAGGTCGATGGTCCGTGCGTGCCCCGTATCGACGATAGTGCAGTCGGGGGTGCCGTCCGGGGAGAGGTTTCGGGTCCCCACCAGGAAGCGGGCCACTTCGTCGATGGGCCGCTGGGTGGCCGAGAGGCCTATCCGGGTGATGGGATCGTCGGCCAGCTCGCATAGACGCTCGACTGAGAGGGACAGGTGGGAGCCCCGCTTGTTGCCCGCCACCGCGTGGATCTCGTCCAGGATGAGGGTTTTCACCCCCTTCAGGCCCCGGCGTCCGCTCTTGGACGTGAGCAGGATGTACAGGGACTCTGGGGTGGTGAGCAGGATGTGGGGAGGCCGCCTGGCCATCTTCTGGCGCTCGGACGCCTTGGTGTCCCCGGTGCGGACGGCCACCCTGATCTCCGGGATCGATACGCCCAGCTTCTCGCCCAGCTCCGATATCTCTTCCAGGGGGGCAGCCAGGTTTTTCTGGATGTCGTTGGACAGGGCCTTCAGGGGAGAGACGTACACCACCTGGGTAACGTCGGGCAGCGGCTCCTCGATCCCCTGGCGCACCAGGGCGTCGATGCAGGTGAGGAAGGCCGACAGTGTCTTGCCGGACCCAGTGGGGGCGGCGATGAGGGTGTGGCTGCCCCCGGAGATGGCGGGCCAGCCCAGGGCCTGGGCTTGAGTCGGCTCGGAGAACCTGCCGTTAAACCACTCTTGGATTACGGGGTGGAAAATGGACAGGGACATAGGTCAAGTTTAGCACAGAAGTACCGCCCCGCACTCCACCCCCCTGTCAGTGGGGAACTCGTCATTCCGGCGGAAGCCGGAATCCATGGCCTGACTGGACCGGCTTTCGCCGGTGTGACGGAGGTCGCAGAGACTATCAATCCCCTCAAACGTGAACAGTTACTGCCATTGCTCGTGATAAATGAGTGGGCCCTTAGGGGAACTCCAGGTCCAGGCTCAGGTCCAAAGCACTGGCGGAATGGGTGAGGCCGCCTACGGAGATCAGGTCCACCCCTGTCTTGGCCACCGCCTTCACCGTCTCCAGGTTGACACCCCCGGAGGCCTCCAGGAGGGCCCGCCCGCCCACCGTGCGCACCGCGATGGCCATCTGCTCCAGAGACATGTTGTCCAGCATAATGATGTGGGCCCCGGCTTTCAGGGCTTCCTCCAGCTCCTCCTGATTGGTGACCTCCACCTCCACCTTGATCGTGTGGGGGGCCCGCTCCAGGGCCAGCCGTACCGTATCCCCCAGGCTGGCGCCATGGGAGCGCATGGCGGCGATGTGGTTGTCCTTGATGAGGATGCCGTCGGCAAGGTTCATCCTGTGGTTGGCTCCGCCTCCGCAGCGCACCGCGTACTTGTCCAGGTACCTCATTCCTGGGGCCGTCTTGCGGGTGTCCACGATCTTCGTCTTGAGATCGCGCACTGCATCGACGTACCGAGAGGTGTCAGTGGCTACGCCGCTCATGCGCTGCAGGAAGTTGAGGGCCGGGCGCTCGGCCCTGAGGATGCTGCCCGCCCGGCCCCGCAGACGGGCGACCTCGCTCCCTGGTCGGAGGGACGCACCGTCTTTCAGCAGCGCCTCTCCCTCGATCCTGGGATCCACCCGGCGAAACACTGCCAGGGCTATCTCCACGCCCGCTAGGACACCCTCCGCCTTCGCCCGTATGACCCCAGTGCCCGTAAGCTCAGGAGCGATGAGGGTGGCCGTGGTGGGGTCGTTGAAGGTCTGGTCTTCTACCAGCACCTGGTCGATGAGGTTCTGTACTTCGGGGGGGAGAATCAACGACTTTAGGTGGCCCTTGCTTCGGCGGGCTCCTCCTCCAGGCTGAAGGGGAACTTCCCGCCGAAGATGCCTTCACCGTTGGGCCACTGGTCCCGTGCCAGTTCGAAGTACACCTCGTTGCCGTTGCCGTCGGGGTCCTTGAAGTAGATGCCCAGGGAGATGCCGTGGTCGGCGACCTTCTCCACCTCCACGCCCTTCTCCTTGAGCCTGTCGTGGAGCTCCTTCAAGTCCTCGAAGTTGTCCATGCGCCACGCGATGTGGTTCAGCCCGACCCTTCCTTTGTCCGGCCCGGGGGCATCGGGACCCAGCTGCATCAGGGCGATCTCGTGGGACTGGTCCATGTCCGCCGACATGAAGACGGCGACGCCCGGCCGGCGCTCGTAAGTATGGAGGCCCAGCACCTCTGCGTAGAACTTCTCCGACTGCTCAGAGTCCCTCACGTATAGATTGACGTGCCCAAGCTGCTTCGGTCTGTAGGACATCGCTCACCTCCCGATGGTTCGTGATAAATCATACCACTTTTCCACCCGTCACGAGGGGAGGGACGGGACAGGCTTACATGTCGATGGCCACCAGAACAAGGTCCCGGACATCCACCACCCCGTCTCCTGTGAGATCGGCTCGATGGTCATTGGGGATTCCCCAGTTAGCGAGGACGAATATCAGGTCGGCGGTGTTGACTTCACCATCCCCGTTAACATCACCTTGTCGAAGGACTATTTTAGTAAGAGCGTCTGCAGCTGCCGGAGGATCCTCCACGTTGCCAGTATGATCCCTTGCGATGCTGTAGAAGAAGTAGGTCCGTCCCCTCTGGCCTGTGAAAGTCGCCGACGTGTCTGCATAGTTGTCGAGCCAAACCTCAAAAGGCCCGCCGTCCTCCGAGACGAAAACCGTATAGTCCTTAATTCCGGAATCTTCGATCCCAGGGTTCACGTCGAAAACGATGGTGGCCTGATTACGGATCTCTGTCCCCGTGGGAAGGTCGTCCTTTGGCATGACGGTGAACAGGACACTCCCATCCCCTTCCGGTGGGGTGACATTGGGAGGCAAAAAACCAGCCAGAGGATCCTCCGGCAGTTGGCCGGTCTCCGGGTCGATGGAAACGAAACGCCAGGTAAGGAGGCCGGTGTCCATATCAAGACCCCCCTCGATCTTCACGATGAGGTTGTTCTCCGGCCTCAGGTCGACCTCGGTGTCAAACACGCTTAGTCCCGGTGGAGGAACTATCTTGGTCTCTCCAAAGGAGATGGGTCCGAGGTTGAAGGTGTTCAGGTCCATGTTCGCCACGTCGAGCTGGTCGGTAATGAGAACTTCTTGAGCCGGGGCATCGGCCGTCTCCAAGTTCTCGAAGAGAATAGTATACCTTAGAGGTTCCTTCTCGGAGAGATAATGGGCTTCTAAGACGCCCCGTGACCCCACTTTCTCGTTGGGGTCGAACGAAGTGACGGTCCGTATCACGGGACTCAATACATCCCATGTTTGCTGCCAAACTTCTATGCAATCTTTATCTCTTATGATCGAGTAGGCACTTAACCCCACGTCAAGGACTAATTCTACTCCTTGAGCCGCTACCCCTAGTGCGACTCCTACAATAGGGACGACAGATACGAGCTCTGGCACACACTGGACGCCGACATTGATCCATGCGACAAGAAAATCTAAATAGTAAATCGGACCCTCGATAAGTTCGAAATCGGACTGGCTCATCTCATAGGCCGCAAATTGACAGTCGAGCCCGGGTGGTAACCGTAGCGCGAAGTTTTTGAGCATGGCCTTCAAACAGCATTCCCACCCAGCATCCAGCGGTGATTGGAACATCGGCCTGTTCATCCATGTCCTTATTTGAAATTCTCGGCCCGTCGGGACTGTTAGGGTGAGCCTAAGTACACCAGTGAAGCCCGGCGGGATTACGGGGAGGAGCAGCGGTATAACAACCTGACCGTCATCTGTCTGGAGATGGACAGGTATCTCTTCCCAATCAACGATGGGCTGGCCATTTGGAAGTGGAGGAGGGGTCCTCTCGAAGCTCAATTCCCAGGTGGAGTCCTTAGGGATACCGCCAATCCAGAGGGGCACCCCCACCGCGTCTACGTTGCCGCTGTTGCCGTAGAGGATGCTGAATGTCTGCATCCGGCCAGGCCTGATGACCTCGCGCCCCACGACGTCCACCCAGACCAGGGGAGCGGGGGCTGCCTGGATAGGAGGGGGCGAAAGCGGCGGTGGCGGCGGCGGTGGCGGCGGACTGGATCCGAACTCGTACGCCCCAATGTCGCAGGCCGCCAGGCCGTCGCCGTTTCCGTCCACCGGGCGGGCGGCGTCCCGCTGGTCGGTTTCCGGGCAGCTAGCGTTGTCCCCCGCATCAATGGCCGGACTGTCTGAAAGAAGGGCATGGGTAAACGTGGGACCGCCGTTACCCTGCAAAGGTCCAAGCTGTGGATCAGCCTCAACCAGGTCACCTGGGGCCGCCTCGAGCCCACAGCCAGTGACTTCCCCAGTAATGTTGTGACCCAGGGAGGTGCGCGATGCCCGATCTCCTAAAGAGCAGTCCGATCCCGTCGGGGCGGCGTTGCCGACCACAATGGTGTTCACCAGCTCCAGCTCTGTCCCACAAAAGATCTTACTTCGGCAACGATTGGCGATGCCGCCACCTTCACCGTTAGCCGTGTTGTGGCTGATTGTGCTGTTGCTCAGGTTCAGGCCGCCTCTGTTGAAGGTGCCGCCGCCGTCGAGGCCGGCGGTGTTGGCGCTTATAGTGCTGGTGATCACGCTCAGGCCACCGAAGTTGACGATACCGCCCCCGTAATCACCTGCCGTGTTGTTGTCGACCGTGCTGCTGGTCACGGTCAGGCTACCTTGGTTTTGGATGCCACCGGCGGACCTCACTGCCGCGTTGCCCCTGACGGTGGTGAAGGCCAGACTCACTGTGCCGTCGTTGTAAATCCCGCCCACGGAGTCTCCCGCCGTGTTGTCGTTGACGGTGCTGTTAGCGACCGTTACCGTACCGTCGTTCCAGATCCCACCGACGTCGTCTCCAGCCTTATTGCCAGTGATGGTGCTGTTCCTCAGCGCTAGCCCGCCCCTATTCAGGATGCCACCACCGTCGTCAACGGCCACATTGCGCTGATGGTGCTGTTGGCCACCGTCGCAGACCACCTGCTGTATAGGCCACCTCCGTCTCCGCCAGCCGAGTTGTTGCTGATGGTGCTGCTGGTCACGCTCAATGGGTCGTCGCTGTAGATCCCGCCGCCTACTCGACCAGCCATATTGTTGCTGACAGCGTTGCTGATCACAGTCAGCACGCCATCACCGTTGTAGAAGCCTCCTCCGTCGAGACGGGCCGTGTTGTCACTGACAATACTGTTGATTACGGTCACCGTGGTGTCGCCCCCGCTGAACGATGTCAGGGTGTATATGCCGCCGCCCGAGGTACCTGCTGCATTGGCACTAACGGTGCTGTCGATTAGGGTCGCGGTACCATTGTTGAGGATGCCCCCTCCCGAAGTACCTGCTCTGTTGCCGTTGATGGTGCTGTTGGTCAGGCTCAGGGTACCGCCATTGGACACGCCCCCACCGCCTCGGCCAGCGGTGTTGTCTGTGACAGTGCTGTTTCTCAGCACTAGAGTGCCGCCAAGGAGGTTCCCAATGCCGCCGCCGAAACTGAAGATTGAACCGGCAGTCACGTTGTTGGTGATGGAACTGTCGCTCAGGATTAGAGTGCCCCTGGCGTTAACGATGCCTCCGCCGTAATGAGTGGCGTTGCCGTGGCGGATGGTCATGCCCGAGATAGTAACGTTGCTATCTGTAATCAAGAATACCCCGAAGCTCGCCGCGCCTGGGTCCTCGGGGGACAGAACAGGGTTCACTGTGGAGGCCTGGATAACCGTGTCTTCCGCCCCCGCGCCGGCCAAGGTCAGGTCTTTCTCGATGACCAGCTCGCCGAAGTTCGGATCAATTGTGTAAGTCCCGGCGGGGATAATTATGGTGTCGCCATCCTCAGCCCTAGCAATCGCCTCCCGCAGAGAGCAGTCGTCGGGGTCGCAGGAGCCGTCGTTGGTATCGGCTGTCTTGGTGACGGTGAGGGTGTCTCCCTGGGCCGACGAGCCGCCCAAGCCCCAGGCCAGTACTAGGACGGCGGCCAGGCCTGGCACCAGCAGAAGAACAAACCAGCGTCGGTGCAGGGCCCTTTTCGTCATGGCCCCCTTTCAGCCGTGGGGATAAGCCTACCAGAAAGTCCTAGGGGGCGGAGGAGCGGGGCTACACCACCTGCAGCATACGCTCCAGGGCGATGCGGGAGTAGCGGCTGGTCTCGTCGTCCACGGTGATCTGGTTGACCAGGACGCCTTCCAGCAGGCCGTCCAGCACCCAGGCCAGGTAGGCCGGATGGATGCGGTACATGGTGGAGCAGGGACACACCACCGGGTCAAGGCAGAAGATTACCTTGTCGGGGTTCTGCTTGGCCAGGCGGTTCACCAGGCTTATCTCGGTTCCGATGGCCCACTTGCTGCCGGAGGGCGACTCGTTGACGGCCTTGCGGATGAACTCGGTGGAGCCGTCCATGTCGGCGGCCTGCACCACCTCCATCACGCACTCGGGGTGTGCGATGACCTTTATGTCGGGGTAGCGGGCCCTGGCGGCCTCGATCTGTTTCACGGAAAAGCGAGTGTGGACGGAGCAGTGTCCCTGCCACAGGACCATCTTCGCTTTTCGCAGCGCTTCGGGGGTGTGCCCACCCAGACGCTTGAAGGGGTTCCACACGATCATCTCGTCCAGGCCCAACCCCAGCTTGAGGCCGGTGTTGCGGCCCAGGTGCTGGTCGGGCAAGAAGAATACTCGTTCCCCACGCTCGAAGGCCCACTTCACGGCCGCGGTGGCGTTGGAGGAGGTGCAGATGATCCCGCCGTGGCGGCCGCACAGGGCCTTGAGGCCGGCGATGGTGTTCATGTAGGCCACCGGAACGGTGCTATTGGGGCCTCCAAGCACATCCGCCAGGTCATCCCAGGCATCCAGCACGTCGTCCAGGGGGGCCATGTCGGCCATCGAGCAGCCGGCGGTGATGTTAGGTAGTATGACCTTCTGGTGAGGAGCGCTAAGGACGCAGGCGGTCTCTGCCATGAAGTGGACACCGCAGAAGATGATGTACTCCGACTCTGGGTGGGAGGCGGCGTTCTGGGAGAGCTTGAAGGAGTCCCCCTGATAGTCGGCGTACTTGATCACCTCTTCTCGCTGGTAGTGATGTCCCAGGATGGTCACCCGGTCCCCCAGCTTTTCCCTGGTCTCCCGGATCCTGGTGTCCAGTTCCTCGGCGCTCATGTGCAGGTATTCGACGGGGATCCGCTGCCAGCGGATGTTTACCTTCATCTCCTCCTCCAGGGACTTGGAGGGCAGCTGGTCCTCGGTGCGGCAAAAGGCGGAGTGCTCTATCTCGGTAATGGGAATGGTGGGTTCCTTGGTTCTTACGGTCACGGGTTCTCAGCCCCTTTCGGCCGACGCCAATACGCCGGCGGGAACGCCCTGGAGGGACCAGGGCCCGGTCCTGGTTACTTCCACATCGACTAAGTTCCCCAAGAGGTCTCCCTCGGCTTCGAAGAAGACTAGCTTGTCGTTCCTGGTGCGGCCCTGCCACCGGCCCTTCTTCCGGCCGTCCACCAGCACCTCCACCCTCTCCCCCAGTAGTCGGGAGTTCCTCTCGGCAAGGATGCCTTCCTGAAGCCGGTCCAGGTTCTTCAGGCGGTACTCCTTCTCCTCGGGAGGCACGTCGTCGGGCATGCTCCGGCCGGCTATCGTGCCGGGCCGGGTGGAGTAAGCCGCCGCGTGTACCTTATCGAACCCGACATCCTCGATCAGCCGGACCGTCCTTTCATACTGCTCTCGGGTTTCTCCGGGGAACCCAACGATCACGTCGGTGCTGAGGGAAACTCCGGGGATTGTGCGACGCATCTCGTCGATCAGATCTCTGTACTCCCTCACGGTGTAGCGGCGGCGCATCCTGGCCAGCACCCCGTCGTCGCCGGCCTGAACGGGCAGGTTCACGTGCTCGCATACCTTGTCAAGCTCCGCCACCGCCTCCATGATGCGCCGGCTCATGAACATGGGATGAGAGGTAAGGAACCGGATGCGGGCGAGTCCCGGAATGGGATTCAGGGCGTGAAGCAGGTCGGCCAGATCCGGCTCCTCGGGTAGGTCGTGGCCGTAGGCATCCACCGTCTGTCCCAGGAGGGTAACTTCCTTGACCCCACGGGCCACCAGGCGCTCTACTTCGGCGACGATCTCCGGGATCGGGCGGCTGACCTGCCGGCCTCGCCTGTACGGTATGATGCAGAAGGTGCACATCAGATCGCAGCCGTGGATGATGGGGACGTGGCTCCTGACCGCAGGCCAGAGCGGCGTCAGGTTGCCTACGCAGCCCTCCCAGTCCAGCCCCATCCGCTCTCCCAGCAGGTCCAGCAACGGACCGTACTGCTGGGGCTGCATGAAAGTGTCGACGAAGGGAAAGGTGGCGCCAAGGCCATGGTTCCCGGGCCCAACCATGCACCCCATCAGTGCCACCACACGGTCGGGCCTGGCGGCTTTGAGGGGCTTCATTGTCCTCAGGGTGTTGGCCACCTTGTCCTCTGCGTTCTGGCGGACCACGCAGGAGTTCAGGACGATAACGTCAGCATCTCCGGGCTTGTCCACCGCATGGAGACCGAGTTGCTCCAGGGCGCCGGCCAGCCTCTCCGAGTCGGCGACGTTCATCTGGCAGCCTATGGTCCAGATGTGATAGCTTTCCATGGCCTCCGACGGTCGCTAGATAAAAATATGGCGGAGGGAATGGGATTCGAACCCATGAGCCCAATTACTCGGGCTAAGCGCTTAGCAGGTATGCCAGGAATAACTAGCTTGGCTAGCTGGCTCCCCTTTCTATGGCTCTGGCGTGGAGCATTTGTGGCCTACCCCCGGCGAGCAACCGCAATCGGCAACCTTGAATCCTAATTTTTGGAACGTCCTCGATGAATAAACCTCACCGGCGATGGCAATGAATGATTCTGCCTGGATGCGCTCGAGCTTCCGCTTAGGGCTCTGGCCATTGGACAGTATGCTCACCACCTCTTGGTTTCGGGGCATGTTCGTTAAGATACGCCGACAAATCGCGGGTAGGGCTATCCACTGCCGCACTATACGCTCGATTCTGCTAACAGGACCCAGTATGACCTCGCCCTCATCCAACTCCCCATCGTCAGGTATGGGCGTATCTTTTATCATTCTGACCTTCTTCATAACCCCTCCTAAAACGTCACCGCCGCCCAGCGAACCTCGCCGATGATCTCACTTCCGTAGGTCAGCAACGCAGGCTCCCAGGCCGGATTGTCGCTCAGCATCTCCCAGCGGCCCTTTTCGTCTAGGCCCAGGCGCTTCACGACCAGGCCCTCCTCGACCCGCATGACGTAGATGTGGCCTTCCTGAGGTGTCCGACGTTGTCTGTCCACCAGGATTGAGCAACCGTCAGGCAATGTCGGCTCCATCGATGGCCCCTGGACGCTGATGATGTTGCTTTGCTCCGAGTCGATGGAATGGCTTCGGAGCCAATCTTCGCGGAACCAGAGCACCCCTATTGGTGTCTCGTCGTAGACCTCAGCACCGACGCCCGCCGAGGACGCCACTTCAAGAAGCTCTACGGGACGACGGCCTCGGGGCTTGTAGTTGTCGTAGGGTGCCCTAGTCTCGGCCATAGCCCAATGGCGGTTGTTTCTGCCGGAATCATTTCCGCCTGGCGGGTCTACAAGCTCCCCAACCGACACTCCAAGCTCATTAGCGACCTGTCGCAGGGAGGGAAGCATGATGCCTCTGTCCATCTTGACTATGCGGTAAAGCCAGTTAGGTGAGACTCCTATGGCCTGAGCAACAGAATAGGCAGACCGCCCCTTCTCGCGCATGATGGTCTCCAGATTCTTCGCTACTACGGGGTCAATGGAAGCTGTCTGCGGCATAACGGTCCTCTCTAAGTATTGTTGTCTATAAGGTATTGACAATCTAGTATCGGTACGGTAATATGTCTATATACCTAATGGACACACCACACCGAAAATACTCAAAGCTGATTGGACGGATAGCCGAGCTTGGGTTGCGGCAGGCCGATCTAGCTGTGCGCCTTGGCATACATCCGACGCTGTTCAACGCCATCCTGCGTGGCCGTCGAGAAGCCCCCAAAGGTTTCGAGGAGCGTGTAGTGGCCGAACTTGATCTCCAAGAGGCGGCGGAGAAGGCGGCTCAAGAGGCTAGAGAACGGGTCCTGGCAGTGAAGGAGGACTAGCCATGGCTATGCGCCCCAGCACGATCCTCAAGAGGCAACAGCGACGCACCGAGCGGGCCAGAAAGGGTGGACTGGCTACTAAGGCCAAGTACGGCCATGACCACTACATCCGCATCGGCAAACAGGGCGGACGCCCAACATGGCAGGAAGCCCTGGCGAAGGCCAAGGCTCGGCCTGCCGAGCTTGATGCACAGAGGGTCAAACCTGGTAGGCCACGGGAAGCCCCACCTGCGGGTGAGACGAAGGAGATGCCAGCCGAGACCGTGGCCTACCAGGAGCCCATTATACAAGGACTCACCAATGGCTAGGAGCCTACCCCGTACCCTCCGATGTCCCCGGTGCGGCAACAAGACCCTGGGGAAGTACGACCCCATGAGCAACTTCTGGGAGTGCCGCCCCTGCGGGATAGGGGTAAGGCGGTCCCACAAGCACGGCAACTACGTGGTGGCCACGGCGACGGGAGAGAGGAGGTGGACTCTATCAGCAGGAAGGACCAGGACCAGGTGACCAGGCCGCGCCAGGGCATTGTACGGGCGAGAAAGGGGACCCAATGACAACCGCAACTCTATCCAAGGCATCGGAGCAGTGGGCTAGCAGGCCCGACGACCAACGGTACCTCACCCTTGGCGACCTCAAGGCCGCCGTCCAGGATAGACGGCATGAATCCTGGACCCTGACCACCCCAGTCCAGGACCTCCGGGTCAATATCGACGACGGGCTGGAGGTGGAAGCATACGACATTACCAGGGGCGAGCACCGCCTTCTAAGCCCCACCCACTGGGCTTTCGGCCAGCTATCCCAATTAGCACAGGCCCCAGCCTCATATCTCAGGAAGCTTCCTGCGGAGCTGGCGGGGATCAACCTGCAATGGGGCCTGGAACACACTCCCATTAGAGACGAGTCCCTGGTCTTGGGTCAGACCAACGGGGCCAACATGCTCCGGTCCATGACCTCCACCAGCTACGGGCGCATCTGGGACCAGGAGGTGGTGGAGGCAGTCGAGAGGGTGAACCATGATGGCCGGTGGCAGGTGCCGGCAGCCAGCTACACGACCCAGAATCCCAAGCGGGCCACCACCCTCTACGCCTCGGACAGGGACGTGTTCCTTTTCCTGGTGGACCCGGACAACCCCATCGAGGTAGGTAACGAGACGTTGTTTCGTGGGTTCTACACCTGGAACAGCGAGGTGGGAGCGGCGGTATTCGGGCTGACGACCTTCCTGTACCGCTACGTCTGTGACAACCGGATCATCTGGGGAGCCACCGACGTCCGGGAGCTACGGATACGCCACACCAGGGGGGCGCCGGATCGGTTCGCCTACGAGGGGCAGCGGTATCTCGCCAGGTACGCCGAGGAAGACACCCGGAAGACCGTTGAGGCCATCAAGGCGGCCCAGGCATACGAGCTTCCCCAGGGTGCGAAGGAAAACAAGGGCTGGGACAAGTGGCTCCAGGACAGGGGATTTACCGGCACCCAGGCGAAGAACGCCGTTGCATCAGCCATCGCTGAGGAGGGGCAGGCCCGGTCCTTGTGGGACATCATCCAGGGGATCACGGCGTCTGCCCGGCAGATACAGCACACCGATGAGCGGGTGAAGGTGGAGACAGCGGCGGGGAACCTCATGCGCTACGTCGAGGGATAGCAGGTGAGGCCGGGGAGCATGGCTCCCCGTAAACCCCAGGCCCCGTGCCAAGGCGAGGGCAATCAAGGAGGGTAGCGGCGTGATAAGCCTGGAGGAATCGGAGAGGTCACGACCATGAGCTGCAATCCCAAGTCTCGTGAGTGTTTCGTGGGCTCCCACCGCAAGTGCAACGGCGAGGTTCCCCACCTGAGCACCCCGCCGACGCCCTGCCAGTGCGAGTGCCACGCCAGGGATCGAGAGCTGGTGACAGCGTGATCACAGCTAAGCGCAGGGGGGCGGAGTTTCATGCGGATGAGGCCAAACCTAAACCTGTATGCGTCCACTACTGGCTGATAGAGACGGAGAAAGGCCCTACAAGCGCGGGGTTCTGCGAGCGCTGCGGGGAGACCCGCGCCTTCTCCAACGTGCTCCCGGATCGTTTCGACGACTACCGCCGCCGGCCCGCCGAGAACAAAGTGGAGATCCCTACTGGAAGGAGGCTCTTGTGACTGCGAATGCTAGCCCACCGACGGCTCCACTGGACGATGAGGCGGGAGAAACCGAAGCGGTCCATCTGGGGGAGAAGGATCAATACCCCGAGGACAGCAGCCGAGCCATAGGATACATCTATCTGGAGTGGATAGCCAACTTCAGCGTGGACCCGTGGGCCAGGAGGGCAGCGCGGCAGGTGCAGGCGGCCCTCGGGCTGAAGGATGTGGCGCTATGACGAGCAAGCTTTACTGCGAGATATCCGATTGCAGGAGCTCCACCAGCAAGCTATTCAACTGTGGCGAGTGTCGCAGGTTGGTATGTGAAGAGTGCTGGCAGCGCGGGCACCATTGACAGGAAGGAGACTTGATCATGGCAAAGCGTCGGAAGCCCAAACCCAGGAGCGCACCCAATCGAAAGGGGATGATGCCCGGGGAGTACCGCAGGCGTTCGGCGGTCCACGTGGAGAGACTGGCGCAGACGGGAGAGCAGCCGATCTACGGCGACGAGGACCTGATGGTCACCGACACCTACAACGTCTACACGCGGCGTTTAGACAACGACTGGACCCACGTGGTGGAGCTCAAGGGAGAAGTGTTCCGTCTTCCCGACAGGGTGTTCAAGCAGATCGAACGGCACCGCAAGTCCATAGCGGCCGAGGCAGCCCGAGTTCGCAGTATGGAGCGGGCATCGCAGCTGAGGGCGCAGGCCAAGGAAGACCAGGAGGAGGCGGCTGCCTCAAGCGAGTTGGGTTCCAGTCGATTCAGCGGTGGCTTTTACCGCAATCTTTCAGGCCGTGTGGATACCGAGGACGTTGAATAGCCTACTTCTAGGGATGATCGGGTTTGCGGCCACAGCTTTCATAGCGATGGCGGCAGCTATGTATCTTTCCCAAGAAGTACGGCGATTAAGAAGAACAATACAGCGACTCCAAGAAACAGAAAACCAAACCCCGCCTGACCATCATTGAAAAGCAAGGCAAGGAGGGAAGCCCAATGGCAGACGCAAAGAGGTGTGATGCGTGCGGGGAGTTCTACGCAGAGGGCCCGGCAAAACGATACGCGACGGGAATAATCGTGGAAAGGGGCCTGAGATCATCTGCTCCGGTCTGTCTAGTGGTGGTAGCTAAGCAAGCAACAGATTCGGGGCTCCGCAGCGACCCGGTGGATCTCTGTGCCACGTGCATAGACCACGCGCTGGTCGATGCGGTCCGGAGCCAGGTCCGCGAGCAGCAGCCCACGGGCGTCTAGCACCAGGAGGCGTTAGATCGATGCCCTACTGCGATTTGTCGTGGAAGGGAGCTTGCCGAGCCGAGGCGCGACTCTGGGAGGAAACGTCGAAGCCGGTGGGAGAAGAGGAATGAACTGTTTCGTGGATCTGTTCGGCAAGCTGGTTCTGATGTCGTTCTTCGCTTGGCTCCTCGTTCTAGGAGTAGCTTTGTCGGGTGCGTTTGTCTATGGGGTGATCAAAAAGCCTCAGCAACTCCAAGAATTCCTAAGGCCACGCCAGTTACGATGCCCGAAATGCGGAGAAGGGACAGGAAGGGAGAGAGGTCATCAATGATCTGCAAGTCGGTGTTTGCGAGCCACCGTATCGGGCCCAGAACCACAAAGAAAGCAAAAGCGGAAGCCGCGAACCAGCGCATAGGAGGGTATTCCGGTGTGAAATACGCAGCGATGGCCGAGATGGTAAAGAACGCCACAGACGTTGCAGTGCCAATGGGAAGTTCGATGCTTGGCATCATTGCCGCAGCTCTCCCACATCAGAAGGATAACATACTCCTCACCCAGGGACTCTGGGGCAATGCCTAACCAGATCCGTAGTGAGGGATCGGAGCTGTACGAGAAGGACAGGCCAAGGCACAAGGAGGAGAAAACGGGAATGGCGACAGAAGCAGTCCCAGCGGAGGGGCAAGAGCAGGCCCTTGCGAGAATCCGGGAGACGGACCAGCGGGACGAGGAGCAGATCATCGCGCTCCTGGCAGGGGAGCTCGTCCATGAGTACGTCTATGAGTTCAAGGACGGCGCCGGACGCACCCAGCGCGGCCTATCGTGGGCCGGCATACGTGAGTACTCCCAATACCGCGGCAACTTCCGGATCGAGAAGCCCGAGGTGGAAGATCTGGGGGACGCCTTCCGAGTGATGGTCCAAGCGACCGACCTAGATAGGAACGTTACCCTGTGGGCGGGGACCCACCAGCCGAAGTCGATCCGGCTGCGGGACGGTAGGGGAGTAATCGCCGACGACTTCGCCTACGAGAAGGCGATCTCCAAGGCGCAACGCAACGTGATCAAGAACCTGATGCCGGTGACGGTGGTGGCCAAGGTCATAGAGGAGATGACCGGCGGCCGGCCTCTGGCGGGAGGGCGTGGCAACGGGAGGCCCGCCATGAGGAAGCCGACGAAGAGGCCCGAGGCGATTCAGGGAGTACCGGAGAACGCCGGCCAGCTTATGGCGTGGTCCTATGAGCGATACGGGCTCAGCACAGACGATGTACGGAGGATTCTGGATATAGGCCTCAGGGACACGATCTACGACCTGGGGGACGCTTGGGGCCGGGTCCAGCTGCACCAGAAGGCTGCCGTCGCTGACTAAGACCGGCCAGCCTAGCCTTGCTGCCTCAGTCCGATGAGAGGGTGAGTTTCGCATGTGCCGCACATACACAGAGGACACGATAGATTTTCAATGCTCAGACTCATGGCGGGACCATTACTTCGAGCGGGGCCTGACGGCCTTCCATAGCCCCGGATACAAGGGCTGTAGGGACAGGCTGTGGGACGGACAGGAGCGGCTGGAGGAGGTTGTGAGGGCGCTGGCGGACTTGGTACGCGGAGCGCCCGCCCGTGACCGGCCGCCGGACATGTCCGGGGTGTCCGGCGGACATGTCCGACAGGTGCAGGCACAGACCCTTCATGGCTACACGAGAATCCCATGAGCGACCCTAGAGTGGAGGCCAACGTCAGTGCGGGCGTCTACGTATTCAAGTACCTGGAAGAACGGATAGCCATTCGGGTGGACCGCATAACGGAGGACAAGAAGACCCTCTGGGGTGAGATCACCATCCGGGGCTCCTTCCCCCCGGAGCCTGGTTGGCACCACATATTCCACGAGGGGCTGAACCTGTTGGCCGGGAGAACCCGGAAGCAGATCGCGAGCATGTTGGCGAATCAGGTGCAGCAAATCAACTGGGATGAGGTCCTGGAGCAGGTCTGCCTCGGTGTGATCCAGCGGCACCGGGAAGGTGAAAAGGTCGTCCAGATACGAGACGTCCCAATACCAGAGTCAATCAGATGGAGAGTCGAGCCAATGATCATGGAAGGTGTGCCGACGCTGATATACGGATTTGGGGGTACGGGGAAGTCATACCTGGCCGCCTATCTAGCCTCCCTCATATCCGAGGGGTACCCGGCACAAGGGTTTTTACCGGAGCCTGGACCGGTGTTGTACCTGGACTATGAGAACACGGAGTCAGAGAATGCGCGGCGCTTCGACGCCATTCACAAAGGGTTAGGGCTGGGGGAGCGGTCAGCAGTGCATTACAGGCGGTGCTCCCAACGTCTGGCGGCGGATGTACAAGAGGTGCAGAAAGCCGTACTCGAGCGGGGCATACAGACCGTGATAGTGGACACCGCCGGACCAGCCTGCGGAGGGGACCCGGAGTCGGCCCAGTCCGCCATCCAGTTCTTCATGGCGCTTCGAAGCCTCAATGTGACCAGCCTGGTGTTGGCCCACAAGTCGAAGGTGACCGGGGCCACGGGGCCTTTTGGCAGCGTCTACTGGACAAACTACCCAAGGAACGTGTTTCACGTGAAGGCGTCCCAATCGGAGGATGAACACGTCACCCACGTCGGTCTATTCCATGAGAAGGCCAACGACGGCAAGTTGATAAGACCCATCGGATGTCGCCTGGAGTTCCTCAGTGACGGGGAGGTGTCAGTGGCTCGTGAGGACGTGCGGGATGTTCCGGAGCTGGAAGAGAACCTGAGCATCGCCGACCGCATCCAGGGAGCCATCAAACAGGCCCGATATAACCCTCTCACGGTGGAGGAACTTGCCGAGGACTTGGAGTCCAAGTCCGACACTATACGGAAAGCCTTGCGCCGGGACAGCAGATTCATAAAGCTGCCGGGCAATCGCTGGGGGCTTACACATACCGGATGGGACACCTGACGGGACAACGGGACGGGACACCCCCTATAAATAGGGGGGTGTTGTCCCGTCCCGTCCCCGCAGGAGATGTCCCGGGACATGTCCCGTAGATATAAGGCCGTATCTAGCGAACGGCTGCAACGGGACAGAGAACGGGACACCATTCGACCCTAAATTTCAAGGGCTTGTCCCGTGGAAGCTAGGGGAAGTTTGTCTCCAAAAAAGGAGTGCATGGCTGAGAGGAGATACAAGGAGGAGATGAAGGAGGAGATGAAGGAGGAGAAAGCCAAGTGCGTACATTGTGGCTATGGAGCCAAAGACGGCGAGGATCTCGACGACCATCTGGAGTCGGCCCACCGCGGGAGCTTGAACCGTCGTGCCAGGACGTGCATAGCGTGTCCGCCCCCCAACAATGTCTTCGCCGACCTGGAGCGTCACTTCAGCCAGGTTCACGGCTTGGAGAGGAGTGAAGGGGCCCGGTGCGGCTGCGGCCAGGTGTTCCGTACCCGACGCCTGCGCAACATCCATGCCAGGGAATGTCAGCGTTCGGGAATCCAGACCTAGCCGCAAGAGGCGAGCGAGATTCTGGAGAAACTAATCGCCTGGACTAGGAGCAGTGAGGAGACGTTGCGGTGAGTGACAAGAAGCGGAGCTACAAAAAACCCGATATTCGGTTTCACGACCAACCCCGCAATACCGACAGCATCGAGTTCCTGGGGGTCAAGCTAGATTCCATCCATGTGTTGGAGTGGCATCCGCTACCCGACGGGAAGGGCAAGCCGACTCAAGTGCATGTCTCCATGATGATCGAGAGCTTGGACGTTCCGCTAGTCATGCGTTTCAAGGGGCCTGGGACGTTGGACGCTTTCATATCAGCATTGGCTGTTCACCGCTTCCATGTCTGGCCCGACCAGGATTACACCGACAAGGAGGGGTTGCTTTGATGAACCTAGCTGAACTACAACGCGAGGCCCACGCCATCGCCAAGGACCACGGCTGGTGGGACGAGCCGAGAACCTTCGGCGACTGCATCGCAGATGTTCACGAGGCGTTAAGCGAGGCGCGGAGGGCGTATCGGGAGCATGGGCTGGAACATGGAGCAGCAGCGGTGTGTGACTGTTTCCAATCTCTTGGAGGGCACGCTGCTGACTGTCCTGCTTACGGCTATTTCGACTTTGCTACACAGAAACCCGAAGGCGTCGCGTCCGAGCTGGCCGACGTGGTGATCCGGGTGGCGGACATGGCGGAGTGGTACGAGTGGAAGTTGCCGCAACGACAATTGCTGGCGTTCGATCCGAACGAGTCGTTTGGCGAACACATCGTGAGTGCTCATGAAATGCTCAGTGATGTGCGTGGGTCCGAGCCGACCGATGTGTTGAGCGATTTCGTCGAATACATCCGAGCAATGGCCGCCCGCTACGGCATCGACCTGGACGCGGCGATCAGGGCCAAGATGGAGGGAAGGCGCTGTAATGGCACCGATAGTTGAAGTTGAAGTTGAAGTCGATATCGCCGACTTCTCCACAGAAAATTTACTTGAGGAGCTTGAGGCACGCATGAAGGAGGGGCGCCCGTGCCCAGGCCTTGCCCAGGTCTTGGAACATGTCGGGCTTCGCCGCGAGTGTACAGATGCGTTGGCCCGCTATCTCGGCGGTGACATGTCCATGTCCGAGGCCGTCGAATTTGAAGCGGCGATGGCATGGTATAGCAATGGGCGCGGAGGGAAGGCGCTGTGAGAATCTACGTCGCGTCGTCATGGCGCAATCAGTATCAGCCGGGAGTCGTCGTCGCACTGCGGGCTGCGGGACATGAAGTGTACGACTTCCGAAACCCCCCGGATCGGTCGGGCTTCGGCTGGGAACAGCTTGACCCAGATTGGCAATCCTGGTCAGTTGATCGCTATCGCTCAATGCTCAACGACCCGATTGCTCAACAAAGGTTTCAACACCGATTTCGACGCAATGAGATGGGCCGATGCCTGTGTGCTGGTGCTGCCATCTGGCCGGTCGGCGCACTTGGAAGCTGGATGGTTCGTCGGCCAAGAGAAGCCAACCATCATGTTTCTGCCTGAGCCACAGGAGCCTGAATTGATGTATCGGATGGCCGACCACATCACTGACAACTTAGATGACCTCTTGGATCAGCTAGCCCGGCACGGAGGGGAGGCGCTGTGAAAGCCATCACGCTACACCAGCCCTGGGCGTCTCTGATCGCCCACGGTGTCAAGACCATCTTGACCCGCTCCTGGGCTCCACCACAGAGCTTGATCGGACAACGAATAGCCATACACGCCGGGAAGAATGTAGTTGGTCCCCAGCTCCTCAACCGAAATACCCGGCAGGCCATCGCCCGCTTGTTCGGGGAGGAATGGGAAAAGGACATTCCCAAGGGCTCAGTGGTTGCTACGGCTCTGCTGATAGATGCCCGGCAGGTGGGGTTTCAACGCTACGTGGGGATGGTCCTGGCCTCGTCGCCGTCTTATACAGGGTGGGTAGAACCCGACCCCTACGGCGACTTCTCCACTGGCCGGTGGTTGTGGATGCTGACGGACGTGGAGCCGTGCAAACCCCCGATCCCTGCGGTGGGGCATCAGGGATTGTGGGACTGGGAACCTGACGGAGAGGTTCTGTGATAGCCGCTGATACCTACCTCGTTGCCGACCTGTTCTGCGGTGCCGGCGGCTCGTCGTCGGCAATGTAGCCGAGGTCACGAAGCAGATTGGCAACGCGGTCCCGGTGCATCTGGCTGCGGCGCTGGTGAAGGCGGCGTTGGGGCAGGAGATGAATCGTGAGTGACATCAAGAAGGCTTGTCCGAAGTGCGGGGAGGACCTGGCGGTCCGCGTGAACGGCGAGACGCATGAGGAGTTCCTGGGTTGTAGCCAGTACCCAGAGTGCCAGCACACGGAGCTCCTACCCATGGATATGGTCCTACGCCGTCAGGGAGCGGCGATGCTGCCGGGGTTGGGGAGCTGAGCATATCGTGAATCCCACCTGGGACATCCTCCAGGGTGACACCATTGAGGTCATGCGTGGCATGGAACCGGAGAGCGTCCACTGCGTCGTAACGAGCCCGCCCTACTGGGGATTGCGGTCATACGGCGTGGACGGGGCCTACGGGCTGGAGCCGACGCTGGAGGAGTATATCGAGCGCATGGTGGAGGTGTTCCGCGAGGTGCGGCGGGTGCTGCGTCAGGATGGCACCTGCTGGCTGAATCTTGGGGATGCGTATGCTTCCAACCCGTCAAACGGGCGCGGTGGTGGGTCAACACTCAACGGTGGTGTCCCTCATCTATCAGGTGCGAATCGCGACGGTGCCGGCCTCAAGCCCAAAGACCTAATCGGCCTGCCCTGGCGCGTGGCCTTCGCGCTACAGGCCAACGGCTGGTGGCTGCGGTCGGACATTGTGTGGCACAAGCCGAACCCGATGCCAGAGAGCGTCCGGGACCGGCCCACGCGGGCTCACGAATACGTGTTTCTGCTAGCGAAATCAGGAAGTCCGATCTACTGGACACACCGTGATGGCTACGGGTCCAGGGTACAGCCAGCACCGGACTACGACGAGGATGGCGTCAACCTGTGGCGTGGCCATAGCTACTGCTACGACGGGGATGCTCTTAGAACACCAGGGCAAGAACACATGGGCCAAGCGGGAACATTCAGCAGGAGTGGGGCAGTATCCAAACATGTCATTCCCGGACAAACCGTAGCGGAACATCGCCTACGGGATGACCGTGTTCCTGCCGGAGCCAACAAGCGCACGGTCTGGAGCATCGCCACGCAGCCCTACAAGGGAAGTCACTTCGCCACGTTCCCCGAGGCATTATGTGAGCCGCCGATCCTAGCGGGTACATCAGAGCTCGGCGTCTGCGGCGATTGTGGGGCACCGTGGGCGAGGGTGGTGGAGCAGGCTTATTTGAGCCCGCTAATAAAAGGTGACCACATACCGGAGCCGGATACTTGGAAGGGCAGTAAGTCACGCCCGCGACAACGGGCTGGGAATGGCACGTTTATTCCGCGCACAGATGAGGACAGGCGTCAACCGACGGTTCATGGTGCTAGAGGCACTATCAAGCGCATGGGGGATGGTGCAGTTGTTAACACCCTCGGCTGGCAGCCGACCTGTGACCACGACTCGGAGCCGGTGCCCGCCACAGTCCTGGACCCGTTCTGCGGCTCCGGCACCACCGGAGTCGTTGCACTCCGGCATGGGCGGTCTTTCATCGGAATCGAGCTGAATCCTGAGTACGTGGAGATGGCGCGGGCGCGGATCATCGCCGACGCGCCGCTGTTGAATGCACAGGCTGAATCTAGGGCTGTGGAGGTGCTGAAGTGAGACCCATGGGACAGCGCACCCGGAGGGGTGAGGTGCAACAAATGTTTCCGTCTAGGAGGAACCGCATGAGAGACCTTTGTCATTCGCTAAAGCGCCCTATGACTCCCTGGGGCGCATGGAAGGAGAAAGGCCGGTGTAGAGCCGCGATAGGGGCGAAGTGTTCAGCTGACCCGGAGTTAGACGACCTGGAGCGGCGATATGATCGTGCATACGTGTGGTTGTGTCTTTGGATACTGGTGCCGGTCCCCGTTATCGTATTCGTTCTGGTGCCTGGATAGTCTACGCAGTATGAAGGCTGCTCTCTATCTTCGCATCTCCACCAACGACAAGGGCCAGAACGTCCAGGTCCAGGAGGGTCCCTTGAGTGAATGGGTGGTACGCCTGGGGTACGAGCCGGTCGTGTACTCCGAGGAGGGGATCAGCGGAGCCAAGACCACGCGGCCGGTGCTCGAACGGCTCAGGACGGTGGTGCGCCGGCGGGAAGTCTCTGCCGTTGCGGTGTGGAAGCTGGATCGCTTGGGCCGCTCCCTCTCCCATCTCCTGCAGCTCCTGGAGGAGATGGAGGCCCACGGCATCCGTCTGCTGGTCCACGACATGGCCATGGACACCGCCACTCCCCAGGGGCGGTTGTTCTTCTCCATCATGGGTGCCTTCGCGGAGTTCGAGCGGGCCCTGACCGCCGAGCGTGTAAGGGACGGCCTAGGATTCGCGCAGAGCCACGGAACGAGGTCGGGACGCCCCATCGGCCGTCCGAGGACAGAGAGGGACTTTTGGACAATTTATGACACCCTCATAGGCCGTGCTGGAGAGCCGGGGCTGGTGTCGAAAGTAGCTAGGGAGTTCGGAGTGCCCCGGGCCTGGCTGTATCGCGAGGTCATCCCGGAGCTGAAAAAAGTGGGTGGGTGGAGCAAAGGGGGAGGCTGATGGAAGGTTACTCGTGGGCTTTGTGTGGCGTAAGGCGGCCTTCTCGGAGTATCGACGTGGCCACCGGAGCTACCGCAATCTTAGAGGAGGTCGTCCACGGTGATGTTGAGGACCCGAGCCAGCGCGGCCAGCGTCTTGGCGGATCCAACACGTTTCCCCGTTTCAATTTGGGAGAGGTAAACCGTATTGATGCCGACGGCGGTGGCCAACTGGCTTTGGGTCATATGGCGATAATTCCGATACACTCGGAGCGGATTTTGCCCGGCCAGGATTTGGTTCGCCACTTCCATGGGAAAGGATTCATCCCCTTCTGCCTTAGCATGGTCATAGAGTTCCTCGTCGCTCAACAGTTCCTCGGCGGCTTCATTGGCCAAGCGTTCGTATTCGGGCCACGGGATCACTGCGAAGGCCGGGTGTCCAGTAGCGTCGAAAATGATCTGGGGCTGACTCATCGTATCCTCCTATTCTTTGTAAGCCTGACCGCGAGGGGCGATGCGCAGTACGTCAATGACCCGGGCGACATCATCACGTGCAAGAATTATTCTCAGATTCCCGACTCGGAGACGAAAGCCAGACCGTCCGGCAAGAGGGGTTATATCCAGATCCCTCCGGTCGGGATTCTGGGCCAGTCTGGCCAAGTGGCCGCGAATGCGGCGGGCTTGGGCATCTGGCATCCTCTGCAAGGCTCTGATGGCTTGCCGTTTGAGCATCAATGTGTACCCATCCGCCATACCAATAGTATAGCAAAACGCTTTATCATTGTCAAGCTATGAGCTTTAGGGGTACCGGGGCCGGGCGTACCGGCATGGAGTCAACGCGTTCTGTGAGAACACCGATTCGTGGGCGACGGAACCCTTGTAGTAGAGGCCACCGTGGCGGAGGTGCACCGGTGCACCTCATGGGAGCCAGAAATCGGGTGTCCGAAACCCCCCTCTCCGAAACGGTCCCTGAGCCGTGCCTGGGAGGGGCCGATTTTGGACCTGTCGGAAACCAGATGGTTTCGGACACCGGGAGAGTCCCGGAAGACAACCGGGTCGGCTGGAACTCAAGGCATTTGTTCTATATCATGCAAGACCATCAGGTCACCGAGGAGGGGACATCAGTACAAAGACCATTAGCTTGCTCGGGGTCGGGCTCATCTGCCTGGTGGTGGTCGCCGTCGCCACGGCGGAAGTCATTGCCGGGTGATTGACCAAGTGCCCAACAAGGACAACAAGGCGAGAGACAGCTACCAGATCATCCGGCGGGGTCATGAGGAGGTGCCGGAGGACGAGTGGCCGGGGCGACCGGTCACGGAAGAGGACGTGCGGCTGGCCAGCGGTCACCGGCTTGACGTGTTCAGCTTCGAGGAGCGGCTCCTGGCGCACCGGCGGGTGGAGGGGGCGTACCGGCGCAACCACGGGACCAGGAGGATCCGGGCCCACTGGAACTTCCAGCTGATGTTGGGGCGTATGGGGGAGGGCAAGAGCACGCTGGCAGCGGTATTCATGGGGATGAAGCGGGCGCAGGGGTGGCCGGTGTTCCACACGGGGTCGCTGCTGTTCGGCCGGGTGTTGGGCGCCGACGAGATCTACACGGCGGTGAACGCCATGCCGGACAACTCGGCGGTGTTCATCGACGAGGCGCACGTGTACATGGGATTGGCGGCGGACAACAGCCGGCACAGCATTCTGATGTTGCAGTCGATGGCTGGACTGCGGAAGAAGAACTGTGACCTCACGCTGGCGACGGCGGCGGACGACCTGATGAGCCGGAAGCTAAAGCGGGAGGCCCACGAGGTCGTCACGCCGTTCAAGCCGGACGTTGAGCCGCAGCGTGACATGAGCGTCCGGGGCATGCGGCGGCGACTGTTGGGGCTGGCGCCCCATGAGGGCGGGACACCCCGGGATTCCAAGCTCTTCCGGCTGGGGTTCACCACGATACTTGACTACCCCTTCGCCCAGGACGGCATCCTGGAGCGCTATGGACTCAGGCCCAAGGCCGAGGACCCCGACGCCCACGAGATGCGGCGCTGGATGGTGCACCCGCGGCTCGTGATGGAGGGGCTGCTGCTCAACGACTCTTTCCAACAGGTGCCGGTGGGGGTTCAGATGACGGTGAACCGGCAGCAGATAGTGGACCGGCAGGGGGACATCCTCTACGGCGGCCAGCCGTCCGACCCCGCCAGCAATGGTCTGGAGGACTGGCAGGAGGGCATGTGGAATCTGAGGTGGGCGCTGGAGGACATGGATTACGACGAGCGGGACTGCATCACGAACGCGGACATGGCCGAGCTGGCCCGGGTGGACATGACGCCGACGGCGTTTGGCCGCAAGGTGCGGATGGCCCTGGGGATCCAGCGCGGCAATCGAGGGTATCTCATACCTGAGCTCCATGCCAAGCTGAAGGGAGCGTTTAGGACGGAGGACGCATGACCATCGACGACCGCAGCCTCTTCGAGAATGAGGACCTGGACCCCCGCCTGACGCCGGGGATGCTGGTGCAGCCCAACGGCAGGGAGGACGAGTACAGCAAGCGGTCCTACCAACGGCTGATACAGGAGCGGGGCAAGACCACCCTGTCGGTGATATACGACATGGTGCGGTCTGCCGTGCTGGATGAAGGGAGGCGGGACGTAGTGGACGTGGCGCTGATGCTTGGCACGTGGGAGTACAATGCGCCGGGCATGAACCGCCTGGCGACCATAGCTGCCCTGGAGGATGAGGCCGAAGTGGTGGGGAGGGACCTGGAGGAGGACCGGGCCCGGGAGCTGGACAATCAGGCGCAGACGGACGCCCGGGCTGGTGTGAAGCGGGTCACGGCCCCGCTGAGCGATGGGGTCGAGGCGGAGTACTACAGCTATCGGCTGGAGAGGCACAGGCTCAAGCTGGAGATAGCGCGGGAGCGGGCCGAGGGGCACACCCTAAGGGACTATACGGCGGTGAAGACGATGATCGCCAATGGCACGCCCACCGAGCAGGTGATTGACCTGCTTCCGGTGTACTTTCAGAAGGTGCTGGTGATGTGCAACGTCTCCCTGGCCCGGGACGACGAGCACATAGAGCGAGACCACATCGAGCGGCTGGTGGCGAACCAGGGGCCTGAGGGGGCGCTGCGGCGGCGTCGGGGGAAAGGTGGCTGGCCCGGCCGCCGCTCCCGGCGTGCCGACGACGATGACGACGAGTAGTGCACGCACACAGTGACACACACACATTTTTTGTGAGGTCCATTATCTTTAATACATATAGGATGACGTGGAGGGGGCCAGACTCTACCTTCAAATTGAAGGTTCTACGAGAGTTGGCGTGGCTGGTCGTCGCCCTGATCGTGGCCACCCTGCTCTATCTGATCGTCGCGGCTCTCATAGGGGGGGCGTCCAGGGCCTGGGGGGAGTCCGAGGACGTCCTGTACGTGGTGGATGCCACGCCCGACCCCGACAAACTCTACACGGTGGACAGGACGGACGCCAGTACGACCCTGGTGGGATCGCTGGGGACCGGATCGTGGCTGGGCCTGGCGTGGGATGGGTCGGACCTGTACGCGACCAATACCTCCGACGACAAGCTCTACACGGTGGACACAGGGGACGCCAGCACGAGCGAAGTGGGTTCGCTGGGGACAGGAACGTGGCGCAGCCTAGCGTGGGACGGGTCGGACCTGTACGCGGTGGAGACCACTGCCGACAGCCTCTACAGGGTAGACAGGACGGACGGCAGCACGACCCGTGTCGGGGGGGACGGGGCCCTGGGAACCGGAGAATGGGCGTCCCTGGCATGGGACGGGTCGGACCTGTACGCGGTGGAGGACATCAACGACAAACTCTACAAGATAGACAGGACGGACGGCAGCACGACCCTGGTGGGAACGTTGGGGAGCGGAACCTGGAAGGCCCTGGCGTGGGACGGCTTGAACCTCTACGCGTTGGACTCCACCCCCGACAAACTCTACACGGTGGACAGGACGGACGCTAGCACGAGCGAAGTGGGATCGCTGGGGACAGGATCGTGGTTCGGGGCGACCTTTGATTGGCACACCGTGCCCACGGCGTCGGAGATCCCGACGCTCACAAGTGGTGTCCGGCAGCTGGACGTGTCCTGGGCGGTGGGCAACGGTGGGGCGGCTATCACGGACTACGACCTGCAGTACAGGCAGACCGGCGGGTCCTTCTGGACCTCGTGGGCCCACACGGGGACGGCCACGACGACGACGATCACGGGGTTGACCAACGGGACCGGGTACGATGTCCAGGTGAGGGCGGAGAACTCCGTGGGAGAGTCTCCCTGGTCCCCCACCGCCACCGGGACGCCAGCGCCACCGGTGGTGCCGGATGCTCCCGGGCTTCCCTCGGTGACTCCGGCTGACGAAGCCCTGGCCGTGTCCTGGACGGCGCCGAGCGATGGCGGGGCGGCCATCACGGACTACGACCTGCAGTACAGGCAGACCGGCGGGTCCTCCTGGACCTCGTGGGCCCACACGGGGACGGCGCTCAGCACCACCATTACCAGCCTTACAAACGGGACGGGGTACGATGTCCAGGTGAGGGCGGAGAACTCCGCGGGGGAGTCTCCCTGGTCCACGACCGCCACCGGGACGCCGGCGGAGCAACCGGTGGTGCCGGATGCTCCCGGGCTTCCCTCGGTGACTCCGGCTGACGAAGCCCTGGCCGTGTCCTGGACGGCGCCGAGCGATGGCGGGGCGGCCATCACGGACTACGACCTGCAGTACAGGCAGACCGGCGGGTCCTCCTGGACCTCGTGGGCCCACACGGGGACGGCGCTCAGCACCACCATTACCAGCCTTACAAACGGGACGGGGTACGATGTCCAAGTGAGGGCGGAGAACTCCGCGGGGGAGTCTCCCTGGTCCACGACCGCCACCGGGACGCCCGTGGCGCCGACGGAGCCCGGCACGCCGGATGCGCCAAGGTTGGACGCCGTCGATGAAGAGATCTTTGTGGCCTGGGAACCACCCGATGACGACGGTGGGGCGGCCATCACCGACTACGACGTACGGTACAGGGAGACCGGTACGACGACTTGGAGCACGTGGCTGCATGTGGGGACGGCCACCTTCACCACGATCACGGGGTTGACCAACGGGACGGAGTATGACGTCCAGGTGAGGGCGGAGAACTCCGCGGGCGAGTCTGCCTGGTCCACCACCACCGCCGGGACGCCGGCCGCCCCACCAGACCCGGTGGGGGAGGAAGAGCTGTACACCAACCTCTGGCCGGAGGCCTTCACCGTCGCTGTTGTGGAGACGGAGGATGGTGGCGCCCAGATAGTGATGACGTGGGACCCGATGGAGCTTGCCAGCGGCTATCTCATCGAAAGCCGCGACAATGGCGTGTTTCGGAGACAGGCCAGGGTGACGGCTCAGAACTTCCGGTCGATGGACAACGTGGTGGCCCTCAACCGGAGCCCGGGGTCCCTGGTGGGCAACACGTCGCGGGGACTGTCCCACGTGATAGTGCGGGTGAGGGCGTACCGGGACCTGGGGAGCATCGAGCGGTACAGCCCCTGGACCGAGGAGAGGGTCGTCACGTTCCCGCGCTATGACTACCCGGCGCCCACCGGCATACCATCCACGCCGACGAACAGGGATGTCCTGGGGGTGGGCCAACTGATGACCACCATAATGGCGCCGGCCGGGTTCGAGGGAACCTCGGGGAGGGACTACATCATCCCGCTGCTGTTTACGGCGGCGCTGGTGTTGGCGGGCGCGGCGGCCTGGGCGGTGTCCGGCGGGGGCTGGGGAGCCAGCGGCCTGATGGTCGGGGCCCTGGTGTTCATCCTGGTGTGGGGCGTGTCGGGGCCCCTGTGGTTCGACGTGCCCATAGCCATGGCGCTGGTCCCCGTCGTCATCGTTTCCCTGGGCGGGGTATTCGCAGCCAAGAAGATGGTGGAAGGATGACGCTAGGACTGGTACTGGCCTTCCTGGCCGTGCACTTCATCATAGGAGTGGTGTCTTGGATGGGGGCCTGGGTCTCGACCGAGACCGACAATGGGCTCGTCGCCGCCCTGGACGGGACCCCGCTGGCGCCGTTGGTTGGGTCTGGCAGCACCTTTGGGGGTGGCCTCAGTGACATCAACCCCCTGTCCGCCCTGAGCCTGGCTATAGACGCGATGCAGTTCTTGTTGGCAATGGTGAGCTTCAACTATGTGCTGTTTGAGGGCGGCGGGGTGGTCGGAATGTTCGGCACCTTCCTGGGGGTGGTGGGTCACTGTATCGCCGCCTGGCTGCTGTTTCAGTTTGCCCGGGCGGTGGCCGGAAGTCTGGGATTTGGGAGGTAAACCATGACGAGCAGACTCTTGATGGAGCTAGAGCCTGGGCCCCCGGAAGAGGAACCTGAACCGGAGCCTCAGCCTGAACCTGAGCCGGAACCGGAACCGGAACCTGCGTCAGAAGCGCCCGCGGACAGGCTCCTGATGGAGATAGAGCCGGAGCCGGAGCCGGAGCCGGAGGCACCCGCGGATGACGGGTCGGAAGCCCCGCAGGGAGGAGGAGGCCCAGCGCAGGCAGGAGGAGGAGGACCAGCTTGTGCTTGACGTAGGCCCCGCGTCTGCGCCGGAGTCTACGGCAGAATCCCGGCCAGAGCCGTTCCGCGACGTGTACCACCTTGACCCCGAGCCTGAACCGGAGCCGGAACAGATCCCCGACGTGCACCAATGGGACCCCGCTGAATGGTGGGTGGACCCTGAACCGGAGCCAGAACCGGTCCCCGAAGTGCATCAACGGGAGCAGTCCGGGCCGGAGCTGTTCTACGACACACCGATATTTGTCCACCCCCTTCCTGACGAACCGACAATCGCCCCCCCCCTTCCTGGTGACAGGGGCCAAGTGCCGCCAACCCCGGTGGAACTGTCGGACACCCGAGAGGAGCCCCTTTGGACCCGATTTGCCTCCCCGTGGCACGAGATCTTCTGGAAGGCCGCCAAACCCCCCCCGCTGCCTGGTGACAGGGGCCAAGTGCTGCCAACCCCGGTGGAACTGTCGGACACCCTTGGGGTACTTGCTCCCGAGCCTGTTCCCGTGCCGCTGGCTGATGTCCCCCCGCTACCTGGTGGCAGGAACCAGGACCCGCTTACCAAGGTGCAACCCCCCACCTCGCTGCCTGCTGCCACCCCATCTGAGGCCAAGGTACACCGCGGCATCAATGAGTGGGAGGCCATAGGGACCGTCTACATCAACAATGTGGAAGTCAGCGTCCAGGGCTTGATAGATGAATACAGGCTCAAGAACATTACCCCCAGGGCGGGGGTGGACAGGGCAACCGCCCGTGAGAGGGCCGATGAGTACGTGAATCGGAGGGTCGCGGACTACCTGAACCGGGAGGAGGCCCGAGGTGGGCTATCCCTGGAGCCGCGTAAGGTTCAGCCCAGAAAGCTGACCCGGGAGGACCTGGGCGAGGCCTTTCTCCTGGATGGGGAGCTGCAGTCCACCGAGGAGATCCTTGACTACTATGCAAAAGATGACCGTTCCCCATTCGGTTTCCTGAAACCGTTCTCGCATCTGTGGGCGGGGGACAGCGAGGCCGAGACCATAGAGAGGATACAGAAGGTATATGACGCGGGCCGGGCCGCCCTTTTGGAGGAACGGGATGGGCAGCTCGTTCTTGCGGAGGGGCAACAAGCCTACACCTTTAGCCCCCCCCTCCACGAAGGCTTAAGCGTGCAAGAGCTCATCGTCCCGACGTATGATTTGTTCAAGGACGAGTTTAGTGACGTAGGCGAGACCTCGCTTGGATCGTCGTTAAGGTCCAAAAGTGAGAGAAGCGACGATCTCTGGACGGCGGGATTCGCTCTGGTGGATGTGCTGCCTGTGCCTACCAAGCCTGTCACAAGCGTAGCAAAGGGAGTGGGACGAGTTGCCCTGCCCGCCAACCTCGGTGGCGGTTTCGTTTCAGCGGCGACGCCCTGGCCCGCTGTGCCCAAAATCCCAGGATCACCGTACTCACAAGAGGTCCTGGACGCCAGTCTAAAGGCGCGGAAGGAGTTGGCGCAGACCGGGCAGACCCGGGTTACGGTAGGCGGAAAGACCTACACGTTGAAGGGCGACCGTCTGGATGAAGCTTTGCGGCGTGCTAATCCTGATACGACGATAACCTACACCGCTGCACCCGATGTGGAGAAATTCATGGAGGGCGGCATCGTACCAGTGCTGAGATACCTCAGCGGGGAGGCCAAAGAAGAAGCGGAGCAAGGAGTCTTTCTGTCGGTGGCCGGTCCGGTGGGAAAATTCATGAAGCGGTCGGCCTTTGGCCACAGAGGGACAAGCCCCGGTGTCGTGGCCTACGACTACCCCTTGGAACAACTGGGCGTGCCCGGCAGCCCCAGCACTCCCCTGGGCGTCAATTACTACGGGGGTCGAGAGTTGGAGGAGTGGCTAGCGACCGGCGGGTTAGCCCCGCCGGTTCGATCGGTCGCCGGCGTCGGTGAAGACTGGGGCGGCAAACTGTACATGCCAAGCTCTATGAAGGCACCGAGTTACGCCCAAAGACTCCGCGCCAATGTGCTGGCGACGGGGGACGTCCTCAGATATCTAGGGAAGCCCTATCGGAGGATGGATAATATACGACCAGCCGATGCAGAGGAGATAGCCCGATCCGCCTATGGCAAAAACATAGCGGATCTGACCCCTTCGGAGGCCCGGTATGTCGAGTTGGCTCAGTTGGACGACAGCTCTCTGCGCCGGTCGGTGAGCTCCGGGGACTCACTGGAAGACGCCGTACTCGCACAGCGCATCCTGGATGAGCGGGGGGCGTTTGAAGCCACGACGACACTGAGCTCTGATGGCTCACGTAGGATAACCCGCGATACCAACCTGACACCATCGCTCAACCTTCCTCTCATTAGCCCTCGATCCCTGACCACTCCACCCGGGCAAGGGCCGGGACCGGACAGACTGCTGCTGGAGCAGCCAGAGGGAGCCCGCCTACGTGCAAGTGAGGAAGCCCGCCTCAAGGAAGAAGCGGCCCGCAAGAGGGAGGAGAGGGTCGACAGGCCTTGGGACCAGGAGGTCGATATCTTCCCCGCAGGCGGCCGGGTCAGGGAAGAGGCCCGCAGTGTGGCGGGGTCATCGGACAGGCTACTGTTAGAACAGCTAGATGATGGCCCCCGGGTGCGTTCCAAGGAAGAGGCTCGTAAGAGGGACGAGGGAGCGGCCCGCAAGAGGGACAGTGTAGCGGGGTCGTCGGACAGGCTACTGTTAGAACAGCTAGATGATGGCCCCCGGGTGCGTTCCAAGGAAGCGGCTCGCAAGAGGGACGAGGAAGCGGCTCGCAAGAGGGACAGTGTAGCGGGGTCGTCGGACAGGCTACTGTTAGAACAGCTAGATGATGGCCCCCGGGTGCGTTCCAAGGAAGCGGCTCGCAAGAGGGACGAGGAAGCGGCTCGCAAGAGGGACGAGGAAGCGGCTCGCAAGAGGGACGAGGAAGCGGCTCGCAAGAGGGACGAAGAAGCGGCCCGCAAGAGGGACGAGGAAGCGGCTCGCAAGAGGGACGAAGAAGCGGCCCGCAAGAGGGACGAGGAAGCGGCCCGCAAGAGGGACGAGGAAGCGGCTCGCAAGAGGGACGAAGAGGGGGCGCGTGAGTCCAAGGGTAGGAGCGAGCCCCAGGAGGTCATCGTCACCGGGGGGGCGCGTGAGTCCAGGGGTAGGAGCGAGCCCCAGGAGGTCATCGTCACCGGGGGGGCGCGTGAGTCCAGGGGTAGGAGCGAGCCCCAGGAGGTCATCGTCACCGGGGGGGCGCGTGAGTCCAGGGGTAGGAGCGAGCCCCAGGAGGTCATCGTCACCGGGGGGGCGCGTGAGTCCAGGGGTAGGAGCGAGCCCCAGGAGGTCATCGTCACCGGGGGGGCGCGTGAGTCCAGGGGTAGGAGCGAGCCCATTTTAGGCACGCCGCCAAAGAGAAGAAGGCGTAGGCTTCCTGTGCCGTTGCCTTCTCTTGACACGACACAAAAGACCGCTCCTCCGGGCCAGTACCCCGCCAAGGTACAGTGGGTGGGCAGGACCCTGTACACGCTGGATACTGCGGGGCCCACGGCGGGCGACCTGGAGAGCGTGCCGCTAACCGACGAGCATACCAAGACGTTCCGCGTAGTCGAATATACCGGTGCAGTCCCCCCGGAAGGGCGGCATACAGCCGCCAATCTGGAGGTGGACGTGCAGGGAAAGCGGGTGACCGCGAAGGCGGTGTCGCACCGCCGCCGCAGGGCCAGTCAATCACGCCGGGTCGCTCCGCCCAAGGTGACCTACAAAAAGGGAGGCCGATAACTGATGCCCGATGACACTCGGAGGGTTGAATCCAAATGGGACGCTGGGAAGGTAGCCCAGGACCTCCGGGCTGCCTTCAAAGAACATGGCATCCAGGCGACGATCACGCCGCGGACCACGGACGTCCGGGTATAATTGTGGGACGGATTGCCCGGGGGTCAGTAGGTAGATGGAATCAATTGTACTAGAGGAGAATTGTTATGAGACTACCCTGGAAGAAGAGCAGAGCATCCTGGCTGGCGGTCTCGAAGGAACTGAAAGACGCCGCATCATTCGGCGGCGACATTGAGGACTTCACGGTACTCCGACATCATGCTGTACGCGCCCTCTGCGGTGCGCTGATGGACAGGCACACTGCATGCAGGTCTCCTCACCCGTTCTGCGGTCCCGGGCACCAACAGAACGGAGATACCCCTAGAATGCTGATCGCCCAGGCGGTTCCACAGAGCAACCCACTCTTGAGCAACCCGGATCTCATCGGCATCTACCTGTGCCAGGCGTCAGCCCTTGAGAGCAGCGGAGAGGAAGAGGAGGACATCATGAGGTTCATCACCCGCATGACTCCCACAGAACCAGCTCCGAGCCGTAAGCTAGTGGTGTCTCCCCCGAAGGCCGGCACCTTTCAGGCCTTGTATGGTCCTATCCTCAACCCCATCGAAGGGGACTATTCCACGGGCAGTATCGATCCCGCCAAGGCCATACAGCTCAACTGCGACCCTGAACCCCGACATTGCCGCTGGCAGTATTGGGAGAGTGGACTCACCAAGGGCGACTGGCTGGTGCCTAGGTTCCATTGCTTGCAGGTGTTCGGCGAATGGTGGGTCGTCGACGTGGATCCGACACGCGGACTGTCTCAACAGGTTGCTGCCTTGGACTTCGCGGATACGCCAGAGCACAACTTTTGACCGCCTGCGGTTTAGTCAATGTCTTTAGAAGTAGGAAGGCACGATGAATACAAGGGCAGTTCCGATAATAGAGCAAGCGCGGATAGATCAAGTCAGCACTCGCCCCGACCTGTTTCAGCCGCGTGATGTCCCTGGGGGGCTCGACCATGACCCTGCGAAGGTGCGCCAGCTGGTGCAGCACTGGAATCCCGACGAATACGACCCCATCGCGGTAGCCCGGGACCCGGAGGACCCGGACAGGTATGTTGTGATCGCGGGGCACCACCGCCTGGAGGCCCTGAAACAGTTGGAGGTCCCGGAGTTCGCGGTCAAGGTGCTGGAAGGCGGCGTAAACGATCCCGAAGAGCGGGAGCGGCTGAGGACCCAGGCAGACCTGAGCAACTACGCCATCTCCGCCCCGGGCCTGGTGGAACAGGTCAACACCGTTCGTCGGTTGCGGCGCCTGGGCTGGGACGATGGGCGGATCACAGACCGGATGCGTCTCACCCGTCGCAGCCAGCTGGACGACCTGGGGTATCTGACCCATGTGCCGCCGGACGTGCTCTACTCCATCGCCCAGCACAGGCAAATGGCCCCCATTGCTGCGGAGATAGGGCGGGGGGCGGAGAAGTACGATCTAAGCGATGAAACCGCCAGCCAGCTTTACAAACAGATGCTAGCCCACTTCGAGACGACGGGAAAGGTCCCGAACCGCTATGCCGTCAGGGAGAAGCTGGTCGCGGCCCGCGAACGCGCACAGACCCGCGCGGCCCAACCGGAACGCCTGGAGGGATTTGGAGAGGACCTTGTTACGGCCCAGTTCGCGGACGATGTAAGGGCCGAGCACGCACGCCGGAAAGCCTACTCGGAGACCAGGCGGAATCTCACAAGCTGTCAAGTGCTGGCCGACGAGCTCGGTGTTGATATAGCCGAGGTCCAGGCCGCAGCCAATACGCGCCTGGAGACGCTGACCCCCTCCGAAGAGCAGCGAGCCAGGGAAATAATCACGGCCCCGGCTCCCACGCCAGCGCCGACCCCGCCCGCACAGCCCGGCGATGACAGCCTGCTCCTGCCCTTTGGGACCCCGCAGCTTGTGGACCAGCCGGAGCCGATCGATGCTGACCCGGTTCCCGCTCCCATGCCGACATCTGGCGAGCCACAGCTGGTGGCCATGCCCACGCCGGTCAAACCCGTCTGCCCGCCCGCACAGGCCACGATGGGGGCGGAGTTCCACACCGATAGGATGATGGCCATGCCGATGGCCGCGGAGATGCCGGCCGTCCGCACGCCCATAACCGCCCCGCCGCCCCGCCCGGACCCTCGACAGGCAAGCTTTTTCGACAAGCCCAAGTATGAGCAGAACGAAAGGACCGGGCGATTCCAGCGGGTAAAGTACACCGGCCGGACCCCCGAGACGAAGCCGGCCCCTCAACCGCCCACCATTGCGGACTCACCGTCTAGCAGTCGGCGCCAGAGCACGTCCCGGCGCAAGCGCAAACGCGCCACGACGATCACGGTGGACGCCGCGCAGATCACCTATTGGAAACCAAGAAGGAGGTAGCAGAGATGCCCGGTCACAAGACCCTGATCGCATTTCCGGCGGACGGCTCGATAGTCAGGGACACCAAGGCGTACGTGAAGAACGACTTCCTGGTGTCGGACAACCAGGGGTGGCTGGCGCCGCCCCTCCGGCCCACCCGGGCATACGGGTGGACCAAGGAAGGATCGCCTCCCAGGCTTCTGGGTAACGAGTACATCCTGACCACTGCCCCCTCCAGCCCGGAGCACAACGCCCCGCTGATACAGGAGCTTGCCAAGGTGTGGGAAGAGGCGTCGGCTGGGAAACGCATGAAGCCGGGCAAGATCAGCGACACGGTGAAGCTGCAACTGACCGTGGCCGTCCTGGGGATCGCCGCCTTTCTGCTGGTCATCACCGTGTGGCTCGTCCTGTCCCAGACCTACGACATCCCGCCGACCCCGGCCACCAACACCATTCAGGAGACGGAAGTTGAGCCAGTCACACCCTAAAGAGCCCGAGCCGGTCAAGAGCCAGGAGGAGCTGATAGCCGAGGCCAGGGACGACGCCAGCCCGACGCTGAACAGCCCGGAGGGTGCGGCCTTCAGGCCCCCGGTGATCTGGCGGCGTTACCGCCGGCACCGGAGGGCCAATGGGGACACCATATCCCTGTGGGTCCACCTGCCCCTGACCTTCTGGCCGGCGGCGGCCTGCGGGCTGCTGACCGCGGGCTTCCTGGGGGCCTCCTTTCTCTTCGTGGGATCCCCCATCGTGTCGTCGGTGCCGTCTTCTCTGATGATCGGCGGCATCGTCACCTGGTACGTGGCCGCCCGCAAGATGTGGCAGCGGGTATACGGAGTGTTGTACATCAGCCAGAACCCGGACCCGCTGCGGCCGTGGCAGTCGGCCCAATTCATGCGGATGCACCTGCCCCGGCTGATCTTCAAAGGGCGTCAGAACGAGGTGTTCTACGGGAGCTACGAGAGAGGGTACATGCGGGTGGAGACCTCCGAGGTGGACCTGACCCAGGTGACCCACCAGTCTGCCTTCTACGACATGTCGCCGGGAATCCGCCAAATGGCGGAGGGGCCCCTGGTGGATGGCCACTCCAGGATGCGGAGTATCGAGGGCAACGGGCTGGCGATCCACAAAGCCCGATCCAAATCCATCACCGAGAAACTGGCGGCCAACTGGGGCTTCATCGTCGGGGTGATCTTCATTTGCATCACCGCCTATTGCCTGCTGCAGATGCAGGATGGCGAGCTGCTGGCACGGCCAGACGTGGCCGAGCACAGAGAACAGGTGGAGATCCAACGGCAGCAGGAGCAGGCCCTGTTCCACGAGCAGCTGCGGCGGGAGAGGGTCCTGTCAGAAGAGGCTGAAGAGACGGACGAAGGGGAGCAACGATAGGATGATCGTACTCCTGGGTGTCCTTGCCCACACGGGACTGTGGCAACTGGTGGACTCATCCTCAGGGGCGGCGATGGCATTCACCCTGGCCCTGGCGAGCGTGGCCGTCGGCACCCTGGCGAGCCAGTCGGCCTATACCACCTGGTATCAGAAGAGCCTGTGGCTCCTGGCGTTTCTGATGGTGTTCATGGCTATACCGGACCACCTTTCGACCAGCAGGACCTTGCAGTCAGTCCTACCCACCCGGCTGTATGACCTGTGGCTGGTCGTAGTCATCCTGGCGTTGCCTACAGGAATCCTGGTGGGTATCCTGCGCACGTGGAGGGGGAGATGGAGGAGGGAATAAACCGGGTGAGAGATCCCGTCCAGTGGGTGCTGGCGCAGATGCCGGGGGGCAACGTCGCCATCGTGGTCCTAGTGGTTTGCGCCGTCATCGCCGTGGTTGTGGTGACCAGCAAGGGTGCAGCCTGGGCCGGGCCAGCCGTCATCGTGGCGTCCATCGGTGCCGTAGGGCTGCTGAACGCCGTGGGCATAGCGTCGGCCCCTGTCATGGTGGTCATGCTGATCCTGTCTTTTCTGGCCGGGATTGCCATGCTCAGGGTCGCCCGGGTGCGATGAAACCGATGGTCCCGGGCCGGTTGCACCGAAAAGGGCCTGGCCGGCCTCGGAAAGTGGCCCTCTGGAGGGCTCGGATGTACCAGAATGCCCGAGGGCCTGAAATGGGCTGTGCGGGGATTCTGAGCGTCGTGGAGAGAGCAAACAACAGGGACGGTCATTGTATCCTCGTGACTGGTCGGGTTAGAATCTCCAGGTCCACACGTTAGGTATCCCTGCCTCTGAACACTAGCGGTGATCAATAGAATGCGAGGGGGCCATGAAGAGGCTTAATTGGTACAGAGGTCATCCCCTGACCTGTACTTGTGTGGAGTGTAACGCTGCTCGACTCAATAAATTGCGACGCAAATCCACACCCTTCAGGATAAACCGGTGGGTCCTGGGATTCTTTCTGATGGCTGTCGTGTTTGGTTTGGCTGGCACCGCGACCGGACTTAACGCCTGTACACAAACACCTGCCCCGACACCCATAACGGAGCCCTTCCTAACACCCACGGCGGAAGCGCCCATCCCTACTTCGACACCTACCCCCGTCCCTACGCCTGCTCCTACGCCGACACTGCTGGACTCAAGGGACACGTTCACACTGGCACCGACTGATCGGTGGGTGTATTGGGTAGAAGAGGGGACCATCCCCGGGTAACCTTCAAGCCAGACCATATAAGAACCTTCCGGCGGCGTGTACCCCTCCCTTGCATGGGAGGGGTTTTGCATTCCCCCCTTGTCATCATGGCGTCCGAGGTATAACATCTGGCCCCATCTAGGAACTGTGAAGGAGGGACTATGGGCGGAATGAGCATGAATTCGGGTATAGGAATGGCGGTGGTCGGGGCCATCGTGTTGATCGTCCTGGCCACGATACTGCCAACCATCTTCGGAGCGTTCGGCCAGACGCACCTGTTGACCCAGGCGGCCTGCGAGTACAACGGGGAACGGTTTGCCTACGTCAACAGCGCCAAGGATTGGAGCGGGACGGATACGGCCGCCGAACAGACCAGCGGGGCCACCACATGTACCGCCGGAACTGGGGATGCGGTTGTCTATTTGCCCAGCGGAGCCTCGATTACTCCGGCCACTGGTGTAATCGCCAACAGCACGTGGATGGAGCCTCTGAGCATCGTCGAGGAGAACTCCGGCATCAACAAGCTGATCATCACGGCGCTCCCCGTGCTGGCCATAATCGGGGTTTTCGGCCTGCTTCTGACCTGGTACCGTGGCGGCTCGCGCCACATGGCATAGGAGAACGCCCCAAATCCTCGGAGTCTAATTTCTATACGGAGGTCCATAGTGAAAAGTCCGATCATGGTGGTCATCGTCACCCTGGTTGTCGGCATCGTCATTCTCCAGCTGGTGCCGGGCATCCTGGGCGACTTCTCGGTGGCCTTTGACTTCTCGGAGGACAGCAACCGCAACCCGATCTTTGGGACCGGCCTGGGCAAGCTCGTGCCCCTGATCCTGGGGTTCGTGCCGGTGATCCTGCTGGTGGGTCTGCTAGCCATCGGATATGTCCGGTGGAAGAACACCCGCGACGGGATGATGTAACGGTCCCTCGGTGACCGTCTCATTAGGGGTACAGTACGTGGCGGCCAGGGTCGCACTGGCGGCCCTGGCCGTGGCGTTCCTCGTCCCCCTGTTTCAAGCCCTAATGGACACGGACGCGCAGCTGCGCCCCGGCTGCGATGTGCCGGGGGTCTCCAGGATAAGTAGGGCCTTCGTGCCAGACACGGAGATGGCGTTGCCCGTGACCTCGACGACCGACGGTGAGTGCGCCGTCACCGCTTCCGACGGACCACTGGCGACCCATCCGGGCACCAGCGCCGGCGACGCCACTCTGGAGGTCGGGGGCGGGATCGTCGCCGGCGGCACGTGGAGCACGGCGGACGACACCCACCTGCTGGTCGGGTTGGTGGATGCGCCCCTGCTGGTTGGTGCGGTGTTGCTCCTGGTCATGGTGGGTATCGGGGCAATCATACTGGTATAGGAGGGTATTCCATGCGTGACTCAAGTCAGGACGCTGCCGGGAGCCAAGGTGCCTGTCCCAAATGCAGTGGCTACGTGGAGTTCGATGCGTCTGATAAGCTCCGGTGCCTCAACTGCGGGTGGTGGAGTCCCGCGCCGCTGGCCCACACTCATGCTCCGTGGCTTCTCGACGGTCTCCCAAAGGACTATGATCGCAGGCGGTGTGACGCCTGCGGGAGGTCGTTACATGGCCGCGCCAACAACGCGAAGTTTTGCATGGATTGCACCATGAGTCGTACACGGAGGTCAACGACCCTGGCCAGGCAACGGCAACGGGAAAGCTAGGGAGGGGAGGCGAGTCTCGATATGGACTTCGTTGGTGACATAGGGCTAGCAGTGGGTGGACTTTTGTTACTATTGGGTCAGATACGTTTGCGGAGGCGCCTAGACGAATTGTCTGACCGCCTCCACGATATCCAAGAACGATTGCCAGAGGTTTCCTCGCACGGACCACACGACGACGCCACCAAAGACTATCAGCACGGCTCCCTTAACAGACGTTAAGTTCCTCATCTAGCGCCCTTCACCCAGATAGTCAGCCCATTGGGTCATAAGCGTCCGTCGCCGGTCGAACAGGTCGGAGCGGAAATAGGCCGCTTCGACTGCCTCTACTTCAATCTGCTCCAAAGGGCTTGAACCCACGAAACGCTTCGATCGCTCCCTCCTCCGCCTCCATCGCCGCTGTGTACCGGTCGAGCATCTGAGAGCTGGACCAGCCAGCAATGGCCTGGGTGTACTGCCTAGGCACTCCCTGGCGCACCGCATGGGCGGCGAATGTTCGCCTAAAAATATGCATGGGATCCGTGACCGGGATCTCCGCTCGCTCAAACAGATGGGCTATATCCTGGCCCAGACCCGCATATCCCAAGGGTCCCCCACTTTCGGTTACCCACAGACATTCATGCGCGTCCCAACGATTGTTCAGATACCTTAGCATCGGCCGCTGCGCTTCTTGTAGGAAGGGAACACGGCGCTCTCTCTGCCCTTTGCCGTAGACAACTCGTATCTCTCCCCTTTCCCAGTCCAGGGAATCCCGACCAAGCATGTGCAGCTCCCGGCGCCTCATGCCTGTGGTGGCGAGCACCCACAATATGGAGGCCCTTCGGCTGCCAAGCACCGTGCTCAACGGGCACAGGTCAAGGAGCTTTTGGAAACTAGTCTCAGTCAGGAAGGGCTTTCGCACCTTTGGCAAACGCGGGGACTTGACTTTGGATACCGGATTGACCGGGATGATCTCCCAGTCCACCATCCAGGCGAACCACGCATGGAGGGCGCGCCGCCGGGTGTGGATGCTGGCGGGTGCCAGGCCCCTTAGTTTCAACTCCTCCAAGTGACCCATGACCTCGAAGAGGGTGACGTCACCGGGCAACATGGAGTGACCTTGATCTTCCAGGTAGCGTAGGAAGGGTCTGATCTCCTTGCGCTTGTGCTTTAGGGTGTCTTCCGTGGACCCCTCGATGCTATGGTACTGGAGGTGGGCGGCGAGGAGGGAAGATAGGCGCTTATACTCTCCCAAAGCTGAGCTAGCTTTGGCCCCAAAAATAGGCACTGTGCCTTGCATCTCATGTCTTGCCAGCCGAGATGCCCAATTTAGCTACGAAATCCTGGCGGAGGGAATGGGATTCGAACCCATGAGCCCAATTACTCGGGCTAAGCGCTTAGCAGGCGCCCGCACTAGGCCACTATGCGATCCCTCCAGCCGATTTCACTATAGCAAAAACCTTACCCACCGACAAGCCAGCCCTTCCGCGGAAGGGCTGGCCGAATCCGCCCCGTCCTGCCTGCTCCTGACGACACTCTTGCCTCAGAGGCCCACAAAATACTCCAAACGCCATCTGCTGGAGAATCCTCAGTGTTGACTAGATTCGTACCATGTCATATGATATAGGAAAGAATCATCAGGGAGGACCCGCAGATATGGACGAACTGGATGGTAGGATTATCAAGCTCCTTCAAGTGGACGGTCGCGCCTCCAATGCGAAAATCGCGAGAGACGTGGGCGTTAGCGAAGGAACCGTACGGAGACGCCTCCGCCAGCTAATCCAGGGCGACGTGATAAAGGTGATCGCCGTGCCCAACCTGGAGCAGATGGGCTACGGCACGGCCGCCCTGATAGGTATCCAGACGGATCCCGGCATGATCGACGAGGTGGCCGACACTATCGGCGCGCTGGACGAGGCCCATTACGTCGCCATCACCACGGGAGCCTACGATATCTTCGCCTGGGTCGGCCTGGAGTCCCCCGAAAAGCTAGGAACATTCCTGAGGAGCCAGGTCGGCACCATCGCGGGAGTCCGGCGGACCGAGACCTTTGTTAACCTGTCCATCAAGAAGCGGACCTACGGCCTGGTCCTCTAGCAGACCAAAGAGCGGCCTACTTTCCTTGCACCTATTCAGGGCGCCTATTCAGGCTGGGAAGGACGGGCACATCGCCGCTCTTCTTTCCCGAGCGTCCGTATCGACTTAAACCGTCCATGTAACGGCCACGGCCTGATCCCACTGCGGTATCGTGCGATGCCCACCTGAAGTCTTTTAGGAGGTTCTCCACCATGACCACCATCGAGTCTACCGTAGAGATGGTCGGGCAGGCCTACGCCACCATGTCTCAGAAGCTGGAGACAGTCAGGGCCCGCCTGGGACGGCCCCTGACCCTGGCCGAGAAGATACTCCTGTCGCACCTGGACGACGCCCAGGGACAGGACCTGGAAGCCGGGGAGAGCTACCTACTCCTGAGGCCCGACCGGGTCGCGCTGCAGGACGTCACCGGGCAGATGGCCATCCTCCAGTTCATGCAGGCCGGCAGGAACCGGGTGGCGGCGCCCACCACGGTCCACTGCGACCACCTGATCCAGGCGCGGGTGGATGGCAGGTCGGATACCCGGGACGCCCTCACCGAGAACAGCGAAGTCTACGACTTCCTCCAGTCGGCGTCCATGAAGTACGGCATGGGGTTCTGGAAACCCGGAGCCGGGATCATCCACCAGGTAATGCTGGAAAACTACGCCTTCCCCGGTGGATTGATGATCGGCACCGACTCCCACACTCCCAACGCCGGCGGGTTGGGCATGCTGGCCGTGGGTGTGGGCGGCGCCGACGCCGCCGACGTGATGGCGGGACTCCCCTGGGAGGTGATGTACCCTCAGACCGTCGGGGTGCACCTGACGGGGGAGTTGTCGGGCTGGACCGCGCCCAAGGACGTGATCCTTTACCTGGCGGGAGTGCTGACCGTATCCGGCGGCACCAACGCGATCATCGAGTATTTCGGCCCCGGGACCCGGTCCATAAGCTGCACCGGCAAGGCCACCATCACCAACATGGGGGCCGAGCTGGGTGCCACGTGCTCCGTCTTTCCCTTCGACCAGCGCATGGACACCTATCTGCGGGCCACCAGAAGGGCCTCCCTGGGCGACCTGGCCCACAGCCGTTGGGGCATGCTGAAGGCCGACGATGAGGTTGAAGCAGACCCTCAGCGCTACTACCACCGTGTGGTGGAGATAGACCTGTCCCGGCTGGAGCCCCAGGTGGTGGGACCGCACACTCCGGACCTGGCCCGACCCATTTCCGCCCTGGCCGGCCAGATCGACGAGATGAGCTACGTGGACCAGATCTCCGACGCCCTGATAGGCAGCTGCACCAACTCCTCTTACGAGGACATGTCCCGCGCCGCCGACGTGGCCGAGCAGGCCAGGGCCCGCGGCATCAAGGTAACCGTCCCGCTGCTGGTAACCCCCGGCTCCGAGCAGGTGCGGGCCACCATCGAGAGGGACGGGCAGATGGAGTCCCTGCAGGCTATCGGCGCGACGGTGCTGGCCAATGCCTGCGGGCCGTGCATCGGCCAGTGGCGTCGCCAGAGCGTCGCCGAGGGGCAGCCCAACACCATCGTTACCTCCTTCAACCGCAACTTTCCCAGGCGCAACGACGGCCGCGCCGAGACCATGAGTTTCATCGCCAGCCCAGAGGTGGTCATCGCCTACTCCCTGGCAGGCCGCCTGTCCTTCAACCCCGCCACCGACGAGATCACGGCCGCCGACGGCACCGCTTTCAAGATATCTCCCCCCAAACCGGCTCCCGAAGTGCCTCCCAATGGATTCTCCAGGGGAGAGGAGGCGTACCTGCCCCCGGCCGAGAACGGGGACGACGTCCAGGTGGTCATCTCGCCCGACAGCAACCGGCTGCAGGAGCTGGAGCCCTTCGCCGCCTGGGACGGCAACGACTTTGCTGAGATGCCCATCCTACTGAAGGCCAAGGGCAAGTGCACGACCGACCACATATCACCCGCCGGCCCCTGGCTGAGGTTCCGGGGACACCTGGACAACCTGAGCGACAACATGTTCGTAGGCGCCACCAACGCCTACACCGACGAGGCCGGCATGGGCCTCAACCAGCTGACGAAAGAGGCGGGCCAGCCCATCCCCCAGATCGCCCGCCATTACAAGGCCCAGGGCCTGCGCTGGGTGGTGGTGGGCGACCAGAACTACGGCGAAGGCAGCAGCCGGGAGCACGCCGCCTTGTCCCCGAGGTTGCTGGGCGCGGCGGCGGTCATCGTACGTAGCTTCGCCCGCATCCACGAGACCAATCTAAAAAAGCAGGGGCTACTGCCCCTGACCTTCGACGACCCCCAGGACTACGACCGGGTCCAGGAGACGGACCGCATCAGCCTGGTAGGCCTGGGAGACCTGGCGCCGGGAGAGCCGGTGACCGGGTACCTGCACCACGCCGACGGTTCTCGCGACACCATACGACTGCACCACACCTTCAACCCAGCCCAGCTGGAGTGGTTCAAAGCCGGCGCGGCGCTGAACCTGCTGCGTCAAGGTTAGCCCCGGGTCGTTTCGCCGTCGGAGGCCTCGTCAACAACACAGGAAGCCCGGGCTGTTGCCCGGGCTTCCTGTACGTCAGGGGGCTAAGGGCTCTGTCGATTCTAGCTACAGCTACCGGTTCCAGCTATATTTGACCAGGAGCCGTTGACGTAGACACAGAGGGCCTGGGAGTCGTCGAAGTACAGGTCTCCCGCCGACGGGGATGCGGGAGGCCGGCTTATAGGCTCCAGCCTCATGGCGTCAGAAATATGGAGCGTCCTCGCCGGGCTGGTGGTGCCGACGCCCAGGTTGCCGCTCCGATCAAGGACCATACGATCGACGCCTGCGGTGGCATCGTAGAAGGTGAGCTTGCTGTCCGCGGCGCCGTCGTTGTTGATCCGCCACTCCGTCTGGTTGCCGCTCGTTTGGGCGATCAGGGTCAAGTAGGATCTGGAATTGCTGTCCACCGAGTAGGCGGTCAGGGACGCGTCGTCGCCGTCCACCACCCGCATGGAGCCACCGACCACCTCTACCTTCTCCAGGGGGTCCGTGGCGCCGATTCCGAGGTTGCCGTCACGGTCCAAGACCATATGATCGACTCCCGCAGTGGCATCGTAGAAGGTGAGCTTGCTATCGGCGGGGCCATCGTTGTTGATCCGCCACTCCGTCTGGCTGCCTGCGGACTGGGCGATCAGGTTCAGGTAAGACCTGGAGGGGTTGTTGGTGGAGTAGGCGGTCACCGAAGCGTCGTCGCCGTCCACCACCCGCATGGAACCGCCGACCAGCTCCAGCTTTGTCACCGGGCTCGACGTGCCGATGCCCACCTTGCCATCGGCGGCGACGCGCATCGCCTCGGCGCCGTTGGTCTTGATTACCAGGGGCTGGTTGTCCGTGGTCCCCAGGAAGTTGGTGCTGGGGTTGGTGCCCGAGTTACCGGTGAGGCTCCAGAAATGGGTTGCATCCGCGGCGGCCATACTCGCTCCGGCCAAACCGATCGCTAAAACCAGCGTGGCCGCGAGGGCCGTTTTCCGTTTTCCGAGACCGATTCTGCGTACCAGGTTCACGATGTACCTCCTATCTAGACTAGCCGTCTGCTCCGGGTTTCGGCTTCAGGACAAGCTAAAGTATGACGTACGTTACCGAATAGTTCAGTGAGAAAAGTCACACTTGGGCAAGGGAGGTCAGCGAGAGGTTACTAAAGGAGTGATCGATCGCAGATGAGGAGAGGAGCTTCTTGACCCGAGCCGCCGGCCAGCGAAATTACCCCAACCCCTTCAGGCACTCCCGCAGGGGTTTGTGGAGGCAGGTGAAGATTGGGGTGTCCCGCAAGGTGTAGGGGCGGGCCTCCGACTCCCGCAGGTCCATCACCAGGTCCAGGAAGTCCGAGGGGCTGTCGGTCTCGAAGCCCAGCACGAACTCCTGGTCGTCGACGCCGAAGGAGTAGCTGGTGCTTATCTTCACCGAGGGGTAACGGTGCCCCACCTCGAAGTGCTCATTCATGATCCGCTGCCGCTCTTCCTTGGGCAGCTGATACCAGTCGTGGGTCTTAACGAATGGGTAGACGAAGAGGTACTCCCGACCCACGGTCCTGACGGTCTCTCCCGCTTCCTGGCCGGCATGGCGGTGGCGGTCCATGTACGGTGAGCGCCGGGCCATAGCCAGGTAAGAGTGGGGCACGCTCAGGTATCCGCCCAGCTCGGTGCGGTTGAGCTGGGCGGCCAGCCCGTCCAGCAGCTCCAGGGTAGGACTCACCTTCCACAGCATGAAGTCCACGTCGCCCCGTGTGCCCACCAGGCTGTAGCTGGCGACGCTCATGCTGGGCGCCAGCTCGTCCACGACCGCAGCGAACTCGTCCTTGCTCCTGTCCTTGTCCTCCTGGGCCAGCCGTTTCCACTGGGAGTCCACTTTGTAGAAGGTGTACTTGACGAACTGCCGCTTCCCATCCTGGGCCATGAACACCCCTCCGGGCCGAACGTTGAACCCCGGCGTCATTATACCAACATTGCCTACGCTACGCCTTTACCCCCTTAATCGGAGCGTTGACGCCACCTGTGGTCTATGCTACCTTCGTGTCCTACAGCCGAGCAGGCTACGACCCGTTCCCGGAGGAGCCGATGGACTTCGAGCCTCAGTACACCCCCGAGCAGGAACAGTTCAGGATGGAAGTCCGGGAGTGGCTTCGGGACAACCTCCCGGGCGACTTGGTCGAGCCGGCCGACCCGGCGGACCTCTCCTACGAGCAGTACCAGAAACGCCGGACCCTGGGTCGTAAGCTGGGGGAGAAAGGGTGGCTTTGGCCCACTGCCCCGGCCGAGTACGGCGGTGGCGGGCTTACCATAGACCACGCAATCGTTCTCGAGGAGGAGCTGGACGAGCTGGGTCTGGCCCTCCCACCCTACTACGACACGGGAGGCAAGCTGGGCGGAGCTACCATCCTGGTATGGGGCACTAACGAACAGAAAGAGCACTTCCTGCCTCCCATCTTCAAGGGGCTGGTCAGGAGCTGGCAGCTCCTCTCGGAGCCCGAGGCCGGCTCCGACCTGGCCAACGTGAAGACCACCGCCATCCGGGACGGCGACGCCTACCTGATAAACGGCCAGAAGGTTTTCGTAGGCAGCGCCCACGGCGCCGACCAGCTATGGATGCTGACGGTCACCGATCCCGATGCGCCCCGACACCAGAACCTGAGCTGGTTCATGGTGCCCACGGACTTTGAGGGCATCACCGTGGCCCCCATGGACCTGCTAATCTCCGGCGGCGAAGGCGGCGCAGGGTCCGGAATCAAGAACACCGTCTACTTCGACGACGTCCGCGTTCCTGCCTTCAACCTCATCGGCGGTGAAAACCAGGGCTGGAAGGTAGCGGGCACCCACCTCGAGCTGGAACACGGCACCGGCGGCAGGGTGGCCCGGAACTGGGTGGTGGAGCGCCTCTTCGAACATTGCAGGAACGCCCGGCGGGGCGACGCACCCCTTACTGAGGACCCCGACACGCGGGACCTGCTGGTGGACATCCACGTCGACGCCGAGATCGGGCGGCTCTTCGGGTTGCGCAACTACTGGCTGAGGCACTCGGGAAGGCCCGTCTCCTACGAGGGTTCCCAGCTTTCCCTCCACCGCAAGGTCTCCGGCCTCCGCATGGGCGAGGCTATCCTGAAGCTCCTGGGTCCCCACGCCCTGACCAACGACTCGCAGTGGGGCGTCGCCGCGGGGCACATCGAGGCCCATCAGCGCTCCAGCATCGTGGCCATCCACCCCGGCGGCACATCCGACATACAGAAAGTGATCATGGCCCGGCGCATAGGAATCGGCCGCGCGACCAGGGAGCAGGCAGGCACCCTAACGTAGGATAGTGGCGCCCGGCCACAGGAGACGCATCGAGTGGACCTGTCCCTCACCGAAAACCAGGAGATGCTCAGGAGCTCGGCCCGGGATTTCATCAGGCGAGAGTATCCCAAAGAGGTGCTCCTGGACCTGGACGAGACGGACGGCGGGCACGACGCCGGGCTATGGGCCAAGGCGGCGGAGATGGGCTGGCTGGGGATCGCTGCGCCCCAGGAGTACGGTGGTGAGGGGGCTTCGCTCACCGACGTGGCCGTACTGTTCCAGGAGCTGGGCAGGGGGCCCATCCCCGGCCCTTACTTCTCCTCCAGTGTGCTGGGGGCCATGGCGGTGCTGGAAGCCGGCACGGAGGCCCAGAAGTTAGAGATACTCCCCTCCCTCGCTCGTGGCGAGCGGGTCCTGGCCCTGGCCGTAACCGAGCCGGAGTACGGCTGGGGGCCCCGGTGGATCGGTATGAAGGCTATCCGAAGAAGGAAGGGATTCGTCCTCGACGGGGTCAAGCTCTTCGTGCAGGATGCCCAGGCCGCCAGCCATCTGATCTGCGCAGTCCAAAGGGAGGACGTCGAAGAGTCCACCCGTAAGATAGACCTGCTGCTGGTGGACTCGAGCTCGCCCGGGGTCTCGGTGCGACGCCTACCGGGGTTCCTGGCTGGGACGTATGAGGTCAGGTTCGATTCGGTGGAGGTCCCCGAAAACGCCCTACTGGGAGAGCACCCGGGCGAAGGTTGGCCCGCACTGGAGAGGGCGGTGCAGAAGGCGATACCTGTACTGTGCGCCTACAAGGTAGGTGGATGTGAAGCCCTCTTCGAGATGTCCGTCGCCTACAGTCAGTCCCGGATCCAGTTCGGCGTGCCCATCGGGCGCTTCCAGAGGGTCCAGGACCAGATAATCAACCTGGTCAACCACGTGGACGCCGCCCGCTGGACTACGTACGAGGCCCTGTGGAAGCTGGATACGTCCCGGCCTGCCGCCGGTTCCGTGCACCTGGCCAAGGCGGTATCCAGCGAGGCCTACTATCAGGCCTGCAACTACGCCCAGGAGGTGCACGCCGGGGTTGGGGTGATGCGGGAGTACGGGCTCACTCTGCACAGCAAGATGTCGCGGACCCTGTACCACTTCCTGGGCGATCCGCGGTACCACAAACGGCGCATCGCAGAGACACTGGACCTATAGGCTTGCTGATGAAGACTCGTAAAGGCGTATGATCAGGCGCACCAAAAGGACTTCCTTCTAAAGCACTACACCGTTAACCAGAACCTTAAGGTTCGAATCCTGCTCCGGGACCCCGACTAGATAGAAGCAAGAACCTTCGAACTGTCGATTCAGCTGACTTTCTGAGGGAGTTCGAGTCCCTCGCTGTGCCGTGAGAAACGATACACAGAGCCTTTGGGACGCTGCGAGTGGGCTGTGCTACACCCAGCGACGGACCCTGGTCTTGTACTGCCGATACTCATCGCCGAACACCCTCTCCAGATAGCTCTCGTCGCGGGCGATGACGCCATAATACAACAGGGCGATTCCGACCGGCAGGACTGCGATCGGCCAGACCGTGTTCACCATAAACGCGATTCCCACATAGACCACGTTGAACGAGACGTAGATCGGATTGCGGCTGAGCGCGTAAGGTCCGGTAGCGACGATGGCGGTAGTCGGCTCGTTAGGGTCGGGGTCTACGCCAGCGCGAGACATCGTCCGAACCGACCATGCCAACAGCAGGACGCCTGCCACAACCAGCGGCCATCCGACGGCATGGCCGATCCACCACTCTGGGAAGAATCTCAATTGCGACAATAAGAAATGCAGGAGTAAGCCTGCCACGAGTGGCGGTACGATAGTCAGTGCAGGCGGAACGGTGACGCCGGCGTGATCGTTACTCATCTGCCCACTTTCATCTGAGTAGCGGGGGCCTTTTCGCATCGTCAAGTCCCACTTGCCTTTCCGTTCTCAGGGTTTCAGCACCCATGATATCTCGGGCGCCGCATGGAACTGCTTGTTGGTGATTCCGATTCGTTCCACACTCTATGATAGCCGAAGCATCTCCCCTTTTAATCGGAATATGGCTGATTTCTCCAACGGTCATTAGGATGACTCATCGGTCGGTCTTACTATTTAGAGCACATGCACCGAGATAAGCCAGCTGTTGACTGGCCAAAATATTTTAAGAGGGGTAAATCGTCCCCCGGTCAGTCTGGGTAGATCTCTTGGAGGGAGCACGGCCGCCGCTTATGTCGAGCTCGGCGGTGGCTCCTCCGGCGTCACGCTCCGGGTGTGAACGCCCGGCGGAGCGCTGCAATCACCTCTTTGCGGCCCTCCCTCGCCGCCGGCAGGACCTTCGTAAAAAAAGTAAAGCCGTGAATCATCCCGTCGTAACGGGAGACCGTCGCCGGCACTCCGGCGGCTTGGAGGCGCCGGCCGTACTCCTCCCCCTCGTCGCGCAGGGGGTCGTATTCGGCCGTCAGCACCAGGGCCGGGGGCAGCCCGGACAGGTCTTCCGCGAAGGCCGGCGAGGCGTAGGGATTCCTCGCGTCGTCCGGTCCCCCGAGATAGAGGTCCCAGGCCTCTGTAGCCATTCCTTGGTAAGCAGATAGCCCTGGGCGTTTTCCTCCATCGATGGCGTCTTCATCCGGGAGTCGGTGACGGGCACGTCGAGGACCTGGAGCAGCAGCTTCGGCCCGCCGCGGTCTCGGGCCATCAGCGCCACGGCCGCGGCGAGGTTGCCCCCGGCACTGCTGCCGCCGACCGCCAGCCGTTCAGCGTCGATGGCGTGCTCGGCGGCGTGCTCGACGACCCAGGTGGTGGCCGCGTAGCAGTCCTCCACTGGGATGGGGAACTTATGCTCGGGCGCCAGGTGGTAGTCGACGGACACGACCACGCATCCAACGTCACGGACGATGTGCCGGCATTCGCTCTCCGTCATCGCAATGTTCCCCATCCACCACCCTCCCCCATGAATGCAGACGTAGACGGGAAACGGCCCGGCGCCCTCCGGCGTGAAGACCCGGACCGTGAACTCGCCGTGGGGCCCGGGGACCACCCGGTCGCGCACTTCCGCGACCTCCGGGCCTTCCTCGCTCAACGCCAGTAGGCCTGGCATCATGCCGTCGGCGGCCTTGCGCTGATCCTGTATGGTCAAGACGGTGGCGTCGGGCGGCGGCTGTGCGCCGGCTTGATCAAGCATCTCTCGAAATACTGGATGGACAGGCATGGCTCTCTCATCATCTACAAGCGGTGGGTTGTGGATATTGCCGTCATAGACAGCTGTCGGCTCATTTGATGACTCGTTTGGGAATACCGTCCTAGCGGCCTATAACAGTGTGTAGATACCACTCTCCCCGGTCCCTGGCGATCTGTCTGTTGTCATGCCACTCCGTTTCGGGCACAGGAACGGGGCCAAGGCTCGTCACCAGTTGGACACCTATATGCCATATGATTGATAATGTGGCCTTGCTTAGAGCTTGTTTGACCTGCATGTCGCCCCTCCTATCATTCCGGGCAGCGTATGCAGTCAATTATGGCTTCGGGCACATCGGCGAATAGCATGGTTGAGGCTCAGCATTAAGTGCTAGCTGAACGCTCACCCAGAATCCCGATGGCCCATCCCCCATCGGTATGAGACAAATCGCGCGAGCGCGCTGAAACGGTCCCCATCGTGTTGGGAGTTCATCAGGTAGCTGTGTCCCACATGGGCGCAGGCCACCTCCCGGCCGGTGAAATCGCGTATCGCAGTCCCATTATCGCTGACGGCCTACACCAGGGGGCTTACCGCCTCCTGCATGGTCCTCAAGTCCTTGATGGGCCTGACGTCTGAGCCACCGGGAGTATGTGCTCTTGGGAATGCCCAGCTCTCTGAGGGCCTCTCGCTTGGGGAGCGCAGACGAGGCTACTTTGGTAAGTACCCCTGCCTTCTCCACGGCGCTCATCCGCTGGTACCGGTGGCGTCCTCAGGCATCGGGATGGCCGTTTATTTGAGACGGTAGCCTTCCAGTGACAGATCGGCCACCAGTCGGCGGGGGTTGGGCCACCTCGAGAACGAGGTCGACAGATCACATCAAAGGCACTGCGCCGGTCCCATTACGGGTCAGACCCGAGCCGCGGTGGCATCATGCCGTCGGCGGCCTTGCGCTGATCCTGTATGGTCAAGACGGTGGCGTCGGGCGGCGGCTGTGCGCCGGCTTGATCAAGCCTCTCTCGAAATACTGGATGGACAGGCATGGCTCCCTCATCATCTACGGGCGGTGACATGGCCGGAGACGTTGCCAGCGTAAAACTAGAGAGGCTCCCTTACAAAGGGACCCTCATTGGCTGACAGCTATACCAGCGCCTTCGCGTCGGTAGGAGTAGCAGCCCTCCGTCGAGTCTCCTGCACCACCGTTGCCAGCGCGCTCTGGATCACGCTGGTGTCCGGCAGGCTGGCGAAGACGGTCACCCCTTCCTTCGATAGGTCGGGGACAAGGGCCACGTCTCGGATGATGTCGGCCACCGCCACGCCGTGGCGGCGGCACGCCTCAACGAACCTGCGGCGGTATCCGTTCAGCGTTTCCATCGCCTCCGGGTCGCCCTCAAGCATGCGCCGTCTTATTCCCAGCTCCAGCGAGAGGTCTCCCGCGCCGAACATGGCGCAGTCCACGCCGGGCACGGAGAGTATCTCGTCCAGCTGATCAAAGGCCTCGACCTGCTCCATCAGGAGCATCACCACGGTCTCCTCATTGACGCGTTCTGTGGGGACCGGTCGGGTACCATAGCCGTACATGCGGGTAAAGCCGCAGATGCCCCGCGTGCCCTCCGGTGGATACTTGACCCACTCCACCGTTCGCTCGACGTCCGCACGGGTGCGTACCCGGGGCACCATGACGCCGTCGGCGCCCAGCTCCAGGCAACGCATCACGATGGCGTAGTCGTTGTGTGTGACCCGCACGATGGAGGTCAGCTCCATGGACTGGGCCGCTCGGACCAGGTTCTCCAGCTCGGACCCGATAGTCAGCGAGCCATGCTCGGTGCACAGAAACGCCCAGTCGTAGCCGGCGTAACCGGCGATCTCCGTCAGGGCCGGGGAAGGGATGAACTGTTGGAATCCGATTAGGGTCTTACCGTTGCGCATCGCATCCTTGAACTCGGAAGCTCTCATGGTTCCCTCCCAATCTCCGGAGCAGGTTAGCTCCGAAGGGCGACTTAGCCGTATTCTAGGTGCCGGGTATACCGGTGTCAACGACGCCGATATCCAAAGAAGCATCGCACCGTAGTATAGTTAGGACCGGGGACCGATTGCTGTTTTCAGGAGGAGTGCCGTGCGCCGAAATATCCTCAAGCAGAAGCTCGCCGAGGGTAAGGCGGTCTTCGGTGTAATGGTGACCTTCCCGGCTCCTCAGATAGTGGAGATGCTGGGGTATATCGGGTTCGACTTCGCGCTCATAGATACCCGGCACAGCTCTATCACAGTGGAGAGTGCGGAGCCGATGATAGTGGCCTCGGAGCTCGGCGGGATAGCGCCCATCGTGAGGGTGGCGGCCAACCGGCCGGAGATCATCGCGCCCTTCCTCGACTTGGGCGCCTGGGGTGTGCAGGTGCCCCACGTCCACACCGCCGATGAGGCCAGGGCGGCGGTGGACGCCGCCAAGTATTTCCCCCAGGGCCATCGCGGCCTCTTTCCCCGGGGTCGCCCCGCCCAGTACGGCCTCGCTGGAACTACAAGAGAGTACACCGAGGCAGCCAACCGGGAGACTCTGATTTGCGTCATCATTGAGGATGTGGAGACAGTCGAGAACCTGCCCGACATGGTGAAGGTGGATGATGTGGACGTGTACTTCATAGGCTCCGGCCACCTGTCCGACCACATGGGCTACCCCGGCGAACCGACCCATCCCGATGTGCTGAAGGTGGTGGAGAAGGGGGTGAGGGTGGTCCGCAGCGCCGGGAAGGTTGCAGGGGTGAGCTACGCTGAAGCACTGATGCCAGTGTTCCTAGAGATGGGGGTCCAATACTTCCACAGTATGATCGGCAACTTGATCCAGACCTCCGGCCAATCATACTTGGAGAGAATGCGAGAGGCGGCATCGAAAGCGGGAATGTAGGCTAACCGGAGTAGAAGGTGGATGTCGGATGACACGTCGGGCCGACATCAGTGAGGAGAAATATGCAGCAGCGAGACTTCATCGGATACGGGAAAAACGTTCCCAAGGTGGAGTGGCCCAATGGGGCCCGCATCGCCGTCAACGTCGTCCTGAACTACGAGGTCGGCGCCGAGTTTAACCCCTTGGACGGTGATCCGTACCGGGAGCCCGCGGGAGAGAATTATCCACTGCCGCCCAACGAAAGGCATATGCACCAGGAGTCGATCTACGAGTACGGCAGCCGGGCGGGCGTGTGGCGCATCCTGCGCCTCTTGGAGGAGTACCAGGTCCAGGGGACCGTCTTTGCCTGCGGCCGGGCCATGGAGCGTAACCCCCAGGTAGCGCGGGAGTTCACCGCGCTGGGCCACGACATCGTGGGGCACGGATACCGTTGGGAGCAGCACTGGGGCATGGACCCCGAACACGAGAGAGATCAGATCCGGCGCATGGTAAACGCCATCGAGGAGACCTCGGGCTACCGCATAAAAGGGTTCTTCGGCCGATTCCAGCGCAGCCTCAACACACGGCGTATCCTGCTGGACGAGGGGTTTCTCTACGACAGCAGCGACATCAGTGACGACCTGCCCCACTTCGTCAGCGTCGACGGCCGGCCGATGCTGATCGTTCCCTACACCCTGGACAACAACGATTATCGTTTCTGGCGCGGCACCATTTTCACGGCGGAGCAGTTCTTCGAGTACGTACGGGACGGGTTCGACATGCTGTACAAGGAGGGCGCTACTCACCCCAAGATGATGTCAATCGGGCTCCACGAACGTATTATCGGGCGGCCCGGGCCGGCCCGAGGTCTGGAGATGTTCCTGGAACACGCGCGGAGCTTCCCAGACGTGTGGTTTGCCCGAAGAACCGACCTGGCCGAGTGGTGGATGGAGCGCCACGGGCATAACGACCGGTAGACCGGTAGAAGTGTAGCAAAACCCAAGCGCCTCTGGACGTCGGCCAGGTGGCCCGCTGAGTCGTGGCTTCGGGCCTCACACCCTCCCCCTCCTGACGGAGCATCAACAAGCAAACGATGTTTGCTAAAAGGGTCGAATTTCGGAGTATAATGTCCCCGACCTCGAAATCGTTTGGGTATTTGTGAAACATCGGTCAGGATGTGACCGAGGGACCCGAAAACGCGAAAGGGGCGGATCAATGTCTGAATTCGATGTAATCATTCGCGGCGGGACCATCGTTGACGGGTTGCTCACACCCCGCTACGCCAGCGACCTGGCCATCAAAGACGGCAAGATCGCCCAGATCGGTGGCCTGCGCAGTAGCCAGGCCGACAAGGTCCTGGACGCATCGGGCCTGATCATCGGCCCCGGGTTCATCGACCTCCACACCCATTACGACGCCCAGATCCAGTGGGACCCCTACCTGACCCTGTCGGGTTGGCACGGCGTAACCACGGTGGCCATAGGCAACTGCGGGTTCGGCTTCGCCCCCTGCCGCGTTGAAGACCGGGAAAGGGCGATGCTGGCCCTGACCCGCAACGAGGCCATACCCTACGATGCCATGAAGCTGGGCATGACCTGGGACTGGGAGACCTTCCCCGAGTTCATGGAGCGAATGCAGAACCGCGTGTCCAAGGGCGTGAACCTGATCAGCTACGTACCCTTGACACCGCTGTATGGCTGGGTAATGGGATGGCAGGAGGCCAAAGAGAGGCGTCCCACCGAGGCCGAGCTCAACGAGATGTGCCGCCTGGTGGCGGAGGGGATGGCCGCGGGAGGCATTGGCTGGTCAGCCCAGGTGGCCGGCGCCGCCTCCGCTCAGCGGGACTTCGACGGCACGCCCATGATCACCGACCTGATGCCCGACGAGGAGATCCTCGCTTTCGGGCGGGTGCTGGCCAAACTGGACGACGGCTTCATAGAGCTGAGCTACAACAAGCGTCCACCTGGTATCGTCGACGAGTACGAGGTCCTGAGGAACAAGCTGCAGTTCTTCGAGAGGTTGGGCGAAGAGTGCCGCCGCCCCATCCTCTACCAGTTCATCGAGCCCGACGACCGCGACCCCGAGAAACACCGGATGCAGGTCAGGTGGGTGGAGGAGATGAACCGGAAGGGGCTCCGCATCTACGGCCAGGGCAACACCGTCCAGGGCGGATTCGAGTTTACCTTCGAGGACTGGAACCTGTTCGACCGCAGCCCAATTTGGCGTGAGGCGACCTCGGGAACCATAGAGGAGAAGAAGCATAAGCTGGGTGATCCTGAAACACGGGCCCAGCTAAGGGAGGAGTGGGACTCGGGTTACCGGCCCGAGGGACAGATGGTAGGATCGGTGGCGGGGCTGGTGGTGATGGGGGTCGGGCACCGTGAGTTCGAGAAGTATCTGGGTATGTCGGTGGCCGAGATCGCCGAGAAAGAGGGCAAGCACATCATCGACGCCTGCCTGGATCTGGCGGTGGCCGACGACCTCCAGACCGACTTCTTCGGCAAGTTCGCCCACCAGAACGCTGAGTACACATCGGAGATACTCAAGTCGCCCGGGCTGATAGCCGGGGTCTCCGACGGCGGCGCCCACGTCAAGTTTCTGACCTTCGGAGTCTTCCCCACCGAGACCATCGCGTGGTTGGTGCGGGACGAGGGGGTTCTGACCCTGGAGCAGGCCCACAACAAGCTGAGCTTCCTGCCAGCGTTCATGGGCGGAATCAGAGACAGGGGGTTCATACGCGAGGGAGCCCCGGCCGACCTGGTGGTGTACGACCTCGAGAAGCTCAACGTATCGCCGCTGGAGCGGGCCTACGACCTGCCCGGTGGCGACTGGCGCCGTGTGCAGAGGGCGGAGGGGTACCGCTGGATCTTCGTGAATGGTCATCCGACCTTCGAGGACGGGAAAGAAACTGGGGCGCTGTCCGGGAGGGTGTTGTTGAACGGTCGGGGATAAAGCCCGACCACGGTGGCGCTGCACCCCACCCCAGTTTTTGTTGACAATAGTCAGCACTGGAGATAGACTTACTGGAAATGCGATTCGACGACGATCTGTTCCACCTCTGTACCCGCCCCCTCAGATAGGGGGCAGGCACCCTTCGGTTCAGCGCCAGGCCTGCGCCCGTCGGAAACCCGGTTCGATGGGCGCTGTTATTTGTCCGTCTCTGGAGGTATAGGTGACTAGTTCAGTAGGCTCCACAAAGAAGGTCTCCCAGGAAGAGATCCACAAAGAAAGCATGAAGCTCGCCAAGGACTCCGTGGGGATCATACCCTACATGGAGGGGGAGGTGCTGAGCCTGGAGGAGGAGATCAAGGCCTTCAGGGCCGGGGAGCGAGAGGTCACCCAGTTCATGCCCTTCCGGCTGCGCCAGGGGGTTTACGGCCAGCGGCAGAACGATGCCCAGATGCTCCGGGTGAAGCTGCCGGGGGGAATCCTCACCCCGGAGGCGCTGGAGGCGCTGGGAGAGCTGGCAGAGAAGCACGCGCCCCTGAACAAGGGCCACGTCACCACCAGGGAGAACTTCCAGTTCCACCACCTGACCCTGGAGAGCGCCACCGAAGCGATCCGGCTGATAGGCAAAGTGGGCCTCTCCAGCCGCGAGGCCTGCGGCAACACGGTGCGCAACGTGGTGGGCTCACCCACGGCGGGAGTCTGCGCCGACGAGGCGTTCGACGTAACCCCGTACATGGCAGCCTACGTAAGGTTCGCCGTACGTCATCCCCTTACCCAGAGTTTCCCACGAAAGTTCAAGACATCGTTCGCTGGCTGCGTGGAGCACGACACGGTGGCCTCCGCCATCCACGACCTGTCCTACATCGCCCAGGTGCGAGAGGTGGACGGCCAGCAGGTCCGCGGGTTCAAGGTGATGGTGGGAGGCGCCACCTCGATCATGCCCCGGTTGGGCAATGTTTTCTCCGAGTTCCTGCCCGAGGAGGACTATCTACGCGTTGCCGAAGCCATATGGAGGGTGTTCGACAAGGCCGAGATGCTTCGAAAGAACCGCATGATGGCACGAATCAAGGTCTTGATCGACCGCATCGGATTCGACGCCTTCAAGGAGCAGGTGGAAGAGGAGCTCAAGGGGATCGGGCCGATCGACCCGAAGCCTCTGATGCACATTGAAGAAATACACAAAGAGACCCCTCCGCTAGTCCCCGCCGCCACCGGCAACGGCCAGGAGCCTCCGCCGGAGTTCCTCCACTGGAAGAGCGCCAACGCGGTAGAGCAGAAGCAGGCGGGCTACTACGTGGTCTACGTGAAGCTGCCCCTGGGCGATATCTACGCCCACCAGTTCCCCAGGCTGGCCGACATCGTGCGCAAGTACACCGGCGGCCGGGCCCGCACTACCCAGGAGCAGAACCTGGCCCTGCGGTGGGTGCCCGAAGGCTACCTCTACGACGTGTGGCGGGAGCTCAAAGAGCTGGGCCTGGTGGATACCGGGGCCTACACCATCACTGATGTAGTCTCCTGCCCGGGCACCGATAGCTGCAAGCTGGGCATAACCTCCTCCATGGGCCTGGGAGCTGCCATAAGGGAGGAGATGGAGTCTTGGAACGGCCTGCTGTCGGACCAGCTGGTGAAGAAGATGCACGTCAAGATGAGCGGATGCCCCAACGGCTGCGGTCTGCATCACATCGCCAATATCGGCTTCCACGGGGCTGCCATGAAGGGACCTGACGGGCTCCAGATCCCCGCCTACGAGCTGTTCGTGGGGGGCAACTACGGCGGCAAGAGGCACGAAGATACTCGCTTCGGCCAGCGTCTCCCCGGTGTCAAAGTTCCGGCGAAGCGGGTGCCCCAAGTGATCAAGCACATCGCGGGCTTCTACAAAGAGAGCCGGCAGGAGGGCGAGGAGTTCAACGCTTTCATCGACCGGGTGGGCCTCGAGCCCATCGCCGAGATCGTCGGCCAGCACAGGGAAGTGGGCGCCCTGAGCCGCGAGACCATCGACCTATACATGGACTGGAAGAAGACGGATGTCTACAAGCTGGAGCGCGGCGAAGGAGAATGCGCCGTCTAGGATAACGCGGTGGCGGTGAGTCGTCAAAGGGCCCTGGAGTACGCCGACGAGATCGTTTCCGTACCCAGGGCCCACGTACGTGTAAGGCTAAAACAGACCAAGGGCGGGGTGACCCTGCTCCACCAGGGCAGGGCACTGACCAGGTGTTACATCAGCCGTCCGGGGATGATGGCGGCGCGATTCATGGCCGAAGCTCTGGGAGTTGAGGTTCCGCCCCTTGGCGGGCACGTAGAAACCGCGGTCTCTACCGGGGTCCTGTGGCGGGCCGTCTCCATATCGTGCTTGGACCTGCGAAAGCCGGAGTCACTAGTTCTGCTGGAGCGGCTGCTGGAAGAAGCCCAGCGGCAGAGAGGATCGGGCAGCGACAGCAGCTAGCCAGCGACCTCTGCCTCCAGCATCCGGCCCAAGGCCGCCAGCGCCAGATAGCCGGTGATCCTGGGGCAAGGGCTGAGTGGCCATCCCAGGAAGGCCAAAGGACCGGCGAGGTCGGCCCGCAGAACGACACGGCTACCGCCTCCGGCGACCTCCACGATGTGGTGGAAGACAAAGCGAATCCCCGGCAGGGAGTAGGTCCAAGAAAAAGAGCGCCCCGGAACGACCTCTGTGACCTCCCAGGTGCTAGCAAAGGGGACCAGCTTGAGGGCAATGCGCACCCTGAACCAGGGGGCCAGGGGGCCATCAGTCAAAGGAGTCAAGGCTCTGAAGTGGTAGACCCACTCCAACCAGCGGCCCAGATCGGTTAGTGCCCTGTAAGCCCGTGCGGCCGGGACGTTGATGGTGCGGGAACTCTCCACAGAGAGCACCGGCTTCGCACCTACGCCCAGTAACACGATGAGCGACCGGGGGCGTCGCTAGCTCCGGAGCCAGCGCTTCACCCGGTCCCAGATGGCCGGCTGCTCTTCGATCAGGCGTCCCCTCCATCGCTTCTCGTAGGATGAAGACGGACCGCTTCCCGGACGAACGAAGAACAGGCCGAAGGCGATGACGAAAAGGACCAGTCCCGCAGCGATGAGGACGACGACGTAGGGGACCCCTGCCGACGACAGTATCAGCGCGAGGATCAGCATGGCGAAGCTGGTCAACATCAGCTTGCCCGCCGATATCTTCAGCCCACCCAAAGGTATGCGTCCCTTGAAGAACCCTCTGGCCAGCTTTGGCTGGGGCGGGGACTGGGCCCGGGAGGTGTCCCGGGGCATTTCGTCCTCGGCCTGTTTGAGGATCTCTTCGATCTCTTTCTGATATTTATCAGACATGGCCCCTCCCGCCGTGACTTGAGGGTCGGTATCGACGCCGGGAAGCTACCGGCTACAACGGCCCCAACGCACATTAGGCGGGGGTTTAAAGACGGACCGGACAGAGGTGATTCCTATCTAAACTATACACTATTATTCCAGGTTAGGAAAGGGCATCGCCAGACCCCCAGAACCTCGCCATACGCTCCGCCAGCTCCTTCTCCCGGCCTTCCTGGGAGGGCTCATAGTAGCGGCTACTTTTTAAGGCCTTTGGGAGGTAGTCCTGGAGGACGAAGTGGTCCTGGTAGTCGTGTGCATACTTGTAGGACTTCCCGTAGCCCAGCTGCTTCATGAGCCCGGTGACGGCGTTGCGGAGATGCAGCGGCACCGGCTCGGTGCGGCTGCCGCGCACATCCTCCATGGCCCGGTTTAGAGCGGCGTAGGCGGAGTTGCTCTTCGGCGCCGTCGCCAGGTATACGGTTGCCTCCGCCAGAGGGATGGCTCCCTCGGGCATCCCGATGAAGTGCACCGCCTGCTGGGCGGCCACGGCGATTGGCAGGGCCATGGGCTCCGCCAGGCCCACATCCTCCGCCGCCAGGATCACCAGCCGCCGCGCGATGAACATGGGATCCTCGCCGGCCTCGATCATGCGGCTCAACCAGTACAGGGCCCCGTCGGGGGACGAACCCCGAACGGACTTTATGAACGCCGAGATGACGTCGTAGTGCTGGTCGCCCCCTTTATCGTAGAGGATCGACCTCCGCTGCAGGGCGTCCTCCAGGGTCTCCAGGCCTATGCACCTGACGCCGTCCTGGTCGGGACGGGTCACCTGGGCCGCAGTCTCCAGCCCGTTCAACGCCACGCGAGCGTCCCCGTTGGACATATCCACGAGGTGCTCCATAGCCTCGGGCTCGAGCCGTATGTTCAGCTCGCCCAGGCCGCGCTCTCTGTCGTCCAAGGCACGCTGGACGATGCTCTTCATCTGGTCCCCGGTGAGCTGGTAGAGAGTAAAGACCCGGCAGCGAGAGAGGAGCGGCGCTATTACCTCGAAGGAGGGGTTCTCGGTGGTGGCTCCGATGAGGATTATGGTGCCGTCCTCTACGTGGGGCAGGATCACGTCCTGCTGAGCCTTATTGAACCGGTGGATCTCGTCTATGAACAGGATGGTCCGCTGGCCGTGCATCCCCAGGCGCTCCCGGGCCTGCTCGACGACGCGGCGCAGGTCTGCCACGCCGGAGGTGACGGCGCTCATCGGCTCGTAGTGGGACCGGGTGACGCCCGCCACCACGTGGGTCAGGGTGGTCTTGCCGCTGCCCGGCGGGCCCCACAGGATCAGGGATGGGAGGTGGTCCCCCTCGATGGCCCGCCGCAGGACCTTGTCGGGACCCACGATGTGCTCCTGCCCCACGAACTCATCGAAGATGTGGGGCCTCATCCGGGCCGCTAGGGGGGCCTCCTTCTCCTGTCGGGCCTTCCTTCCATGCTCGAAGAGGGACACCATGCCACCTCCCATGTTCGTCTACAGTTTACCTCAGGCTTACCGACCACGCTACTTCTACCACGCGTTACAGGGTCTTTCGATCCCTGCTACGAGGAGAGTAGTTTCCGCTCGCCCGAGCTTGTCGAAGGGCGCCCCATGGTTCGACATGCCGACCATGAGCGTTGGCTTCCTCCCAGCACAAACAATCGAACGACCCTTGGCGGCGTTGTCCCACCTTGTGACAGGATGCTATCATCGCCCTTTAGAGGATCTTGCTGTTGTTACCGAAATCAGGCTTGGGGAATGGTATGCCATTGCGCGTTCCCTGGAAACCCTCCGACGTAGGCAAAGGGATAGGGGTGCTGATCGCCTGCCTGGCGATCTTGGTTCTGGTATATGGGGCTGTAAGCTCCTCCCTTGACCCCGAAGTGAGGATCATGCCCATCGTGGGCGTAACGGGACTGGTGATGGTCTTCGTCGCCTGGACCATGGGCCCACGTAGGCATCGCGCCTCCCTGACAACCCTCGGCCTCAACCGACCCCGGGAACCTACCCTCCACCTGGTGGGGCTCCCCTTCCTGGTTGTAGGAGCCAGCGCCGTCTTCGCGCTGATCTACGCCGGGGTGATCTCCCTGCTGGATAGGGACATCCTCCAGCCGGAGTCCGTGCCCGATGACGTCATCCTTGGAGGACCCGCGGTCATCGGGAGCTTCGCCCTGGTCGCGATATGGGGCCCTCTGGCCGAGGAGATCTTTTTCAGGGGGTTCGTGCTGTCGGGCCTGGCCAGCCGGTGGGGATTTCTGCCGGCGGCCATCGCCAGCTCGCTGCTCTTCGCCCTGGCCCACATCGATCCCCGGGTGATGGTGCCGATTTTCGTCATCGGCCTCTTCCTGGCCTGGCTGTACCACAAGACCGGGTCGATATGGAGCAGCTTCGCCGCCCACGGCTCCTGGAACGCCCTGGCCCTTTCCATCAGCGTGTGGGGATAGGTATGATATACTTTTACCTGCTTTCCATTGGGCCACTCGTGTGAGGACCGACGACTATAAACGTGAACCAGGACAGGATTGCGGCAAAGTTCAGCCAGATGGAGAAGGAGAGCCGGACAGGCCTCATCCCCTACCTGACCGTGGGCTACCCGGACCGGGACGCCACCCTGGAGCTGGTTCCGGCGCTGGCCCAGGCCGGAGCCGACTGCATTGAGCTGGGGGTTCCCTTCAGCGACCCGCTGGCCGACGGCGTCACCATCCAGGCTTCCAGCTTTCAGGCCCTGCAGAACGGGATCACCCTAGAGGGCTGCATCGAGCTGGTGGGAGAGCTGCGGGACCTAGTCCCCGACACGCCCCTTGTGTTCATGGGCTACTACAATCCCATCTTCAGCTACGGTCTACCGAAGTTCGCCCGTTCGGCAGCAGCAGCGGGTCTGGACGGGCTTATCGTGCCTGACCTGCCCCCCGAAGAGTCCGGGCCGCTACGAGAGCAGTGTGGGTCTGCCGACATCGACGTAATACCAATGCTGGCCCCGACCAGCACCGACGCCCGCATCGAGATGGCCTGTGGCGTGGCTTCGGGCTTCATCTACTGCGTGAGCCTTACCGGCGTCACCGGGGAGCGGGACCAACTCCCTCCGGGTGTGTTCTCCCTCCTGGACCGGGTCCGCCGCCACACCACTCTACCCCTGGCTGTAGGGTTCGGGATATCCCGTCGCGAGCACGTGGACAGCGTCGGAGGACAGGCCCATGCGGTGATCGTCGGCAGCGCCCTCATAAGAGTCATCATGGAGTCGCCTCGAAGCGAAATCGTGGACAGGGCGCAACGGTTCGTCCAGGGGCTTACGGGTGCCGTACCTTCTGTCGGGGGAGGCGGACGATGACGATGTGCCGGGGCATTCGTGGCGCCACCACCGCCCCTGAAAACACGAAAGAAGCCATTTTCGAAGCCACCCGGGACCTCTTTCAGAAGCTGGTGCAGGTCAACGAAATCGAGGAGGCCCAGGTCGCAGCTACCTTCTTCACCACCACGGCCGACCTGAACAGCGCCTTTCCCGCCACTGCGGTGCGCGAGATGGGCTGGACCAACACGGCCCTCCTGTGCGGCCACGAGATGGCGGTGCCCGACAGTCTTCCCAGATGCATCCGAGTCCTAATACTGGTCAACACCGACAAGGAACCCCACGAGCTGGTGAATCTGTATTTGCGGGAGGCCGTCAACCTGCGGGGAGAGGACGAGTCTTGAGCCCCCAACGAGGCGGTCACCCCGGGTCATTCGGCACGCTTAATTCGCCGGAAAACGTCACCAGCAAGGATAGAAGTTAGAAAGGACCCTGGCCCATGATAGTAGTGATGGAAAAGGACTCTACCAGGGAGCAGCTTCAGGCTGTGCGGGAGCGCATCGAAGGCCACGGCTTGCAGGCCCACCTTTCCGAGGGCGTGGAGCGCACGGTTATAGGGGTCATGGGTCAGACCTATCGGGAGCTGAAGGACGAGCTGGAGGTTATGCCGGGCGTCCGCGAGGTCGTGCCGATCTCCAAGCCTTACAAGCTGACCAGCCGGGAGTTCAAACCCGAGAACACCATCGTCCGGGTGGGGAACCTGGAAATAGGCGGCGACGAGTTGGTAGTGATGGCCGGTCCCTGTGCCGTGGAAAGCGCAGAGCAGGTGATATCCACCGCCCGCGCAGTGAAGGCTGCAGGAGCCAAAGTCCTGAGGGGCGGCGCCTTCAAGCCCCGTTCCTCACCCTACGCATTCAGGGGCATGGGGGTACAGGGACTCCAGATCCTGGCCCGGGCCAGGGAGGAGACCGGCCTTCCCGTTGTCACCGAGGTCATGGCGCCAGAAGACGTGGGCATGGTGGCCCAGTACGCCGATATCCTTCAAACCGGCGCCCGCAATGCCCAGAACTTCAACCTTCTGGACGAGCTGGGCAAGATCCGTAAGCCCGTGCTGCTGAAGCGGGGCTTCGCCGCCTCCTACGAAGAGTGGTTGCTAGCGGCCGAATACATTCTCGCCGGCGGCAACAACCAGGTGATCCTCTGCGAGCGGGGGATCAGGACCTTCGAGACCGGCACCCGATTCACAATCGACCTGGCCGCCATACCGGTGATCAGGGGCCTTAGCCACCTGCCGGTCATGGCGGACCCAAGCCACAGCACCGGCAGGGCTGGGCTGGTGCCCCCGATGACCCTGGCCGCTGTGGCCGCCGGGGCCCACGGTATCATCGTGGATGTCCATCCGAATCCCGCGGAGGCCAAGTGCGACGCGGCCCAGGCCCTTACCTTCGATAGCTTCAGGGACATGATGGCCCAGGTGAGGGCAGTGGCCCAAGCGGTGGGCAAGGTCCCGGCCGGCGCGTGAGTGTGAGGGAGCGAGGGCCCGGACACCTGTGAACCGGTCGCTCCATCCGACGAAGTTGACGCTTATCGTCCCCTGTGCTACCATCCCAGTTGCGCTGGGTTGTCCAGCGCTTTTGTTACAGCGCGGCGGTGAGAAGCATGGGCGGCAGCGATAACGGGAGGGCCGCGCCCATTCCATGGGGAGCCGAGGGTTCACGGAATGACCATCGACCAGCAGCTAGCCCAGGCATCTCCCTCTCAGGACACGGCTGTAACCATCGGAGTCTTCGACGGCGTTCACGTGGGCCATCAGCACCTGTTGCGACGCCTCAGTACCCTGGCATCGGCCAAAGGTCTCCTGCCGCTGGCGCTGACCTTCCGCAATCACCCCCGGAACGTCCTGCGCCCCGAAGTCAATCTGGGCTACATTACAACGCTGGAGGACCGGATCGACCTCATCCGGGCACAGGGCATCGACAAGGTTGTGGCGATAGAATTCACCAGGGAAGTATCGTCGCTCCGGGCATCGGAGTTCGCGGGGCTACTATCGCGGCACCTGAGGATGAGAGGGCTTCTGGTGGGCCCCGATTTCGCCCTGGGCCACGGTCGCGAGGGAGACATAACCAGGCTTAAGAGCCTGGGGGACGAGATGGGCTTCTGGGTAGAGCAGGCCGACCCGGTGGGTCTGGCGGGCGGCGTGGTCAGGAGCAGCGTGACCAGGGATCTGATCACGACGGGAGACGTCAAGGCGGCGGGCGACATGCTGGGCCGCCTCTACTCCCTGAAGGGGACCGTGGTCCACGGGGACCGCAGAGGACGCACCCTGGGCTTTCCCACCGCCAACCTGGACCTGGACCCCGAGTTGGTGCTTCCGGCCGACGGCATATACGCCACCTGGGCCCTGATATGTGGCACGCGATACCAGGCGGCGACCTGCATCGGAGTCCGCCCGACCTTCGGCGTCAGCGGGCGCACCGTGGAGGCATTTATCCTGGACTTCGACGGCGACCTCTACGGCAAGCCGGTGACCCTGGCGTTCGCCGGCCGCCTGCGGGACGAGGAGGCTTTCGTTACCGTCGATGCCCTGATCCAGCAGATGAACCTGGACGTAGAGCAGACCAGGGACCTCCTGTCCAGCCTGCCGGAGACCACACCGGACGAGGCTCCCGCCGACGCGGCCCGGGAGGGGTGAGACGGTGCTGGACGACGGGACCCTAAACAGAGTAACCACGCGGGGCGTCAGCGAGATAATCGTGGAGGAGGAGTTTATGGCACTCCTCCGCAAAGGGTCTCCCCTGCGCCTGAAGATGGGCTTCGACCCCAGCCGGCCCGACATCCATCTCGGCCACGTGGTGGGGCTGCGCAAGCTGCGCCAGCTCCAGGACCTGGGCCACCAGGTCATCCTCATCGTGGGAGACTGGACCGCCCAGATAGGCGACCCCAGCGGGCAGTCCGCCACCCGTCCCATGCTCAGCCACGAGGAAGTCACGGCCAACGCCGAGTCCTACATGCGCCAGTTCTTCAAGGTTGTGGACAGGGAGCGCACCCAGGCAGTGTGGCAGAGCGAATGGTTCGGCGAGTTCTCCCTGGCCGACGTGATACGGCTTACCCGCCGCTTCACCGTTGCCCAGTTCCTCGACCGGGACGACTTCGCCAAGCGCTTCCGGTCCCACCAGCCGATTGCAATCACGGAGTTGCTGTATCCCCTGCTGCAGGCCTACGACTCGGTGGCGATCCACTCCGACGTGGAGTTCGGAGGAACCGACCAGACGTTCAATCTGCTGGTGGGGCGAGAGCTCCAGGAGATGATGGACCAGCGCCCCCAGCAATGTTTCCTGATGCCCATCCTGGTGGGCACCGATGGCGTGCAGAAGATGAGCAAGAGCCTGGACAACTACATCGCCGTCGAGGACCCGCCAAACGACATGTACGGCAAGGTGATGTCCCTTCCCGACGCCCTGATAATGCAGTACTTCGAGTACCTCACCGACGTCCCAGAGCCGGACCTGGAAGAGATGAGGCAGGCGCTGGATGATGAGACCGTAAACCCCATGGACCTGAAGAAGCGGCTGGCCGGCGAGATAACGTCCCAGTTCCATGGGCCTGAGGCGGCCAGGAGAGGGCACGAGCACTTCGAGCGAGTCGTGCAGCGCCGGGAGACGCCCGAGGACCTGCTGGAGTTCTCCATCGCCCAACTGGGCCGGGGCAGCCGGCCTATTCCCATGTCCGATGTGCTGGTAGGTGCCTCCGTGGTAGGTAGCCGGAGCGAGGCGAAGCGTCTCATCAGCCAGGGGGCGGTGGAGTTGGACGGTCAAAAGATAAGCTCTGACGACGTCGAGCTGCACGACGGGAGCATCCTCAAAGTTGGCAGAAGACGGTTCATCAAGATAGTGAACGAAGAAAACAGTGGGAAATAAGAGGGAGGTAGCGTGAAAATTCCCAGGCAGAACCTCAGGACGCCGGGCCCCACGCCATGCCCGGACGAGGTGCTGGCTGCCATGGCCGGCTCCATGATAAACCACCGCGGTCCCGAGTTCCGGGAGCTCCTGCTCGACGTCACAGATAAGCTGAAGCGCGTGTACATGACCGCGAACCGCCTGCACATCCTAACCGCGTCGGGTACCGGCGCCCTGGAATCCGCGGTGGTGAACACCCTCTCTCCGGGGGACAAGGTCCTGGCCATCACCATAGGATACTTCGGTAACCGCTTCATCGACCTGGCCAAGGCCTATGGTGCCGACGTTAAGGTCCTGGAGTTCGAGTGGGGCACCGCGGCCGATCCCGACGCGGTTCGAAAGGCTCTGGCGGAGGACCCTGAGATCACGGCTGTGATGGTTACCCACAACGAGACCTCCACGGGCGTAACCAACGACCTGGAGAGCATATCCAAGGTGGTTAAGGGGGAGTTCGGCAAGCTCCTGGTGGTGGACGCTGTGAGCAGCATCGGCTGCGTGCCCCTGCCCACCGACGAGTGGCGCTGCGACCTGGTGTGCACCGCCTCCCAGAAGGGACTGATGGTCCCGCCGGGGCTGGCCTTCGTCAGCATCAGCGAGGATGGGTGGGAGGCCCGGGAGCGGGCCCGGATGCCCCGCTTCTACTTCGACCTGGAGGCGGCCCAGCGCTATCTGGAGCGGGGCCAGAACCCCTGGACTCCCAACGTGTCCCTGCTCTACGGGTTGGACGTCGCCCTGGAAATGATGCTGTCTGAGGGCATGGAGAACGTATTCAGCCGCCACGTCCGCATAGCCGACATGACCCGGCAGGGCGTAAAGGACCTGGGCCTCGAGCTCCTGGCCGACGAGGCCCACGCCTCCGACACCGTCACCGCGGTCAGGGTGCCCGAAGGCGTGGACGGCGGCAAGCTGTCCGAGATCATGAGGACGGAGCACTCGATAGTCCTGGCGGGAGGCCAGGGTCAGTTCCAGGGGAAGATATTCCGCATCGGCCACATGGGTCAGGTATCCGAAGCCGACATACAGGAAGTGCTGGACGCTCTGGCGATCACGCTCCCCAGGGTTGGCTTCAAACCGGCCCACGCGGCGGCGGGGTAGCGACGATATGGCTCGAGTCCTGATCAGCGACCCCATCGCACCCGAAGGCGTGGACCTCCTGAAAACCCAGGCCGAGGTGGACGTAAAGCGCGGCCTCAGTCCCCAGGAGCTGATGGATACCCTGGGAGACTACGATGCCCTCATAGTCCGTAGTGAAACCAAGGTCACCCGGGAGGTCATAGAGGCAGGCCATCGGCTTCAGGTGATAGCCAGGGCAGGGGTAGGCGTGGACAACATCGACGTCGCTGCGGCCACAAGTCGGGGCATCGCCGTGGTCAACGCTCCCACCGGCAACACCATAGCTGCGGTCGAGCACACCCTGGCCCTCATCCTGGCCCTGGCCCGCAACCTTCCCCAGGCCCACCAGTCCCTGAAGCAGGGGGAGTGGAGCCGCAGCTCCTTCATGGGTGTCGAGGTGCGCAACAAGACCCTGGGTGTCCTCGGCCTGGGCAGGGTCGGCTCAGAGGTGGCGAAGCGGGCACAGAGCTTCGCGATGCACGTCATCGCCCACGACCCATTCGTGTCTCCCGACTATGCCCGCATCCTGGGGGTGGAGCTGGCAAGCCTGGAGGACCTGCTGGCGCGGTCCGACTTCATCACCATCCACACCGCCCTCACCGACGGCACCCACCACCTGATTGGGGAGCGAGAGCTGGCGATGATGAAACCCAGCGCCCGCCTGGTCAACGCCGCCCGGGGCGAGTTGATCGACGACGAGGCTCTGCTGGAGGCCTTGGACCGGGGCGCACTGGCCGGCGCGGCCCTGGACGTTTTCTCCCAGGAGCCTCCAGGCGAGACCCCCCTGGTGCAGCACCCCAAGGTGATCGTCACGCCCCACCTTGGAGCCTCCACCCAGGAAGCCCAGCGGGAGGTGGCCATCGAGACCGCGGAGCAGGTGCTGGCGGTACTCCGGGGTGAGCCCGCCCGCAACACCGTCAATGCACCCTTCCTTCCCCCCGAGGTGCACGCGGTTGTGGCTCCATATATGCCCGTAGCCTCCCTGTTGGGGAAGCTCCTGACCCATCTGGGTGACGGGCAGTTCGTGGGCGTGGACATCGGCTATGAGGGCGAGATCGCGCAGCACGATACCGCCATGCTCAAGTCGGCGGTGCTCGTGGGGCTGCTGTCGCCGATAAGCGGGGAGAAGGTCAACCTGATAAACGCCCCGCTCCTGGCCCAGCAGCGAGGCCTCAGGGTGACCGAGCAGAAGAACGCAGCCGCGGAAGAGTACGGCAGCCTCCTCACTGTAAGCCTGGAAACCACAGGCGGCGGGATCACCCTCAGCGGCACGTCCATGCGTGACGAGGTCCACATCGTCAAGGTCAACGACTACTGGATGGACATGGTGGCTTCATCCCCATACCTGCTCTTCGTCGAGCAACGGGACCAGCCGGGTTCCATCGGCGCCGTCGGGACCATAGCGGGACGCAACGACATCAACGTTAGCTTCATGCAAGTAGGGCGGCTGAGCCCACGAGGCAGGGCCATGATGATCGTGGGGCTCGACGACCCCATGCCCCCCGAAGTGCTGGACGAGATCTGCGCCCTGAAGCAGATCGACACCGCCCGCCTGGTCAAGCTGTAGCCTTTCGTCGAAGGTCTGAGCACGCCTCTCAACGAGTGCCTCATGTAGAGGGGAGAGATAGTCCAGATAAGGGAAGCCACGGCCAAGCTGAGGCTGCTCCTGGCGGAGATAAGCAACAGGGAGCAGCAGTTGGACACATTGGTCCACCAGTTCCGCACGCAGATGGGTCGCCTCCCCGTGCAGGCGATCTACGGCAGGGCGGCCCTGGACGTCGCCCTCTCCGCCATGGCCGAGATCCAGGAGCGCCTTGACCACGCTCAATCCGAAAAGGACCACCTGCTTGCCATCAAGCAGAGGGCGACCGACGAGCTGACCGCCCTGCAGCTGACCCAGCAGGTCGAGGAGGCCAAGAGAGCCCTGCGCGATATCAAGGCCAAGGAGGCACTCTCAGGCTTGGAAGCTGATGAAGCGGCGGAGGCGCGGCAGCTCGAGGAGTTCATCACGGAGTACAGCAAGCGGGCCGAGCGAGCGATAACCGCCAGGCTCCAGGAAGAGGACGGCTAGCGTGGCCTCCGCCTAGATCTTTCCTCCGGAAGGGAGAGGAGGGTCTTTAAGGCCTGCTCCAGTGGCGGCAGGCTCTCAGAGGGTACCCTCCAGGGGGTTGATCACCAGCCCGGTGGCCAGCTTCGGGTAGAAGAATGTGGACTTTGGCGGCAGCCTCTGGCCCAGATTCATGACGGTCTCGAATAAGTCCAACGGGAAGGGCTTCAGAAAGAACGCCATCTGATATTCGCCATTGGCGACCAGGCTCTCGGCCTCATCGCCTTCGTGTACGTACTCCACGTGACGCCCCAGCGACTCCCCCAGGATGGGCCGCAGAACCTGCTCCTCCAGTATCCAGGCCTCCGAGTCCCCCAGGACGCCCCAGGCCTTCAAGTCCGCCCCTGGTTTCATCGTCAGAAGCTGCAACCCCTGATGGCCGGTGGGGTCCATCAGGCCGATGACCAGCCGGTCCTTCCCTACAGTCTCGATCTCCGCCAGGAACTCTTCCAACTCACCATCGAAGGCCTGGAGGTCAAATACCTCTTCCAGGCCCCTCTTGACCCGAGCCAGCGCTCCATCGTCTAATCCGCCCAGAACGCGATGATATGGGAGCACCAGCAGACCGGGATCGTCGAAGCTTATCAGGCCCATCATCACGAAGTTGTGGGCCGCGTCCGCCGCCGAGGGGGCGCCCTCCGATGCCGCCAGATTGCGGTAGTTGAGGGCGGTCTCGTAGCGATGGTGGCCGTCGGCGATGTACAGGGACCTGGAAGACAGCGCCTCGCTTATCGCACCGGCGCTTTCTCCACCGACCTGCCAGATGCGGTAGCCCTGCTGTCCGGCGTCGGAGAAATCCGCGAGAGGGGGCGAGGCCATGGCGCGCTGGAGTATGGGGGCCAGCGTCCCGTCTTCGTCACGGTACAAACACATAATAGGGCTGAAGTTGGCGTTGCAGGCCTGTATCAGCGCCAGCCGGTCCTGCTTGTCGGCATCCCTGGTGAACTCGTGGGGCAGCACGACCCTTCGCTCATATTCCTCGACCCTGACGCAGGCCAGCAGCTCCAGGCGGGTCCGCTGCTCACGATGAGAGAAAGTGTGCTCCACCAGATAGAAGGAGGGCTCGCCGTCCCGAACCAGCACCCGGTCCTCCCTCCACCGGGCCAACAGGGACGCGGCGCGGGTGTAGCGATTGTCCTTGGGGGTGTCGCTGGGCCGCTTCTCCCCGGACTCGAGTCTGACCACGTTGTATGGACTTCGCTGGTGCAGGGAGCTCTGGAGCTCGGGCGGGATGGTGTCAAAGGGAGGGCTGATGATGTTGGAGAGTTCCACCACCGCGTCGGGGTTATATCTCAGGCCCTTGAAGGGACGTACGTCGGCCATGCTACCTTCATTCCCGCGGCTGGTCTATTCTAGGTGGCGAGGGCCGCTGGCAAACCAGTATAGTGGGGAAGGATGCGGGAGTCTAGAAGGGTGGCTGTGGGTCTGTTACACCGGGGCGCCGTCGGTCCCCGCCCAGTTCCCGGCCGGCAGCGTGAAGGTGAAGGTTGTGCCCTGCCCCTCCAGGCTCTGGACGGAGATGCGGCCACCGTGGGCCTCCACGAGCCTGCGGGCAATGGTGAGGCCCAGGCCAACGCCCCCCGTTGCCCTGGAGCGGGACTTATCGACCCTGTAGAACCGCTCGAACACGTAGGGCAGCTCCTCCTCGGGGATGCCGGCGCCCGTGTCCGCCACCCGCACCTCCACGTTGTCGTCCCGGCGCGCGACCATCACCCGGATCTCGCCACCGGAGGGTGTGTAGTTGGCGGCGTTGGCCAGGAGGTTACGCAGCACCTGGCCGATACGCTCGGGATCGGCCTGCACCGCCGCGTCGTCGGAGACCTCCACCTCTATGCAAACCCCTTTGGCGTCAGCCTGGAGCTGGACGCCAGATACCGCTTTCCGCATCAGATCGTCAAGGTCGCACTGCTGACGGTGCAGGGCCAGCTGGCCGGACTCCGCCAGGGCCAGGTCTTGAAGGTCCTCTATCAGCCGGGTAAGGATCAAGACCTCCTCGTGCATGGACTCCAGGGTCGGAGCTTCTGGGCTGATCAGCCCATCCTTTATGCCCTCCACGTATCCCCGTATGTTGGACAGGGGAGTGCGCAGCTCGTGGGCCACGTCGGCCACCAGGTTGCGGCGTATCTCTTCCGTTCGGGCCATCTCCTCGGCCATGGTATTGAACGTCCTGGCCAGCTCTCCCACCTCGTCCCGGGAGCGCACAGAAACCCTGCTGGAGAAATCGCCTCTGGCGAGGGCGCCTGCTGCCCTGGAGAGGGACTCCACCGGCGCCAAGATCCGCCTGGACAGGAAGAAGGTGAGCCCTATCGCCACCGCCCCCGCCAGGGCTCCACCCCAGATGAGGAAGTTATTGATCGACGGAAGGCTGCTCTCAGCCTCCTCGGGAGAAGCGGGCTCATCGGGCAGCGGGCTGGGGTTGATGAGCATGGTCCCTACTGTCTCGTCCGAGTCCCGCACCGGCAGGACCCTCTCGCTTTCCGGGGAGCCTCCGACGAAGCGCCCGATCCAGGTCCTGCGAGAGTCGGCAACCACCTGGCCCAGCTGGTTGACCACCACCACCCGCTCGAAGTAAATCGAGGCAACCTGCTCCAGCCACTGCTGGGCACCTTGCCAGTCCTGGGACTCGTCGTACTGCTTCACCAACTCGGTCTTGAGGCGCTCGGACTGCTCGGTCTCGGCCAAGTCCTGAAAGCGCTCGATCTCGGAGCTGGCGGCGCGGCTGGCAAAAAAGGCTGTCATCCCCATGGCCACGGCGATAACCGCCACGAAACTGAGGAGGAGCCTCCAACGAAGACTATGGACCAAATCTAGCTCCCAAACTTGATTCCTTCGTAGAAAGGCCTGTTAGAGATGGACCCTGGAGTGCGAGGGTGTCTGGCAGGGAGGCGCCACGGGCTGTCGGCTGCTGACCTCACCGCCCTTGGGGCTGCGCTCAGGACAAGCAGGATCCCGTGCAGTACCCCTTCCGTGGCTCAGGGCGCCCGATGGAAGTTATGGAGCGGGGCCCTCACGCGGCTGCGACCGCAGGTACCGTCCCGGCCTCCGGCTGAGCCGTGTTTTCCATCTCCACCAGGCGTGCATGGACCATCCGCTTGAAGTTGCACGCCAACGCCTTCAGGTAGACGGCAAGCCGCACCCGACGGCCCCCTCGCACCCGCAAGCGCCCAAGCCCGTGGGCGCGCTTCAGCTCGGAGTTTGTCCCCTCTATCCCGGCCCTTATGGCATACCGCTTGCGCCACTCCTCGGTGGCCTCGGCCCGCCGCCGCCCCTCGATGTTCACCTTCACCAGGTCCGCCTTGAGGACGTAGGCCCCCGCACGCCGGTCCAGCTTCACCGGGCAACGGGACCGCAAGGGGCAGAGCTCGCATGTTGCCCTGGCAAAGTGAACCTCTACCCGCTCCGGCGCATCCTCCAGCTCGTACTCCTCGACGGACCGGTGCCCGGCGGGGCACACCGTGGCCTGCTCCCCGGTGACGTCGATCTGGAAGTCCGCCCCAGTGAGCGGCGGCGGTCCGTCTCCCTCTCCTTCGTGGGAGTTCCCCGGCGCCGACCCCGCCACCGGGCTCACCAGTTCCGTCCCCCGGCGCGAGGCCTCGAAGGCGTTGCGGCCCGACCCATACGCCGTGTCCGCGAAGAGCTCGTCCGGTCGGACCTTCCGCTCCGCCAGCCCGTCAACCAGCGGCACAGTCACGTCGGTGTCGCTCCCGCTGGATGGGGTCACCTCTACATGAGTGATCAACTGGGTGGCGTTCTCCGCATGGCAGGTCTCCGCCACCTGTACCTCGTACCCCTTGCCTTTGTGCCCGCTGTAGGTGGCCTCCGGGTCGTGGGGCGATTGCAGGGAATCGGACCGCACCTCCTTCGGGTCCCTGAGGGTGATGGGCACCGCCCCTTCCCCTGCGTCGTCATCGCCCTCTCCGGGGCGCCCGTCCCTCTTGTTGCCCACCACACACTGCTCCCGCAGCAGCCTCTCCAGCAGCCGGTACTCCTCCAGTTGGGCGGCAGCCGTGCCACGGAAGCCGTCCACCAGCCGGTAGAGGTCCCGGGCACACACGCCAAGTCTTCGGCGACCCTCCCCCGAGCGGGCGTCCTCGTAGTCGGTCGCTTCTGCTTCTTCCTTCAAGTAGCGCCTCACAAGGCCCTCTGGGACCACACGGCGAAGCTCTGGGTGCTCTTGGCTCACGGCCCGAAGGAACAACCGCATCGTCTCACAGAACAGGCCGAGGCGGGTGAGGGTGGCGATGTTGCTCATGATGTGGGTGGAGTCCAGCCGCTGCTTTCCGGTGCGTATACCCAGCGCCTGGATGATCCGCTCCGTGGTCTCCTGGAAAGCCAGCCGGCCACCGTCGTGCTGCATCAGGCGAACTCGGAAGTTGTGTAGCGTCTTCTGGGGGAGGTGGGTCTCCTCCATATCCAGCCGCAGGGCGTGGTGCCAGAGCAGATTGAACTCCAGCTGTTCTAGGGCTTCATCGTCGGTGAGGTTGAACATCTCTTTGAGAAGGTGGACCCCGAGGACCGTCTGCACCGCTCGGTTGGGACGGCCGTTGTCCGCGCAGTACATCGGAGCAAAGCGCTCCTCGTCAATCAGGGGGAGCGCCTCGTTCCGGAAAACCTCGGCCCAACTCCGCTCCAAGCGCCTGGCCTTCTTCGGCGGAACCAGGAACTCGGACTGCCACAGGCTCACCTGTGGGTCTCGCTCTCGGAACATGCTCACCTCCCCCGCCCAGGTGCAGCACCTCGCCGCTTCCACACATTATCCCTGCCTTGCCCCAGCTTGGCGAGGGGTTTTTACGAACGAATCAAACTTGTACCCCACTCCGTACACGGTACGGATGTACTGGGGTCGATTGGCATCGATCTCGATCTTACGGCGTAGGTTCAGGACGTGGACGTCCACCGTCCGCTCCAGGCCTTCGAAGTCGTAGCCCAGGGCCCGCTCCACCAGCTGGGTGCGGCTATATACCCTCCCGGGCTCCCGGGCCAGGGTGCCCAGGATGCGAAACTCTGTGGGAGTCAGGTGGACCTCCTGGCCCCGTACCTCGACCCGGTGCTGGTGGAAGTCGATCTTCAGGTCCTCCCACTCGGCCTCCCAGGGCCCACGATAAAGGGAGTCTTCCTGGGTGCGGCGCAGCACCGCCCTGACCCTGGCCGCCAGCTCCTTGGGACTGAAGGGCTTCGTTACGTAGTCGTCGGCGCCCAGGTCCAGTCCGTCCAGCTTGTTCTGCTCGGTGCTCATCGCGGTGAGCATGATGATGGGGACGTCTGACTCCCGGCGAAGGGCACGGCACACCTCCACGCCGCTAAGGCCCGGCATCAGGAGATCCAGAACCACCAGGTCGGGCACCTCCTCCCTGGCCGTGGCAAGGCCGGCGGAACCGTCGTTGGCCGTCATGACGTCGTAGCCGTCCTTCTCAAGGTACACCCTGACGATGTCGGCGGTTTTTCGGTCGTCCTCGATTACCAGGACGCGTCGCTTCGGGAAAGTCATGGAGATCTCCCTGACAGACCTGCCTGTTATATATTTTACCTCAATGCCCTTTAAGAAAATGTTAAGATCGGGATACTTTGACCGGACCGTTCAGCCTGAGCTTGTCGAAGGCCATAGGTCCATGGTTCGACAGGCTCACCACGAGCGTACCTACCTCGTCATTGACGAAGGATCGGCGGCCCTCTAATATTCCCTTCATGGCTACGAAGATCCTGGGCATCGAAACCTCATGCGACGAGACCGCCGCAGCAGTAGTGGAAGATGGACGGCGGGTCCTGTCCAACGTCATCGCCTCCCAGGTAGACATTCATCGACAGTACGGCGGCGTGGTCCCCGAGGTGGCTTCCCGGCAGCATGTGATCCACATGGGGCCGGTGGTTACCCGGGCGGTGGAAGACGCCGGCCTGGAGTTTCAGGACCTGGACGCGGTGGCGGTGACCCACGGCCCCGGCCTGGCCGGATCTCTCCTGGTGGGCGTCAACTTCACCAAGGCGCTCTCGATGTCGCTGGGGGTCCCATTCCTGGGCATCAACCACCTGGAGGGCCATATCTACGCTGCGTGGCTCGGCAGGGAGGAATCCCCTGAGGTCGACCCAGGCTTTCCCCTGGTCTGCCTCATCGCCTCCGGCGGCCACACCGACCTGGTGCTGATGCGGGGACACGGGAGCTACCGGCTGCTGGGACGTACCCGGGACGACGCTGCCGGTGAGGCCTTCGACAAGGCGGCCCGTATTTTGGGGTTGGGCTTCCCCGGCGGACCCGAGATCCAGCGGGTGTCGGACGGAGCCGAAGGGCGAGAGCGATTGCCCCGGGCCCGGCTGGGCGACACCCACGACTTCAGTTTCAGCGGCGTCAAGACGGCCCTGCTCCATATGGCTCAAGACAGGGGCATATATCCCTCTTCCAACGCCCCGGCGGAGGACACCGAGAGCGCGGTGCGGGAGATGGCCGCTGCCTTCCAGGAGTCTCTGGTGGACGTGATGGTCTCCAAGACCCTCGCGGCGGCCGATGAGTGGCGGGCCAGGGGCATCATCCTGGGAGGAGGGGTAACGGCCAACGCGCTGCTTAGGAATACCATCCTGGCGGAGGCCAAGCTGCCCACCCTGATTCCGGCCCCGGTGATGTGCACTGACAATGGCGCCATGATCGCTGCCTGCGCTCACCACCACTACGTCGGCGGACGTAACGACTCTCTTGACCTGGACGTGGACCCCGGCCTTTCCCTTGGATAGTGAGCCGCACAACGATGCGGCACGGGTCGGTCGACAGCACCAGCCGTGGTTAGATGTCGTAGTAGGGGAACCGCGGCGACGACGTAGGAGAGTCGTCTGACTCGGTGACGGGACCGGCCCCCGGCGGAGGGCGGTGGTTGGAGCCATTTAGCTTGAGCTGGAAGAAGCGGTTGACCAGGCTGTAGACGCAGGCGCTGGCCATGTTGCTTCTATATGGAAAGCTTAGCTCCCAACTGTTCCCCTGGAAGCTGATGATTCCCTCTTCCTCCCAGAAGAAATAACGGGCTATGAACAGTGCGCCAACAAAGACGACGGCGGCTCCCAGTGCAGCGGCGACGGCCACCCCGTCCAGCTTGTAGCCTACGATGAAGTAGATCAGGACCCCCGCCACGACCAGGATCAGGCCGTAGGAGAGGTTCCTGAGCCCGCGGTTTGTACCCTTGACCGAAACGCCGTTCAACTCCTCGATCGGAGCCAGTTGTGTCTCCTTGCCACCATTGCCGGAGAGGAAGGAGATCACTCGCTTGTTGGTGAGCACCAGCAGCTCGCCCTTTTGAGGGTCCTCGGGCACAAGCCCGTCGTAGGGGACGAATCTCTCCTCCATATGCTCTCCTTCGAGGAGGGGAAGGTCCCTGACGGAGCCGCGGCCGGTTCCGATTGCGTCTGTCCTACGGAACATGGATCCAGATGAGCTGTCGCTTTCCGAAGTCATGGTTTATAGCACTGAAAGATAGCTTACCTCGCTACCCATACTATCACAGTCTCCGCGCTGATGCCTACCGAGCTCAGCTCCCGGACTCGTCGGCTAGGTCGGCTAGATGGAAGAGCACCGGTGCGCTTGCTCAACGGGAGCTCGGGGTGCAAAATAAGTTTAACTTTTCCGTCGGGCTCTGAATAGGAGGGTATCCATGGCGACAAGGTCTTTTGCCGGGACAGCAGAGGCCCCGGACTTTCCGATGGGCCTGGACTGGCTCAATACGGAGAGCCCAATAAGGCTTCATGACCTGCGCGGGAAGATAGTCATCCTGGATTTCTGGACCTACTGCTGAATCAACTGCATGCATGTCTTTCCGCAGTTGCGGAAACTGGAGCAGAAATACCCCGACGAGCTAGCGGTGATCGGTGTGCATTCCGCCAAGTTCACCTCCGAACGGGACACCGCCAACCTGCGCAAGGCGGTCCTCCGGTATGAGCTACAGCACCCTGTGATAAACGACAGCCAGTTCGCGGTGTGGCAGCAGTACTCCTGCCGCGCCTGGCCTACCCTAATCTTCATCGATCCCCAGGGTAAGGTCATCGGGAAGCAGGAGGGTGAGATCACCTTCGAGCAGTTCGACCCGATCATCGCGCAGATGCTGGAGGAGTTCGACGGCAACGGCCTCATCGACCGGACCCCACGGATCAACCGGTTAGAGGAAGAGGTGGACGGTGGCCTGTCCTTCCCCGGCAAAGTCCTGGCCGACGAGGCGTCCGGCCGGCTGTTCGTAGCGGACACCAACCACAACCGGATCGTCGTGGCCACACTGGACGGCCAGGTAACGCAGGTGGTGGGCAGCGGCGAGGCCGGGCTGGCCGACGGTGTCTCTAGTGTGGCTCGCTTCGACCACCCCCAGGGCATGGCCCTGGACGGAGACATCCTGTATGTGGCGGACACCGAGAACCACGCCATCCGTCGAGTCGACCTTGCCGCGGGCACGGTGAACACGGTTGCCGGCACCGGGCAGCAGCTCAGGGGACAACGAGAGGGCGGGAACGCCCTGTCCTCGGACCTCAGCTCACCGTGGGACCTGGAACTGCACGAGGGCACGCTGTACATCGCCATGGCCGGTACCCACCAGCTGTGGGCTCTGGACCTCACGGAGGGACAGGTGCACCCCTACGCTGGCAACGGCCAGGAGTCACCTATCGACGGCCCCCTGGCATCAGCTTCCCTGGATCAGCCCAGCGGCATCACCAGCGACGGCACCAAGCTTTACTTCGCCGACAGTGAGGCAAGCGCTATCCGCTCTGCCGACCTGGACCCTCAAGGCAGCGTCCGCAGCATCGTCGGGGTGGACCTTTTCGTCTTCGGGGACGTGGACGGCACCAACGAATCGGTGCGCCTGCAGCACCCTCTGGGGATCCACTACCACGACGGGGTCCTGTACGTCGCCGACACCTACAATAACAAGATCAAGCGGGTCTTCCCCGAAACCAGGAGCGCCCTCACCCTGCTGGGCACCGGAGAGCCGGGCCACCGGGACGGAGAGCCCAACCAGGCCCAGTTCCAGGAGCCCGGGGACGTGAGCGTGGCCGCGGGCAAGCTGTACGTCGCCGACACCGACAACCACGCAATCCGCGTGGCCGACCTGGAAACGGGCGAGGTGAGCACGTTGGAGCTAATGGGGCTGTAGACCTCAGTCTCTGCTAACTCCCCTTAAAAGAACTGATATAGGGACTTGTGGAGGGTCGAAATCATGGAAATGCAGCTAACGGCCGTTTATCAAAAGCGCGGCCGCTGGTACGTCGCCCACGTCGAGGAAATCCCCGGAGTGAACACTCAGGGGCGAACCCTCAAGGAGGCTCGCGAAAACCTTAAGGATGCCCGGGAGCAGGTGGTTGAGGCAAATCGAGAACTTTCCATCCGCGATGAGAACGGCCTTAAATCACGCCGCGAGCCTATCTCCATCGAAACGCGGGCAGAGTGAGGCGGTCGGATTTGCTGCGGCATCTTTCGCGTCAGGGCTGCTCAGAGAGGGTAGCAAGCGGAGGTCCCTTAAAGTCCGAACTTCTTGGCCGCCTGGGCGAAGCCGTCCATGGCCCCTTCCAGCACCCGGTCCTCCAGGCAGTAGGAGATGCGGAAGTAGCCCGGCGAGCCGAAGCCCCGTCCCGGCACCACCAACACGTTCGTCTTCTGTAGCTCGTCTACGAAGGCCACGTCGTCTTCGACGGGCGACCTGGGGAACAGGTAGAACGCTCCCTGGGGCTTGTAGCAGGTATAGCCCAAACCAGTGAGCTTGCCGTGGAGGAAGTCCCGCTTGCGCTGATAGTCAGCCACGTCCACGCTAACTCCCTGAAGGGCCCGCACGGCATGCTGCATCAGCGCCGGGGCGTTGACGAACCCCAGGATACGGTTACAGAAGGTCAGCCCGTCCAGCAGTTCGGCTTTCCCGGCATACGCAGGGTTCACCGCGATGTAGCCGATGCGCTCGCCAGGTAGGGCCAGGTCCTTGGCGTGGGAATGGACCACGATAGACGCCTCGTAGTGGGGGAACACCTGTGGGTAGGCCAGACCGTCGTAGATGATGCGCCGGTAGGGCTCGTCGCTGACCAGGAATATCTCGGTCCCATACCGGGCGGCCGCGCGGCGCAGCAGCTCCGCCAGGTCCCGGAGTAAGTCCGCCCCGTAGACGGCCCCCGAGGGGTTGTTAGGGGAGTTGATCAGCACCGCCCTGGTGTGGGGAGTCAGCAGCCCCTCCAGCGCAGCCAGGTCCGGCTGAAAGGCCTCGTCGGTGGGCGCGACTACCGGGACGCCACCGTGGTTGTCGGTGTAGTATCCGTACTCCACGAAGTAGGGAGCGAAGAGCACCACCTCTTCGCCCGGGTTCAGGACCGTCTTCAGCACCACGTTAAGGGCGGCAGCTGCGCCACAGGTCATGACGATATCGCCCAGCGAAAAGGGAACTCCGGTCTCCGCCCTGAGCCCTGCGGCCACCGCCTCACGGGTCTCGGGATAGCCGGCGTTGGGCATATACCGGTGCATCCCCGGTTTGGGGTTCTCGGCCAGCCGTCTCAGCTCCTGGTGGAACTCGGGCGGCGGCTCGACTACCGGGTTGCCCAGCGACAGGTCGAAGACCTTATCCTCGCCGTACTGCTGCTTCAGGGCGATGCCCGCCTCGAACATGCGGCGAATCCACCCACCCTCCTCGGCAAAGCGCTTCACCTTTTGCGAAACCGGCATGCACCGACCCCCGACGTTTCATTGATCCCGTCCGCCATGAGAATATACCCCTGCCGGAAGTATGTCCAGGATAGGTATGCGGGAGAGGGTACCGACTGAGCCGCCGCAACCCGGGCCAAATTGACAGGCACCACAGCCGCTGGGTATATTTAACTGTGGACTCGGACGCTTCCCACATCGCCTTATTCTCCTTCCAACCGTTCGAGCAATGGCAACGTAGCTCAGTGGTTAGAGCGGGCGCTTCATAAGCGCTAGGTCGCTGGTTCGAACCCAGCCGTTGCCACCAAACACAAAGTAGGGCTGTGGGGCGGATTCGCTGAGAGCTCCAGGAAACATCAAGGATTGGTGGGCATGGAAGATCCAGGCATAGAAGGTCGTCTGCGTCGTATCGAAGAGCAGATGGAATCAATCTCCGACGATGTCAAGAACGTCGGAGAGCTCGTAGCAGAGTTCGTCGCTGATGTGGGTAACTTACGGCAAAGCATACTCGAGGTCCGAAGGTTATCAGCCGAGGCGCGAGCAGCGGAAATGGCAAGCAACTTGAGACACTGGACAGAGGCTCAGCAGGAAGATGGCTCCATGACGGACCGGGTAGCCAAGAGCTGTATGGGACTATTGGGGCGTCGCCTTGCGGCCCTTACGGCCGAGCTTCGATATACCGACGATCCCGAACCGTTAGTGCGTAGATTCAGGAAGGGAATGGAAGACTATCTAACGGAGCTACTGGGATTTTCGCCCTTCGACCGGATGTAACAAGGCGACTAGGTCGGTGACCCAATCTTCATTCTTGTCCCAAAGTTGGTGGCTCAGTTGCCTGCCTTGTTTGCCTGAAGCCCAGGCCTCGCATAGGTGATTGATTCCATTTGGAGTTGTCCGTACGCCCTGCTCTAAGCCCACTCGAATGTGATCTACGCCCCCGAAACTTGGCGTCTAACCCCACGATAATCCTATGCCTTCCGTCACCGTAATTGGCGTAGGCCTCTTGTACTATTCCTCTGTAGGCCGAAATCTAGGGTTAAAGGAGAAAAGACCATGGCAATAAAACAACTGAGTGTACTGATGAGCGTGGATACAACAAAAGGCGAATGTGGAAAGGCACCGGCTTTCAAAGTCACCGTGGCGGTAACTTTAGAGGCCGATAACGCAGGCGGTATGTACAACGTCCAAGTATGGGACAATGACCGGGGGTGGCCTGACACGTTGCTAGAAGATAAGCTCAACATAGCCTATCCGGCTGGGCCAGGGTTCAACTTCCAGCAGCACCCATTGACGTTGGACTGCACGGCGGATTGCAAAGTAAAGGGCACCAAAGGCAATTCTGGTGAAACTAAGACAGAAATATACGCCTACGTTAAGGAAATCGGCGGGAACGGGAAGACCGCTGAAACTAGTAAGGTTACGGTAGAGTGTGTGCCAGCAAAGAAAGAGGGAGAGGACGGGGATTCGGAATCATCGGAATAGGTACCGTAGGCAGGACCTAATTGAAAGAACCCGCCGGAGCGATTTCGGCGGGTTCTTTGCTTTTCCTATCTGTGTTGGTTGGCGAGCTTCCCCTGAGCAGTCATTGGGTCGCATGTAAGCGTGCCTGCGCAAGCGCATCGCGTGTACCGGTTGTTCCCGGAAGGGATGTGTTTTCATCGGTCGGAGCGATTAAACTATACGCTATGGTCATAGTTCTGATAGGGGTCTCCGGCGCCGGGAAAACGACCATCGGCCTCCTCCTCGCCGAAGACCTTAAGTGGCGGTTCATCGATGGCGACGACTACCATCCCCAAGCTAACGTCGAAAAAATGAGCCGTGGGATAGCACTGACCGACGATGACCGACGGCCCTGGCTCGAAACCCTTAGGACACTGATACATAGCCTCGTCCTCAGAGCTGAACATGGTGTAATAGCCTGCTCCGCCCTCAAGCAGGCTTATCGGGACTATCTGCTCGAAGGGAACGTAGGGACGTATATCGTTTATCTCAAGGGAGATTACGACCTGGTCTTTGAGCGGCTTAACGCCAGGACAGGGCACTTCCTGAGGGCCGAGTTGCTGGAGAGCCAGTTCGAACTCCTGGAGGAGCCGAGCGACGGTCACGTTATCGACGTAAGCCAAGGGCCGGACGCCGTGGTGAACGCCATCAAGAGAAGCCTTGGGTTGCCGTTCAGCCCAGTATTACCTCGGCGGGTAGACCAATTACCTACGATGATTCGGAAAGATCTAGATAGAGTCGGCAGGCTGGAAGCCATGGTCATCGACGTCTCGGACCTGGAGAGGGCCGACCGGTTCTGGTCCGCCGTGACCGGCTACGTGTTCGGTCCCTCGTACACACCACAGTGCCGGGCGACCGTCATGCCAGAGTCCGGGATCAGGCTGGTACTGCAACTGGTGCCGGAGACGAAGGGCGCCAAAAACCGCGTTCATCTGGACATCGAGGTTCCCGACCTCGATGGAGCTCTGGAGCAGGTGGAAACGCTGGGAGGGTACCTGGTGAGCCGTGTGAGCAACCCGGGCGCTGGGTCGCTGGTTATCTGTGCCGACCCAGATGGCAACGAGTTCTGCCTGGTACCTCCGTAATGCCCGCGAACAAGCACCACCACTACGATCATGACTGACGCCACCGAGAGTACCTGCCTGCCCGTGGCGGTGTGGTTCCTCTATTCGGTGGAAGGCGAGGCGATGGGCAGCGTATACCGCCGTGACGCCGAGGCCGTTCCCGAGGTGGGACTTCGCCTGACGGCAGGAGACGGTACGACCCTGGTTGAGGTAGTGGAATACGGGGAGCTCAGGGCGACGTGCGCCATGCGAAGGTTTCGGGTAGCAGTTAGGACTGTGGAACCAGGAACGGAACGCGGAGATTGAGGAAAAACCCGCCGGGGCCGGGCAGCGGACTCCCGGCGGGCGGGGAGCGGCATGGACGAACCATCCCGCACCCAGGAAGGCCAGAACGGCAAGATTCCAACCTCCCCAAATATAGGCTACCATGCAGGAAGCTCTGGGATGAACGGTGGAAGCACCCCTTGTACCAAGGGTTCACCCTCAAAGCACATTTTACTCACACCATACGCACACCACAGTTCGACCAGTCAAGTCCCGAATCGTGGCAAGATGCCCGAACGATAGTCTGAGCTTCGGTAGATTAGAGAGGCTTGAGGAAGGGGGAGCGTACCAGGCTCGCGGCCGTTCCCGCCGGTGGTCCACTAAGGGGCAGCGGTGAGGACTGGTTCGTTTGCAGGCGAGAGGGGCTTCAGCGAGCCGACCCGATACCCATCGGGACCCTGGACGCCGTGCTCATCCTGCTCCTGGGCAGGGTCCAGGTACTCCTGGCACCAGACGTCCATAGCGCCGTGCCATTCGGCCTCCAGATCCTCCACCGATGCCACTCCGGCGATGGCGGCAAAGTCCTCCAACCTGTACGTCCCGTCCCTGAGAGAGAGGTACAGGTTGAGAGCCTGCTCCTTCCTCTCGGTCATCAGGTAGTAGATGAGCGCCCAGCCGTTGGTGTAGTCGAAGACGCCGAACTGGTCGTAGCCTTCCCGCTGCCCGATGAGGCCGGCCAGCGAGCGGTAGTTTGCCTGGCCGCAGATGACGTTCAGGTGGGCCGGGCGAGGCTCGTAAGCATATCCGCCCACATCGTCGAAGACCAGGCCGGCCAGGAACTCTCCCGTCCCCTCGTCGACCCACCCCTTGGGCTGGTCGTGATAGCCCACTTCGCCCCACTGGCCCGGGTAGACGTACCTGCCCTGCAGGTAGTGCCCGAACTCGTGCTGGATCAGCTCCTCGACAGTGTAGGTGCTCTGCTGAGGGGTGCGCTGATAGGTATAGAGGGTCCCGATACCCTCCAGGTACAGACCGCCGGCGAAGGCCGCGAATCCCACGAAGCTGCTCATGTACTCCTGGTACCTCTCAGGGGTGGCGAAGAGGATGAGGACCATCGAATCGTTCTGATCGCCGGGTAAGGGGGTATCGAAGGGCTCCCCCATCAGATCGAAGAAGGCGGCTCGCTCCCTCTCCATCAACGTCACGAAGGCGGGCAGCTCCTCGGCGGGCAGTCCTGACCGCACGGTGATTCCGTCTCCAACGGCGGTGTTGGCCAGATGGACCCCTTCATACTCGTCACGCAGCGCTTCGGAGAGATTGCTTCCGGTGTAGCTGTCGATGGCGCGGGCCAGGAAAACCTTGGCCGTCAGCTCCTGCTCCACTTCCCAGGCCTGGTTTAGCGCGCCGATCACCCGATCGCGGCCGGCTTCGTCCAGGTGCTCCTCTCTGAGGGACTCACAAATGTAGGCGGCCTCCGCCCGTATCCACACATCATCGGAGGCCAGAGAGCCCAGAATGAAATCCAGGTCGTTCTCGGAAAGCAGGTCCTCCATCGACCAGACCAGCCGGGCATAGGCCGCCATGGCGCGAAAACGAAGGTCCGAGTAGAACTCGGCGTCCGCGCTGACGGCTTCAAGATGGGGCTGCATGTCGAAGAAGGGATAGAAGAAGGAGTCCAATACCCAGATCACATCGTGGAGCACATTCGGGTAGCGGTCGGCTTCGAAGCGACCCATGAGGGTGGCCTGCACGTCGGCCGCCCGGGTCTCGGTGACCAGCACGTGGGCCGGGTCCTCGGCGGAGCGCTCGGCCAGGCGTCCCAGCACGCGGACCCCATTGCGACGTGACCAACCGTTCTCGTGGGACTCGACCAGCGCCAGTATCCCGGTGATTGTGTCGTCATCGGCCAGCGGCCCCAGGGCAACGGCCGTATCCTCCGTGCAGTAGTAGCCGCCGTAGGGTATGCTGGCCAGCAGCCCGGCGGCGTCAAGGCTCGCCAAGTCGGGGCAACGGTACATTCCACCGTCGAAGGCTCCGGGAAGGATCCACACCGCCCAGTCTTCGCATCTGAAGGAGCCCTCACAGGCGGCCACGGCATCGGGGAGGTTGGCCCGCAAGTCGTCGACCACGTCGGCATCGAAAACGAAGAGGCCGAAACGCAGCTCGTCGTAGAGCAAGTCCCATACAGCATCGGAGGCGATGGTGGACGGAATCAGGGCGTAGAAGGCCTCGAGATGGGTCCAGGGATCCGCTTTCAGCAGCTCGACGAAGATGGGAACGCAGTCCAGGTCGGCTTCGACTATCTCTACCTGGGTAGCGGCGTTGACCGTAGCGAGGTCGTCGCAGGTGAAGGAGGGCGGTGTGCCCGAGAAATTGAGCCCGATGATCGCTACGTCGCGGACGTCTACCACGCCGTCGCCGTTCACGTCGGCTCGGAGGTCGGCCTGGGGGCCGGCCTGCATGCCGTTGACCACCAGCAGAAGGTCGTCTACGTATACCCAGCCATCGCCGTCGACGTCCCCGGGCATATCGGCACTGGCTCCGGCCGTGTCGGCGGCGATCACCGATGCCACCACCAGGAACAGCAGCAAAAGGAGGGACACCGATATGAATGCGCTTCGTTTCAGCATGACCTTAGCTACAATATCACGTCGGGAGCCCGGCAGAGGCCCCGGGCGAACCTACTCGCTTTAACCCCCTATCCCTTAAAACTAGTACTCAGTCAACCTGTGATTTGAAGGATATAGCCGATGGAGTTTCGCCCTAGCATCTTGGGTGTTGAAGCGCCAATGGATAGAGGCTCGGGCGGCGTTTCGCTCCCCCTCCAGGGCCTGAATTTCTCGGCGGAGGGCAGCCTCATCGGGGACACGCCTCCTCAGGCAAGATCGGGCCAGGACGCTGAACTCGATCTCCGCCATGTTGAGCCAACTGCCGTGTTTGGGGGTGTGGTGGAACTCCAGCCGCTTTACGATACGCCGGGCCTCAGGGGCAGGAAAGGCCTCGTACAGGGAAGCCGGGCGATGAGTGTTCAGGTTATCCAGAACAACTCGCACCACCGGGGCCTCCGGGTAGGCCTCATCCACCAACCAACGCATCTGACGGGCGAAGTCCTGCTGGGTCCGCCGCTGGGTGATGGCCACGTGTCTCCAGCCCTGCAGCGGCTCGCAGGTCAGGAACAGGTTCCGGGTGCCCTCCCTTCGGTACAAAGTAGTCCTGTCGCCGCGGCTGTCCCGGCTTCGCTGGGAGGGGCGGCCGTGGCTCGCTCAACAGCTGAGTCGAGGTCTCGTCAAAGCAGACCACCGGCCGCCGGGGGTCATAGGGCTCGGCATACAGGTCCAGCACATCCTCCATGGCTGCCACAAAGTCGGCGCTCACCTTAGGAATACACCATTCCTTTTTCTGCCACGGCTTAAGAACGTTTTTTTGAGCCGCTTGCGGATGCCTTCATGGGACATGGAGGGCACCAACCCTAGCTCTACCACTTTCCCGGCCAACAGCCGCAGGGTCCAGTGGTCGTGGCCCTCCGGCGCGGCGCTGCAGGCCAGGGCGATGAGGTGGGCCTCTCCCTTGTCGTCCAGCTTCCTCCGTGGCCTGGGCCTGGGCCTTTCCAGCAAAGCCCCCTTCATGCCCTCTTCAGCGAAACGCCGCTTGATGCGGAACACTGTGCCTACGGAGACGTCCAAGGCCTCAGACACCTTGGGAGCCTTCCAACCCTCATCGCTCTTTAGTAGAATCCTCGCCCGGGTCATCACACGAGCCCGGCTCTTCCCACTTCGAATCAATTGCTGGAGTTGTTCCCGGTCTTCCTGGTCCAAGCGCACCCTATACTTTTCCCGTCGTCCCATCACTGCCACCCCTTGGGTAGATTCTGTCTTCCCAAAGGGTAGCAACTTTGAGTGATTTCTTAAATAATTACCAACACCGAGTTGACTGAGTACTAGTGTAAGGGAAGGGTGCACAATTTCCAAACCGGGTATACCCCCGATTTTGAATGGGGTATACCCCTCTAAAGGCGCCGGGCTCGGGGACAATCAGACCTCTCGGGCCCCTGACAGATGGGCCCAAGAGGTCTGCATCAGGGCCGGCAGAAGTACCGGAATGCGCGGCCGAGACCTACTCCAGTGTGGTTCGGACGGCCTGGGCGATGGTTTCGGCGGTTGGGTAGCAGAGGGACTCCAGGGCCGTGCTGAATGGGATATGGATGTTGGGCGTGGCAAGCCGCTGGATGGGCGCCTGCAGGGACCAGAACCCCTCCATCGCCACGATGGCGGCTATCTCGCTGGCGGCGCTGCAGGTCTGGTGGGCCATGTCCACAGTCACCAGCCGGCCCGTCTTGGCCACCGACTCCAGGATGGTGGCCTTGTCCAGAGGCACTAGGCTTCGGGGGTCCACCACCTCCACCGAGACGCCCTCGCCGGCCAGGGTCTCGGCGGCTTCCAGGGAGCGGGGCACCATCCCTCCCAGGGCCACGATGGTTACGTCGGTGCCCTGGCGCTTGATGTCCGCCACCCCCAGGGGAACGCTGTAATCGTCCTCCGGGACGAAGCCGCGGGCCCCCATGACAGTGCGGTCCTCACAGAAGATCACCGGGTCGTCGCTTCGGATGGCCGTCTTCAGCAGGCCCTTGCCGTCGTAGGCATTGCTGGGCATGACCACCTTGAGGCCCGGCACATTCATGTACATGGAATGGGACCGGTCCGAGTGATGGGCCGCCAAGCTGCCGCCGTAGAGCATGGAGGCGCGGTAGACGATGGGTAGGTTCACCTGTCCTCCGAACATGTAGCGCATCTTGGCCGCCTGGCTCACCAGGGAGTCCATGGCCACGTACATGAAGCAGAAGGCGCTCTCTACTATGGGCCGCATCCCCACGGCCGCGGCTCCCACAGCGGCTCCGAAGAAGGCGTTCTCCGACAGCGGGCAATCCCGCACCCGCTCCATGCCGAACTCGGCGGAGAGGCCGGCGGACGCGCCGTAGACACCCATCTGGATGTCCTCGCCCATGATGAACACCCGCTCGTCCCGGCGCATCTCTTCCCTCATGGCCTCGTTGACGGCCTGGGTGGCGGTTATCTGCCTGGTCTCGGTCTGTGTCTGAGTCACGTTTAACCTCCTGGGTATCTTGGGTCACCGCATTGCGTCGTCTAGTTTTCCCCAGCACCCTTTGCTTCCAGATAGGGGATGGTCCACTCCCTAGTCCTGACCTTCCCCCGCGAAGGGGGAAGGAATTTCACACCAAGGACTTATCTGGCGGCGATGGGCTCGGCGTACATGTCATCGAACAGGTCTTCGGGGTCGGGATACGGGCTCTGCCGGGCGAATGCCACGGCGTCGGCGATCTGTTTGGCTACCTCGGCCTCCAACTCGTCGACCTCGGCCTGGGTGGCTATCCCCTGGGAAAGGAGCAGGGTTTTATGCACATCGATGGGGTCTCTGAGCTTCCACTGGCCCACCTCCTCTTCGGTGCGGTACGACTCCCGCACGATGCGGCCCAGTCCCAGCGAGTGGTCGTAGTAGCGGTAGGTCCTTCCCTCAACCAGAGTGGGACCCTGTCCGGACCTCGCCCTGGCCACCGCCTGGGACACTGACTCGTGCATCGCCATCACATCCTGGCCATCCACCATGACTCCGGGGATATCGTATGACTGGGCCCGGTCGGAGATGTTCTCCGAAGCCACCATGTCCTTGAAGCTGCTGGTCACTGCGTACTGGTTGTTCTCGCACAAGAAGATGACCGGCAGCTTCCAGACGGCTGCCAGGTTGATGGACTCATGGAACGCCCCTTCGTTGCTGGCGCCGTCGCCGAAGAAGGCGACCGCCACCCGGTCGTTGCCCTGAAGCTTGCTGCCCAGGGCGGCGCCCACCGCGGTGGGGATCGACGAGCCCAGGATGCCCGACTCCCCCAGGATGCCGATGCTGAAATCGGCAAGGTGCATGGAGCCACCCTTGCCTTTGCAATAGCCGGTTTTCTTTCCCAGCAGCTCGGCCATGGCCTTGTTCACGTCTCCGCCTTTGGCGATGGGATGACCATGGGACCGGTGGTTGCCCGTCATGTAGTCGTCGTCCCTCAGGGCCAGACAAGCCCCCACGGCCACCGCTTCCTCTCCTATGTAGGAGTGGGCGGCCCCCACCATCTCTCCCCGCTGCACCAGCTCGATGACCTCTTCCTCGAACAGCCGGATACGCACCATGCGCCTGAGCATTTCCATCAGCAGTCCCTTATCTTCAGGCATGGGCCTCCTCACTTCTCGCCGCCCGGAAAGAGTCTGGGAACGGGCGGGCCTTTAGGATAGCCAATATTATGGGTGGGCGTCGCCGGACCGTCAAGTAAGTCCCGTCCCGGGCCGATGCGCTATAATGGGCGGGAACTCGGTTCTCGGACTCGAATGTGGAGATATAGCTATTTACGAGGATAGGTAGCATGGTCGACTCCAAGACATCCAGACTGGTGATACACGCCGACCGCCTCATCGACGGGTGCGGTGGTCCCGTCCTGAAGGACATGGCCGTGCTAATCGAGGAAGGCCGGATCCTGGAGGTCGTCCCCAGGAGCGATCCGTCCATCCCCGCCGAAGGTTGGGAAGTGGCGGAGTTCCCGGGGGCAACCGTCCTGCCAGGGCTCATCGACTGCCACACTCACACCAACATGCCCGCCGACGGCCGATCGGGCGAGGACGTGATAGCCGACGGGGATGACGTACGTCTCCTGAGGTCGGCCCACAACGCCCGCATAGCCCTGGAGTCCGGGGTCACCACCATGGGTGACTGCGGCGCCTGGAACGACACTGCCTTCGCCCTGAAGGAGGGCATCCGGCAGGGGCTGGTGAACGGGCCAAACATGCTGGTGTGCGGCCGGCCCGTTACCATAACGGGGGGCCACTGCTGGTTCATGGGCTCCGAGGCCGACGGCGTCGACGGAGTGCGCCGGGAGACCCGCCAGCTGATAAAACAGGGCGCGGATTTCATCAAGGTGATGGCCACCGGGGGCAGCACCCTCACCAGCGACCCGTACCGGCCTGCATATACGGTGGAGGAGCTGCGGACCATCGTCGACGAGGCCCACCGGCGCAACACGGTGGTCGCCTCCCACTGCCGCTGTACCAGCGGCATGGTCAACGTGCTGGAGGCCGGGGTCGACATCATTATCCACGGCTTCTTCGCCGGCGAAGACGGCACAAGTAGGTTCGACCAGACGGTGGCCGATCGAATCGCCGAACAGAGGGTGTGGGTGAATCCCACTCTGCACATAGGTAGGGGTCGGATGTGGCAGCTACGGGCCAAAAGGGAGCTAGAACGGCTGACCGGAAATGAGGAGGACATCCTTGCCAGAATAGAGGAGTCCTATCCGAGAACCCTTGCGGCGTGCGGGCAACTCATCCAGGCCGGCGTGCGGCTGCTGGCCGGCTCGGACTGTGGATGGGGGACCTACCCCTTCGGCCAGTTCGCCCACGAGATAGGCGCCATGGCGGAGGCCGGGCTAACGCCAATGCAGGCGATCCTGTCGGGCACCAGGAACGGTGCCGAGGCCATGAAAGTACTGGACCGGGTGGGTACCGTGGAGGCCGGCAAGGAGGCCGACCTCCTGGTGGTGGAGGGCGACCCTTCGGCAGACATCGCCGACCTGGGGAAGGTGGTTGCGGTTTTCAGGGGAGGCCGGAAGGTCTGAGACGGCCTCCTCTGCGACTGAGCTACTACTCCAGCCTGCCCGGCATCCTCTCGGGGAACTCGATGCCCACGACGTGCACGTTGATCTCCTTGGTGACCAACCCGCAGATCTCCAGAACCCTGCGCGTTACGTTCTCCCGCACTTTAATCACCACTTCGGGAATGCTGAAGCCGTAGACCACCTTCAGATCAACGTCGAGGATGGCCTCCCTCTGCCCAGCTTCTACGGCGATTCCCCGGCCCCGCTGCTCTCCGCCACCCACTCGGTCGGTGATGGTCCTGCGGATCGAGCTGGTCCCCATGGAGGAAACCTCCTCGACCTCGCGGGAAGCCATCCCCGCAACCGATGCTACGACGCTGTCGTGTATCGTTGTTTGGCCCGCTACCCGAATTTCTTCTGCCTCTTCCAACTCTGCTACCTTAGATGTCATATCCCCTCAAATGATCCGTCGTTCGACGACTCGAATTTCTGCTGGTACGCCTTGGAGCGTCCCTCGACTCCATTTTATCATACTGCAGCTATGTTAAGTTTCTGTGAACTCTGCATGAAAAGGGCAAAAGACAACAAAAACCAGGCTCGGAACATCTTCCGAGCCTGGTTGAGTTACCTCACCTTTAGCTCCACACTTTCGGTTTGTCAGTTCGAAGGAGCCGTCCCCGGCCTAATATCCGGGGTCTTTGGCTTCGCTTATTTAAGACACGTGGAGCCGCCAGCTTCCGAGTCCCCGCTAGCTAGCTCGCTCATTCTCACTGCGATCCCACCTCTGAGCCAGCGGGGCCTTGACAAGGGAACTTCCATACGTGGTTCTGTACGAACCGTGGAACCATATACTCCCCCTTCCGCTGACGCTCTAGACGGGCAGGCATGACCCGCTTCCATCAGTATAAGGCAGTCTATCTACCGTTTTCGTTGTCCTAACCACCTTGTACCTACAGATACTAGACCAAAACCCGTTATCCCTGTCAACCCCTTCCCGCCTAAATTTTTCGTCTTTTCAGGCCCAAGCTCCTACGCTTTCGGCAATTGCCCGCGCCTTCTCGAACCGTCTAGAAGGCCCACCAGTCCGGCCAGGCTTCCAGGGCCAGCTCCATGATCACCAGGTTGTGGGACCTAGCATCGCATGTGCCTCCCCTTGGGCTGCTGTCGGCCCTTCCGGCCGCCTCAACCAGCGCGTCGGGTTAATCCTAGGCAAGGACCGTAAAGGGACCGTGAACACGACGTGGGGAAGGCGTGAAGGAACCGTGAACGTCGCCCGGTCTCCAATACGAGATCGTCGTTGCCGGTCGACAATAAATGGGAAAATCCCCAGAAGACGATGAGATAGGTGCGGGCGGGCTGGGTGCGGGCGGCGAGGACTGGGTCTGGCTTACTCGAAGGCGCCGGCGATGGCGTTCTCCGCCAACTCCTCGTCGGACATGCCCAGCAATCCCTTGAGGACGTAGTCCTGGTGTTCGCCGAAGTCAGGGGCGGCCCGAGGTGTCCCCCCGGGTGTCTGGGAAAGCTTGTAGGGGGCCGCCTCTATGGTGAAGGACTCGCCATGGACGTCGGACACCTTACGGAAGAAGCCACGTTCTTTGAGCTGGGGATCATGGTCGTAAAGGTCCTCGCCCGACTGCACTACCCCGGCGGCGATGCCGGCGGCCTGGAGGGTGTGCATCACTTCTTCGGGAGTACGCTGCGAGGTCCAGGACTCCACCAGGCGGTCCAATTCGTCGGCGTTAGCCAGGCGTTGGGCCATGGTGGCGAACCGGGGCTCCCGGGTCCATGGGAGTCCGCCCACGGCTCGGGAAAATGCGCTCCACTCTTCGTCGGTGCCCACCGAAATGGCCACCCAGCGGTCCTCGCCGGAGCAGCGATAGGCCCCTGTGGGCGACCCTTCGCCATGGGGCAGTCGGTTGCCGGCGCGCCGGATGGCTCCGTTACGTTGGTTGGCGCTCATATCCAGGGCCACTGTGCCCAGCAACGACGTGAGGCCCTCCAGCTGCGAGATGTCGATAAACTGGCCCTGGCCAGTGCGGGACCTGTGGATCAGGGCCATAAGCAGGGCCTCGGCCCCGACCATTCCACCGACGGCGTCGCTGTAGGCGCTGGCGGGCCCGCAGGGGTCGGTGTCGGGAAAGCCGGTGAGATATGTGAATCCCGACCAGGCCTGGAGCGTCTGGCCGTAGCTCACGTGGTCCTTCCAGGGACCCGTCCTGCCCAGCCCCGACATACTGAGCATGATGATGTCCGGCCTGATCTTCTTGAGGCTCTCGTAGTCCATGCCCCACCTGGGCATGACCCGGCCGCTGAAGTTCTCCGCCACCGCGTCGGAGATGGCCACCAGGCGCTTGGCTATGGCGATGCCCTCCGGGGTCTTCATGTTAAGGGATATGGAGAGCTTGCCGGCGTTCCAGTTATGGCGCTGCCCCGTTCCCCGCGGCGTTTTAGGGACCGGCCCGCCCGTCACCGTCATGGCAAAGCCCGACTCTACCTTGATCACCTCGGCCCCCTGGTCGGACAGGACACGGGTGGCCGATGGGCCGGCGTGGACCCAGGTGAAGTCGATGACCCTGATGCCCTTCAGGGCGTAACCTCCGCCGTTGGACTGTTCCTGGTGGGCAGTCATGGCTAAATCACACCCTCAACGAACAGCGTTTCCAGATCATCCTTGGAGAGCCCCAGCTCCTGGTGATAGACATCGTTGTTGTGCTGTCCCACCCCGGGTGCCGGGGCCCGAAACTTCCAGGGAGACTGCCGCATCACGTAGGGGGCACCGGGATAGGTGAGGGTGGACTCGAGCTCCGGATGTTCCACCTGGAAGAGGAAGCCCCGGTCCCAGAGCTGGGGGTTCTCCATGATGTCGGCGGGGGTGGCGGCCGGCCCCCAGGGATGATGGCGGGCCTGGCCGAACTCCTCGATCTCCTTACGGGTGTGGAGCCTGGTCCAGCTCTCTACCAGCTCCTCGACGTGGGCCGAGAGTTCACCTCGAAGGATGAACCGCTCGTTGTACTTCTCCTCCCACAGGTCGCCAACCATTCCGTCCTGCTCCATCCAGGTGCGCAGGTCGTCCCAGGCTTGCTGGGTGTGGGTGGTGATGCTGACGTAGCCGTCCTTGCACTTCCAGGTGGCCACGAACTGGCCGCCGTGCCGGAAGCCGCACCGGACCGCCGACTTCTTGTCGTAGATATAGGCCATATTAACATGCTCTGTGGTGGCGGCCACCGACTCCTGCATGGACACGTCGATGTGCTGGCCCTCCCCGGTGTTCAGCCGATGGTAGATGGCGATGAGTGCCGCGATGAAGGCGCGGTTGGAGGTAGTGTGGTAGGCCTGGGGACCCCAGAGCCGTGTAGGAGGGGTATGGGGCCAACCGGTGGTGTACATGTACCCGCCTATGGCGAACCCCACTAGGTCGGACGCGGCGTAGTCCTTGTAGGGACCCGTCTGCCCGAAGGGCGTGATGGAGACGTAGATCAGCCCGTCATTCAGCTCGCTAAGGTTGCGGTATCCCAGGCCCAGGGAGTCCATATGACCCTGAGGGAAGGACTCGACCAAGACGTCGGCGCCCTGGGCCAGGCTCCGCAGGAGCTCGACGCCTCGAGGGGTGGCGATGTCCAGGGTAATGCTTCGCTTGTTGGTGTTGTAGTGGAGCCAGTGGAGGCCACGCTCCGGACCCGGCTCGTCGTGCACGAAGGGTCCAATACCGCGCATCGGATCGCCACCGGGTGGCTCAACCTTGATGACGTCGGCGCCCATGTCGGCCATCAGCTTGCCACAGTACACTCCGATGGGTCCCGACAGGTCCAGCACACGGTATCCGGTGAGGGGTTGTTGCTGCTGATCTTGAGGCATGGATTACAAGGGCCATTCCTATCTGGCTGGGCACGAGTATAGCATCGGCCCAAGGGGCAGTCAACGGCGAAGCCCGCCATGAAACGGCTCATTCAATCGTAACCGAGACTAGGCGTAACCGAGACTAGGCCACGGTTTTCTGTTCGATCTCCTTTGGTGTGCCCTGGATCGTATCGAGGATTTCTTCCGACCAGAATATCTTCGGCCAGGTACCCTCTATCTCCTTCAGCACTCCGTGATCCACCAGTCTCTCCAGGATCCTTCTTGCGCCAGCCTGAGTTATTCCGAGGATCGCAACTGCTTTCGGCGTTGTCATGTAAGCAGAGGCGAATAATTCTTCAACCAATCGAAGGGTGTTTGCCGTCTCGTGCTTGTCTTGTAGCAGCCTTTTGTATTGCTCCTGCAGGTCTCTTAGGCGCCTAACTCGGCGGAGGGCATCGATAGACTGTTCCGTGACCCCTTGCAGAAAGTAGTCCAACCATGGGCCCCAGTTGCCGGTTGCGCTCACGTTGAGCAGCTGTTCATAATACCGGTCCCTATTACTTTCGAAGTATGCACTGAGGTACAACAGTGGCGTACTCAGGACCTGTTTAGCGCAGAGGAACAGCACAATCAGCAGCCGGCCTACGAGGCCATTGCCATCCAGATAAGGATGAATCGCCTCGAACTGATAGTGCATTAGAGCGCACTGGATCAAAGGTGGGACCTTACCCGATTCGTTTACGAAATGCTCCCAGTCGAGCATTAGCTCCCGGATATAGCTCGCCGGAGGAGGGATGAATCTGGGGTCCCCAATGGAAGTCCCTTCAGAGCCGATCCAAACCTGCTCACTTCTGAGAACACCCGGTTGTTTCTCCCGCCCGCGCACCCCGCGAAGTAGACGCTCGTGCAGTTGATTGACCAACCGCAAGGAGATGGGGAGCTCATCGAGCAGTTCAAGGCCGGTTTCAACGGCACGGATGTAGTTAGCTACTTCGACAACATCTTTTCTCTGAACACCCGACGCTTCGAACATGAACAGGTCGGATAGGCTCGCCTGAGTTCCCTCAATCCTGGATGAGAGCACAGCTTCTCGTCGCATGAAGGGTCTAACCAATAAGTGCGGATTAGGGATTGTCTCACCGGCACCTGCCAGGGTCGCCACTGCTCTCGATGCTTCGTCAAGCCGGTTTATCAGGCTTGAATCGATGTTAACTTCACGTGGAACCGGGTCAGGTACAAAGGCCTTCAGGCCATCGCTGATGGGCACGAGTTGACCGCATGGGGTACCCTCCAATAGCTGCATAGCTATAGACAACTCCAGTTTGCTTTCTACACCAACATGATACTTATTGGCATAATAGTATCATATAGATACTTCTCTGGGCAATCGTATCATTTACATGAGGGTTTGCAACTGGAGTTTTGAATTACTATATCTATCCCGGGATGGTCTCACTGTACCCAAGATTTAGTATCGATTGAACGGATACCCTAATATTCTCAACGCACCGCACGTGTCCCGTCCAAATTGCGCCCTACACCCCCGTGTGGGGCGTGGCCAGGCCCCCGCCGTCCACGGGCAGCGCCACCCCGGTGATCCAGCGGGCCTCGTCGCTGGCCAGGAACACCGTCGCCCAGGCCACGTCCCATGCCGTGCCCTCGATGCCTAGCGGGGTCAGGTCCAGGGTGCGCAGTCGTCCCTCGTCCGACTGGTGCCTGGCCAGCAGAGGAGTGTCGATGCTGCCGGGGACGACGCAGTTCACCCGGACGCCGTCCCGGCCGTGCTGGGCCGCCATCGTGGTGGTCAGGGCGATGACGCCGCCCTTGGCGGTGTTGTAGTGCACCTGGGAGCTCCGGCCGGCCCGCAGTGCGCCGTCGGAGGAGATGTTGACGACGGAGCCGCCACCGCTCTCCATGATCCTGGGTATGGCGAACTTGCTGGTAAGCATCATGCCTTTGAGGTTCACCGAGAGCACCTGGTCCCAGTCCCCCTCGGGGGTTTCCACCACCGAGCCGCCCTTTAGCAGGATACCCACGTTGTTGACCAGGATGTGCAGCCCTCCATAGCGCTCCACTGCGGCCTGGGCCATGCCCCTACAGTCGGCGGCCACCGTCACGTCGCCGCCGTAGACGGACGCCTCCCCACCCTCGGCACGGATGGCTGTCAGGGTTTCCTCGGCCCGCTGGACCACCCGGTCCACCAGCAGGACTCTTGCTCCTTGCCGCGCCAGGACCATGGAGATGGCCTGGCCGGTGCCCATCTTCGGCGGCGGCCCGCTGGGCCCGGCGCCGGTAACGACGGCTACCTTGCCCTCCAACCTGCTGCCTCTTTCTTGCACGTGTTCCTCCTACCGCTGGATCGGGGGTTTTCGCCACTCTAGTCGGGCGGGTCCGGCCTGTCAACGATGGCCTGGAGCCTGGCTGGCTGCTTCCGTGGTGGTCGGGCGAAGGTGAGCCCCACCGCGGCCACGAAGCACATGCAGGCGAATAGGGCGAAGGCGTTGCGGTAGCTGTCGAAGGAGTCGTGGATGACCCCGGCCACGATTGGAGCGAGGGCCATGGGGATTGTACGGAAAAGGCCCGAGAGGCCGATGATGGAGCCCACATACCTCCTGCCGAAGTAGTCGCCCCATACCTGGTTCCCTATCTGTGCTTCCCCGATGGTGGTCACCCCCAGGGGCACCAAGGCGATGTACAGGTACACTACCGAGGCGTCTCCCAACAGGGTGACGATGGCGATGCTTACCCCGTACAGCGCCGCTATGATGGGGAGGAGGAACCGGACGGGCCAGAGCTGACCCGAAGCGCCCCAGAGGAAGGCACCGATCAGAACGCCCAAGCCGAAGACGCTCACCAACCGAGATGCTGTGCCGGTGGAGATTCCCAGCTCGGTGAAATAGGGATGCATCACGGCCAGGATGGTCAACGAAGGGAAGGCCGTGAGCACGAGGCTCCCGGTCATGAGCCAGAATACACGCGTGCGGACTGCTTCCTTGAGGCTCCAGCTTACGTCGACGACCTCCCTGGTCGAGACGGGTCCCGCCGGCGCCGATGGCTCTGACGAGGTCCCAGCGGTCACCCCATCGGGGGACAGGCCCATGTCCTCGGGCCGGCGTCTTATTATGAGCCACGCCAGGGGCGTGGGCACCAGAACAATAACCGTGCCAAAGATTAGCCAGACCGCGCGCCAGTCCCGCCAGTCGACTATCTCCTGGGCCAGCATGGGAAAGATCAGCCCAGAAGTGGCCGCCGCGACAGAGAAGCTGGCGAAGGCAATGCTCCGCCTTCGGATGAACCAGTTGGCCGCCACTGCCGGGCCGCCCACCCGCCACATCGCCGCCCCGGACAGGCCCAGCCCGCCCCCATACAGTAGATAGAACTGCCAGAGGACTTCGACCTGGGAGGCGCCCATTACCGTCAGACCGTAGAGGAGCAGGCTGAAGGTCATGACGGCCCGAGCGCCGTAGCGGTCCACCATGATCCCAAGCAGCGGAGCGAATATAGCCGACAAGACCCCGGAGAAGGCCAGGACACCCAGCATCTGGGAATGGGACGTATCGAATTCCTCGGCCATGGGGTCCAGCAGGACAGTGTAGGTCCAGTGGCTCGACCCGGCCGAGAAGAACAGGGCCATCGCGGTGATCACCAGCACCCACCAGCCGTAGAAGACCCTGGGGTGTTGTCTCATGACCGGCCCCATACACCGGCGGGGATAGCTCTATCGGACACGCTCCTGAACGACTTCACGGCTTCGCATTATGAGAGGGTCGCCGGGGGAAGACAAGGCTTTCGGCCGCGTTGACAACCCAGGCTGGGTCGGTTTATTCTAAACACCAGAAAAGATCGGCCCTTTCAGTAGCCGGCCGTAGCTTATTCCGTACCGCCCCCACGAGTCACTTCCACGGAGGGATTCTATGGGTAACTACCGGGTTATCTCGGCGGACGACCACATCTTCGAGCCACCCGACCTCTGGATCTCCCGCCTGGGTCACAAATACGGCGATCGGGTTCCTCGAATCGTCAGGACAGAGGACGGCGGCGACTGGTGGGTCACCGACGGGATAAAGGGCCAGCCCATCTCCGCGGCCTCTCTGACCGGAGAGCGGTTCGAAGGTGCCGACCGCCTGTCCCTCAGCGACCTGGAAGAGCACGTCAGGCCCGGCGCATACGACCCAGGGGAACGCCTGAAGGATATGGAGTTGGACGGCGTGGATATGAGCATCCTCTACCCCAACGCCGGATTCCTGATGTACTGGGTCCCGGACACCGAGTTCCTGAATGAAGTTTTCCAGACCTACAACGACTGGATCGCAGAGTACTGCCAACCCTATCCGAAAAAGCTGATCGGCATCGGGATGCTGAACCTGGACGACGTGGAGTGGGCAGTCACAGAGCTTGAGCGATGCCATAAGCTAGGGCTCTCGGGCGCCCTGATCCCTGTGGCCGTGGGCACGGGCAAGACCTACGACTCCCCCGAGTACGAACCCTTCTGGGCCGCGGCTCAGGACCTGGGCATACCCCTCTCGGTGCACGCCGGCACCAACCGCGTGAACGACCGCAGCCTGGTAGTAGAGCCCGACAGCTTCTCGGCCGACGCCAACTGTAACGTCGATAACTGGGCCCGGTCCGCCCTTTCCCAGCTGATTTTCTCCGGGGTATTCGAGCGCTATCCGAAGCTACAGGTGGGATCGGTGGAGTTCGATCTGTCGTGGGCCGCCACCTTCCTGCAACGCATGGACTACACTTACACCCAGATGGCCCAGAGGACCCACTGGCATCGGTTCAAGGGGGACGCCCTGCCCAGCGACTACTTCCACCGGAACGTCTTTATGGGCTTCCAGGAAGACGGGCTGGGCGTCAGGCTGCGGGACATTATCGGAGTCGACAAGCTGCAGTGGGGCTCGGACTACCCTCACCAGGAGTCCACCTTCCCCAGGAGCCAGCAGATCCTCAACGAGATCCTGGCCGACTGCACCGAGGAAGAGAAGGCAAAGATCGCCGGGGGCAACGCCGCCCGAGTCTACCACCTGGACTAGCACCCGCCAGGATGATTTGATAGGTTTGCTCTAAGGAGGAGAGAAGGTCCCTTCCCCCTTGATCGGGGAAGGTTGGGATGGGGGTGGACCGCCCCCAACTTAATCCTCCCCCGCAGAGGGGGAGGAGACTAACGGAACCCCTGCTTTCCTACAATGACACTACAGTGACACTACAGTTTAGACTTTAGGGAGGACAATCTTGGGTAACTACAAGATCATTTCGGGCGACGAGCACATGTTCGAGCCGGCCGACCTGTGGACCAAGGTCCTGGGGAGCAAGTTCGGCGACCGTGTGCCTCGAATCGTTAGGACCGAAAACGGCGGCGACTGGTGGGTCACCGACGGGCTGAAGGGACAGCCCATATCCTCGGGCAGCATGACCGGGGAGAGGTTCGAGGGTGTCGAGCGCCTGTCGCTGAACGACCTGGCGGAGCACGTCAGGCCCGGCGCATACGATACCGACGCGAGGGTCAAGGACATGGAGATGGACGGCGTCGACGCCAGCGTCATCTTCCCCAATGCCGGGTTTCTGATGTACTCGGTGACGGATTCGGACCTGCTGAACCCCGTGTTCGGCGTCTACAACGACTTCATCGCAGAGCAGCGCAAGACCTACCCTGGCCGCCTGAACGGCGTCGGCATGCTCACCCTGGACGACATCCCATGGGCCATCAAAGAGATGGAGAAGTGCCAGAAGCAGGGTCTGCCCGCTGTCATGATCCCGGTGTACTACCCTCCAGACAAGTCCTACAGCCTGCCGATGTACGAGCCCTTCTGGGCCGCCGCAGAGGACCTGGGCATGGCCCTGTGCATGCACACCGGCACCATCAGGGGCGGGCAGCCCAACCGGCCCGCCGACGCCGAGACCTCCATGCCAGAGCAGGCCTGTACCGGTGACTACTGGATCCGCCTTTCCCTCGGCCAGCTCATCTTCGGCGGCGTGTTCGAGCGGCACCCTGACCTTCAGGTGGTGTCGGTGGAGCACGAGCTGTCCTGGGCTCCCTTCTTCCTACAGAAGATGGACTACACCTACACCCAGCTCGCCCAGCGGGAGCACTGGCACCGGTTCAACGAGGATATGCTGCCCAGCGACTACTTCCACCGCAACATCTCCCTGGGAGTCCAGGAGGACGCCATCGGCATCCAGCTTCGGAACGTAATAGGGGTGGACAACATCCAGTGGGGTTCTGACTACCCCCACCAGGAATCCACCTTCCCCCGTAGCCGTGAGATCCTTGGCGAGATCCTGTCCGACTGCACAGAGGACGAGAGGGCCAAGATCGCCGGGGGCAACGCTGCCCGGGTATACCGTCTGGGGTAGCTGCTCCGGGTTTCGTGGCTCTTGCTACTGTCGGCGGGGTCACCCTGCCGTGATCGGACTGCTAACCTCACAACAGGGAGGGACGGTTCATGAGTAGTTACAGGGTCATCTCCAGCGACGACCACATGTTCGAGCCACCGGACCTCTGGACGGCCCCCCTGGGCACCAAGTACGGTGACCGTACGCCTCATATCGAGAGGACCGAAGAGGGCGGCGACTGGTGGTTCTGCGACGGCACCAAGGGCCAACCTATCGCCTCCGGCACCCTGACGGGGCAGAGGTTCGAAGGGGTCGATGGCCTCTTCCTGGACGACACCGAAGAGCGCCTCAGGCCGGGATCCCACGATCCCGACGCCCGGATAAAGGACATGGACCTGGACGGCGTCGACGCCAGCGTCATCTACACCAACGCCGGGTTCATGATGTACCGCGCCCCCGACACCCGGTTGCTCAACGACGTGTGCGCGGTGTACAACGACTGGATCGCCGAGCACTGCAAGACCCATCCCAAGAGGCTCAAGGGCATCGGCATGCTGAACGTCGACGACGTTCAGCATGCCGTGAGAGAGCTGGAGCGATGCCACAAGCTGGGGCTCTCGGGCGCCCTGATGCCTGTTTTCCCCCTTCAAGGAAGGGCCTACGACCTGCCCGACTACGAACCCTTCTGGGCCGCGGCTGAGGACCTGGGCATGCCCCTCTCGGTGCACGCCGGCACCCAACGGGCCGGGTACCTGGAGCGAGCCATCGAGGACGGAGCCAGTTCGCCCGTTCGGAGCAGCAACAACGACTACTCGGTGAGGGTCACCCTGGCCCAGATGATCCTGAGCGGCGTCTTCGAGCGCCACCCCGGCCTACAGGTAGGATCAGTGGAGCAGGACCTGGCCTGGGCGGCTCATTTCGTACAGAAGATGGATTACGGCTACACCTTCCTCGGCCCGAGGGAAGGCTGGCACCGTTTCAACGAGGACATGCTGCCCAGCGATTACTTTCGGCGCAACGTGTTCATGGGCTTCCAGGAAGACGAGCTGGGAGTCCGGCTGCGGGACGTCATCGGGGTGGAGACCCTGCAATGGGGCTCCGACTACCCTCACCAAGAGTCCACCTTCCCCCGCAGCCGTCAGATCCTGGACGAAATCCTGGCCGACTGCACCGAAGAAGAGAAAGTCAAGATCGCCGGGGGCAACGCCGCCCGGGTATACCACCTGGACTAGTCCCCTTACTCCTCAAAAGCCGGGAGGACTGCAATGGGTAGCTACCGCGTCATATCCAGCGACGACCACATGTTCGAGCCTCCGGACCTGTGGACTCGTCCCCTGGGGGCCAAGTACGGCGACCGCACGCCCCAGATCCTCCGGACCAAGGAAGGCGGCGACTGGTGGTTCTGCGATGGCGTCAAGGGGCAGCCCCTGGCCTCCGGTACCCTTACGGGGATCCGGTTCGAGGACATAGAAAGGCTGACCTTCGACGATATAGAGGAGCGGGTCCGGCCCGGCGGTTACGATCCCGACGCTCGCGTTAATGACATGGACCATGACGGCGTCGACGCCAGCGTCATATATCCCAACGCCGGCTTCATGATGTACGACGTGCCCGACACCCAGCTCCTCAACGATGTCTTCCAGGTATACAACGACTGGATCTCCGAGCACTGCAAGTCCTACCCCGAGCGCCTCAAGGGCATCGCCATGATCAACCTGGACGACGTCCGGTGGGGAGTCGAGGAGCTTGAGCGGTGCCACCGGCTGGGCCTTTCGGGTGCCCTGATCTCCGTCTTCCCGCCTCCCCACAGGGGGTATAATCTGCCAGACTACGACCCCTTCTGGGCTGCCGCCCAGGACCTGGGCATGCCCCTCTCCATGCACGTGGGCACCAACCGGGCGTGGGAGGCAAAGGGTATGGAGGACGCAGGCCAGCGTCCCGCCGAGCAGTCCTGCAACCTGGACTACTACGTGCGCATGACCTTGGCCCAGATGATACTGAACGGGGTCTTCGAGCGCTTCCCCGGACTCCAGGTCGGCTCCGTCGAGAACGATGTGGCCTGGGCCGGTCACCTCTTACGGAAGATGGACTACACCTACACCCAGAGGGCCCAGTTTGAAGGTTGGCATCGCTACAAAGAAGACATGCTACCCAGCGACTACTTCCGCCGCAACGTCTTCCTGGGCTTCCAGGAAGACGACCTGGGTGTCAGGTTGCGGGACTTCATCGGGGTGGACAACCTGCAGTGGGGCTCCGACTACCCTCACCAGGAGTCCACCTTCCCCCGCAGTCGCCAGATCCTCGACCAGATCCTCGCCGACTGCACCGACGAGGAGAAGGCCAAGATCGCCGGGGGCAACGCCGCCCGGATATACCACATCGAATAAGGGCCTTCTTTCGCCATTGCGCCCGGTCCCGAATATCGTTCTGAACCCGCCCGGCGCGTGTGAAGAGTCCGTCTGCGGTTGACTTTCATCCTTCGTCCGAACCCGATCTCGTAGAATCCCAGATCATCCTGATGGAGGTGCCGACATGGCGGGCAATATGACTATCCTGGTGGGGACCATCGGCCAGGGAATCTTCCGCAGCGCCGACGGCGGGGACACCTGGCAGCGGGTGAGCATCGACCACGGCATCCACTCCGACGCCCTGGTACGCACCATCGTCAACGTGCCGGACTGCCCGTGGCACGCCTTTGCCGGCACCGACAAAGGGCTCTACCGGACCGGGGACGCCGGCGGCACGTGGAAGCTGGTGGACTCGCCCCTGAGCAGCTACTGCGTCTGGGCACTGACCGTGGATCCCGGCGACCCGAAGATCATTTACGCCGGGACGGGCACCCCTACTCCGGGAGCCATCTTCCGGTCCACTGATGGCGGCAGCAAGTGGGAGAAACGGCCTGTGCAGATAGCTGATGAGTGCCCCAACGTGGGCGTTCCCCGGGTCACCGGGATAGCCGTCGACCCGGTGGACCGCCGCAACGTCTGGGTGGGCTTGGAGGTTGACGGGGTAAGACACAGCGCCGACGGCGGTGACACGTGGATGGCGGTGAACGGGGCTATCCCCAACCGGGACGTGCACAACGTGGCCGTGGCGGACGGGCCTCCCAAGACCGTGTTCGTGGTGGTCAACAACGATATCTTCACCAGCACCGACGATGGCCGCACCTGGAACGCCATCGGCATCAAGGAGGCCTTCCCGCTAGGCTACCCCAGGGGAATCGCCGTGCAGCCGGGCGACGCCCACAAGACCGTTTTCGTCACCCTGGGCGACACCACGCCGGGCCGCACGGGCACGGTGATGCGGTCCAAGGATACCGGCGTAAGCTGGGAGAACCTTTCCCTGCCGGTGCAGCCCAACACGGCCATGTGGGTGGTCAACTCCCAGCCCTACGACCCCCGGATCGTCTTTGCAGGCAGCCGCTACGGCTACATGTACCGCAGCGACGACGGTGGAGATAGCTGGGCCAAGCTGTGGCGGGAGTTCAGCGAGATCTCATCGGTGGTCTGGATGCCGGCCTAGCTGCGGCCTAAGGATCGGTAGTTCGCGACCTCTTACGAAGTTCCCTACGTTTCTTGATCGCAGCTTCTCTTTGGTCGCTATTTAAATTCGAAATCATCCAACCAAACCGTCGAACTCCCTGTGTGTTCATCGAATCCAATGATGACGACGTCAAGTTGACTCAACTGCACACCCTGAGCCGAGAACTCACTTAAGTTTCTGCATATCTGCGTCCATTCACCGGCCTCGTTTACAAGCACGGTTAGTCCATGCTCAACTGCGCTTGTGTCTTTCAGTTTGAGAGCGAATGCTTGGTCGGGGCTCTCAGTGTAAACCCAAAGACATATCTGGCTGAAACTAGACGCGTCATAACCTTGAGACGTAGCCACTCCCCAGATGCCAAACTTACCAACGGCGCTGTGAAACTCAGTTCTAACAGAGAGGGGTGAGCTGTGTGCGATATCATATACGCCCTGGCAAAGAAACAGTGCCGGCTCGTCTAGTGGACCATAGAATGAAGTTGGATTGGTTTCTTCAAGCTGTCTAAACACATGTCCGGTAATGGCCACATGGCGACATTCGATCGGTGTCGGGACAGGGGTCGGAGTGTTGGTGGGGGTCGGGGTCGGGGTGTCGGTCGGCGGTACCGGGGTGTCGGTCGGCGGTACCGGGGTGTCGGTCGGCGGTACCGGGGTGTCGGTCGGCGGTACCGGGGTGTCGGTCGGCGCCACCGGGGTGTCGGTCGGCGGTACCGGGGTGTCTGGGGGAGTTGCCGTTAGGATGGTGGGGGAAGGAGGGGGCTTGATAACCTCGAAACTAATATTCTTCCTAATTTCGCTGTTACCATCACTGCTTACTATGACCGTAACTGTGTCAAGACCGGGTGCACTGGGCGCTGTGTAGATGACAGAGGAACCTGTGGCAGGGGAAGGCGAGAGACTTCCTCACCTGGGGCACCTGATCCTCGCTGAAGAGGCCCGGATCAGCCTAGACCTGGAGGAGGTGCTCTTGATCACTGTCCATTCAAACCTAAGGTTTGCCCCTGAGGCATCAATCCTCAGAGTCGCTTCCTCTCCCGCATTGATGGTGTTGCCAGGGTCAACTTCAATGTTACTGATTACCGGCAGTTCTGGATCGCTACCACAAGCAAAAAGCAGTCCGGTCACTGAAACCAAAATCACGATTAATTTCAGTTGAGGCCGTGCGAACATTCTTGAACCCCCTGTAAACCTAACGACGAATCCTACTGTTGTATTGGGTCCTGCAGCACGTTCACAAACAACCCTCTATAAGTCTGCTGGGGGCCGCAAGACGTTCGTACCCTGACTGTCAGAGTGTCACGTAATCCGTCAATAGGAGGGCTATACAAGGTGGCACACCCTTCTACGGGTTGTAGCGTCCCTGTAGCTTTGAACCATTTACAGATCACATCTCCGGGATCTAGGATAACAGCTTTCACCAACACCTGTTTGCCGACTGAGGTCTTGAGCGCTGCGTCAGCTTCATAGACCTTCATATCTCCCCCAGGGGGATCTTCTACGATAAGATGACTTATGATTGGCGTAGTGTCAGACGTTCGAAACGACGAATAAGGGGTCATGCCATAGATCAGCGCGACCAACCCGGCAGCGGGTACCAGAACGATCAACAGCCGCCACGGATGTTTGGGTAGTGTCCTCCTCAGCAACTCATGTGGATGTAGAGCGTTAAATAGAATTACCAATATTTGATTCGTTCGTAAAAACCCCTCGCCAAGCTGGGGCAAGGCAGGGATAATGTGTGGAAGCGGCGAGGTGCTGCACCTGGGCGGGGGAGGTGAGCATGTTCCGAGAGCGAGACCCACAGGTGAGCCTGTGGCAGTCCGAGTTCCTGGTTCCGCCGAAGAAGGCCAGGCGCTTGGAGCGGAGTTGGGCCGAGGTTTTCCGGAACGAGGCGCTCCCCCTGATTGACGAGGAGCGCTTTGCTCCGATGTACTGCGCGGACAACGGCCGTCCCAACCGAGCGGTGCAGACGGTCCTCGGGGTCCACCTTCTCAAAGAGATGTTCAACCTCACCGACGATGAAGCCCTAGAACAGCTGGAGTTCAATCTGCTCTGGCACCACGCCCTGCGGCTGGATATGGAGGAGACCCACCTCCCCCAGAAGACGCTACACAACTTCCGAGTTCGCCTGATGCAGCACGACGGTGGCCGGCTGGCTTTCCAGGAGACCACGGAGCGGATCATCCAGGCGCTGGGTATACGCACCGGAAAGCAGCGGCTGGACTCCACCCACATCATGAGCAACATCGCCACCCTCACCCGCCTCGGCCTGTTCTGTGAGACGATGCGGTTGTTCCTTCGGGCCGTGAGCCAAGAGCACCCAGAGCTTCGCCGTGTGGTCCCAGAGGGCCTTGTGAGGCGCTACTTGAAGGAAGAAGCAGAAGCGACCGACTACGAGGACGCCCGCTCGGGGGAGGGTCGCCGAAGGCTTGGCGTGTGTGCCCGGGACCTCTACCGGCTGGTGGACGGCTTCCGTGGCACGGCTGCCGCCCAACTGGAGGAGTACCGGCTGCTGGAGAGGCTGCTGCGGGAGCAGTGTGTGGTGGGCAACAAGCGGGACGGGCGCCCCGGAGAGGGCGATGACGACGCAGGGGAAGGGGCGGTGCCCATCACCCTCAGGGACCCGAAGGAGGTGCGGTCCGATTCCCTGCAATCGCCCCACGACCCGGAGGCCACCTACAGCGGGCACAAAGGCAAGGGGTACGAGGTACAGGTGGCGGAGACCTGCCATGCGGAGAACGCCACCCAGTTGATCACTCATGTAGAGGTGACCCCATCCAGCGGGAGCGACACCGACGTGACTGTGCCGCTGGTTGACGGGCTGGCGGAGCGGAAGGTCCGACCGGACGAGCTCTTCGCGGACACGGCGTATGGGTCGGGCCGCAACGCCTTCGAGGCCTCGCGCCGGGGGACGGAACTGGTGAGCCCGGTGGCGGGGTCGGCGCCGGGGAACTCCCACGAAGGAGAGGGAGACGGACCGCCGCCGCTCACTGGGGCGGACTTCCAGATCGACGTCACCGGGGAGCAGGCCACGGTGTGCCCCGCCGGGCACCGGTCCGTCGAGGAGTACGAGCTGGAGGATGCGCCGGAGCGGGTAGAGGTTCACTTTGCCAGGGCAACATGCGAGCTCTGCCCCTTGCGGTCCCGTTGCCCGGTGAAGCTGGACCGGCGTGCGGGGGCCTACGTCCTCAAGGCGGACCTGGTGAAGGTGAACATCGAGGGGCGGCGGCGGGCCGAGGCCACCGAGGAGTGGCGCAAGCGGTATGCCATAAGGGCCGGGATAGAGGGGACAAACTCCGAGCTGAAGCGCGCCCACGGGCTTGGGCGCTTGCGGGTGCGAGGGGGCCGTCGGGTGCGGCTTGCCGTCTACCTGAAGGCGTTGGCGTGCAACTTCAAGCGGATGGTCCATGCACGCCTGGTGGAGATGGAAAACACGGCTCAGCCGGAGGCCGGGACGGTACCTGCGGTCGCAGCCGCGTGAGGGCCCCGCTCCATAACTTCCATCGGGCGCCCTGAGCCACGGAAGGGGTACTGCACGGGATCCTGCTTGTCCTGAGCGCAGCCCCAAGGGCGGTGAGGTCAGCAGCCGACAGCCCGTGGCGCCTCCCTGCCAGACACCCTCGCACTCCAGGGTCCATCTCTAACAGGCCTTTCTACGAAGGAATCAATATTTGGCTTGGAATAGAAATCGGCCCAAAGGTGGCCGTACCTCCGGTCTCTCCGATGATTGGGCCCAGATAATGCCAGACCACATGGAAGGCCAGCAGTAGGAGGAGGGCCAAACTCGATGCACTAGTACTCAGTCAACCTGTGATTTGAAGGATATAGCCGATGGAGTTTCGCCCTAGCATCTTGGGTGTTGAAGCGCCAATGGATAGAGGCTCGGGCGGCGTTTCGCTCCCCCTCCAGGGCCTGAATTTCTCGGCGGAGGGCAGCCTCATCGGGGACACGCCTCCTCAGGCAAGATCGGGCCAGGACGCTGAACTCGATCTCCGCCATGTTGAGCCAACTGCCGTGTTTGGGGGTGTGGTGGAACTCCAGCCGCTTTACGATACGCCGGGCCTCAGGGGCAGGAAAGGCCTCGTACAGGGAAGCCGGGCGATGAGTGTTCAGGTTATCCAGAACAACTCGCACCACCGGGGCCTCCGGGTAGGCCTCATCCACCAACCAACGCATCTGACGGGCGAAGTCCTGCTGGGTCCGCCGCTGGGTGATGGCCACGTGTCTCCAGCCCTGCAGCGGCTCGCAGGTCAGGAACAGGTTCCGGGTGCCCTCCCTTCGGTACAAAGTAGTCCTGTCGCCGCGGCTGTCCCGGCTTCGCTGGGAGGGGCGGCCGTGGCTCGCTCAACAGCTGAGTCGAGGTCTCGTCAAAGCAGACCACCGGCCGCCGGGGGTCATAGGGCTCGGCATACAGGTCCAGCACATCCTCCATGGCTGCCACAAAGTCGGCGCTCACCTTAGGAATACACCATTCCTTCTTCTGCCACGGCTTAAGAACGTTTTTTTGAGCCGCTTGCGGATGCCTTCATGGGACATGGAGGGCACCAACCCTAGCTCTACCACTTTCCCGGCCAACAGCCGCAGGGTCCAGTGGTCGTGGCCCTCCGGCGCGGCGCTGCAGGCCAGGGCGATGAGGTGGGCCTCTCCCTTGTCGTCCAGCTTCCTCCGTGGCCTGGGCCTGGGCCTTTCCAGCAAAGCCCCCTTCATGCCCTCTTCAGCGAAACGCCGCTTGATGCGGAACACTGTGCCTACGGAGACGTCCAAGGCCTCAGACACCTTGGGAGCCTTCCAACCCTCATCGCTCTTTAGTAGAATCCTCGCCCGGGTCATCACACGAGCCCGGCTCTTCCCACTTCGAATCAATTGCTGGAGTTGTTCCCAGTCTTCCTGGTCCAAGCGCACCCTATACTTTTCCCGTCGTCCCATCACTGCCACCCCTTGGGTAGATTCTGTCTTCCCAAAGGGTAGCAACTTTGAGTGATTTCTTAAATAATTACCAACACCGAGTTGACTGAGTACTAGCTTCCGGGACGACACAAAACAATGAGCCTTGGAATATTAAGAAAAGGATAAGGAAGAGAATCGCGAGCGCGAATGCGGCCAAAAGATTAAGGAACAAGGTAACCCGAAGAGGCAAAGCCTCGGTTAACGGTGCATTCGTGGACATTTAATCATCCCAAATGCATCCACTACCGTATTAGCAAATCCAAACGCCCCTTAATGCCTCGGGAACGACAAGGTACTCTATAGCCTGTCATGGTGAACTTTCTCCGTCGGGACCGATTTTCACTTTCATCACTACTTCGCGATCCCCGAGCAGTTCAGCTGGCGGCGTCCCCTGCTTCCGACAGGAACTCCAGCACCCGGCAGAGGTACTTCTCGGGCTCCTCGGTGGGCCTGCCCACCTCGCCCCAGCGGCAGTTGGGTATCAGGCGGTGCGCCAGCTCCGCCAGCCCTCGGGGATGGATGTCGTCGTTGCCTGGCATGACCAGCGTCGGCCTGCGGATGCCCTTCAACATCTCCGCCGTTACACCCAATGCCGCATAGTTGTCGGCGAACAGGGCCTCCACCGTGTCTCGCATCACCTGGACGAACTCCTCGGTGGCCGTCGCCTCGAAGGCCGCCCTGTAATCAGGATCGTCCTGCACCCCGTCGGGCACGAAGGGTGAGAAGCGGTCGGCGGGATCGGCGGAGGTCGCCACGGCCGCCATACCTTGATTCAGCGCTATGTCGGCGCTTCGCAGCAGCTGGGCCCCCAGGAGGACGTCGCAAGCGATGCTGCCGGCGACAGTGCCGGGGAAGATGGCCCGTACCCGCTCCGGGTAGGCCAGGGCGCATCGCATGGAGATGGCGGCCCCGAAGGAGTTGCCCCCGAGATATGCCCTCTCGATGCCCAGGGCGTCCATAAGGCCCATTACGTCCTGGCAGTCCAGCTCCCAGGACTGGACCACCACCGGGCTCCTGGACCGGCCCCCGAAGCGGCGGTCGTAGGTGATCACCCTATACTCCCGGGACAGGCCCTCCACCACAGGGCCGAAGTACCCGGAAACCCCCTTCAGGCCCCCGGGAGTCAGCACCATGGGCGGGCCGCTGCCGGCCTCTTCGTAGTAGATCTCGGCACCGTTAACCTTGGCAGTGGGCATCGGCTCACCTCCTCGATGGGTTCCAGAGCGGGGGGTTCCGGTCCACGCAATTGCAGCAGAAGGGCGTCCCGATGTCAACAGTCACAGTTCCACGTGGCGCCCCTACCCTGCTATAATTAACTCTCCGTTTCTAGGGGTAGCGATTACAGACGCCAATGGTTGATTCGACAGGGTCTCCTACTACCCGTCAAGACTCTCGGACTCCCCGACAAGAGCCCGAAATGGATTGCGCCCCGGGGCTGGAATCGTCGTCGGATGTCCGGTACAGGCGCCTGGTAGTGAAGGCGGGCACCGGTGTCCTCACCGGCGGATCGGACCGCCTCGCCCCGGAGGTGATGTCCGGCCTGGTCCGTCAGATAGCCGGGCTCCGTTCCCAGGGCGTCGAGGTCGTGCTGGTGACCTCCGGTGCGGTAGCCGCGGGAAGGCACTCGCTGGCCATGGGACAGGAGCGGCGGGACATCCCCTTCCGGCAGGTGTTGGCGGCGGTGGGACAGAGCCACCTGATGCACGTGTACGAGCGTCTGTTCGAGGAGCACGGCGTGAAGGTGGCCCAGGCCCTGCTCACATGGAAGGACCTTTCCGACCGCCAGAGCTATCTGAACGTACGCAACACCCTCCTGGCCCTCCTGGACCTGGGCGTGGTGCCTGTGCTGAACGAGAACGACGTGGTGGCCGTGGACGAGATCGGCGAGGTGTTCGGGGACAACGACAGGTTGTCGGCCCTGGTGGCCGGCCTGGTGGACGCCGACCTCCTGGCGATCCTCACCGACACCGAGGGGCTCTATTCCGCCGACCCCAGGGTAGACCCCGAAGCCCGGCTAATCCCCAGAGTGGAACGGGTCGACCAGTCCCTGGAGTCCCTGGCAGGCAGGCATCGTAACCCCCAGGCGCGGGGCGGCATGTTGACCAAGCTGGAGGCCGCCAGGCTGGCTGCCGCCTCGGGAACCCACACTGTAATCTGCAACGGCCTCGAGGACGACGTGCTCCCGAGGTTGGTGAAGGGAGAGGAGCTGGGTACCCTGTTCCTGCCCACGGCGAGCAGGGTGGAGAGTCGAAAGAGGTGGATGCTCAGCGGTCTCTCCACTCGCGGGAAGATCGTGGTGGACGACGGCGCTGCGGCCGCGCTACGAGACCAGAGCCGCAGCCTTCTGCCCGCCGGAGTGAGGGACGTCGAAGGAGAGTTCCAGCGGGGCGACATCATCTCGGTGTCGACGGTCGACGGCGAGAGGGTGGCCTGCGGCATCTCCAACTACGGCTCGGCGGAAGTCGCCCGTATCAAGGGCTCCCGCTCCGACCGCATACAGGACATCCTGGGCTACCACTACGGCCAGGAGGTGGTCCACCGCAACAACATGGTGCTGCTCTGAAGGGAGTGCCGGTATGAGCAAGTATGTTGTGTACATTGAGCCTGCAGAGGAAGGCGGCTATATAGTATCGTGCCCGGACTTCCCAGGCTGTGTACCCAGGGCGAGACCGTAGATGAAGCTCTCGATATGATAAAGGACGCCATAGAAGGTTACATTGCTAGCTTGAAGAAGCACGGGGAGCCAGTTCCTACCGGGTCCTCTTTCTGGCGATCTAAACCGTAGCGTAGCTGAGGGGCATGGATGGCAGAAGTCTCGATTTCTGTAAACGGGGTGCCCATTAGGTTAACTGACGAGAGGTGGAAGCATATAAAGGCAAGACACCCTGAAGTGCAGGAACAGAACGAGATATTTGAGGTCCTAAGTTCTCCTGATCTGATTCAAATAGGCGATTTCGGAGGGCTTATGGCCATTCGCAAGCTGAACCATCTGTACTTTGTGGTCGTGTATCGAGAGATTTCGAGCGAGGATGGATTTGTCATCACCGCGTATCTCACTGAACGTCTGAAGGAGAGGACAATACTATGGAGCCGCTGAAACTGAAGGAACCGGAACAAGTTAACTGGGACTATGATAGAGAGGCCGACGTCCTCTACATCTCGTTCGGAGAGCCTTGTCCCTCGCTCACCCTGGACCTAGGGGGTGGGCTTCTCGCCAGGTACCAGAAGGATACAGCGGAGATCACAGGGTTCACCTTCCTGGGCGTAGCAAAGGTCGTCGGTGGGCGCCCAGAATAGGTGGGTACTTCGGCGGGTTCGGCCGAGGAGGAAATGATGACCACAGTCGTAGATGAGCTGGTGGAGAAGGGAAAGACTGCCCAGGCTGTTTCCAGAAAGCTGGCCCGGCTGTCCTCCGCCGTCAAGGATCGGGCGCTGATGAACGTCGCCGACGCCCTAGTGGACCGCCAGGACGAGGTGCTGGAGGCCAACGAGATAGACCTCCGGGCCGGACAGGCCGACAGCCTATCCGAGGCCCTGGCGGAACGTCTGCTGCTAACCCCCCAGCGCCTCGAGGGAATGGCTTCCGACGTGCGAATCATCGCCCAGCTTCCAGATCCCGTGGGAGAGGCCTTCGACACCCGCACTTTGGCCAACGGCTTGAAGGTGGGGAAGGTGCGGGTCCCCATGGGGGTCATCGGGTCAATCTACGAGAGCAGGCCCAACGTGACCGTGGACATCTCGGCGCTTTGCCTCAAGTCGGGCAACGCCTGCCTCCTGAGGGGAGGGCGCGAGGCCATCCACTCCAACATCGCTCTGGGGACGGTTATCCGCAGCGCCATCGCCGACGCCGGAGTCCCGGACGACGCTGTCCAGCTGGTGGAAAACACCGACCGCGCCCTGGTGGAGCCCATGCTCGGAATGCGAGAGTATATAGACCTGATGATTCCCCGCGGCGGCGCGGACTTCATCCGTTTCGTGGGCCAGACAGCGTCCATGCCGGTGGTGACGGGTGGCGTTGGTGTGTGCCATACCTACGTCGACCGTTCGGCGGACCTGGAAAAAGCAGTGGCCATCGCCTACAACGCCAAGGTGCAGCGCCCCACCGTCTGCAACGCACTGGACACGCTGCTGGTGCATTCGGAAATGGCGCCGACCTTCTTGCCCCGCATAGCCAGGGACTGGGCCGGCGCCGGAGTGGAGATGCGCTGCGACCGGCGTGCTCTGAGCATCCTGGGGGCTCTGAAGGGAATTACGGCCGTGCCGGCCCAGGACGACGACTGGGGCCAGGAGTTCCTGGCCCTGGTGGCCTCGGTGAAGGTGGTGGACTCCCTGGACGAAGCCATGGAGCACATAGAGCGGCACGGATCGGGGCACTCGGAGGCTATCGTGGCCGAGGACTACTCGGCGGCCATGCGATTCCTGGACGAGGTGGACGCCGCGGCGGTGTTCGTCAACGCCAGCACCCGGTTCACCGACGGCGCCGAGTTCGGCCTGGGCGCCGAGGTGGGAATCAGCACCCAGAAGTTCCACGCTCGGGGCCCCATGGGCCTCAGGGAGCTGACCTCCTACAAGTGGATAGTAATGGGCAATGGCCAAGTTCGCCCCTGATCATCGGCCTAAGTATCGGAAGGTAGGCACGGAAGGACGGAGGTAAGCATGCCGGAACACTACTTCGAGAGGGACTGCAGGACTCCCAGCTCCGAGTCCTACGCCATCCTGGAGAACGAGCAGCCCGTGGGCCGGATAGACCTGCACTTCACCTCGACCCTGGTGCACGGCACGCTGTGCGTGCCCGAGAGCCTGACCCAGGAGGATATCCAGGACCTCATAGAGACGATCGACGACGAGCTACTGGATTCCGTGGGAGTCGCCCGGGAGGAGTTCATAGTCCACGTATATCAGGGCCGCGAAACCGGGGTCTTCAGCGACACCGACTTCGGCCAGAACGGCAACGGCGACGAGGGGGTCAACGACAGGCACTGACCAAGGGGGTATCCTGTCAGCCGGTCGTAGAACCCCGGGCATGACTGATTTCGCCCGGTGGAGGTCACGGAGCGTCTCCCACCAATGTGGCTTTCATTCGCCGCACCCAATCATAACGATTATAACAATAGGTCCAAACCGTGTCTAGCCAGTGTAGCAGTACAGCGTTCGGATAGGAGCACGATCGATCCGTCACCTCTCATTTTCGAAGTGGGTTGTGGGAAAGCGACGAAATGAGGTCCCCTCCGGAATTGCCAATACTTGCATCGTAGAGTAAAATGACTGCTGGAGGTCGACATGTCTCTAGCGCTGGCCTACGTTACCGGTATAATCAGCCTGCTTTTCTCGGCGTCGCTCCTGGACCAGTACTTCGCCAGAAAGCAGACTCAACACATCCTCTGGTCAGTGGCCTTTCTCCTCGTGGCGTTTGCCATGTTCATGTGGTTCCTCCGGGAGTCCTTCGGCCTGAACCAATGGGCCTTCCGTCTGTGGTATCTCACCGGCGCCACGATGGTCCCGGCGTTCCTGGCAGCCGGCTTCGTCTACTGGCTAGGCCCGCGAAAGCTGGCCAGTGCCTTTCTAGGCTACCTGGTGGTGGTCGGCATCTCCACTCTGATCCTGGTGCTGAGCGCCGACATGAGGACTCCCGACTGGTGCGCCGGCGGGCTCAAGGGTTTGGAGTGTCTGAGACATTCCATGAGCATTACGAAGACCGGTTTCTTCCCGGACTGGATCCGGCTTCTGGCGGCGATCTCCAACGTTCTGGGAGGAGCCATCGTCCTGTTCGTAGCCCTCCGGAGCGTGGCTTCCCTGGCGAACAGAGGCGGCAGCGGCAGCACGGGGCCACTGATAACGGAAGGCACCACCCCTCAGCAGGCAGGCGCCAGAATCAAAGATGATGCCGTCGCCTGGGCGCAGAACTTGGTTCAGGGAAGCCGGCACCTCTGGCAGAACCGGGACTTCTGGCGCCGGGACGAGTCCGTACAGCGGGCATACGCGGCCTTGATCGTGACGCTGGGTCTGATGTTTGGTGGCCTGGGCCTTGCCTTGAACTCGTTGGACAGCTCTGCGCCCCATCTGGGGTTCTTCCTGGTGGCGACCCTCGTCGTTTACGGTGGATTCCTGGCCAGCCGCGAGATTTTGAGCACCTACCCTCACGAGCAGATGCGAGAGGCCATAAAAGCGGTGAGGGCTCCAGGAGCTCTGGCCATGCCCAGCGAGTTCAGCACCCGCCTGAACCAGGTCCGGTCGTGGAGACCGCCCCAGTCGGGTCAGTCATCGTCCTCAGAGGGGTCGTCCAAGAACTAGGTTCGCTCCTTGGGGACCTCGATTGGGCGAGTCTTCAAGCGTGGAGACGGCGAGGGCGGAGAGTCCCAATAGGCTTGGCCTAGACCCCGAAGCTAAGCCTCTTGATCAAGGGCTTTGGGAGGCCTGCCTGGCGCATCTTTTCCTGGGTGGCCGAGATGTCGTAAACCACCCGGTGCCTCCGGATGACGCCACCAGCTTCATCGTACAACGCATAGCTGGGCCTGGGGTCTTCATCCCTGGGCTGCCCGACCCCTCCCGGGTTGATTATCAGCCGACTACTCGCGTCAAGCTGTATCGCGTCTCCCTCCGGGAAATCCTCGAACCTGCAGGCCAGGTCCGCCTCGTGGCAGATGAAGGGTATGTGGGAATGCCCCACCAGGCAAAAGCTCGATTCCATGAGATCGAAGGTGGCCATGGCCGAGCCCACCGAAATCAGGTACTCGACCAGAGGGTTCCGCAAGCTGCCGTGCACCAGGGTGAAATCCCCTCGTCGGGCCATCTCAGGCAGCCCGGAAAGGAACCCGGCGTGGTCCTTGCTCAGCCTGGAGGCAGTCCAATGGGCGGCGTAGCGGGCGTTGAAGTTGAAGTCCTCGGTGCTTAACAGGTTCGCGGCGGCCAGGTCATGGTTGCCCACCACGCAGACCGGGTCGTAGCTGCGCAGGAGATCGATGCACTCGCCCGGGTCCGGCCCGTAGCCGACTATATCCCCCAGGCACCAAACCTCGTCGAAGCCGCCTCGGACTTCGGCGTCTTCGAGGACTGCCCGGAAGGCCTCCAGGTTGGAGTGTATGTCGGACAGGATGAGGGCGCGCACCCCGAGATTACCTCTCTTTGCTCAACAACGACCCGTTACCCCAGCCTGTAAGTAGTCTCTCTCCGGCGGTCTACCTTGAGAACAACTACCATGGAACGGTCGTCGTGGATATCGTAAACGACCCGGTATTGTCCAACTCGGATACGCCACGCTCGGTCCTCTCCTCGAATCTTGCGAACGCCCGGCGGTCTGGGATTATCGCCGAGGGCCTGGATGGGCACTGCCAGCCGGCCCTGGATCTGTGGTGGCAGCCCTCGCAGGTCACGTTGAGCCGCCGGAGCCAGCTCAACCCGGTAGGGCATCGCTATCGATCGCGGCTGGTTCGAATGTTTCGGAAGAACTCGGTCGCCTCAACACCTCCCCGGTCCTCCCACTCGGCCCGAGCTTCTTCGAGCCCTGGGCGCATCTCCTGGTCCTCCCTAGACTCCAGCCACTCACGAACAGCCTCGGCCACGATATCCTTGGCGTGCCAGCCCCGGCGCGCTGCCTCTACCTTGAGGGCAGTATACAGTTCCTCGTCGTCGAACACGACTGTCATACGTTTAGGCATACAGATGCTCAACCCTCCATACGCTTACACGTCTAGAATACTCCTCAGGTTCGTACATCGCAACCACGTGTACTCGTCCAACGAATGATAACCCGGGGCTGTGGGCGTAGGGTACAGGAATACTCGAGGGGCGGCTGACGACTGAGTTCTAGAGGCTGCCGCGGACCCGCGTGAACGCTCCCTTATGACCTCTAGCCGGGTACCCTTATCTAAGCGAGCCTTAGATCAGCGGTCACCGGCAGCTCGAATAAGTCGCCCCGTAGTAGCCTGGTTGAGAAGAACAACACCTCGACATTTTCGACTTCTCCTGTGCTGGGATTGAGCCGGACAATTACTTCATCTCCGAGCTCCTCAGACTCCTGCTCGGGATAGGGGGGGCTTTTATCGATGTAGAGGATGTCGGCCTCACGGTCGTATCTAAAGGTCAGTTTTCCGTCCATCGGTCCCTCCTTACACCAACCGCCTGGCAATGTATGAAGTAACGATCCAGTGACGGTCATCGGGCTCGCTTACAACGACAACGACTACTTGCTTGCCTCCGCGCAACTCGGCGTACCAGCGTGAGAACAATGTGGCGTTTCCGAAACGCGCACTCCGACGGATTTGGTCTGGATCGGCCAGCGTATTTCTCAGTAGGTCGTGGTGTTCTTGAAAAAGATCAGGGTGCCGCTCGGAAACGTGCTGCTTCCGCTCCTCGGAAAACTCGACCTCACCGCCCAAATGCGGACAAGGAAAACCGCTCCATTAAACTTCTAGGTCGAACACTAAGCTACGCATCTCACGAATAGACCGTCTTCATCTAGCTCCCATCGTCGAGTATACCAACAGGCTTCGTCCGATGTCGATTGTCTATGCTCGTTGAGAGCAGCTACGGAAAGGGATATAATTTCATCACGATGAAGGTACAGGACCTGGGAGAGTTCGGGGTCATCGATCTCCTTACGGAGATGGTGACCTCTGGAAGGGCCGGCCCGGATAACGCCACGCCCCACGGCTTCCGCCTGCTGGTGGATGCGGGCGACGACACGGCTGCTTGGCGCTGTCGCGAGGGCACCGAGCTGTACACCACCGACACGGTAGTGGAAGGGGTGCACTTCACCAGGGCCACAACCCCATGGTACGACCTTGGATGGAAGCTGATGGCCGCCAATGTCAGCGACGTTGCCGCCATGGGCGGTCTGCCCCTCTACGCGCTGGTGACTCTGGGCCTGCCCGGCGAGACGGATGTGGGCGACCTGGAATCCCTGTACCGCGGCATGGTGGACCTGGGAAATCGCTACGGGGTGGCCGTCGTCGGGGGCGACGTGGTCCGCTCGCCCGCTGTCTTCGTCACCGTGGGGTTGACCGGTGTCTGCGACGGTATCCCCATGCTGCGATCCGCCGCCGCGCCCGGCGACCAAATCGCCGTCACAGGGTACCTGGGCTCCTCTGCGGGAGGCCTTGAGATCATGCTGAAGGACCTACCGATTCATGGAAACGCCGCCGAGCATCTCAAGACGGCACACCGCAGGCCCGAGCCGCGCGTTCCCCAGGGCCGGGTCCTTTCCAGTCATGGAGTGCAGGCCGCCATGGACATCAGCGACGGCCTGGTGGACGACCTGTCCAAGCTGTGCAAGGCCAGCGGCCTGGCCGTCAGAGTGGAGTCCGGCCGGGTCCCAATTCATCCGGCACTGAGGGAAGCCTTCCCTGAAGCGTACCTGGAGTTGGCCCTGGGCGGTGGAGAGGACTACGAGCTCCTCTTCGCAGCGGCCCCCGACCTCATGGAACGAGTCCTATCGTTGCTGGAGCCGCCTGCCTGCGTCGTCGGCTGGATGGCGGCAGGGGAGGCCGGACAAGTGGCGGTCGTGGACCCGGAAACTGGCACCGCGGAAGTCATCACCGGCCGCGGCTGGGATCACTTCAGGTAGATGTCTGGCCCCGTCCGTATAGTGAGCCATAGCCCCGACGAAACCCGGGAGATCGGACGCCTGCTGGGCCAGGGTGCCGAGGCCGGAGATGTGTTCCTCCTCACGGGGTCGCTGGGCGCCGGCAAGACCTGCCTGACCCAGGGAATCGCCTGGGGCCTCGGAGTCTCGGGCTACGCCAGGAGCCCTACCTTTGTGATGATCGCTCGCTATCGGGGACGGCTCACCCTGCACCACGTGGACCTTTTCCGGACGGAGGGTCCGGACGAAGCCATTGACCTGGGCCTGGAGGAGTACCTCTCGGGCGACGACGTGTGCGTGGTGGAGTGGGCCGACCGGGCCGAAGAGATTTTCCCCGCCGATGCGATGCGCATCTTCTTGGACTACGGCGAGCAGGAGACGGACCGAAGCATCGCGTTTCACCCGGCGACGGACAGGCACCGGCGTCTGCTCAAGGGCATCCCTGAAGCCGTCGAAGCCGGCTCCCAGGGCGATGTCCTCGCCGAGGGACGGCAGTAGTGCTGTTGGCCATCGACACCTCCACGAGATACGCCGGGGCCGCCCTCTGGGACGACGAAGAACCCGTCGCCGCCGTGTGCTGGCACTCCCGGTACAACCATACTGCGGAGCTGATGCCCACGGTGCAGCAACTCCTGGACAGGGCCGGGGCCACCATTGATCGTATCGAGGGGATCGGTGTCGCCCTGGGGCCGGGCGGGTTCAGCGCCATCCGGGTGGGCCTGAGCGTAGCCAAAGGACTGGCACTGCCCCGGTCGATACCACTGGTCGGCGTGGGCACCCTGGAGCTGGAGGCCTACCCCTACGCCGGGACCGGCCTGCCCATCTGCTCCATCCTGGAAGCGGGCAAGACAGAGGTGGCCTCGGCGGTCTTTCGGGCCGGTCCTTCCGCGAAAGGATGGAGGAAGCTGTCAGACGAGCGGATCAGCACCCCGGAGGAGCTGGCGGCATCCATCTCCAAGCGCACCCTGCTATGCGGCGAGGCGGTGCCGGCCCGCGCCCGGTACTTGAAGCAGGCCCTGGGCCGCAGGGGCCTGGTCGTCGACTTCCACACTCCGGCCTCCAGACTTTGGGCATTGGGAGTCCTTGCCCGGGAGCGGTTGCAGCGAGGGGAAGTCGACGACCAGGCGGTCCTTCAGCCTATCTACCTGAGGAGGCCCAGCATCGGCCGTCCCGCGACGGCGGAGAGGGTGAAGCTTTAGACCCTTGCTCTGGCAAACTAGGCAAATGTGAGGGGAGAACTTAAGCACATGGAGCGCACACTGGTACTGGTAAAGCCCGATGGAGTCCAACGGGGGTTGGTGGGAGAGGTGATCTCGCGCCTGGAGGCCCGGGGACTGAAGATCGTGGCAATGAAGATGCTGTACATGGGAAAGGACATGGCCGACCGCCACTACGGAGAGCACGTAGGGAAGCCCTTCTTCGCGGGGTTGGTGGAGTTCATCATCTCGGGCCCCCTGGTCGCCGCGGTCCTCGAAGGTCCCAACGCGGTGGAGATTACCCGGAGCACCATAGGCACCACCGACCCTAAAAACGCCGCACCGGGGACAATCCGGGGGGACCTGGCCGTCGACATCGGGCGAAACTTGATCCACGGCTCCGATTCTCTGCCGTCGGCACAGAAGGAGATAGCTTTATTCTTCGAGCCCCGGGAGATCACGGACTACACGCGGAACGTCGACCCCTGGATCATAGAATCCTGACCACCTGAGAAGCTCCGGACCAGAGCTGCTCCAGCCCGTAGTACTCCCTCTCCTCGGTGCCAAAAAGGTGCACGATGACATCGCTGTAGTCCAGCAAGACCCAGCCGGCTTCCGCAGTTCCCTCGCTGTGGTGTGGGTTGATCCCAGACTCCTTAAGATCCTTGACCAGGTCCTCTCTCAGGGCCTCGATCTGCCGACGGCTCCCCGCGCCCATGATCACGAAGTAGTCGGCGAAGGACGTCACACTCCTGACGTCCAGCAGGACGATGTCCTCGGCCTGCTTCTCGGAGGCCAGATTGACCACCATGCGAGCAACTTCGTCGGGCTCCATGGCACGCTCCTTGGATGGGATTCCCGGAACAGAGGGCATGGGCGGATTATAGCTGGCTGGCGAAGGAGGGTCAACGTCGACGGATTCGAGACGACCAGGATTAAGAGGGTCATTGACAAGGCCTGGGCTGGGGATTATATTGGTTTTCATTGTGTAGGAGTCTGCCCTTTGTGTAGGACCTTATCTTAATTACGACACAGTTGAGCACGAGATCGGCGAACCTTCCAAAGGAACGGGGAAAGGAGGCGAGCTAATGGGCGAAAACGACCTGGCCATGATGGCCCATTTGATGCGGCGCGCCGGATTCGGGGCCACCCGCGAAGAGCTTGAGGCCCGGGTAGCGGTAGGATATGAGGCAACGGTAGAGGAGCTCCTTCACCCCGAAAGACAAGAGCCGGTGAACCTGCTGCAGATGCTGCGATACCATCCGTGGGCCTGGAAAGCGGGCACGATGCAGGGCATGGGGTCCGCTCCATGGATGTTCCGAATGATCAACACCAAGACACCTCTTCAAGAGAAGGTGACCTTGTTTTGGCACCAACTCTTCGCCACCGGGGTGTCCAAGGTGGACCACTACGATGAAATAGACGACATGCTCGAAACGTTCCGCGAGAAGGGCATGGGTGACTACCGCGAGCTGCTGCTGGATATGGCCAAGAACCCGGCCATGATCCACTGGCTGGATAACTACGAGAACCACGCCGAAGCGGTCAACGAGAACTGGGGCCGCGAGCTCCTTGAGCTGTTCAGCATGGGCGTGGGCAACTACACCGAGGTCGACGTAAGGGAGTGTTCCAGGGCCTTCACCGGCTGGACCATGTCCCCCAAACTCCCCCGGTTCCCCATGGGCCGCTTCGACTGGGTCTTCGAGTACAAGCCCGAGGACCACGACGAAACGGAGAAGACCTTCCTGGGTCACACGGGGCGGTTCAACGGAGACGACATCATCAACATCATCTGCGAGCAGCCGGCCGCGGCCAGGTTCGTCTCCCGCCACCTGTACAACTTCTTCGTGGCAGACGAGGCCCAGGTGCCCGCCTGGCAGGTGACCCCACCCAGAGACCCCCAGGCCATCGACACCCTGGCCAAGACCTTCACCGAGTCGAAGTACGACATCCGATCAGTGCTGCGGGTACTGTTCAACTCCGACTTCTTCAAGGAGGCCCGGTTCTCCAAGATAAAGAGCCCAGCCGAGGTCGTCATAGGCACGCTGCGGCTGGTGGGCGGTTTCGAGTTCCCCGCCCCTGGCCTGGGCGAGATAGCCAGGCAGCCCGGCTACATGGGACAGGACCTGATGAACCCTCCCAGCGTGGAGGGCTGGCACACCGGGACCGAGTGGATAAACAGCGGCTCCCTGATGAGGCGCATCAACTTCACCGCCGATTTGCTGTCCGACGTCAGCCTGCCCGGCGTTCAGTCCATCGTTGGCCGGCTGCGGGACAAGGGAGACCAATCCCCCGAGGGCTTTGTGGACGCCTGCCTCGATCTGATGGGTCCCCTGGAGGTTAGCCAGAGCACCAAGGGCGAGTTGGTAGCCCACGCCAGCGCCGGTGGCGACCTCAAGTGGGGATCTCAGGGAGACGGCAACGTCGCCACCCGGCGGGTTACCGAGATGCTTCAGCTGATAGTCTCGCTAAGGGACTACCAGTACGCCTAACACTGCCCAATAACGAGGAGGAGGGACTCACATGACCGCTAAGAAAGACCCGGTGCTGGTCGTACTGCAGTTGACGGGTGGCAACGACTACCTGAACACCGTTATCCCTTACGCCAATCCCCTTTACAGGGACAACAGGCCCGCAATCGGGATCGCCGAGGACAGGATCATCCACGTCGATGACCAGATAGGCTTCCATCCCAATATGGGGCCCATAAAGAGCATGTACGACGAAGGCGACGTGGCCATAATCCACGGAGTGGGTTACGCCAACTCGCCCCGCTCCCACTTCCGCTCCATGGACATCTGGCACACCTGCGAGCCCGAGACGCTGGGCACCGAGGGCTGGCTGGGCAGGGCCACCCGGGAGATCGACCCGAACAAGGACAACGTGGTCACCACAGTAAGCTTCGGCCCCAGCCTGTTCAGGGCCCTGGCTCTGCCCGGAGTCCCGGTTGCCTGCGTCGACGACCTGGACACCTACGGTTTCCTGCCAGGCATATCCGAGCAGCAGCAGCGGGCGAAGATACTGGACCGGTTCTCCCGGCTGTACTCTCCGGCCATTGGCACCGGCCCCACCATGGACTACCTGGGCCAGACCGGCCTGGACTCCCTGGCCGGCGCCGACATCCTGAAAGCTGCCCCGCAGGGGTACTCCTCCAACGTGGAATACGCCGACAGCACCATCGGCAAGAAGCTCAGGGGAATCGCCCAGATACATATGGCCGACCTGGGCACTCGTATCTTCTACTGCGATCACGGCGGTTTCGACACCCACTCCAACCAGATGGGGGCCCACGACAATCTCTGGAAGGACGTGTCCCAGGCCGTCGCTGATTTCTTCGACGATCTCAGGGAGCATAACGCCTCGGACAACGTGATCATGCTGATGTTCTCCGAGTTCGGACGGCGCACCCACGACAACGGCTCCGGGTCCGACCACGGCGCCGCCGGCGCGGCCTTCATGTTCGGCGACGCCATCAAGGGCGGCCAGTACAGCGAGTATCCCTCGCTGAAGCCCGAGGACCTACAGCAGGGCGACCCGGTGCCCAACACGGACTTCCGGGGACTCTACTCGAACATCCTGGAAGACTGGTTGAAGCTGGACGCTAAGCCCATCGTCAACGGCAGCTTCGAGAAGCCCGCCTTCCTCTAAACCGGGCCCTTAGGCGCGGCGAACCCAGGGGAGGGTCAACGGACATCAGGGTTCGGTGCCCTCCCCTGATATTGTGGCCTCGGCCCGGTCCTTGCCATCCCTAACCTAGCCAAGAGGTATTTGTGATGCTGACTCAAGTAGTAGCCGGTCGCACCTACGACTACAGCCACGCGGTTGCGGGACGGTTCATCATGATCCCGATCGCGGCCGCCCTCGGGACGGGAGACGTAGTGTACATGCTGGGTCGCCCGGCAGAGTACGTCGGGAACGTACACTGGTCCAAGACCGGGGGATTGACCAAAGTGGACAAAATGACCATCGGCACCACCCCCGGCGACGAACAGTACCTGGGTGAGTTTGGAAAGTATGGCTTGGCCGACGGACAGTTCATCTGGCCCACCGCCCTCGCCGTGGACAGCGCCGAGAGGCTGTACATCACCGACGAGTGGCTGCACCGGGTCACCATCATGGACAACGAGGGCAACTTCCTGAAGAAGTGGGACGCCCACGGCGACGGCGACGGCCAGCTCAACGGGCCCTCGGGAATAGCCATCGACCGGGAAGACAACGTCTATATAGTTGACGGCTTCAACCACCGAGTCCAGAAGTTCACCAGGGAAGGACGGTTCCTGGCCAAGTGGGGACAGCTGGGCGACGGTCCGGGCGAGTTCCACTCGCCATGGGGCATCGGCGTGGACGGGGACGGCTTCGTGTACGTAGCAGACTACAAGAACCACCGGGTCCAGAAGTTCACGCCCGAAGGGCAGTTTGTGTCGAGCTTCGGCAGCTACGGCACCGGTCGGGGCGAGTTGAATCATCCAGCCGACGTGGCCATCGACACCGATGGCGACGTCTACGTTTGCGACTGGGCCAACAACCGGGTCCAGGCCTTCGCGCCCGACGGCGCCTTCATCACCACATTCATAGGGGACGCCCATCATCTGGGCAAATGGCACCAGCAAATTGTGGACGCCAACCTGGACGTGGTCAGAGCCCGTCGCAGGGCCTATACCCTGGAGCCCGAGTGGCGGTTCGTCCTGCCCACCGGTGTCGTGTTCGATCCGGTGAAGCAAAGGCTCATGGTCGTGGATACTCAGAGAAGCCGCATCCAGATATACAATAAGCTGAAAAACTACATGGAACCCCAGTTCAACCTTTAGCCAGCCGGGACCCCCAGGGCTCCAGTTTTCCGAACCCCGGCGGAGATTGGGCATCATGGACAAAGCCAGGGAGGCGGACTACCTCCGGATGGCTCGGGACAACCCGATGATGCGGTGCTCCGAGGTACCCAAAGAGGTCCTGGAGGTCGCTAACTACGATCACACCGACCCTACCGAGTTTGTCAGGGCCTTCCTGGAAAAGGGTTACACCGCCTGGGCCAATCAAGTCTTCGGGCCGGTGCCCATGTCTCGGGCTCAAATCGACAACGGGGTGATGGCGCTGTGGCTCAGGACCAGTCGCCTCTATACCAGCCACGTCCTGGGGCGCCCCGATCCCGACTGGGACAAGCCCTTCTTTTCCGACGAGGGCCTCTTCGATTGACGCCCTGGCATCCGTCCTACCGGGGTGATATCATTACTGAGCCATCCGGTAAACCACTCACAAACAGGTTAGGAGGTATGAGATGCTAACTCAGACTTCGGCGGGCCGCACCTACGATTTCAGCCATGCCGTAGGGGGCCGGTACCTCCAGAATCCGGTGGCATTGGCCCTGGGCTCGGGCGACCTGGTGTACGTTTTGAGCCGGCCCACCGAGACCATCGGGAACGTCCACTGGAGCAAGACCGGGGCCTTCGCCAAAGTGAGCAAGGTCACCATCGGCACCACGCCCCGGGAAGAGGAGTTCCTGGGCGAGTTTAGCAAGTACGGCGACGGCCAAGGGGAGCTCATCTGGCCGGCCGGCCTGGCCGTCGACAGCAAGGAGAACCTCTACGTCACCGACGAGTGGCTGAACCGTATCACCATCATGGACAGCGACGGGAAGTTCATCGAGACCTGGGGCACGTCCGGCAACGGCGATGGTCAGCTCAACGGAGCGGCGGGCATCGCCATCGACGGAGAGGACAACGTCTACGTCGTGGACAGCCTGAATCACCGCGTCCAGAAGTTCACCAAGGACGGCAAGTTCCTGGCCAAGTGGGGATCTCGGGGCGACGGACCGGGGGAGTTCGACTCACCCTGGGGCATCGGCCTGGACCGCGAGGGGTTCGTCTACGTGGCCGACCATCGGAACCACAGGGCCCAGAAGTTCACCACGGACGGGAGGTTCGTCTCCAGCTTCGGCAGCTACGGTACGGGCCGGGGCGAGCTGAACCACCCCTCCGACGTCGCGGTGGACCCGGACGGAGACGTATACGTTTGCGACTGGGCCAACAACCGTGTGCAGGCCTACGACACCGACGGCAGGTTCCTCACCAGCTTCATTGGCGATGCCCAGGTGCTGGCCAAATGGCACCAGGACGTGGTGGACGCCAACCTTGACATAGTGAGGGCCCGCCGCAGGGTCTACTCCATGGAGCCCGAGTGGCGCTTCGCCCTGCCCTCGGCCCTGGAGTTCGACTCGTCCAAGGGACGTCTGCTGGTGGCCGATACCCAGCGTGGCCGCGTCCAGATATACAACAAACTGAAGGACTACATGGAGCCCCAGTACAACCTTTAGGCGACCCTCCGAACCTCACTCAGAAGGGTAACATGGACCCAGTCAGGGAGGCAGACTACCTCCAGATGGCCGAGGAGAGGCCGATGATGCTGTGCTCCGAGGCCCCCAGGGACGTCCTGGAAGCCACCACGGACGACGACGTGGAGCCGTCGGAGTTCGTCAAGGGCTTCCTGGAGCGAGGATACCTCCGCTGGGTCAACGAGTCCTTCGGTCCGGTGCCCGTTTCCCGGGCCCAGATCAACAACGCCGTTCTGGCGCTGTGGGTGCGGGCTCGGCGCCTCCACACCAGCCACCTCCTGAGCCGGCCCGACCCTGACTGGGACAAGCCCTTCTTCTCCGACGAGGGCCTGTACGATTAGCGCTCTGGCGCCCGCCATACCTTGGTGATATCATTTAACACAGACTCCCCGGCGAGGCGCACGTGGAAGTAACCGTACATTTCTTCGCCCTCTATCGTGAGAGGGCCGGCCTGGGCCACCGAACCTTGGACCTGCCTCCCGGAGCCACCGTCTCCGGGCTGGTGGAAGAAGTCAGGACGCTGTACCCCGGCTTGGCCCCACCAACTGTTGACATCGTGGTGGCGGTAAACACCGAGTACGCCGAGCCCGACCTGGTGCTCCGCGAGGGGGACCGGGTAGCCCTGATCCCGCCGGTAAGCGGAGGAGAAGAGATGATACTGATCACGCACGACCCCCTGGTTCCCGAAGAAATCACCGCCGGGGTCCGCAAGGACACCAACGGCGCGGTGGTCACCTTCCTGGGGACCACCAGGATGTTCGCCGAGGGAAAGACCGTAGTCCGCCTGGAGTACGAGGCCTACGAAGAGATGGCCCTCTCGGAGATGGCCAAGATTCGTGAGGAGATGCAGTACAAGTGGGGGATAGAGGACGTGGCCATCGCCCATCGCATAGGGCGGGTGGACATCGGGCAGATAAGCCTGGTAGTGGCCGTGGCATCGCCCCACCGCAAAGAGGCATTCAGCGCATGCCACGAGGTGGTGGACCGCATCAAGGAGACGGTGCCCATCTGGAAGAAGGAGTTCTTCGAGGACGGAGACCACTGGGTGTCCTGCGAAGACCACGAGCACGTACTGGCCGCCGAGGGCTCATGACGCCCTGGAGCCGCCTCTATCCGGCTTAATAGGCCCCATCCGATCGCCCTTTTCCTTGCCCGATGCGGCCCCTTCACCGGCCATATCGGAGTGAACGGAGAAGGGGCTTGCATTATAATGACGGCGCGAGTAGAATCGGCTAAGTTTCCTCATATAGGGTCCTTGGGCCTCATTGCGCTCGATTATCAAGATAGAAGACGCATAGGACCTCTTCGCAATCCAAAAAACTCAAACCATAAAAGCCGCCAGCGCGTGGGAGGAATAACATGCCTGCGACCCTAAAGCTGACACCTGTACGCTTTATGGCGACCACATCTATCGTATTGGCGGCCGTCGTCGCTCTGCTCGTGCTATGGGGAGTGGGCGCGGCCCAGGGGACCCATTTTCGCGGGGGCAACTTCACAGCCTGGAGGAGTCTGGCGTCAGCAAGCTCTTCCTCTACGAAGACCCCGCCGGGAATCTGAGCCTGGTGATGATCCACGACGAGGCCAACGACGCTGACGGCGGCGCGGTGGTCTTCAGCTTCGCCGGCGTGCCTGCTGGTGCGGATTTCGTGGTAAGAGACGACCCTGGAGCGCCCGGAGACCCGAACGAATTCGAGGCCGTCCTACCGCAGAGCACGTGGGGCTGGGGCGCCTGTTGCACCGACGGCGGCGCTATTGGCAACCTTGCCGGGCCCTTCGCCATCACCATCGACCCCCAGTTTACCGGCGTGGGCGGTTTCGACGACAGGAACCTGAGCGGCATCCAGCAGTGGCAGTTCGTCACCGACAACGGCACGCCCTCGCCCGACGTCATTGACCTGGACATGGACAGCTCAATCACCATAATCTGCCAGCCGGAGGAGCCTCCCTCCGGGCCGGTCTACGAGATCGTTCAGGACGGCGTGGCCTACCCGGTGACCCCGATCCGACACCCCGACAGCGTGGAGGACTTCTACTCCTACAATACCCCCCACACGGTCAGCGCCAACGTCGCGGCACCCTTCCAGCTGTCTCAGACCAGCAACCTGTTCCTCTACTTCTCGGAGACCACCGGGAACCTGAGCCTGGTAATGATCCACGACGCCATCGACGACACCGTCGGCGGCAGCGTGGTGTTCGAGTTCGCAGGCGTCCCTGCAGGGGCCAGCTTCGTGGTGAGGGACGAAGGAAGCGAGGCGGTCTTGCCCATCTCCACCTGGGGCTGGGGCCCGGATAACACGGACGGTGGAGCCATAGGGAACCTTAACGGTCCCTTCGAGATAACCATCAACCCCGACTTCATCGGCGGCATCGATCAGTGGCAGTTCCTCAGCGACAACGGCACGCCCACGCCCGATGTCGTCGGCTTGGACATGAGCAAACCGATCACCATCATCTGCCGGCCCGACGGCGGCCCCGGCCCCGAGGCGCGCTACGAGTGGCGGTGAAGCTGCCCGACGACCTGGACATCTACGCCGCCGAGTTCCATTTCGAGATAGACTCCGGCGGGGTGATCGACGTCGCCAGCGAGGCGATCCTGCACGACCCTGAGCTGGCCCTCTTCGGCTACGAACTCCTGAGCGACTTAAACGTGGAGGACTGCGGAGGCCCTGCTCAAACCATTGACTGCTACTTCGTGGCCCAGAACATGTTCAGCAGCAACGACGGCTGGCTTACCTTTACCCTCTTGGCCGACGCTCCACCCTTGGTGCCAGGGACCAACGTATTCATAGCGGACATCCCTGTCAACGCCCTGTTCGAGCAGGGAGTGGCCTGGGTCCACCTCACCGAGGCCATCATCGTCCCGCTGGAAGCAGTGGGTAACGATGACCTCCTACCTTCGGTCGGCATACGCAACCCGGTCGCTCAGATCGAGGTGGGTGAGGTCAGCGGAGCGTCCCTAGAAGTTGACGTGGCTCTCCAGGGTGCGCTGCGACCCGACCCCGATGGGTGGACCGGTGAGGGCGGCCTCAACCCGGTGCCCATTACCGTGGAGTTCTGGAACCCCACGACCGGCGCCTTTATGGACGTCTACACCTGCGGTGCCATGGACAAGGTGGCGGGTGAGGACTTCGGGACCTGCCACTTCGACAACGTCATGGTCGGTACCTTTGACATCACTGCCACGGGGCCGGCCACCCTCACCAACATCAAGAAGGGTGTGGAGATCGTCCCGGGCGACAACGCCGTGGACTTGGGCCTCCTGCTGGGGGGCGACGTCGACGAGAACGGCAGCGTCAACGCCCTGGACGTCGGGCGCATGGTGGGCGCCATATTCCGTAGCTGCGGTGAGGCCGGGTACGACGCCAACGCGGACCTGGACAACAACTGCAACGTTAACGCCCTGGACATAGGACTGTTTGTGGGGAACGTCTTCAAGAGCTCTCCCATAGAGGTCCCCTAGCCCCAATTGAAGCGAGGCGATATGGTCACGAGAGCCCTGGGTCTGAAACAGACGAAGATGCTGATACCGGTGGCGGTGCTGATCGCGCTGGCGCTGGTGGTCGTAGCCGTGGTGACCCTTGTAGGAGCGGACCACGGCGGCGCCACCATGAAGATGGTGCCCGATGAAGTACAAGTAGACCAGGTGGGGAATACCGTCCAGCTTGAAGTGTGGGTCGACCCCAACGGCATTGGGGACGTCGCATCCGCCCAGTTCGCCATCAGTTTCGACAGCGATGTTCTACGACTCGACGACATCACCCACATCAACGACCCCCTGCCGTTAGGCTCGGACCCGGAAATCGACAACGGCGCCGGTACGGCTCGCTTCCTGGCCCTGGTCTTCCCCGCCCTCGGCGCCGACCAGGAGCCCTTCCCCTTCGCCGAGCTCACCTTTGAGGTCATCGGGACCCCCGATAGCGGCCTGGAGTTGGGGGTTCCTAGCAACGCCACGGAGGTCCGCTTCGAGTGGGACGCCGTGGGAAACGGCAGCGTAGTGGCTAACACCGACGGTGCCAACGTTCTGGACGCCGGCCTCCAGACTGCGGCGGGATTCTCCGGCGCGACGATCACCATCGGAGAAGTGCAGCCTATCGCAGGCGCCAAGATGTTCATGGTGCCCGATCAGGCCCAGGTGAACGAGGTGGGAGGTACGGCCCAGCTTGAAGTGTGGGTCGACCCCGACGGGGTAGGTGACATCGCCTCAGCCCAGTTCGCCATCAGTTTCGACAACAACGTTCTGCAGTTGAACGACATCACCCACATCAACGACACTTTGCCGCTGGGCTCGACCCCGGAAATCGACAACGGCGCTGGTACGGCGCGCTTCCTGGCTCTGGTCTTCCCCGCCCTCGGCGCCGACCAGGAACCCTTTCCATTCGCCCAGCTCACCTTCGAGGTCATCGGGACCCCCGGCAGCGGCCTAGAGTTGGGCAGCCCTGGCGGCCCTACGGAGGTCCGCTTCGAGTGGGACGCCGTGGGAAATGGCAGCGTGGTGGCCGACACAGCCGGCGCCAACGTCCTGGCCAACAACCTCCAGACCCCCGACGGGTTCTTTGGCGCTCTCATCGATATAGGTGACGTCCCGGGTCCGGAGGACAACGCGGTAGACGCTCCCAACCTGCTCTCGCCGATCGGCGGCGCCGCAGTGACACCGCCCATCCTGCTGAACTGGACTGACGTGAGCGACTCCAGCGAGCCAGTCACTTACGGGGTGCTGGTCGCTACAGACAACGCCTTCAACAACCTTGTGGTGGACCAGGATGATCTGAACCAGAGTCAGTTCCTGATATCCACCCTCGCGCTGGGCTCGTATTTCTGGAAGGTTGAAACCAGAGATGGGGTTGGCAACCAGAACAGCAGCGGTGTAGAGTCCTTCACGGTCGTGGAGGTGGAGCCGCCTGTCGTACTACCGGACGTTCCCGTACGGCTAGTGGTAGGGCCGCCGGACGTCGATCCCCATCGGGCCACCGTTGGCGAAGGCGTCAAATTCGGCGTCGAGATATGGGTCGTGCCCACCGACAAAACCGAGAACGTGGAGGCAGCAGAAGCATACATCAACTTTGATACCAATTTCCTGGAAGGCGTCGCGGTCGTGGGCAATCCCAGTCAACCGCTGCCGGCGGAGTTTACACCGGAACAGGATCGAATCGACAACGTTAACGGGCGCATCAACTACGCAGCCGGTCTTCTGACCGGCACACCGCCGACGGGCAACTTCCTGCTGGCGACCGTCGAGTTCATGGTAAAGCCTGACCTGGCGTTGACGGGCCGTGTCGATACCCACCTGACCCTTAACTTCGACGGCGATCGCGCCACGGCGGTGGGTAAGACCAACCCGGTCGGTCCCGTCGCGGGCACGGCCAAAGAGGCTGACGTTTCCATATCGCCATTAGTGCTCAGCGGCAACGTGGCTCCCCAGGGCGCGGCTCCGCTCCCACACACCGCCTTCAACAGCCGGTATGTTCTGACCCTGGAGATAAACTTCTCAGAGCCAGGGACCGGCACTGAGACCGGCCCGGTCCTCGCGACCTTCAACGGAGTCATCACGGATAGAAACGGCCGGTTCGTTCTCGACCTGGAAGGGACGGATATAGGCGCCGGCACCTACGACGTGAGGGTCAAGGACCGGGTTACCCTGAGCACCTTCAGGGAGGATCTCACCCTCCCGGCAGACTCGGCCAGCCCTACCACCGATTTCGGAACCCTGCTGGCCGGTGATCTGGACAGCAACGACAAGAACGACATCTTCGACTTCCTGACCTGGAAGCTCGGATTCGGCCAGAGCGGGGAAAAACCCACGCAGTAAACCGGGACAACTCGTGATGTGCCTTCGCAGGGAATTTACCATGGGACCCCCTAATTGGTCATTCCAGTATTATTTGCCCCTGATATTCTCCCGGTCCCTACACCAGAAGTTGCGCCGGTCCAGGCGCAACCTCCCCCAACCCCACCGGCTTGGGCACTAAGACGGTGGGGTTGGGGGCCACCTTTACCATGGTCGTGCAGCTGGACGCCAGCCCCACAGCCCACGTCGATGCAACCTCGTTGTTCATCAACTTCGACAAGGACGTCCTCCGAGTCGTCGGCGATGCAGCCGGAGTCGCGGTCGACACCCCTTCAGGCTGGTTTGAGCTAGCCGCGACCAGGGCTGACAACACTACCGGAGAAATAGACGTCTCGATCGGTAACGTTTTCGGTGCTTCGATCGCGGCTCAAACAGACATAGTTACCATCAGCTTCGAGGCCCACGGCGGTGCATCGGGCGGCAGCCCGGTTACGTTCTCCACCGCCGGTGACAGAACGACGAACGTCGGCGCAACTGTCAACCAAGCAGTTATCGACGTTACGGGAACACTCAACCCGGCCACCGTTACCGTTACAGGAGGAGTCAACCGGGCGCCGGTGGCCGACGCAGGGCCGAACCAGACCGTCGACTTGGGCGACGCCGTGAACCTGGACGGCACCGGCAGCAGCGACCCCGACGGCGACCAGCTTACTTTCACCTGGACCCGCATATCCGGGCCCAGTGTTACCCTGACCGACGCCAACACCGCTACCCCCTCCTTCACGCCTACGGTCGGCGGTGTCTACAGGTTCCGGCTGACGGTCAGGGACCCCGGCAACCTGTCCGGTCAGTCAGAGGTAACCATAACGGTGAACCGGCCGCCCACAGCCAACGCCGGCCCTGATCAGCCCACCCGGAAGGAAGGCGACACAATAACCCTGAACGGAGCCAGCAGCAGCGATCCCGACGGCGATCAGCTCAGCTTTAACTGGACCCAGACGGGAGGCCCTCAGGTCAACTTGAACGTGACGGGCGCCGCGACCAGGACCTTCCTCGCAGCCGACGACGGCGTCTACACCTTCGAGCTCGAGGTCTCCGACGGCCGTCTAGACTCCGCTCCCGATGAAGTTGTGGTCACCGTCGCTAACGTCGACCCAACGGTCGACGCCACGGTAGACCCCGGCGCCGTCGACGAGAACGGCACCGTCGAATTAGACATAGACATAACCGACCCGGGAGCCCTGGACACCTTCGACGTGGAGATCGCCTGGGGCGACGGCACCGTGGAAGGTCCATTCCTTGCGCCCAGCCGGTCCTTCACCAGGACCCACCAGTACCTGGACGACAATCCGACGGCCACTCCCTCGGACGTTAACAACGTCCAAGTCACGGTGACCGACGCCAACGACGCCGGCTCCTCTGGCACCGACAGCACCAACGTTACGGTGAACAACGTGCCCCCCCAGATCAACGCCATAGGAGAGAACATCTTCGAGGGCGGCACGGCCGAGCTGAACGTCGATATCGTAGACCCCGGGACCCAGGACACCTTTACAGTAGAGATCGACTGGGATGACGGCAACCCCAACGAGATCTTCCCCTTACCGGCAGGGACGGCCTCCTTCACCAGGACCCACCAGTACCCGGACGACGATCCCTCGGGCACCCTCTCCGATATCCGCAACGTATCCGTAACGGTGACTGACGACGATACGGGGTCGGACACGGACACGGCACCTATAGGAGTGCAGAACGTCGCACCCGTGGTGAACGCCGGACCGGACCAGACGGTCCAGTCAGGCAGCCCGGCCATGCTTAAGGCATCTGTGATCGACCCCGGCATCCTGGACAACCACACCTTCATCATCGACTGGGGCGAGCCCGGTTCGTCTCAGTCCCAGGGCACGGTGATCCCCAACCAGTTCGCCGCCCACCTGGACGGCGCCCAGCAACCGTCTCCGGTGGACACCAGGGCCACCGGGTTGGGCACGTTCACTCTCAACCTCGCGGGGACGCAGCTGACCTTCGACATCCCCATCGAGTTGAACCTGCTCACCAGCTCGATCCTATTTGCCCACTTCCACAACGGCAAGCTGGGTGAGAACGGCGGTGTGGTCCGGACCATCACCGACGACCTATCCGGGAACAGCTACACCGGCACGTGGAGCAGCACCGATCCTGAGCCCCTTACCCCCGAGCTGGTCGAAGAGCTGCGGGCCGGCCGTCTGTACATCAACGTCCACACTGTAAACCACGGAGGCGGAGAGATCCGCGGCCAGATCGGCCGTGCCATCATGGACTCCCACATCTATGCCTCCGACGGCGTGTACAACGTGGAAGTCACGGTAGCAGACGACGACCTCGGCCAGGACTCCGACACGACCTCCAGGATCGTGGGGGCCTCGGTGGACCTGTCGCTGGCGCCCGACCGGCTCGATCTGGGTATAGGCCTGCAGGATCTGCCCAACACCGGGGTGCTGACGCTGAGGGCCCAGGCCAACGGGACGCCGGTGGATGACATCCACGCGGTCCTCAACGTGGACTCGCGGCTTAACGTTGCCAACATCGACGAGAATCCCTCCAGCCAGTCCGGCGTGAACGTATCATGTCAGACCAGCCCTGACGGCCGGACGGTGACGTGCGACGCCACCGGAGCCATACCCACCAACGGGAACTTCGATATCGCGGACATCACCCTCCAGGGAGGCGTGATAGGCCCGGCGCCCGTCGGGTTCGACTTCGCGGAGACCACCGCCACCAGCGGCGGCAGCACCGTCCTCAGGGACCTCTCGGGCGCATTGGTCAAGGTGAACGGCCTGGTGGACCTGGACATCAACGTGCGGCTCCAGGCGCCGGCTCCCGGAGACAGCGAGAGCTTCATGGTCAGCATCTACCCCAGGGACGGCCTTAACCCGGCCCTGGCCGAGATGCCCTGGCGCATATTCGACGACAGCCCGCCGCCGGTCCGCTCTGAGGAGCTGACGGTGGACGCCGACGCACCGGGAGGCACCAGCTTCACCCTCAGCCTCACCGGCCTGCGCACCGACGTCTACGACATCGTGGTGGGCACCATGCGGCCCGACGGAGGCCTCCTGGACACGCTGGCCAACCTGGGCGACGATGTCGATATCGACCGCGAGGACCTGAACGTAGACATGGGGACGCTGCTGGAGGGCAACGCCATAAACGAAGACGGTACTGAGGCGGCGCCCGTAATCAATGCGCTGGATGCCAGCCTGATGGCGGCAGCCCTCAACGAGGTTCGGTTCGACGCGAGATTAGACTACAATCGCGACGGGGCGGTAGACCAGGCCGACCTGGACATCTTGAAAGATAACTACTACAACTTCTCGCCAGTGGTGGTGATACCTGGGGTGACCGACTAAAAAGAGTTCGGCTCGGCGGGTCTTGCCATCCGCCCGAGAATATCGGATACTATAAGCACGCAAAGGTCCCTTGGTGGTTAGAGCGGGGTGGACCCACCCGTTCCCTTCCCGAACACGGAAGTGAAACGCCCCAGCGCTGACGATACTGCTCCGGCAACGGGGTGGGAAAATAGGCCACCGCCGGGGGGCTTTTGTTTTACCCCCAAAGCCCCAGAGCCAGCGGGCTATTCACCGGGCTTGCCATCCTAACCCGGACATGCAGAGGGTACTCTCCACGGCATTCACCTGGAGAATGCCCTTTCCTTTGCATGGGGGGTGTGATAGAGTGAAGTTCCAGAGGCCATTTGTTAAAATATTCACATGTCGGACCAGTGCTAACCCCCGGGAAAAGTGGGGCATTGATCCTTTACAACCTTTGATACAGCGACCTATAATTGAACATGCCGCTGTGAGTGCGTCGGGAGAGCAGAAAAGCACAGGTAGCCCGGCATCGCTCCATAGCCAGGATCGTAGTTAAAGGGAATAGCATCGGCCCGGGTGGTCCGGCAGAGCCCCAGCGCTGGGCGTCTCTACTCCACGCGTGATAAGCCGAACTAGGGGGTGCCAAGATGGGCAGTAGATTCGAGAAGTTCTCGGAGAGGGCACGCAGAGTGTTGTCTCTCGCCCAGGAAGAGGCCCAGCGCTTCAATCATAACTACATAGGCACTGAGCACATCCTTCTGGGCCTGGTACGAGAGACCGAGGGCGTGGCCGCCCGTGTCCTGGCTAACCTCGGAGTAGACCTGAACAAGGTGCGCTCCGCCGTGGAGTTCATTATCGGCAGGGGCGAGCGGCCGACTCAGGGTGAGATAGGCCTGACCCCCAGGGCTAAGAAGGTTGTCGAGCTGGCGGTGGACGAAGCCCGCCGCATGAACCACACCTACATCGGAACGGAGCACCTCCTCATCGGTCTCCTGCGCGAGGGCGAAGGCGTTGCCTCCGGCGTGCTGGAGAGCCTGGGCGTTACCCTGGACAAGGTCCGTACCGAGACACATCGCATCCTGAGCCAGAGCTCACCCACCTCGTCGGGATACGGCGCCCGCACAGCTACCCGGACACCCACCCTGGACCAGTTGGGTATCGACCTCACGGCCGCGGCCCGGGCCAACAAGTTGGACCCCGTCATCGGCCGCGATCAGGAGATCCAGCGGGTGATCCAGATCCTCAGCCGCCGGACCAAGAACAATCCGGTGCTGATGGGAGAGCCGGGGGTAGGGAAGACCGCCATAGTGGAGGCCCTGGCCCAGCGGATCGCCGGGAGTGACATCCCCGAAACCCTGCAAGGGAAACGTCTGGTGACCCTGGACATGGGTGCGCTGGTGGCCGGCACAAAGTACAGGGGTGAGTTCGAGGAGAGGCTGAAGAAGGTTATTGAAGAAATCAAAGCCTCGGGCAACTGCGTACTGTTCATCGACGAGATGCACACCATCGTCGGGGCGGGCGCGGCCGAGGGCGCGGTGGACGCCGCCAACATCCTGAAGCCCTCCCTGGCCAGGGGGGAGCTACAGTGCATCGGCGCCACCACCATGGACGACTATCGTAAGCACGTGGAACGGGACCCGGCCCTGGAGCGGCGCTTCCAGCCGGTAATCGTGGCCGAGCCCACCATTGAGGAGACCGCCAACATACTCCGCGGCGTCAAGAGCCGCTACGAAGAGCACCACCAGTTGGACATTACCGATGAGGCCGTGGTCATGGCGGCGAGCCTGTCGGCCCGGTTCATCGCCGACCGTTACCTGCCCGACAAGGCGATAGACTTGATGGACGAAGCCTCCTCCCGGGTGCGCCTCAGGACCAGCACCACGCCCCTGTCCGTCAAAGAGGTGACCAAGGTACTGGAGAACGTGCGCAAAGAGAAGGATGAGGCCATCACCTCACAGCAGTACGAGTACGCCGCGGAGTTGCGAGAGCGCGAGGTCCGGCTTGTAGAGAAGGTGGAGACGCTGGAGAGCGAGTGGCACGAGGAGCAGCAGAAAGAGCGTGCAGAGGTCACCAGCGAGGACATCGCCGAGGTCGTCAGCATGTGGACCGGGATCCCGGTGACCCGGCTGGCCCTGGAAGAGACGGACCGGCTCCTCCACATGGAGGAGGGGCTGCACAAGCGCATCGTGGGCCAGGAAGAGGCCATAGTCAGTATCTCTAAGGCCGTGCGCCGCGCCCGGGCGGGCCTGAAGGACCCCCGACGTCCGATTGGGGCCTTCTTGTTCCTGGGACCCACCGGCGTGGGCAAGACCGAGTTGGTGAGGGCGATGTCCGAGTTCATGTTCGGCAGTGAAGAGAGCATGATCCGCCTGGACATGTCCGAGTTCCAGGAGAGGCACACCGTAGCCCGGCTCATCGGGGCACCGCCCGGCTACATCGGCTACGAAGAAGGCGGACAGCTCACCGAGGCGGTGAGGCACAAGTCCTACTGCGCCATTCTCCTGGACGAGATCGAAAAGGCCCATCCGGAAGTGTTCAACATCCTTCTGCAGATCTTCGACGACGGGCACCTCAGCGACGCGAAGGGCCGCCGGGTGGACTTTCGCAACTGCATAATAGTCATGACCAGCAACCTGGGGTCGGACCTGATCAAGCGGGAGACCGCGCTGGGCTTCGCCATCAAGGCAGAGGAAGCACAGTCGGAGAAGCAGTCCTACGAGCGGATGAAGGACAAGGTGCTCAACGAGGTGAAGCGCTTCTTCAGGCCCGAGTTCCTGAACCGTATCGACGCCAACGTGGTGTTCCACGCCCTGTCCCAGTCCCACATCATGTCCATCGTCGACCTGATGATGGAACAGGTGCGGTTGGAGTTGGAGGAAAAGAAGATCGGCTTGGAGACCACCGATGCCGCCAAAGTGTATTTAGCGGAAAAGGGCTACGACCCCAACTTCGGTGCCAGGCCGCTGCGCAGGCTGATCCAGGACACGGTGGAGGACAAGCTCTCCGAGGATCTGCTGGGTGGGAAGCTCCACGCCGGAGATATTGCGGTGGTCGACGTCGAGGACGGTGAGACCGTGATCCGGGTCAGGGAGATGGCGGCTCTACCCGCGGGCTAGCCTGTATCTAACCGAGGGACGCGATTCAGGGAGGCCCCGGGCATACGGGGCCTCCCTGTGCTAACAGGGGGTAGGCCCGCCCGATCTGACGGCCACCACGATGAGGTGCCTCCGAATTGCCCAGAGACAAGACCAAGACCGTCTACTTCTGCCAGGGCTGTGGACACGAAAGCCCCAAGTGGATGGGTTTCTGCCCTTCCTGCGGCGAGCACAACCCTCTGGTAGAGCGTCCCGAAGCCAGCGGCGGATCCCGCCAAAGGTGGCTGGACCCAGGCTCGACGGAGCCCCAGGAGCTGGCTGGCATCTCCTACGACGAGGGGCACCGTATTCCCTTGGCCTTCCCGGACCTGAACAGGGTCTTGGGGGGAGGCCTGGTCCCCGGCTCACTGACCCTCATGGCAGGGGAGCCGGGAGTAGGCAAGTCCACACTGCTTCTCCAGACCGCCAGCTCCCTTGCCACGTCCGGCAGCCGGGTGCTGTACGTTACCGGTGAGGAATCGCCCCAGCAGATCAAGCTGCGCTCCCAGCGTCTGGGGTTTTCAGGACAGGGGATTTATCTGCTGTCCGAGACCGACGTGGACGAGATCGTCCAGCACCTGGAACGGTTTCGGCCCGCCGTCGCGATAGTGGACTCCATCCAGACACTGTACACCCCGGAGGTCCCCTCGGGCCCCGGAAGCGTGGGACAGGTGCGGGAATGCGCCCTGAGGTTGATGCGTTGGGCCAAGGCCAGGGCCGTGCCGGTGCTGCTGGCCGGGCACCTAACCAAGGACGGTGCACTGGCGGGACCCCGTGTGCTGGAGCACATGGTGGACGTGGTCCTCTACCTGGAAGGCGAAACCCTGAGCGCCTACCGCATCCTGAGGGGTGCGAAGAACCGATTTGGCTCCACCAACGAGGTGGGGATATTTCAGATGGGGGTCGGCGGCCTGGAGGAGGTCTCTGACCCATCCAGCTTCCTTCTCTCCCAGCGGCAGGAAGGAGCCGTGGGCTCGGCCATCGTACCCATCCTGGAAGGGAGCCGGCCGCTGTTGGTGGAGGTCCAGGCGCTGACCTCCCCCTCCGTGCTGGCAGTGCCCCGGCGGGTGGCCAACGGCGTCGACCACAACAGGCTCCTCATGTTGGTGGCCGTCCTGAGCAGGCGCGCGAACCTGAACCTGTCAGGCCAGGACATCATCGTAAACGTGGTGAGCGGCTTGCAGATACGGGAGCCGGCCAGCGACACGGCGATCGCCCTGGCGATTGCCTCCAGCCTGCGCAATATCCCTGTGAGCCCCGGAATGGTCGCCCTGGGCGAGGTCGGCCTGAGCGGCGAGCTGAGGAGCGTGCCCCAACTGCGACGCCGTCTCGACGAGGCGGCCAGGTTGGGGTTCAGCCGGTGCCTGGTGCCCGCATCCGCCGCAGAGAGGCCCGGAAAGGCGGACAGGGTCGAGGCGCTGTTCGCATCCACCCTGTCGGACGCCCTACGCCGGTGCCTGGACAGGGGGAGGGGTCAGGCGGCCCAGCCGTCGGTCGAGTTCGCGGAAGAGCACGCCTAGTGGCCAGCACATTCCAACTGCGCTTGCCCCAGCGGTGGCGGTACCAGCCACATAAATGAATAGGCTAGGCATACTCGTCCTGCTTTTGCTGGCGATACTTGCTGCCTGCAAAGAAGGAGAGCCCTCACCTACGCCCGCCGACGCGGGGGATACTGGTCCTGGGCCGTCTGCCCTGCCCGTCGCGGTGCCCTTCGAGGCGGTGGGTGAGGACGGGGACGGTACCTTGGTGGCAGCTCCAACCAGGACACCCACGATGATACCCTCGCCTACCGCCACGTCCGTGCCGGCCGAGGAGACACCGAGGCCGAGCCCTACCTCCGTTCCCACACCTGCCTCCACCGCTACGTCTATCCCCACCCGGCGCCCCACGCCCACTTTCACTCTGCCTCCCACCGCGACGCCGACCACCCTGCCCACGTCTACTCCCATCCCCACTCGGCGGCCCGGGGATACGCCGTCGCCTCGACCCAGCCCTACGGTGGACGTCGAGCCGACCATTACGCCAACGCCGACCCCCTTACCTACACCAACACCGACGCACACTCCCACCCCCACTCCTACGGTTACCCCGACGCCTACCATCGTCCTGACGCCCACGCCTACTCCACAGCTGGTCCAACCCGAATGGACCTTGCAGCTAGCCATGTCCTGGACGCCCAGGGGGCTGCCAGGCTTCCTCAACCTGCGTCTGGGCCTGCTGGGGGAATGCCCCGACGCGGAGTGGTGCTCCGGCTCCTTCCCGCCTGTCCCTAGCGACGATTTCCCATTCACGGTCAATCTGTGCCACCCTGAGCCCGGCCGGACCGATTGCAATGACGTACGCCACCTTTCGCAGAGCCTGCAGTCTCCGGCGGAGGCGGCGCACACCTGGCTGGTGGAGGTGAGCCACACCGGACCGCTGGAGAGCATCACTTTCAGATGGGACCATCGCAAGCTGAGAGAAACGTCTCCCGCCCTCAGGGTACGCATCATCAGCGATCGCAGAAACTGCGGCGTGAATCCTCCAACGATAATAAGCATGACGAATCCGCCTCAAGAGATCGCGGAGTACATGTTGTGCATGGGCCAGGAGGTGACCACCAGCGCCTTCCTGATTTGTAGCTGGGTGGGGGTGCGCCCCAGGAATGCTCCTGAGTGGCGGTTTTCACAGATTAGTCGGAAATTGACACCCAATTTTCGGGGCTTTAGCCCCAAGGGCTGGTATACTATAGTAGATATAATCAATATATATGGGATGTGGTGATGACGGTAGAATACACCGCTAAAGATATTCAAGTCCTGGAGGGCCTCGAGGCGGTACGCCTGCGGCCCGGCATGTACATCGGCAGCACCGACCAGCGCGGGCTCCACCATCTCATATACGAGATGGTGGACAACAGCGTGGACGAGGCCATGGCCGGCTACTGCACCAAGGTCCAGATAAACATCCGGGAGGACGGCTCGATCCAGGTAAGCGACGACGGCCGCGGTATCCCGGTGGACATCCACCCCACCACCGGCCGCCCGGCGCTGGAAACGGTGATGACCACCCTCCACGCGGGAGGCAAGTTCGGAGGCGGAGCCTACAAAGTTTCGGGAGGCCTCCACGGGGTCGGCGCATCGGTGGTCAACGGGCTCTCCTCCCACATGCGCGTGGAGGTGAGAAGGAACGGCTCTATCTACTACCAGGAGCACCGCAAGGGCATACCGTTCACCGATGTCGTGAAGGAAGCCGCTCCGGAGGGGTCGGATGGCACCACAGGCACCACCGCCACCTTCACCCCCGACATCGCAATCTTCCCTCGCCTGGACTACGACTTCGACGTCATTGTTAGCCACTTCAAGGAGGTCGCCTACCTGAACAAGGGTCTGGAAGTGCACTTTCTCAGCGAGTGGCACGAGGAGCAGCGGGAGGGGGACACCGCTCGCTCCTACTACTTCGACGGCGGCCTGGCCAGCCTGGTGAGGAGCATGAACCAGCACCGCAAGGTACTCCAGGACAAGCCATTCTACATGCTCAAGACGGTGGACGACGTCATCGTCGAGGGCGCCATCCAGTACAACGACGGCTACAGTGAGTCCGTCCTCTCCTTCGCCAACTGCATCAACACCGGGGAGGGTGGGACCCACCTTACCGGCTTCCGCGCCGCCGTCACCCGGGTTATAAACGACTACGGCCGCAAGCAGAAGCTCCTCAGGGACGACCAGCCCAACCTCCTGGGCGAGGACGTGCGGGAGGGGCTTACTGCGGTTATCAGCGTCAAGCTGACCGATCCCCAGTTCGAGGGCCAGACCAAGACGAAGCTGGGCAACACCGAGATCAAGAGCATCGTGGAAACGACAGTGGCGGAGTCCCTGACCCAATACCTGGAGGAACACCCTCTCGACGCCAAGAGAGTGGTGGAGAACTGCCTCACCGCCCAGAAGGCCCGGGAGGCGGCCAAGAAGGCCCGGGAGCTGGTCATCCGTAAGAACGCCCTGGACGGATCGTCCCTGCCGGGCAAGCTGGCCGACTGCTCCGAGCGCAACCCCTCGCTCTCGGAGATCTACATCGTGGAGGGTGAGTCCGCGGGCGGCTCGGCCAAGATGGGCCGTGACCGGCGCTTCCAGGCGATCCTCCCGCTGAAGGGCAAGATCCTCAACGTGGAGCGGGTGCTGCGTCAGCCGGACAAGATCCTGGGCCACGAAGAGATCAGGGCCCTCATCGCGGCCCTGGGCGCCGGAGAGGGAGAGGACTTCAACTCGGCCAAGCTGCGCTACCACACGGTGATTATCATGACCGACGCCGACGTTGACGGCTCCCACATCCGCACTCTGATCCTCACCTTCTTCTTCCGCCGCATGCGGGAGCTGATCGACGACGGCCACCTGTTTATCGCCCAGCCACCCCTGTACCGCATTCAGTCGGGCAAGCAGATCAATTACGCCTACACCGAAGAGGGCCGGGAGCTGATGATGAAGTCCTACGACGGCAAGCGGGGCGTCCAGGTCCAGCGCTACAAGGGACTGGGAGAGATGAACCCCGACCAGCTCTGGGAGACCACCATGGACCCCGAGAACCGCAACATGCTCCAAGTCTCCGTCGAAGACGTCATTGAGGCCGACAACACCTTCACCGCCCTGATGGGAGACGTAGTAGAGCCCCGGAAGAAGTTCATCCAGACCTACGCACGCAGCGTCCGGGAGCTGGACGTCTAGCGGTAAAATCCCCTCTTCCTGTGAGGGGAGAGGGCCAGGGTGAGGGTGATGCCCCTCCCTCTAACTACCTCCCTCAAGGAAGGGAGAACCCAGCGCCAGTCCAGGAGGCTGCCTTGTCCCAGCTACCCGACGACGCCCCGGCCACCGTGCTGTTCCCCCAGTTCCAGGACGAGATCCATCGCATGTACTCCGCGGAGGTCGAGGGCCTCACCGACGCTCAGCTGGATTTCGCCTCGGACCGATGGGAGTGGGGCAAGTGGAGCATCCGCCGCAACGTGAGCCACGTGGTCTCCGGGGACTACCGCTGGTTCCTGCTGCGGTGGGTAGAGCAGCTCTTCCCGCAGAGCCCTCCCAACACCTATAACCTGGACGAGCTGGTGAACTCCCCCTACGAACGCCGGCTCAGCGAGGACAAGTACTGGCGCATGGAGGACATCCTGGGGGCCATGAGGGTGTCCCTGGACCTCTGCCTGTCGATACTGTCGCGGGAGACGGTGGCCTCGCTGCGGGCCAAGGAGCTGAGGGTCGATGACACCCAGTGGCGGGTCTTCGGCCTGGCCCACCCCACCGGTGTGCGCAGGGACCCCGCCGACGACACCAAGGTCTACGTTACCCTGGAATGCACCTTCCGCCACCGCTGGTTCGAGTACGTCACCCACCTGTACAACGTGCAGCGGCTCAAGCGCGCCCAGGGCCTGAGCGCTCGGGTGGACCTTCCTCACGAGGGCTACTGGACCCTCCCCGACTGGGACCGCAGCGAGCCTTAGGCTCAATTCCCGAGGTTCTTGCCCGCCAGCGCCAGGTCCCTCACGTCCACGGTGCCGTCGCCGTTGAGGTCGGCGTCGGGGTCCGAGGTGCCCAGGGCGGCGGCCACCAACCGCAGGTCGCCGGAGTCCACCTCTCCATCCCCGTTGACATCGCCTCGTGCCAACGCAAGCAGTTGAGCAATGAGCAAGCCGGCCTCGTTAGCAGCCACGAAAGCCTTGTTTCCCTGGACGAAGACGCCCCTTGACCCGTCCGCCATATCCAGCGAGCCCACCATGATGGGAAATTCAGGGATGGACACATCGATAAGCTTCAGCCCATGCAAGCGTTCAGCCACGAACGCGTAGCCTCCTTCGACAAAGACACCAAGGGCAGCGCCCGGAAGGTCCACGAAGCCCACCTTCCTAGGGGATTTGGGCTCTGAGACGTCTATCACCCGCAGCCCATCGGAAGTGCCGACGTACGCAAGATCTTCCTGGACGTAGACGCTGTGGGCAGTGTTCGCAGTTTCAACAAACCCTACTTCCTTAGGGGAGGCCGGGTTAGAGATATCTATTACCCGTAGGCTGTAGTCCCACCCCTCGGCCACAAAGGCATAGTCCCCCTGGACGAATACGCCCCGAGCTGAACGGGGAGTATTGGCAAACCCCACTTCCCTGGGGGAGGCAGGGGTAGAGATGTTTATCACTCGCAGGCCCGCGTCCTCATCGGCTAGGAAGGCATGGTTCCCCTGAACGAACACTTTATGGGCCGTGCTGACGAATAGTTTATCGCCAGGTGTTTCCACCGAGCCTACTTCCACTATGGCCGTGGGGTCCGAGACGTCTACCACCCGCAGGCCCAGGTCAGAATCGGCCACGAAAGCATAGTCTCCTTGGACAAAGACACCGGCGGCAAAGCCTGACAGGTTTGTCCACCCTACTTCGAGTGTATTAGAAGGATTGGAAACGTCTAACACCCTCAGTCCCGAGAACCCGTCCGCCACGAAGGCGTGGTCCCCCCGTACGAAGATGCCAGCGGCAAATCCCGGTGTGTCCACGGAGCCAACCAGTTCTATCTCCACCGGCGGCGGGTCGTCGGTGGAGGGGCTGCCAATGGCCGCCGGACCCATGGCAGCGGTGGCCACCAGCAGAGTCGCCAGAAGGACCAGGCCGAGCCTTTTCACGCCGTCCTGACCCCTCCCTCAGGGGTGGTCTCCAGCAGCGTGACGAAGGGGTAGCCGCGGCGGGCCAGCTCTTCCCCGCCGCCCTGGCGGCGGTCCAGGAGGACCGCCACCACGGCTACCGTGCAGCCCATGGCCTCCACGGCCTCGATGGAGTGCAGCAGGGAGCCGCCGGTGGAGCAGGTGTCGTCGACAATGGCCACCCGGCTGCCCGGGGCCAGGGGGCCCTCCACCAGCTTCTGGGTGCCGTGGCCCTTGGTCTGCGCTCGGACGATGAAGGCGGGGATAGGAGTGCCCTCCAGGTGGCTGGTGAGGGCCACCGCCGTCACGATGGGGTCGGCAGCCAGGGTGGGTCCGCCCACGGCCTGGGCTCCCGCCTCCCTGATGATGGGGAGGAACGCCTTGCCGATCAGGTACGCTCCCTCGGGGTCCAGGCTCAGCAGGCGGCCGTCGAAGTAGTAGCTGCTCTTCTCCCCCGAGGTCAGTGTGAAATCCCCATACTGCAGGGCGCCGCGCTCTCCGGCCAACTGGAGTAGTCTTTCAGCCGGTGTCACTGGGCCGCCTCCACGGGCCGGTACAGGCCGTAGTGGTGCATATAGCGCTCCACCTCCTCGGGGACCTGGTAGCGCACCGACAGGCCGAGAGACGCGCGCCGCCGGATCTCCGTGCCGCTGATGTCGACCATGGGCCCCTTCAGCTGCACCAGCCTCTCAGAGGCACCCGGGGCGGCGGCGGCCTCCAGGTCCGCTGTGTCCAGGTCGGAGCAGCCCGGCCTGGGAGCCACCGCCAGTGTGCACAGCTCCAGCACCCTGGCTGGCTCTTTCCAACGAGAGAATTCCTTCAGGGAGTCGGCCCCGATGATGAAGGTGAACTGCGTCTCGCTGCCGGTCTCTTTGTGCAACTCCTCTAGCGTGTCCACCGTATAGGTGAGGCCCGTGCGGTCGACCTCCATGGAGGAGACCCGGAAATAAGGGTTGCCCGAGACGGCAAGGCGCACCATGTTCAGGCGGTGATAGGCGGGTGAGAGGTTTTCTCCTTCCTTCATCCAGGGCTCTCCGGCAGGCATGAAGAGCACCTCCTCCAGGTCTAGGCTGATCCGGGCCTCTTCAGCGAGGATCAGGTGCCCCAGGTGAATGGGATCGAAGGTGCCGCCGATGATCCCCACCTGTAGGCTAGAACCACTCAAGCTCTACCCCGCCCAGGCGGACCGTGTCGCCCGGCTTGACGCCCTTCTCTTCCAGCACCTTCACCACCCCCAGGCGCTGCAGCTCCTTCCAAATCTGGATCATGACCTTCCAGTCGCGCAGGTCCGCCAAGGGAACCAGTCTCTCCACCCGGGGTGCGTAGACCGTATAGACCCCTTTTTCCAGGATCACCCGGAAGGGTTCCTCGCCGACGCTTGCCACCATCGGACGAGGCTCCGGTCCCGGCTTCAGGTCCTCCTTGGGCATGGTGTCGAGGGCCTCTAGGACCTTGCCCAGCATCTCGTCGACGCCCTCACCGGTGACGGCCGAGACGAAGAACATCGGCAGCCCCCGGGCCGCGAGCTCCCTCTTCAGGGCTGGTACTCTTTCTCTGACCTCCGGAATGTCTACTTTGTTGACCACGATGAACTGGGGCTTCTCGCCGAGCGTAGGATCAAAGGACACTAGCTCGTGGTTTATCTGCTCACAGTCGGCCACCGGGTCTTCGGCCATTCCATCTATGATGTGCAAGAACAGCCGCGACCGCTCTGCATGGCGAAGGAACTCGTGGCCCAGGCCTGCACCCTCGTGGGCACCCTCGATGAGGCCAGGGACCTCCATCATGACGAAACTCCTGTCGCGGCTGGGCACCACGCCCAGCACGGGGTCGGTAGTCGTGAAGGGATAGGGAGCGATCTTCGGCTTCGCGGCTGAGCACCGGGATAGCATGGTAGACTTGCCCCCATTCGGCACTCCAACGAGGCCGACATCGGCAAGGAGCTTCAGCTCTAGGAGCAGGACGGCCTTTTCCCCTTCCAGTCCTTTCTCGGCCAGCACTGGCTCCTGCTGAGTGGAGGACACGAACCTGATGTTGCCTGCCCCGCCGCTTCCGCCCCGCGCTACTAGGAAAGGCTCGGTGTCCACTATGTCCGCCACGAACTCTTGGGACTCATCTCCGTTAAGCTTCCAAACAACCGTACCCAGGGGCACCGGGATATCGATACCGTCGCTGTTGGCACCAGTCTGTTTCTTGCCATGTCCGTGGCCCCCCCGCTTCGCCTTCCAGATGCTGTGGTACTTGAGATGGAGCAGGGTATTTAATGAAGGGTCCCCCACGATACGAATAGCCCCCCCGGAGCCACCTTCACCACCATCGGGCCCTCCACGAGGAGCAAATTTCTCCCGGCGGAAGCTGATACAGCCATTGCCGCCGGAGCCGCCTTTAACATTTATCTTTACAAGATCGATCATTCTATCTCTTATATAGAAAAGTAATAATCATAAGGGCGTCGACGCTGTCGAGCGGAGCTAGGGCTGCCTGTAGATACAGGACAATTGTAGCACTTTATGGTGTAGGAAAGCTGTGGGGCGGGTCGATGGTGCAGGACGGAGGGGGAGCCGATGTCTACCTGGGAGTAAGGTTATCGACCCGTTCGACAGACTTATCGACGGGCAGAATCCGACGGCTGAACAAGGAGTCTTTGATAGCCAGGACGTCCTGATGCAGACCGGGGTCGATGTTGACCTCCCGGCCCATCTTGTCCAGGGCGCTAATGACGGTCGAGTGGGACCTGCCTCCGAGCAGGCGGCCGATGTCGGTGTCGCTCATTGTCAGCTCTTCGCGAAGCAGATACATGGCGACGTGCCTGGCCTTGACGATGGCTTTCTTCCGGCTGGGCCCCGACAGGTCGGTCTGGCTCACTCCGAAGCGGCGTGTGACCTCGTCCATGATGCTCTCGGGGACGATGGTACGGCGAGCCATGTCCGGGAGGAAGCCGTTTATGGCCTGGGAGGCCAATTCCAGAGTTATCGCGCTATCGGGAAGGCTTCCCAAGGCCGCCACCCGATTGAGGCTGCCCTCCAACTCCCGGACGTTGTGATGGATCTTACTGGCCAGGTACTCGACGATGTTCCCGTCAAGCTCGACCTTCATCTCCGCTGCCTTGTTGTGGAGGATGGCTATGCGAGTCTCCAGGCACGGAGGCTGGATGTCGATGATGAGGCCCGACTCGAACCGGGACCGTAGCCTGTCTTCGAGCAAGGGCAACGCACGGGGTGGCTTGTCGGAAGCTACTACGACCTGGCGGTTGGCGTTTTGGAGCTCGTTGAGGGTGTGGAAGAACCCTTCCTGAGTCTGCTCTTTGCCGCTGATAAACTGAATGTCGTCGATCAACAGGACGTCGGTCCCTCTGTACCTTGCGCGGAACTCTTCTGTTGCCCTGGTTCTGATGGCCGAGATGAACTCGTTGGTGAACTGCTCGCCGGTGACGTAGATGCAACTTAGCCCACGGGAGACACAGCTATGTCCGATGGCATGGAGGAGATGGGTTTTACCCAGCCCGACTTCCGAATACATGAACAGAGGGTTATAGCTCCGTCCCGGAGCATCGGCCACCGCCATGGCCGCACTGTAGGACAGCAGGTTGGATGGTCCTACAACGAAGCTGCTGAAGCTGTACCTCCCGTTCAGGTTGGTCTGGACGGGAGGTACAGCCCGTGCGCCGTTGCGGCTCTCCTCACGGAGGGCCAAGGCCCCAACCTGGAACCGCACATCCACGGGTCGGCCGACGACCCTGCTAGTAGTGGACTGGACTTTCTGGAATACACGTCTTTCCAGCCACTCGATAGCGAATGGAGTAGGCACGATGACGGTTAGCAAGTCATCGTCGGTAATGGAGTGCCCGTGGGTGTCCCTGAGCCAGGTTTCGAAAATAGGTTTTGTCACCTGGACCTGCAGGTCCCCCAACACCGCCCTCCAGATGTCTAACGCCGAAACGTTCGCCATCTCACTCCCACAAGATCCAGGGACCGATGGATGATAGCAGACCCCAGAGGAAGGGTGTCAAGGCAGCGATGGAGCAGTTTTTTCATGACGAGTAAGTTTGGTGGCGTTTATAGTAGAAGTCTTAAACCACGCATAGAGGTTTTATTAGCACGCATGTTGTTAAACGACGTGATTCGTCACAGCCCTCTGAGGCATCTAGACACTATGCTATAATACCGTAGGCGTGGCCAATCCTAAATCCGCCGGTCCCTGGTCATGGGCCGTAGCGGAAATCCCTCCGGAGCGTCATGCGCGCGGTCTTCATGGGCACTCCCCACTACGGAATCACCGTGGTCGAGGCTATCCTATCCCTTGGCTACCGGGTTGTTGGGGTCTATGCTCAGCCGGACAAGCCCAGCGGCCGGGGACGTGTTGCCGTCCCGCCTCCCACAAAGACCTTCGCCCTGGAGAGGGGGATACCGGTCTTCCAACCAACGTCTCTGAGGCGGCCCGAGGCCCAGGGGGAGTTGTCTGCGCTGGCCCCTGACGTCGCTGTGGTGGCGGCCTACGGCAAGCTCCTGCCCCCAGAGGTGCTGAGAATCCCCAGATTCGGGTGTGTGAACGTGCACCCTTCACTGTTGCCCAGATACCGGGGGCCGTCTCCGGTGGCCAGCGCGATACTGGATGGAGAGGCCGGCACCGGGACCACCATAATGCTGTTGGGTGAGGGGATGGACTCCGGTCCGGTGCTGGCAGGTAGGTCCGAGTCCATCGGGGCCGACGACACCACCGAATCTCTCACTTCGAGGCTGTTTCGCATCGGGGCAGAGCTGCTGACGGAGGTATTGCCTCTCTGGGTCAGAGGCGAGGTGGTTCCGCAGCCCCAGGACGAGACTCTGGCCACCGTCACGAAGAAGCTCCAGAAGGAGGACGGCGAGGCACAGTGGGAGCTGGCCGCAGAGGACCTGGAGCGGCGCCTGAGGGCGTTCACGCCCTGGCCGGGACTATTCACCCGGTGGAATGGCAAGATGCTGAAGATCGTGTCGGCGGCTGCCCTCCCTTCGGCGGACGGGCCGCAGCCGGGGAAGGTGATCCCGCTTACGAACGGGGCCACCTCCGTAGGTGTCGTCACAGGTCGTGGGGTCCTGGAGCTACAGAGCCTGCAGTTGGAAGGGAAACGCCCGGTAGCCTCCGAGGAGTTCGTTCGTGGCTACAGGGACTTCATGGGGTCCAAGCTTCCGAGCTGATCCCCTAGCCTTCCTCCTCGGTGGCCGAAGGCCCAGAGGCCGCGCCGGTGTCTGGAGATTCTTCATGGACAACCTCGGCCCTGGCCACCTGTATTCGCGCTACAACCGCTTCCGGGTCTGTGAGGAGGATGGCGCTTTCGGGAAGGGAAGCGTCGCCGGCCCTGAGCACGCCGTCGGGCTCGGTCAAGAGGGAGAGATCCAGGGTAAGTTCGGAGGGCATTTCCAGTGGCAGGGCCTCCACGCTGACAGTTTGCATCTGCTGCACCACGGTGCCCATGGCCAGCCGGGCGCCGGGAGATTCGCCTACCAACACCACCGGCACATCCGTCGCGACCCTCTGGGTCAGCTCGGCCCGCAGGAAGTCGACGTGGAAGAGGTCGCCCTTGACGGGGTTCCATTGGATCTCCCGGACGAAGGCCAGATGCTCCTCTTGCTGTCCCTCCACAGTGATGGTCACAGGGTTGTTCCGCCCGGCCTGGGCCAGCACCCGTATCAGCCCCCGGGACTCACACTGGAGGGACTGGGAGTCTATATTGGGGCCGTAGAGATGGACGGGCACTATGCCCCCGCGCCTCAAGGCCTTGACCTTTCGGCCCAAGGCCTCCCTGGTCTGTAGTGTTAGCGTCAGTCTTTCCGCCATTATGTCTCCTTGATATCCTAGTGAAAAGGTAGCCGACTCTATGATAGCATTCCACGGCTCAGACATCCATCATCGTAGAGAACGCAATAGTTGACCAAGTCAATTGACAAAGTTGAAACCCCATCGACAGAATGCTATAATTTGTCCAGAAGGCGCCGTTGGAGGTGGTGTGATGAAGGTGCCTATGAAGGTGGATTACGGTGTGCGGGCGTTGGTGGAGTTGGCTTCCCACTACGGAGGACAATCGATACAGACCTCCGAGATCGCGGCGCGCCAGGCCATCCCCGAAGCCTACTTGGACCAGCTTCTCACCACCCTCCACAAGTTCGGGCTCATCAGGAGCCGCCGCGGACCACTGGGAGGGCATTCCCTTGCCAAGGATCCAGGGGACATCAACCTGGGCATGGTAATGGAGACCCTGGAGGGCAACACCCCGGCCCTCGACTGCCTGGTGGAGCCCAACGAATGCACCATGGCCCATTCCTGCGCCCAGAGGGACGTTTGGAGGTCCCTGGACGACGCGGTGTACGATCTGCTGAGCTCGACCACGGTGGCCGACCTGGCCTACCGACAGAACCACATGGCCGGCAGGGGGATGTACCAGATCTGACCCTCAACCCCCACCCTTCTCCCCAAGGGAGAGAGGTGGCCCGCAGGCCGGGGTGAGGGCATACCGAAAGACTCCTTGACAGGCGTTCCTAACGGCGATAGATTACGAAGTAGTATGATGGTCTTACGAGGAGCCACGACACGGCGCGACTGTACCCGCCACCCGAAATAGGGTGCGGGTAGACCAAAGCGACACCCGAAGCCTGCGCCCACCGGCATCCTGGATGAAGAGTGGCGCAGGCCAATTTATGTGACCCCAACGAGGAGGACACCACAATGACCCAGGCCCTTTCCCTGACACCAGACCAGGTAAAAAGATACAGCCGGCACATCATCATGCCCCAGGTGGGGAGTAAGGGACAGCGCGCCCTGCTTCAGTCCAAGGTCCTCATCGTGGGCGCCGGAGGGCTGGGCTCACCGGCGGCGGTGTACCTGTCGCTGGCGGGGGTGGGCACCATCGGCATCGTCGACTTCGACGTGGTGGACATCACCAACCTGCAGCGCCAGATACTGCACCACACTGACGACGTTGGCCGTCCCAAGGTAGTGTCCGCCCGGGAGGCCATCCACGAGTTCAACCCCGACACCAACGTGGTGCTCCATGAAACCTGGTTGACCTCCGACAACGCCATGGAGATCATCTCCCAGTACGACGTGGTGGTAAACGGAGCCGACAACTTTCCCTCGCGATACCTGATAAACGACGCCTGCTACCTGGCGGGGAAGCCCCTGGTGGACGGCAGCATCCTCATCTTCGATGGGCAGGCCACCGTGTATTTGCCGGGCCAGGGCTGCTATCGCTGCCTCTTCCCGTCTCCTCCTCCTCCGGGCATGGTGCCCAGCTGCGCCGAGGCCGGCGTCCTTGGGGCCCTTACCGGCCTGGTGGGTAGCATCCAGGCCGTGGAGACTCTGAAGCTGCTTATGGGCATCGGGGAGAGCCTATCGTCCCGCCTGCTGCTCATCGACGGCCTCTCCATGGACTTTCGCCAGGTGAGGATTCCGCACAACCCCAAGTGCCCCCTGTGTGGCGACGAGCCCACGGTGACCGAGCTGATAGACTACGAGGTCTTCTGTGGAGTCGCGCCTCCCGTAGGCGAGCCCGTAGCTTAGCGTCGGGCGCCGCAGCGGCAGTCGGGGTAAGGTAGGGATGCCCAAAACCATACTGGAAACCATAGGCAACACGCCTCTGGTGGAGCTTCGGAGCATGGACCTCAAGGAAGGGGTCCATGTCTTCGTCAAGCTGGAGGGGCAGAACCCCACGGGCAGCCTCAAGGACCGCATCGCTAAGTTCATGATCGAAAAGGCGGAGCGCGAGGGCGCTCTGACCCACGATAAGGTCATCCTCGAGCCCACCAGCGGCAACACTGGCATCTCCCTGGCCTTCGTAGGTGGCCTGAAGGGTCACAAGGTGAAGGTGGTGATGCCCGAAAACGTCAGCCCCGAGCGTTCCCAACTCCTTTTGGCCTACGGCGCCGAGATCGTCTACTCCGACGGAGCCAAGGGCACCAACGGCTCCATCGAAGTAGCCCAGGAGATCGTCCGGTCCCACGAAGGCGACTACTTCATGCCGTACCAGTACGGCAACGACGCCAACCCCGGCGCCCACTACGAGACCACCGGCAGGGAGATCGTGGAGGACCTGCCCGATGTGGATATGTTCGTCGCCGGGTTGGGCACCGGCGGCACCCTCATGGGGGTGGGCACCCGGTTGAAGGAGCACAACCCCGCGGTCAAGGTTATCGCCGTGGCACCGGAGCCCGGCGACTTCATCCAGGCGCTGCGTAGCCTGGAGGAGGGGTTCATACCACCCATCCTGGACCTGTCGCTTCTGGACGCCCGCATTATGGTGGGCAGCACCGACTCCTTCCACATGGCCAAGGAACTGCTGAAGCGAGAGGGCGTCTTCGCCGGCATCTCTTCAGGGGCGGTGGTCTACGGCGCCATGAAGATGGCTCAGCGGATGGAGAAGGGCAACATCGTGTGCCTCCTAGCCGACGGCGGCTGGAAGTACCTCAGCACCGGCCTGTGGACCAAGGACTACGGCGAGATGGAAGACGAGGCCCGGGGAAAGATCTGGTGGTAGCCAGGTCTTAGCAGCCCTGGTTCACGGTCTCGTCCAGGGCCTGTGCCCTGCGGTTCTCCGGAACGATGGTCCCGTCGCCGGGCCGCACCCGCCACACACCGAAGTCGGAGCCGGCGGTCGCCTTCGTGATCACCACCCACTCGGTCCGGCCCGGGTCCCACCTGCCCTCCAGGTCGTCGATGGACAGAGAAGCGAAGCACTGGATCAGGCGGGCCCATACCGTGGCAACGGCGTTTTCCGCGGTGGTAATTAGCGGCGCGGGCGTGGGACCGGGCGTAGGTGTGTCGGTGGGGGACGGTGTGGCCGTCGGAGTGGGGCGGAACTGGACCGGTAGCTCCGCGGGATCGCAGCCCGATTTCACGTAAGGCTCCACGTCCTGGGCCAGCACGTCATGGGGTATCAGCATACCCGAGGCGGCATCCACCCTCCACTTGCCGTACACCTGCGCGGCATCGCCGGTTGCGGCCTCTACAAACCAATTATCTTTCGCGTCGCCGGTCCCGACATCTGGCGCCAGCGTTATACGGAGAGCCGTGAGCTCGTTCAAAGCTACGGGAAAACATTGGGAGAGGTGCGCCCACACCAGCTTCCTGGCGTCTTCCTCACTGCGGGCCACCGGAGTAGAAGTGGGGGCGGGCCGTGGGGTAGGCGTGGCGGTGGGTGTGGGAAGGGCTGTGGGAGTAGGAGTCGGTGCACGGGTGAAGGTTGGTCCCGGCGGAGGAGTGACCAGGAGCTCGGCCCCTCCGCCTCCACCGCCGCAGCTAACCAGCAGCCAGGTGCCCAGGACCGTCGCCAGGACCAGTTTCACCACCCGTCTACGCATCTCCTGTAATGAAAGAGTACCCCTTACTCTACACCATCGTTCACGCTTCATACAAGGCCGCTGACATCGCCATTGTGCCCTTGACTACAGAACAAGTGTTCTGATAGATTCTCTCTATAGGTCCGTTTACCTCGCCGGATTTTTCTTTTAATGGCTGTTCTGAACAAATAATTAATATTCAGGCGCTAATGTATAGAGGTAAGCAATTCAACCCGCCGGTCCTTTGCCCTGGGCCACACAGGTGACCGGCTCCGTTGAGAGGAGGGGATATAGGCGACATGTTCCAGCTGAAGGGGTGCCAGAAATGCGCGGGGGATCTGCTCCAGGACAATGAAGATTGGCAGTGTTTGCAATGCGGCACCTACTACTACAGCACCGCACCCATGATATACTTCCCCAAGCGCGAAGGCGTCTGGGGTAATGCCCGCAGGGTTTCAGCCAACGGCGGAACGGCGAAAACTCGCCGTCTGGAAAACAAGTCCATGAAGAAGGTCGTCGGCGTATAGTGTATAAAAGGAGCGCGCGTGGCCTTTTTGATCATAGAACAGCAGGGTGGGGAGCGCCCGGGGAGACGTCGTAGGTGGCTGTGCTGCTTGCCATAGACCCCAGCACCAGGGAGATGGGATGGGCGGTCTTCGTCAACGATGATCTGGGCGGAGACGGCGGGCCTGCGGCGCCCCGGGTCCGGGAGCACGGGGCCCAGCAGACCCACCCCGGCTGGGAGCTGGTGGAAACCGGAGTCATCATCGCCCACGACCGCCCCTGGCGCGTCGAGGTAACCGAGCGTATCAAGGCCATAGAGCAGGCCCTGGACGATATCGACGAGGCCTGGCTGCCCCACGAAGCCGCCTGCGGCAAACCCTCAGTGCTGCATCTGCCCCAGCAGCAGGAAGGCAACGAGAAGCTGAGCAGGGCGCTGGAGCGGTGGGCCGCCTCCCACGACCTGCCCCTGTTCTTCTATCCCCTGCGGGAAATCCGGACGGCCATCCTGGGCCGCTCGAAGTCGGCCAAGGAGGAGCTCGCCTACGCCACCATGACCCGGTGGGGCCTGCTGGGGATCGTGAAGAGCACGCACGAGTGGAATGCCATCGCCGTGGGGGACCACCACCTGGGATGCCGAAGGGCGGAGGCGAAGGTAGGAGCCTAGCACCCGCCGGCACGACTGAATACGCGGGCAGCAAAAGGCCCCCGCTCCCACCCGGAGCGGGGGCCTTTAAAGTATTCCAGTCGCCAAGCTACCACCCCTGCCCTTCCTAATCTTCCCAAGAGTGAGATACAATGAGTGCGCTCCCAACATCCCGAATGTCCCTTTATGAGGAGGAACGCAGTGCCCGAGCCCATAGATGTTTACGCTGACAGCTTTACGGTAACAACCGGAGCATATGGCGGGGTGGTGTCCTTCTCGTTGTCTCCGGCCCACCCCAGCCAGGGAAGCCCCATTCCCCCGGAAAGGGTAGCCACCATCCGAATGAGTCTGGAGCATATGAAGACCATGATTTTCGTGATGAGAAGGCAACTGATCCGTCACGAACGGGACTCGGGAGTCCGGGTTGATGTCCCCAGCCAGGTCCTCTCTCAGCTTCAGATCCCCCGAGAGGACTGGGATACTTTCTGAAAGGCCGTATAGCTGCCGCACTGATTTCCCAGGCTACGCCATACATTTACTGGAGGTGACATGGCGACCGAGCATCCACCCCTTCAGCCGCCCGGAGAGTACAACCCCGACGAGTACTATGGGACCTCCCCGGAGACAACCGTAGACTTCTACGCCGACTCTCTCCACATATCCAGCGGGCTGTATAGCAGTGTCCTCTTCTTCGGCGAGCTCCGCGAAGAAAGGGAGCCACTGCTGCGGGCGCGGATCAAGGTCAGTCCTCAGATGCTCAAGGCCATTTGCCTGCTTACCCGAAAGCACGTCAGGGAGTACGAGAGCGCCGTGGGACCCATCGCCCTGCCCAGCCAGGTACTGGAGGCCTGGGACATCGGAGACGAGAAGCTGTGACCGGCCTCGGAGAGGACGTATCCCTCCTGACTACGTCCGCTTCACCGGAGGGCTGGGACTGGAGGATGCTGGACGCCGGTCGGCCCCGCCGGGCCATCGAGCACATTATCGATAGCGAGGTGACCCCGGTGGCGGTAGACAGGCTAAGGGCCTCCGACGCCCCTGCTGGCTCCGAATGGACCCTTACCGGCGAGCTTCCCATCATCGTGGCGGACACCCTGGACGCCTACTGGGCCTTCGAGAGGGTGCTCAACAAGCTCCATGGGTTCGACAGGACCCCAGAAGAGGCCAGGGCCGAGCTCCACTCCAAGCTGGTGGGGCACCTTCAGCTCCTGAGCTCCCTGGAGTCCCCATCCATGGCGCCGATCCTGAAGCTGGAGCTGGAGTTCCTCAGGGCTATCATGAGGCCCGTCGACGGTGGCGCCGAGGCCTAGGGCGCTCTAACTAACCCGATGTGCGGGTTATTCTGAAGGCGGGTTAGCTAGCTGGTGAGTTCTCGATACGGGAGTAGACCTCGTGGAGGATGCGGCCCGAGTCGGTCTCCTCGTCGATGAACCAGCGGAGCAGGGAGCGGGTCAAGGGGTCCACTGCCTCGTCCGTGACCAGCGCCCGGAACTCTCGGTTGAGGGTCTGGATCTCGGGAGTCTCTTGCCGTGCCTGCTGCCAGCGTATCTTCTCCAGGTCGGGCATGTCGGAGGCGCTGACCCGCACGGTCTCCGCGAATTCCGGGTCGTCCTGCTCCACCAGGTCGTAGCCCATCTCCACGATGCGCCGCTTGATCACGTGGTAGTGGCTGGTCTCTCGATCGGCTATCAATGAGAGTCGGGCCGCCAGGTCGGAGTCGGGAGTCTTGGCCACCCAGGCGCCCAGGAAGATTCCGGCCCGCTTCTCGGCTAGCGCCAGGGTATTGAGGACGTCTACGTAGTGGGGTTTGGCCGTCGCGTTTCCTGCCATGTCACTCCTCCCAGATGCCGGTGCGATTTTCACACCATTATACACGTACCCTGGTGTTGCGCTACCGTCGGGCAGAGGAGTCTGGTACAATCTTTCTGGCTCGTGATGGATCACTTAGGGGAGGGGTGGGCCCGGCCTTGGCCGCTACAGACAACATCTGGGATTCCATGGAGCTATCGTGCGGGAGGTCCTTCGGCGCCTCTCTGGCCCAGGAGAGGCGGCCCTTCGCCCTACCGGGGGACCCGGTCCACTGGCCCCGGGACCGGGCATGCGACCTCACCCACATCAGGCTGGTCATTACCCTGGACGTCGACAACAAGGCACTCCAGGGGGTGGCTACCCTCAGCTTCACGGCCATCAACGACGACCTGACCTCGGTGGAGTTCGACGCAGCAGAGCTGGCGATCCACCGGGTGGAGTCCGGTGCCGGCACGCCCTTGAACTACATCTACGAAGGCAGCCTGCTTAGGATACGACTCGCAGCCCCGCTGAAAGCCGCGGAGGAGGCGGTAGTCCGCGTCGCGTATGAGTGCACGCCCCGGCGGGGGCTCTACTTCAACACCCCGGACGCCGCCTACCCCTACAGACCACGGCAGGTATGGACCCAGGGAGAGGACGAGGATTCCCGCTACTGGTTTCCCTGTCTGGACATCCCCAACGAGCGGTTTACCAGCGAGATCATCGTGACCGCGCCCAAGGAGTGGACCACGATATCCAACGGCCGGCTCGTCTCCACAACCGAGGAAGGACAGACCACCAAGACCTGGCACTGGACCCAGGACAAGCCCCACCCGGCTTACCTGATGTCCCTCGTCGCCGGGGACTATTCGGAGATCCGCGAGGAATGGAACGGCGTGCCGATTCTCTACTACGCTCCTCCCGGCAGAGAGGACGACGCCCGCCGCGCCTTTGGGAAGACTCCCAGGATGATGCAGTTCTTCGCCGAGAAGATCGGTGTTCGGTACCCCTGGGACAAATACTCCCAGGTCACGGTGGCCGACTTCATCTTCGGCGGCATGGAGAACACGTCGGCCACTACCATGGCCGACTCCCTGCTTCACGACGAGAGGGCCCACCTTGACTACTCCGCTGACGGCATAGTGGCCCATGAGCTGGCCCATCAGTGGTGGGGTAATCTTTTAACCTGCCGGGACTGGTCTCACGGGTGGCTCAACGAGGGCTTCGCCACCTACTCGGAGCTCCTGTTCAAGGAGCACGATCTGGGCGTGGATGAGTTCCGCTACGGCGTATACCAGGACGCCGCCGCCTATTTCAGGGAAGACTCGGGCCGTTACAGGCGCCCCGTAGTGAACAACGTATACAACCAGCCGGTGGACCTCTTCGACCAGCACCTGTACGAGAAGGGTGCCCTGGTGCTCCACATGCTGCGATTCGTGCTGGGAGACCGGCTCTTCTGGAAAGCCTTGCACCACTATTGCGTGAAGCACCAGGGTGGAAGTGTTACCACCGAAGACCTGCAGCGGGCCATCGAGGAGGCCACTGGCAAGAACGTGGACTGGTTCTTCCAACAGTGGGTGTACAAGGGCGGGCACCCGGAATTCAAGGTTGGCTACAGCTGGGATGAGGACGCCAGCGCAGTTCGGCTCACCGTCTCTCAAACCCAGGCGGTCGACGACCTGACCCCCCTGTTCCGTATGCCGGTCCAGGTCGCCTTCGTGACCTCCCAGGGCAAGGAGGAGGCGCGAATAGAGATCTCCCTAAAGGAGCAGACCTTCCACTTCTCTCTAAAAGAGAAGCCGCTGATGGTGCAGTTCGATCCCGGCTATTGGTGCCTCAAGGAGTTGGATTTCGCCAGGCCCAAGGAAACGCTCCTGTACCAGCTCAAGCACGACGATGATGTCATCGGACGTCTCGAGGCAGCCCGGGAGCTGGCCAAGCTTGCTGCCCCGGATTGCGTGGCGGCCCTGAAGGAGGCCGTACTGAGCGACTCCTTCTGGGGAGTCCAGGCGGAGGCGGCCAGGTCCCTGGGAACGGTAAAGTCCAAGGCTGCCATGAACGCCCTCATAGATTGCGCCGGTGTCTCCCATCCCAAGGCCCGGCGGGCGGTGGTATCTGCCCTGGGCGAGTTCAAGGAAGAGGCGGCGTTCAAGGCCCTGATCCCCTTTCTACTGCACGACGAAAGCTACTTCGTGGAAGCGGAGGCCGCCAGGGCCGCCGCCCGCACCAAGCAACCGGAGGCCTTCGAGACGGTGTCAAGGGTCGTGGGCAAGCCCTCTTTCAACGACGTTATCACCTCCCAGGCCCTGAGTGGGCTCGTGGAGCTTAAGGACGAGCGGGCCATCCCCCTTGCCAAGGATTGGGCTGCCTACGGCAAACCCAACAGGGCTCGGGAGGCGGCCCTCTCCGCTCTGGGAAAGCTGGGGGAAGGCAAAGAGGACATCGTGGAGTTCGTCACAGATTTCGTGGACGACTACTGGCTCCGGGCGCGGAACAGCGCTATCGGGGCCCTTCAAGAGCTCAGGGACGAAAAGGCCATCCCGGCGCTTTCCAGACAGATTACCAGGGACCTGGATGGCAGGGCGGTGAGGCGTTGTCGAGAGGCCATCGCCGCCATCAGGCAGGGAAAGGACAGAGGCGACGATGTGAGGAAGCTCCGAGAGGAGTTGGAGCGGCTGCAGGTGGAGAACCGCAAGCTGTCAGACAGGCTGGACAAGATAGAAGCCAAGGAGAAAGACTAACCGGTCTTCTGGCTACCTTCGCCGTTCGCTTCGCCATCCCCCTCCGTAGAGCGAAGGGCGGTGAGCCTCTCCCTCACTACCCTCACCTGGCGTTCGCCCACCCCTGCTAGCTTGGCGATCTCCCGAACCGATAGACCCTCGTCGAGACGCGCGATGATGTCCTGGTTGCGGGCCCACCATCGCTGATCGCTAACCTCCTTGGCCTTGATCACGGCGTTGATGTTCCTGGTGGACCGTGCCACGCCCGCCCTGGGGTGTCTCTTTTTGGGTGCGTCTTCCGCATCTTGCGCTTGCGAGTTCGGTTCCGGTGGGTACGACGAGAAGCAATCCCCGGGCGTCGAAGCAGGGCAGCTGTCCATGGATTCCGCCGGCGGGCTCCCTACGCCGACTCTGCGGGAGGAGTAGTAGTACTGGCCGCACTGCCAACATCTCAAGTCACCGTCGTCGTGGACCAGGTCTCCCCCGCACTTCTCGCAGCATTTGAGGTATCAGAACAGGACTTTCATGTCAGACCTCCCGGGCTCTTCACAATTCCCTCGGGTTTCCTTCTGTATATATCTATTGAACAGCACCGCCAGGTTTTTATCTGTGAACTTGCGCACACTTGGAATGTGAAGTTTGACCGGGGATGCGCGTGATCTAAGACCCTCTGGAGATGGGGTCCCCCAAAAAAGAACTGCCCCCTGACTATCAGGGGGCAGTTTGTCGAACTATCGTCGTCCGGTGGCGACGTTCAGGGCCAGCGCCAGTCGAAGGAGGAGTAGTGGCCGTTTTTACCGGTGTTGTCCCAGCTCATGCCGTGGTCTGCATAAGTGCTGCTGGTGCCCCGCGCCAGGGCCAGCGTGGGGTTCACGGGGTGGGCCGTGTTGTGGATTCTCAGGGGCCGTACAGCGCGTCTGGTGGCTGTGATTCCCGCGACAGCGAAATCCATGACCTCGGGTATCGACACTCTGCGGGTGCAGCCCTTAGCCGAGTAGGTAATGGGGACGTACCTGGTGCCGAGGAAGCTCTCCGTGAGGCGCATCCACCGCTCCGCCGGCCCCCCCAGATCACCTGATAGGATCCTGCCGAGGGCCTCCCGCTGGCTTCGGTCGGCCCCCCGGTCGACGTATATGGCGGTGGTCCAGTTGCCCTCGCTCATGATACCCGGGGTGTAGCAGATCACGACGAAGTTCAGGCCGTCGAGGGAGATGCCGTTGAAGTCTCCCTCCCGGATGTGGAACGCGAACCCCACGTCATAATGCCCTTCAGTGGGGACGGCCGCCGAGCCCAGGACGATGCAGGGGCACAGGACCTCGCAGTTGCAGTTCTCGAAGTAGTCGCCCTTCAGTTGCCACCTGTCGGTGGTCGAACCGTCAGCCTCGCCCGCCGTCACCTCTAATACTCGTAGAACATCTGCTGGATCTCACGGCGGTCCCGGGTGACGTTCAGAGCCAGCATCAATAGGACGCGAGCCTTCTGGGGCAAAAGGTTGTCGCAAACGATGAATCCCTGCTGTTCCTTCTGTGGGGTCATCACCACCCGCCCGGCGGTGGACCTGGTAGCCAGCACCACGGGAATGCCGTCCTTCACCGCCTGCGCACCCGCCTCTTGGACCAGTGGGGGAAAGGTGCCGCCCCCGAACCCGGCCAGGACGAGCCCGTCGGAGCGGTTCCGGCGCACGGCGTCCACCAGCATCCCATCGGAACCACCGTAGGAGTAGACGATATCCACCCTGGGCAGCGAGCTGACACCCGCAATGTCGAAGGGAGTGGCCGTAGTATGTTTGCGGGTGGGTTCCCGGTAGAAGACCACCTGGTGGTCGGAGTCGGCGTATCCCAGGAAGCCCAGCTCATTGGGACGGAAGGTCTCTACCCGAAAGGCGTTGGCCTTGGTCACCTCCCTGGCGCACTGTATCTCGTTGTTGAGCACCGTGAGCACTCCCTTGCCCCCGGCATGGGGTGCGGCGGCGATGCGTATGGCGTCCAGCAGGTTGAGGTCGGCATCGGTGCTCAATGCCGTTGGAGGGCGCATGGCGCCCGTCACCACCACCGGCTTCTCCGACTTGACCGTGAGATGAAGGAAGTAGGCCGTCTCTTCGAGAGTTGCCGTGCCATGGGTCACGACGACTCCGGCCACCTCGGCGTCCTCTCGGAATATCTGGTTGGCACGCTGGGCGATGCGGAGCCACTCGGGACCACCGATGGCGGTGCTGCCCACGCTGATAATGTCCTCTCCCTGCACCTGGGCGAAGTCGTTCACCTCGGGGACCCGGGCCAAGGACTCCTGGATGGTTATGTGATTACCCAACTCGGGATAGAGGATGAAGTCCAGGCGGTTGGGACCGATACCGGCGATGCTCCCGCCGGTGGCCAGGACCCTGACTTTCGGCAGCGGGCTTGCCATTGGCTACTCCTTCTTGCCGGCCTTCGATGCGACGTATTGGTCGGCCAGGACCACTATGGACAGTATTGCCAGGAGGGACCCCCCGGTGAACCAACCGGTCACTCCCAGCCTCCACTGGCGGTCGTCTATCCCGATGACGAGGCCGATGATCCCGCAGACCACGGCAAAAAGCATCAGCAATCGCGCAAGAGGTATTCTCCACTCCGCCATGTTCATCTCCGTCCCCCTTCTTGTTCAGGCTAGGAAACGTTGGTTCATACTTTACCCCAGGCACCTGTCGGAGGCAAGTGGCGCGCATTCTGTTGACCGGGCCTACGCACGTCACTACAATGCAGGTATTCTCAAGCGGCCCTTGAGGTCGAGGAGGTCGGACATGGCGACTGAGCGGGTGACCATAGGCAACGTGGAGATCACCTCGTTCACCGACGGCGCCATGGTGGTCGACCCTTGCTGGTTCTACCCCAGCGTGTCCCCCGAGTCGTGGCGGGTCCACGAGAGCACTCTCACTTCCGACGGCAAGGCCAGCTTCAACCTGGGGTCGTTTCTGGTCCGCTCCGAGGGCCGCACCATCCTGGTGGACACGGGGATGGGGGCGAGGCCGGCCGATGCCCCCGAGACGCCCTGGGGAGACCTCCTGGACAACCTCGAGGTCGGTGGCGTGGACCCGGCGGACATAGACACGGTGTTCATGACCCACCTGCACCTGGACCACGTGGGCTGGAACCTGCTTTCCCAAGATGGGAAGTATCGGCCCACCTTCCCCCGGGCCCGCTACTGGGCCAGCAAAGGGGACTGGGACTACTTCAGCCGGCCCAGCGCACTGGAGGCGAACCCCAGCACCCGAAAGTGCGTCCTCCCCCTGGAGGAGCTAGGGGTGCTGGAGTTGTTCGACGGGGAACAGGCCCTGACCGGCGAGCTGACCACGCTGCCCACCCCGGGCCACACTCCGGGACACATGAGCGTCCTGATCTCCTCTCAGGGAGAAAAGGGGCTAATTCTGGGCGACGCCGCCCATCACGTCGTGCAGGTGGAGCACACCGACTGGTCCTCCCGGGCCGACGTCGACGTCGAGCAGGCCCAGGCGACCCGGAAGGCCTTGATGGAGAGACTGGAGCGAGAGGGGTTATTGGTGGCGTCGGGCCACTTCCCTGCGCCGGGCTTCGGCCGGGTGGTTCGCCTCGAGGGGCGCAGGTTCTGGCAGGGGCTTTAGGGCAGAGCAGGGTCGACTTTAGTAGAGGAAGAGGGTATACTTATATGAGAAAAGTAGCCACAATTGAAGAGGCCGCCTCGCCAAAGGAAGCCTGGGCTAATTACGGGTGGACTCTGAGGTCCGCTTAATCTCAGTATACACCCTAGTTGGCGTTCTGTCAACGAACCAAGGTGTAGGGGAGGGCATCGGTGAAAGCCGAAGCGTACGACCCAATCAAAATGCAGGCGGCGATAGTGTTCTTTTGTGACCGGATTAGAAATGGAACCCTTGGCCGAACCAAACTAGCTAAACTATTGTACTTTCTAGACTTTGACCATTTTGAGCAGTTTGACTCGCCGGTCACCGGTGCTGAGTACGTCCACTACTCCAAGGGGCCGTATCCTAAGCAGATGTTGCAAGAACTTAGACAGATGTCTGGAACCGTAAAAGAAGTACAGGAGCAGGTAGGTCCTTACGTCCAATATGCCTATTCACTCCAGCCTGGGGTAATGCCCGATTTCCGGGGATTCAAGCCGAGCGAATTGTCAGTAATGCTTCAGGTAGCGGACAAATGGGAGAAGCAGACTGCGACCGAGTTAGTCGCGGCAACCCATGGGGAAGCACCTTGGATAGCTACGGCTGACGGTGAAAATATTCCTTATGCGTACGCGTATTACCGGCGTAAGTTCGAGGCGGCGCCGGACAGTGAGGAGGAGACCTCGCCATTAATCAGTATAGGCTGATAGACGGTTCTTCACTACCTGTCTGATGCGTTGTTCGTTTTCTCTCTGATGCTGAGTATATACATGCAAGAGAATGTACTTTTCTGGCTCCTCCAACCACCAAACACGGAATCCCCCTGATTTGCCGCTTCTGAGATCGCGACTTATCGCCCGGCCCTTCCCCACGCTTTTATCACCGAAACCACCTATCCGCACAGCTTGAAGACTATGCGTAAGTTCAGCTTTGAGTAGGCGCTCCGCAGCTTCCAAGTCTTGATTTGCGTGAGGATACTTCCTGGACATGCGCTCAATATCCCTATCAAATTTGGAGGCCACGACCATGGACGTGTACCAGTGCATCAGGAGCCGGGTGGCGGTCAAAGCCTTCAGGCCCGACCCGGTCCCGGAGCGCGTCGTCAAGAAGATCCTGCGGGCGGGGCGCTGGGCTCCCAGCCAGAGGAACCGCCAGCCGTGGCACTTCATCGTCGTTAGGGAAAGGGATATCCTGGAGCGGCTGGCGTCCCTCACCTCCAGCGGGGCTTACATCGCCCAGGCGCCCCTCGCCATCGCCATCGCGATGGAGGACGCCCGCATGCCCCAGTTCGACGCCGGCAGGCTCATCGAGAACATGCTGCTGGTGGCTTGGAGCGAAGGAGTGGGCACCTCCTTCGTGGGAGGCTTCGACCGCGACGGGGCCAAGGCGCTGCTAGGGGTGCCCGAGGCCATGGAGTTAATCACCGCCATGCCCTTCGGCTACCCCACCGATGAGTCCGTGTCCCACGGAAAGAGGCGGAAACCCCTGGCCGAGACCACCCACCTTGAGCGGTTCGGGGAGATGTAGACCGACGTCTAGGTCTGGGGCCCCATGCGACTTACTGCGCCGGCATGTGCTCCCCGTACCACTCCAGTGCCGCTGCCATCACCTCGCTGAAGGCAGGCTCCTGGTACACCTCGTAGTGGCCATACCCCTTGAGCACCACCAGCTTCTTGGGCTCCCCAGCCCGAATGTATAGCTCCCCCGACTCCTCCGGAAGCACCAGGCGGTCGTTGTCGGTGGTAATGAAGAGGATGGGCCGGGGCGAAACCCTGTCAACGATCCACTCCGGGTTGAAGCCGAGCGTATCGTCTACGTATTCCAAGGGGATAGTGTTCACGGCCGCCGGGTTCTTGCGGCGGGCCTCAGCCGACAGTAGGGCCGACTGGCGGTCCGGCAGCAGGATTTCGTCCCGGTCGACCATCTCCGATTCCCCGGTGGTGGCCCTTCTCTCCCGATCGACCCGGGAGCGCTCCAGCAGGTCGTACCACTCATCCGTCCTGCGCACCCTGCTCATCCAGCGGGCGCCGTTGCCCACTCCCACCACGCTGGCGACGCATCGGATTCGCGGATCCACGGCTCCGACCCAGGTAACGATGGACCCGCCGTAGCTGGTGCCGAAGAGGCCTATCTTCTCGGCGTTCACCTCGGGCTGCAGCCCCATGTAGGTCACGGCGGCCTGCACGTCGGCTACGCGGCTGTAGGGCGCCAGACGGTTGCGGGGGCCCTCGCTTTCTCCCCAACCCTTGTAATCGAAGGTCATGGCCACGTATCCGGCTCGGTTCAGGGCCCGGGCGTTGTCCGGAAGGAACAGGTCCTTCACCCCGGTATAGCCGTGGCAGAGAAGCACGGCCCCGCGCCTCTCACCGGAGGACAGGCCGTCAGGTGTGTAGATATCGCCCTGTAGTTTGACCCCTTCGCTGTAAAGCTCTACAGATCGTTTCACGCCGAAGCCTCCCAGTTTTGTGGCGTATTATAGCATTGATGGACGGAAAATCGCGCCGTAGGGAGCTCTCGCGGCGTCCGGAGTACGATGGCCGCAACTCAAGCCGGCAAGGGGTTGCAAAAAGGCTTCCAGGCTGGCAAGATGGGGTCATGAGGATAGGGGCGTTCGAGGTAAAGGAGCCGCTGCCGGAGCTGAAGGACCCTCATGCCCTGGCCATCCTTAGGCCCTGGGTCAACGTGGGGAGGGTCGGGACCCAGGTGCTCTCCCGGCTGGAGCGTTACCTGGGGTCCCAGGAACTGGGAGAGTTGGCCAAACCGGGGACCTTCTTCGATTTCACCCGGTACCGTCCGCAGTCTCGCCTTGTGAACGACGAGCGGCAGATGACCATCCCCAACAGCACCATCAGCTATGCCACCAGGGAGGACCCCCCCGACCTGCTGTTCCTCAATCTGCGAGAGCCCCATGCCTTCGGCGAGGATTACGTCGATTCCATCCTGAACGTGTTCAAGGCGCTGGGCGTGAAGCGGTACTGCCTCATCGGGGGCATGTATGACGTCGTCCCTCACACCAGGCCCCTGCTGGTTTCGGGCTCTGCGGGAGGACAGGATGCCCAGAAGGAGGTAAAGCGGGCCCGAATGCAGTCCAGCGGCTATCAGGGCCCCACCAGCATCACCGCCGTGATCACCCAGGAAGCGGCAAAGCTGGGCATCGAGCACTTGACTTTCGTGGTGCACCTGCCGCAGTACGTACAACTGGAAGAGGACTACGCCGGCGCCGCCCGGCTGACGGAGCTGCTCTGCTCCATATACGATCTCCCGCCCAATCTGGCCGACAACGACCGGGGCAAGCGGCAGTACCAGGAGCTGACGGCGGCTGTCGAGCAAAACTCCGAGCTGAAGGGAGTCTTGGAGCAACTGGAGTCCCAGTACGACAGCCGGCAGAAGGCCCAGGAAGAACCTACCCCGCCCCTGTCTCCAGAGGTCGAGAAGTTCCTACGGGAGCTCGACCAGGATACCGACGACGAATAGCGCCCGGGCGCTGCGCCGCCCGTCCCAAGCCCAAGACGTCTCGCTACTCTACTTCGTAGCCTCCGTGTACCAGTCCAGGATCTCGCTGCCCGTCATGAACACTACCCCTTCGTGGCGCTTGAAGTACTCGAAGGCCTGGTCGTAGTACCTTATGCGGTGGGGCACGCCGGTGATGTATGGGTGGGTGGAGACGGCCATTACTCGCGAGCTCTCGGCCCCTTCCCGATACATGGTGTCGAACTGGTCCCTGCACCGGTTGAAGATCTCCGGTGAGGGATGGTTCTGGATCAGGTACATGGGTATGTCGTTAATCTCCAGGGTATAGGGTATGGAGATCAGGCTGCCTTTCTTCACCTTCATCGGGTAGGGTTGATCGTCGTTGACCCAGTCGCAGACGTACTCGATGCCCTCCTCGGCCAGGATATCGGGGGTGTCGAAGGTCTCCGCCAGGCCCGGGCCCATCCAGCCCCTTGGAGCCTTGCCAGAGGTCTCCTTGATTAGCTGGATGGTCCTCCTGATCACGTCTCCCTCATCCTCTTCCAGATTCATGGCCCGCTGCACGAACCCATGCCCGATAATCTCCCACCCGCTCTTGAGACTCTCCTCGACGATCTTTGGGTAGGACTTGCAAATGGAGGCGTTGAGGCTGAGGCTCGCCCTTATACCGTGCCGGTCCAGCACCTCCTTCATCCGCCAGAAGCCTACCCGGAGCCCGTAGTCGAACCAGCTGAAGTTGGCGATATCTGGCACCACCGTCACTCCCTGGGGTGCGGGTATGACGGTGCGGGCCATCGGTGCGTTGATGTCCCACTCCTCCACGTTGACGATGGGGAACACCGCAACCCGGGCGCCGCCCGGCAGCTTGAAGGGCTTGCGGTCGGGCATGGGGCTATATTCTGCTCTAGGATTGCTCAACCGTGCTCCTTTCCGGTGCGTCTTTTAGAGGGCCGCTATTCCGGCCCTGGCCACGTCCTCGTCCTGCTGGCCCGTGCCGCCTCCCACACCGACGGCCCCGATCATCTGGCCGGCTTTGATGACGGGCAAGGCACCCTGGGCGAAGAAGAGGCGGCCCTCGTACATGGCCAGCATGGTCTGGGCGATGCTGCTGTTGGCCCGCTCCGCCAGCTCCGCACTGGGCTGGCCGAAGAGGGCGGTGGCGAAGGCCTTGCCACGGCAGGTGTCCAGCCACCACCACTTCGAGCCGTCCATGCGGGCCTCCATGACCTTGTCGCCCCTCTCGTCCAGCACTGCGATGGCCACCAGTATGCCCATCTCCTTGGCCGCGGCGAAGGCCGCGTCGACTATGCGCCGGGATTCCTCGAAGTTCACTGACATGCCGTCACCTCCTACCATAATCATTTTTGCACCGACGGAAAGGCCTCCCCTGACGTCTCCGGGCGAGTTCAGCCTTCCTCTTCGACTTGTCGCCAGAGATCCTCGTGGTTAAGGCCGCCAGCTTCGTGAATCTGTTGCTTGCCTGAATCTAAGACAGCCCTAAGCTTCGGCGAATAGGCCAGCATAAGGCGTTCCAACTCGTCCCCTTCATCGACTGCACGCATCACAATTGATGGTAATTATCTCCTGACATCAGTATCATTATAAAGTAGTTGAGTCTTGTTTTCAGTACGACCGTTCGGGGACATAAAATAGGCAAATGGCCGTTGAACAGTCTTATCGACCAACTCGATCCAGTCCCATTTCCGTAGCAAGAGCAGAAGTGTGTTATGTCTGTTTTCCTGACCACTTGTTAGATAGTTTATGCCGACCTTCTCCAGTACAATAGCTTCCCGTTCAATTTTCTGCTTCCAGCTGATGTTTGTTGCAGCTAAACACAAGCCATCCTTGTTGGCCAGCATGCGCAAGCCATAGTATATCGGGCTTCCCCCTCCATCGTTTGCTCGTCAACGAGTATGCCTGATGTCCCACCAGCCGGAGCGCCTGAGGAACTTTCTTGCCAACATCTTCGTCACACAGTAATATCACACCGGTACTTTCTGAGCATAACGAACAAGATTCTCGATCGTTGCTTCTGGAATGTCGAAATCATCTGCCATAGACTTGATGGACTCATTTGCTTCCCATCTCTTAAAAACGGTGGCAACCGTGATACCTCTATCAGGAATGGTCGGTTGTCCCGCCGCCATTCTAGGGTCAATGACTAGAGGAACTGTCATTCCCAAGGGATACCATCGGGCTGCCAATTCGTTTAGAAATTCGATCTTACTGATTTCCTCCGCCACAACACCTGGAAACATCCATTGACCACCCGGATCAAGAGAGAGCAAACTGGGTCCAGGCTCTTTCTCTTGGAATTCAACCAGGATATTCACACCAAAGGTCTTTAGATTCAGGTGAGCAAAAGGATAATCTGTAGTAAATGCAGTTTTAGCAAAGCTGTGCGCTCTCCGAATACGTTCCAAACGAATCCGTTTGCCACGGAAGTGTTTGGCGATGACCAATTCCACTAATTGGAGAAACGATATGTAAGGAAGATCTCTATGTGCATCTGGGAAGACTGGTTGCATCTGTTGACTCGGCTGGTCGATCCCATATAACCAACGGCGGATATTATAGGTGGTCAAACCAGAAAGGTGAGCAGCCCTACTGATGGAGTACATCGGGCGAATCCGCCATTCGTGCCCGTTTCCGTTTGCCGTCATACATGCCTCCAACAACCCCCTAGGAGTTGCAGACATACCCCCAAGGGTTGCTACGCTAGTATTCTAGGCACCTAGCGACACACCCCATTCAAAAGACGGCAAGCCTAAGAAACGAGCCAAGGTGTCATCACCACCTTTGGCTGTGGCTGAATCCGAAGAACTCCTCCGAACGGTTACCCGGCCTGCTTCACAACCTGAGCAAGAAAAGCCCGAAACATAGGCTGCTCCAAGTCACGTCGATTATACCGGAAGGCGCATTCGTTTAGATAGGTCTGAAAGGTATTTTCTGCTCACGGCGTGATTGACCCTGCCGATCCCCCGCTTTACTAGTACTCAGTCAACTCGGTGTTGGTAATTATTTAAGAAATCACTCAAAGTTGCTACCCTTTGGGAAGACAGAATCTACCCAAGGGGTGGCAGTGATGGGACGACGGGAAAAGTATAGGGTGCGCTTGGACCAGGAAGACCGGGAACAACTCCAGCAATTGATTCGAAGTGGGAAGAGCCGGGCTCGTGTGATGACCCGGGCGAGGATTCTACTAAAGAGCGATGAGGGTTGGAAGGCTCCCAAGGTGTCTGAGGCCTTGGACGTCTCCGTAGGCACAGTGTTCCGCATCAAGCGGCGTTTCGCTGAAGAGGGCATGAAGGGGGCTTTGCTGGAAAGGCCCAGGCCCAGGCCACGGAGGAAGCTGGACGACAAGGGAGAGGCCCACCTCATCGCCCTGGCCTGCAGCGCCGCGCCGGAGGGCCACGACCACTGGACCCTGCGGCTGTTGGCCGGGAAAGTGGTAGAGCTAGGGTTGGTGCCCTCCATGTCCCATGAAGGCATCCGCAAGCGGCTCAAAAAAACGTTCTTAAGCCGTGGCAGAAGAAGGAATGGTGTATTCCTAAGGTGAGCGCCGACTTTGTGGCAGCCATGGAGGATGTGCTGGACCTGTATGCCGAGCCCTATGACCCCCGGCGGCCGGTGGTCTGCTTTGACGAGACCTCGACTCAGCTGTTGAGCGAGCCACGGCCGCCCCTCCCAGCGAAGCCGGGACAGCCGCGGCGACAGGACTACTTTGTACCGAAGGGAGGGCACCCGGAACCTGTTCCTGACCTGCGAGCCGCTGCAGGGCTGGAGACACGTGGCCATCACCCAGCGGCGGACCCAGCAGGACTTCGCCCGTCAGATGCGTTGGTTGGTGGATGAGGCCTACCCGGAGGCCCCGGTGGTGCGAGTTGTTCTGGATAACCTGAACACTCATCGCCCGGCTTCCCTGTACGAGGCCTTTCCTGCCCCTGAGGCCCGGCGTATCGTAAAGCGGCTGGAGTTCCACCACACCCCCAAACACGGCAGTTGGCTCAACATGGCGGAGATCGAGTTCAGCGTCCTGGCCCGATCTTGCCTGAGGAGGCGTGTCCCCGATGAGGCTGCCCTCCGCCGAGAAATTCAGGCCCTGGAGGGGGAGCGAAACGCCGCCCGAGCCTCTATCCATTGGCGCTTCAACACCCAAGATGCTAGGGCGAAACTCCATCGGCTATATCCTTCAAATCACAGGTTGACTGAGTACTAGTACTCAGTCAACTCGGTGTTGGTAATTATTTAAGAAATCACTCAAAGTTGCTACCCTTTGGGAAGACAGAATCTACCCAAGGGGTGGCAGTGATGGGACGACGGGAAAAAGTATAGGGTGCGCTTGGACCAGGAAGACCGGGAAACAACTCCAGCAATTGATTCGAAGTGGGAAGAGCCGGGCTCGTGTGATGACCCGGGCGAGGATTCTACTAAAGAGCGATGAGGGTTGGAAGGCTCCCAAGGTGTCTGAGGCCTTGGACGTCTCCGTAGGCACAGTGTTCCGCATCAAGCGGCGTTTCGCTGAAGAGGGCATGAAGGGGGCTTTGCTGGAAAGGCCCAGGCCCAGGCCACGGAGGAAGCTGGACGACAAGGGAGAGGCCCACCTCATCGCCCTGGCCTGCAGCGCCGCGCCGGAGGGCCACGACCACTGGACCCTGCGGCTGTTGGCCGGGAAAGTGGTAGAGCTAGGGTTGGTGCCCTCCATGTCCCATGAAGGCATCCGCAAGCGGCTCAAAAAAACGTTCTTAAGCCGTGGCAGAAGAAGGAATGGTGTATTCCTAAGGTGAGCGCCGACTTTGTGGCAGCCATGGAGGATGTGCTGGACCTGTATGCCGAGCCCTATGACCCCCGGCGGCCGGTGGTCTGCTTTGACGAGACCTCGACTCAGCTGTTGAGCGAGCCACGGCCGCCCCTCCCAGCGAAGCCGGGACAGCCGCGGCGACAGGACTACTTTGTACCGAAGGGAGGGCACCCGGAACCTGTTCCTGACCTGCGAGCCGCTGCAGGGCTGGAGACACGTGGCCATCACCCAGCGGCGGACCCAGCAGGACTTCGCCCGTCAGATGCGTTGGTTGGTGGATGAGGCCTACCCGGAGGCCCCGGTGGTGCGAGTTGTTCTGGATAACCTGAACAC